>NZ_JAUYSS010000004.1 GCF_030695525.1 Daejeonella sp. | reverse complement strand
TTTTCCCTGCAAAGGCTCTTCCTCTTCAACTTTTTGTATGGTGTCAAATTTTCCCTGCAAAGGTTCTTCTTCTTCTACTTTTTGTATGGTATCAAATTTTCCCTGCAAAGGTTCTTCTTCCTCCATGAGTTGAGCAGGGATTTTTTTCATTTGTAATTCCTCCTCTGTTTCCTGTCTTTGTAATGCAGGGACAGCCGGAAATGAAAACCCTTTTCTTAAGGCTATGGATTCGGATGCAGAGCTGTTACCGGAGTTTGTTTTTAGACTGTTCTTCTTTTGATAAAACATAATCTGAAGGTTGAGACCTTAATTCAATTAAAAATTCAGGAATATTTATATTAAAATTATCAAAAATTTGAATAAATGCAATGGTTAAATTGTTTAAAGCAAGCGATAACATGGCTTGATTCCCCGGAAAATGGGATCTGAAAATTTCCTCCTATATTATTTCATAAAAACATTAGCTTTTTGCATTTTTAATAAAAAATCAAGGTATGGGTTCTAAATCAAACAGTAAACTAGAAAAAATAAAGCTTGTACTCATTGTTTTATCTGTTTTACTGGTGTTTGTATTGGGAATCCTTGGTTTTAAGGAGACTACAGGTGAAAATTTCAACTTTTTTGCCGCAATATACTCTACAATATGCCTGTTTCTTATGGGCAATGCGGATCCTGTTCCAGGCAGCACCTTCCTTTTAATTGCACAATACCTTGCTGCAATTCTATTCGGTCTTGGAGTATTTTCATTGGTATTTGATCAGGTACACAATGCTTTTGTAATCGCCCGGATCAGATTTACCTATAAAGATCATATTGTTGTTTTTTCGCTTAATGAGATTGGTCATAAGCTTGTTAAGGAATTGCTAGAAGGAGGACATAAAGTTGTTATCGTTGAAAGTGATAAGGAGAATAATTTCATTTATCAAATAAAAGAGTTAGGAGGTTTGATTATTATCGGAAATGGTTCAGATGGAAATGTGATCAATGATGCCGCATTGGCTCTGGCTAAAACCTGTATTATCTGTGGTGATTCAGATCAGGAAAATATGGAAATTGCTAATGAAGTATTGTTCTTCCGTCAGAAAAAGGAAACTCATGATTCATTAAAGATCCTGTTGCATATTACTGATAACAATAATATAAACATTCTTAAAGACTATCTGGATATTCACAATCAGGATGAGGAATATGATCTGGAAACCTTTAATGTTTCCCAACTGGCCGCCCGTATGATCTATGATCAGTATCCTCCACACGAATACCTTAATCCTGAAAAGGATGATGAAAATGCCATTGCAATTATTGGATATAATCAGTCGGCTGAAGAGTTTTTGCTTGAAAATATCATTTTAAGCCATTATCCCGAATTGAATAATCTAAAAATTTACCTGATTGATAAAGATGCAGATACCTATTACAATGAGTTTAATTATAAATACCCATTCCATTCCGAATTTATTGATCTAAATCCTGTTAAATTATTGAATGGAAGTTTCTATGCCAATTTCGCATGGTCTAAAAAGGATATAGAAAAACTCAGTAAGGTTAAAGTGGTCTATATGTTTGGGAATAGTGATTCTGAATTGCTCAGCAGTTCAGCAAATCTACGTCAGTTTTTGTACAATCAAACACTAAGCATTTCCCAGATCCCAATCATACTCTGTTTGCCTGAAGATGCCGGAATAACAGAACTCTTAGACTCAAACAGGGATCCTAAAACAAATGCCAGCTTTGTATTCAGTAAACGTTTAAATATTCAGCTATTTCACCTGATCAGTGATACGTGTACCACTCGTAACCTGCTTGAACAAACCGAATTGATTGACAAGCTTTCAAAAATTATAAATTACTATTACTCAATTAAATACGAGTTTTCATATGAATTGAAAGATCACTGGAAAGTGGATAATGCCGATACCCTGATAAATGAGCTTGAGGCTTTGCTGCATGAAATGCCTGAGAAAGATGAAAAGATCACTGACCGGACAATTCAAAAACAATTGATAAAACATCTTTCTGAAAAAACAGGAATTCATTATAATTCTCTTTATTCCCGTTTATCTGTCGAAAAAAGATGGAATATACTAACTCATCGAAAAAAAGATTCAAACCGATATGCCGCCCGGCAGCTTGGATTAAAATTCAGTTCACTTAAACGAATAGGCTGTGATCCCCTGACCATTGAGAATATAACCCGCTATTACGCAAAGCTGGCTCCAATGGAGCATAAACGCTGGAGTGCCGAAAAAATGGTTTTTAATTATAAATATGGGCCATTGGTATCTGATAAGGCGGAACGCTATGTTTTAAAGGATGTGTTAAAGATCCATGATCAGCTAATTTCATATGATAAACTAACTGAAGTAGAAAAAGAAAAAGACCTTAACCTCTTTCTTTTACTGCCTTTATTGAGCCAAATTTATAAGTCAAACTGAGCCGGCACCTATGCAATTCCCAACAGATATATTCATTAGTTATGCACATATAGACGATGAGTCACTCATCCAGAATCAAAAAGGCTGGATATCTGAATTTCACCGTGCGCTTGACATACGCTTAGCACAGTTATTAGGAAGAAGACCTGTAATCTGGAGGGATGATTCCCTTCAGGGAAATCATGTTTTTGATAAACAGATCGTAGATCAGTTTGCGAAAGTCGCCATCATGATCTCAATCATTACCCCGCGTTATGTCAAATCTGAATGGTGCATCAGGGAAGTTGATGAATTTTATAATACCAGCCAGACCAATATCGGATTCACTGTCAGTAATAAAGCACGGATTTTCAAGGTGATCAAAACACCGGTCCGCATTGAGCAGCATCCCGAAAAGATCTCTGGTGTTTTGGGTTACGAATTTTATAATACCGACCCTGGTACAGGTCGGGTGAAGGAACTTTCTCAGGCTTTTGGCAATGAAACAGAAAGATTATACTGGGAAAAGTTGGATGATCTTGCGCATGATATCAGCTCTTTTTTAGAAAGTCTTGAGCTGCCTCTTGCCGCGACAAGTTCGAATCAAAGTCCAATAACGGCTAATGGACAGTCTGCCGATAAAGTATTCCTTGCCGAATCCAGTTATGATACCCAGGATTTTCGCGACAGTTTAAAGCGGGAACTTCAAGGCTATGGCTATCATATCCTTCCCGATAAACAACTGCCTCTTATTGCGAAACCTTTAAACGAGAGTCTGATTTCCAATCTCAGTGAAGCTGTCCTGTCTATTCATCTTCTGGGCGAGAACTACGGTGTTGTACCCGAAGGGGCACAAAAGTCCATTGTTGAGATACAGAATGATGTTGCAGCCTCTTATAGTGCCGCAAATTCCATACCCCGGTTTATTTGGATCCCGGAAGGCTGTGAGCCCGGGGATGATCGCCAGATAAGTTTCATCGACAAGCTTAATTCAGGAAAGGAGGGAATAGCCGGTGCTGATCTGGTCCAGGGTTCATTGGAGGATTTTAAGAGTGTGGTGATTGACAAGCTGAATTCGATGAAAAAGGAGGTGAAAAAAGAGGAGGAACAGCCAGAAATCTATGATGAATCATCTAAAATCATTTATTTAATATGCGATTTATCTGATATTGATGAGATACGTCCCCTAGAGGATTTTTTATTTGACAATGGCTACGAGGTGGTGATTCCTATTTTTGAAGGTGATGAATCAGGAATCAGGGAAGATCATATTGAAAATCTTAAAACCTGTTCGGCAGCCATCATATTCTTCAGTAATGCAAATGAACTCTGGCTTAGGTCAAAAACCAGGGATTTCCTGAAGATAAATGGCTACGGGAGGGCGAAGCCTCTCGCATTTAAAGCTATTTATATCGCACCACCAGATAGTATGTCAAAACAAAGGTTCAGAACCCTTGATGCAGAAGTAATTAATGCACTCAATGGCCTGCCTGAAGAAAAATTAAAAAGCTTATTGTCCAAAATATAATCAACCTGGTTTATGTTAGATGATATAATACAAAATCCCTTTCCGGGACTCAGGGCATTCGAAGAAGAAGAGGATATTCTATTTTTCGGACGCGAGAAGCAGGTTGATGAACTTCTCAAAAAGCTGCGTACACAGCGCTTTTTAACAGTAATTGGTACATCCGGCAGTGGAAAATCTTCCCTCGTAAAATCCGGGCTGATCCCTTCTTTACATAGCGGTTTTATGTCAGGGGCAGGTTCTAACTGGAAAATATGCTCATTAAGGCCCGGTGTTAACCCTATTGGAAATCTTGCCCGTGCTTTATCCCAAAATGGAATATTATACAATTATGAGTCGCCGGATGATGAACAGATGTATTCTTCTATTAATGAAAGTGTACTTAGGAGAAGCAATTTCGGACTTATAGATGCCTTTACACAATCAGGAATAGATCCAAAAAACAATCTTCTGATTCTTGTCGACCAGTTTGAGGAACTATTCCGTTTCATAAAATTTGAGAAGGAGGCTAAAGAAGGCAAAAGGGATTCAGTAGCCTTTATCAATTTGCTTTTAAAAGCAACTGAGCAGCGTGAATTGCCAATCTACGTCGTTTTTACGATGCGTTCAGACTTTCTGGGTGATTGTACCGAATTCAGAGGCCTTCCAGAAGCGATTAATGAAGGACAATACCTGGTACCGAGAATGACCCGCGAAGAGCGCAGGGAAGCAATCGTCGGACCGGTAGGGGTTGGCGGAGCAAGCATTAGTCCACGTTTATTAAATCAGCTCCTGAATGATGTCGGGGATAATCCGGATCAGTTACCAATCCTGCAGCATGCACTCATGCGTACCTGGGATGCTTATAAAAAAAACAACCCGGAACCCTTTTCAGAAAAGGAAATCGATCTGGATGATTACAATGAGATAGGTACCATGGAGCATGCCTTATCCCAGCATGCCGAAGAAGCCTATGCAGAATTGGATACCCCCGAATTAAAGCAAATTTGCGAATCGGTTTTCAGGGCACTTACGGAGCGTGGGGCAGATTCAAGGGGGGTAAGGCGGCCAAGCCGTCTTTCTGAACTTTGTCTATTATCCAATGCCAAACCCGAACAGGTAATTCAGGTTATAGAGGTTTTCAGGAAAAAGGGCAGGGGGTTTTTGATGCCACCCGTCGGAGTTCCACTTACAGAAGATTCGATAATAGATATCTCCCACGAAAGTATTATGCGTGTTTGGGAGCGTCTCATTCTGTGGGTTGAAGAAGAGAACCAATCTGCTTCAATTTATCTTCGTTTATGTGATGCTGCCGATCTATATGAAGCGGGAAAGGGTGGTTTGTTAAGAGATCCTGAATTGCAGGTTGCATGGAACTGGAAGGAAGAAAATTCCCCTAATGCTGTTTGGGCATCCCGTTACAATGATTTATTTGATAGGGCAATACTTTATCTGGATCATAGCAAAGAGCAAAACGATAAAGAATTGCTTTTTAAGGAAAGGATGCAGAAGGAACGTTTAAGGAGGGCAAGAAGAATTACCATCATCATCTCTATCATTGCATTTGGTGCCTTCCTGCTCGCTATTTATTCGTTTGAATTAAGGAATCTGGCAACCAAGCAAACCGTTTTGGCAGAGAAGGAAAGCGAGGAAGCAAAAAGACAAAGGAAACTTGCTGAAGATCAGAAACTGATTGCACAGAAAAGTGAAGCTGAGGCTGAGAGGAGTGCGAAGCAGGCCCTGATTCAGAAATCAATAGCTGAAACTGAGCAGGAGAACGCTAAAAAAAGTGAGCGGAATGCTTTGCTTCAGAAACTTATTGCAGAAGATCAAAAGGCATATGCAGAACGTCAGAGGGTTATTTCTGAACAAAATGCAGAAATAGCAAGGCAACAACAAGGTATTGCAGAAACACAGACTGAACTTGCTATAAGTAATGAAAGGATTGCGAAGGAGCAGACTTTGATTTCTTCAAGATTAAAAGATATTGCACAGGCAAGAAATCTTGCCTATGAAGCAATGATGCTTTTGAATGATAATAAGCAGGAAGAAAGCAGAAAAAATGTAATAAATGCCTACAGGCTTAATGCAGATAATAATGGGCCGCTTCAAAATAGTGATATTTATAATGCATTACATTTCAACTGGATTGGAGCTATTCAGAATAAAAATCAATTCTCTTCCCACAAATTTTCTGTTAGAAGTATCGCACCAGGACCGGCCGGGAACCAGTTAATTTCAATTGACGAATCAGGTATGCTTTACCTGTTGAAGGCTGAAAATGGCCTGCTTGAACCATTGTCGTCCTTTGATCTTAAGGATGAAGCCCGTTCAGTAAGTACCTCGCCGGATGGTTCAAAAGCTATTGTGGTGACCTCCACAGGCAAGGGTATTCTGTTAGACTTTGCTTCAGGAGGCACTTCTATTAAAGAGAGCTCCCGCTTTACTTTTGAAGGAATAGCTAAAATAGCACTCTTTAAAAACAATACTGAATTTGCAATCTTAAGCAATAAGGGTTTGGGTATTTATCTTACCGGGAATTCTGGAAATCAAGTCAGGTTTACGCGGGGTAATTTTTCAACAATGACCTATAGCCGGGACGGTAAGTTATATCTGGTTTCCGGAAATAAGGCTTCTGTTTATAGCAATTCAGAGAATATTCCTCAAAACCCGGAATCCGTAATCACCCTGAATTCAAGGATCACAAGTATTGCGCTTAGCCCTGAAGATGATATTTTAGCTGCCGGAACCTATGATGGCGGGATTTATCTTCGTAAACTTAATTCTGCAAATGCGGCAATTAGTTTTACTCCACATGCCTCTTCTGTTAATGACCTGAAATTTAAATCAGTTAATGGAAACCTTCAACTGGCCTCATCAAGCAGCGACCAAACCATCAAATTAATGGATGTTGATGCAATTATGGCATCAAAAAATACGGAAGATATCCTCACACTCAGAGGACATAATAAATGGGTTTACAGTCTTATATATACAAGTGATGGAAAATTCCTCTACACAGCAAGTGAAGATAAGCGGATAATCGGATGGCATACCTCAATGGCTGGTATTTATAAATCTTTAACCACTGATAAAAACTAATTATGATCATAAAATTACGTTTAAGGCTGTTATTGATAGTTGTAGTTTTGATTATTAGCAAAGCTAATGCCCAGGAATGTGGTATAAATGTATTAAATGACGCTGAAGGGCAGTATAATATTGGTAAGTTTTACGAAAGTATAAACAGATTAAATTCTTGTCTCTCAGGGAAAGGCTTCAGCTATAGTGAAAAAGTACAGGCTTACCGCCTCTTGTCCATGTCTTATCTTGCATTAGATTCGGTTGAAAAAGCAGATGAAAGTATTGAACATCTTTTGCTCTTAAAAGATAATTTCGAAGCAGATACCCGGGATCCGGATCGTTTCAGACTCCAGGTATTATTTCTCAGACAGCAGATGCGGGCAAAATTAACTTCCTCCGTATCGAAAAAGGCTGAAAGCATTGAACTGGCTCCTGCTACCATTCAGATCATTACCTATGAAGATATTCTTAACCGTGGTTATACTGACGTGGAACAGCTTTTTCATGACCTTCCGGGTTTTGATATTTCCAGAAATTCTGGATTATCTTATTCTGACATGTACCAGAGGGGCTACCGGACTGCGGCCAATACTGACCGGACCCTCTTGCTTGTAGATGGAGTGGAAGATAATGAAATGTGGTCAAATTCAGCCTTTATCAGTCGCCAGTATGCACTGAGCAATATCAAAAGGGTAGAGATAATCTATGGACCTGCCTCTACAATCTATGGTGCAAATGCCTTTTTGGGTGTTATCAATATTATCACCAAAAATGAAGAGGATTATTTTAAGCAGGAGCGGGCCTGGAACACGAACGAGAAAAGCTCAAGAATTGCTGTGACCGGCCATGGTGGTCTTGGCTCATTAAATACAAAATTCGGGGATGTAACTGTATCCGGAATGGGAAGGGATATGTTCTTTGCTGTTACCGGAAGAGCCTATCACACCGATGAACATGATCTTTCATCCTATCCAGACTGGGATAGTAAATGGTCGGCAGATGAGTTTGGTCCCAATCGTTATCAAACTATTCTGACACAGGATTATACTGCAGCAAGAGAAGCGGCATATTTAGCAAATGATCCTGGCAGACGATATTTTACAGTAAATGCCGACCGCACAAA
This sequence comes from Daejeonella sp., assembly GCF_030695525.1. GTDB lineage: Bacteria > Bacteroidota > Bacteroidia > Sphingobacteriales > Sphingobacteriaceae > Daejeonella. Next base: position 7,764 of record NZ_JAUYSS010000004.1, on the reverse strand, counting down.
GATTCTTCCTACTGCAGCAGCCATCTTCAGGGCCGATTCATTAGATCAGGCAAATTACAATAAAGGCTATAATGGAATAGGTACCCAATATTCTGACGAAGCAAAAAACTATTATCTATCAGCAAAACTTCGTGTTGGTGATTTTAAATTCGGATTGGAGTATCAAAAATGGTCAGAAGGGGTGGCCCCAATCTATATCGATAAGTATTATGCAGTCAGTAAGGAATTGACTCATTGGGAAGTACGTCAGCAATATTTTTATGTGAGATACGATAAGAGTCTATCTGAACGGATTTCTTTTTCTAATTTTTCTTATTTCCGTACCAGTGATTTCGGCAAGGAGTCGGTCATAACGCGTTTTTATGGATTCGCAAATGCCGGAATTGCTTTTCAGGACTTAATAAGCGGCCGGAATCCATATTTTCTCCCCACTTATTTCTCGCAGCAATCCAAGCAGTTCAGGTCAGAATCAAAGATGAACTATGTTATTAACGAGAAATTAGATTTCAACCTGGGTGTCGAGTTAAGGAATGGTCTTCTGCAGGGCGATTATGTTAATTCTACTACTGAGGATCCAATTACTACCGGAACTTCGGCAAATGGAATTAAAGGGGGAAATTATTATTCCATCATGGATATTGGAGTCTATGGGCAACTGAGTTATCAGGATAGGGCAAGGAAGCTGAACATTAGTGCAGCCGGAAGAATGGACAATAACAGGATTAATAGTATCTATGGTTACGGAACCGTATTTAATCCAAGATTGTCTGTAGTTTACTATCCGGGAAAGTTCATTTTTAAATCCATTTATTCAGAGGCCTTCCTGGATGCATCAGTCTATAATAAATTTGCAACATCTTCTGCCCGATTGGTGAATAACCCATTATTAGAACCTGAACGTGTAAAAAATATGGAGGTTTCAGCCCGTTTTACACCATTCAGCCAGACATTTTTTGAAATTGCTTACTTCAATGCATCCTACAGTAATACCCTTGGAACTGTAAATATCGATACGATGGGGCTAAGAACCACACAATTCCGGGCAATTGGTAAATCTCATATTCAGGGAATACAATTTGCGGGAGAAACCAAACTTTTGGAAAAAGTATCCCTGTTTGCTAATTTTTCAATTCTCGATCCGACGAGAATTTCAGCAGGTACAGTCGGAAGCCAAAAGGTTAGAATAGGAGATATTTCTAATTTTTCTGTGAACGCTGGTGTAAATGCAAAATTCATCAAAGACAAGTTGAACCTGAACCTAAGGGCTAATTTTGTAGGAGATAAACCAACAGGGGCAAATACATCAACCAGTGGAAGCCCGTTCAGTAAAACCCCTGGTTATACCCTTTTAAACAGCGCGGTAAGTTACAATGTGAACAAAATGATCATGCTCCAATTAATTACTAATAATTTGCTGGATCTGGATTACGTGACACCGGGGGTTAGGGCAGCCAGTGGTGTACAAAGCTCAAGGATTCCCCAACCGGGCAGAACACTTACAGCACGAATTATAGCAAATTTAGGTAAGTAGTTATGGCGCTTATTAAGGGATTATCGGGAGTTATAAATCTTCGGCCTGAAGAACAGAAATCGTTTAGATCACTATTCCTTTTGTCGCTGATTACCGGTATTGGCCTTTCCTATTATTTTGTTGCAGTAAATACATTTCTGATTCAAAAGGCAAGTGTTTCCAACCTGCCTTATGCGTATATTATTTCAGGCCTGGGAGGGGTTCTACTGATAAAGATTTATCAGCATCGGCAGCGTAAGGGAGGGATAATCAATAGTTACAGGGAAAGTGTCATTGCATTTTTTCTTGTAGCAGCAAGTGTTTTTATGGCATTCAGCAAATTGGGAGATAACCCGGGATATGCTGTTTATCTTGCCTATCTGGGTTTTCTATTTAATATGCCCTTTACGATCATATTTGCCCTTAGTTTTTCTGCGATATGCGCTCGCTTGTACAATATGGCTCAAAGCAAGCGCTTATTGGCACTGGTTGGAACAGGGGAAATCATTGCATCCATAATTGGTTATCTGACAGCACCCCTAATCAGCGACTTAACCGGTAGCCCCAACTATTTGTTACTACTTGCTTCCGCTTGTATCCTTCCTGCTTTAATACCCATATATAAGCTTGCCTCAGAAAATCAGGAAAAACTAAACCATATTTTGGTAGCAAAAGCCGCACTCAAAAAGCTGGATCTGTCGTTCTTTAGCAATGAAAAATTCTATGTGCTGATTGCGATAGTATCGGTATTCTCAGTATCAGCGATTTATTTTGTAGATTATTCCTACCTCATTTCTGTCAGATTTATGTCGGAATACAGCGGTATTGAAATTGCGACAATTCTGGGCTTTTTCTTTAGTATTGTTAAGATTGGCGAGCTTTTGTTTTCTTTTCTTTCCGGTCATATATTAAGTACTCAAGGTGTAAAATTTTCAATTCTGCTGCTGCCTGTTTTGTTAACGTCCTGTTTTATCTTTGCAACAACCGGAAGCTTATTGTTTCAGGGGGAACCCGTTTTTATACTCTCATTTATATTTTTGGCGAAATTTGGGGAACGGGTGATCAGAAAAGCGATTTCAACTCCTGCAATTAAGGTTTTATACCAGGTTACTGGTCCTGATCGCTTAAGAATTGAAGCCACAATTGAAGGAGTTTTAAATCAGGTAGCTACTGTGATTTCGGGCATCTTGCTGCTTGTATTTTCAGGTCTTTTTGCGGGGTTTGATCCATTGGTTTTCCTGGGTATAATATCTGCTGTGTGTTTTGTATTGTTCCTGGCATGGGCTGTATTAAGTCTTAAACTGCATGAGAATTACAAGAAGAAAATCTGGACTTATCTTACAGAAATCCGATCAGATACAGGTTCTAAAATAAAAGAAAAGCGGGAAAGTGATTTTGAAAAATCAGAAAGTATCCATGCTTCCACTGATCTGAATCCCTTATCTCAAGCCTTAAATAAAGCTCTGAATGCAATTTCTGAATCCAGAAAAACCGGGGATCTAAGTCAATTGGTCAATTATTCCCCAAGGGCTTTAAATCATATTGAATCAGATGACAAGGAACTTTTAAACCGTAAAATTATATCATCCTATTACTCAACGGATAACTTCTTTCACAGGCTCCTTGTGATTAATTTTTTAAGGGCCGGCCGACAGAAGTTTTCCACGAAATTATTAAAGGACTTAGGGGAAATATCAGATCTTCAATTAAAGTATGAACTATTAACAGCTTATAATAAAGACAGTATAAAGCCTAATGCAGCCGATATTTTTTACTTTGAGAACCTTTGTGAAAAATATGGCAATGAATTGATTCTGGCGATGTCGGCACAATTTGATCTGCAGGAAATCGATGATCCGGAATTGCAATCCGAACTGAAAGTCTATATCGATATGTTAATCAGGGTTCTTTTTGAACTGCTGAAAGTGTTATATGATCCCTCTGCAATTCAGGTTATATATGAGATAATTACCAGTGAGGAAAATCAGGATATCGAAAGCAGACTTTTTGCACTTGAATTACTGGACAATATACTTAATGATGAATTAAAGAAAAGACTTATACCCATTTTTGAACCGGCACCATTTGAACAGAAAATTAACAGACTTCAAAAATTTGTTCCCGTTCATTCTGAGAGTAAGGAGAAAAAACTTAAAGAGCTTCTGATGAAGGATTTCACTCTTGTTAATGCCGGATTAAAGGAAGCCTGCCTGACGGCATACTATAGCTTAACAAAGGATGAAGCTGTTATAAATGCATTCCTTTCAAGCAAAATCATGAATCTGAAATCCAGGGCTTCCCAACTCCTGAACGAGGATGACCGAAGTATTAAAGACAGGATGATAGCTGAATTAAAAGAAAACTATCATATAACAACCCTGCAATGTGCTTATCTGTTTAATCAAGCAGTACAGATATCGGGTAGCAAAGTAAACAAGACAGGAGTTATAGCAAATGTTAAAACGAGCAATCCCTATCTGGTAGATATGGGCTTAGGATTAATTCTGGATACTTACGCCCTTGCCTTGTTCATTGACAAGAATCAATCCGGGGCATAGCCAAACATTAAAAAGCGATCTGCGTTTTCTTCTTTCAGATTAAAGCGCTGAAATACATCCATACCAAGGTTTTTAGTTGCTTTTATTAACCTTTGTTGTTCACTGATAGAGTAGACTGTGTTTTCAGCAACAGAACGCAGGATAAAAGGATGCAATTTGTCGACTTCCAATTCAGGAAATTTCTCCTTTATGATCGATTCAACCATTTTCTTACCATGCTCATCATAATTTCCATTGATGTCTGGCTGTACTTTAGATACGTATTTATTAAACCAATAGTATACAATAGGAGTGGCAGTTGTCCACCAAAGCAGAAATTTTTTCTGAGCCAGGATTTCTTTCTCCCTGCATTCTTTTAAGAAATTTAAATATAAAGATTTGCCAAGTCCATTTCCTTTCAGGTCATCCCTGCAGGCACTCAAGCCAAGATAAAAACTATCGATTCCGATGACGGGTTCGAAATTGACCATGAAAAATGCAAGCAGATCATTCCTGTAATTATTAATGATATAAATATCATGGTTATGTTCAATCTCCCGTTCAATAAGCCTTGTATTTGTAATATAACTGGCATTGGTGAGTTCCAGAATCCGGGAAACCAAATCGCTGTCAGATTTGAAATTTGTACGCAGTTGTATAGGTAGAATTTGTTCCATTTATACCTTTAAAGATAAAAAAAATGAACAAAAATGAAATATATTTAATTGGAAGGAGAGGGAAGTAGTAATAGGAAAATAGAATAATTTAACGTGAGTTCGAATATAAAATCTTGTGAGAATCATTAGATTGACTGATTTTCTTTTGTTTTAGAAAGCAAGGTCTGTGATTCTTCGGTCGTGAAAGCCCCGTGTTCTGCAGTAGTTTTTGCCCATAAAGTACTTTGTAAGATAAAAATCTGCCTGGCAAAAAGCTACTGCTGCCACCCGGGTTTATTTGACAGGGGCGGTGGTTCTTTTGCCGGGCTGCCAGTCCCAATGAAAAATTGCACCAGATAAAATAAACCTTGCCGAAGGAGGTATCTTCCGGCTATTCGTAATTTGAAATGGAAAGCGATTTCTTGCCGGAAATACTCCGGAGGAAAGGGCTGAACTAAGCTATAACACAGAGGTTCTGCTTTCCAAAATCAATTATTTCGGCTCCAAAGCCTTATCAGATCAATTATAACCGTATTTTTCACCCTTACTTATATCGAACTCACGTTAATTCATGAAAAATATTTGTCCAATATCCCAAATCCCGGATTACCTCTGATAAACCCTCAATGTACCCGTATGCAATTTATCTGCATTCGCTTTGCTGGTGCTTATGAACAACTTTTTCTTAGAGTATCCTGCGATTCCAAGTGATGCATCAAAATCACTTTTATCCAGAATTTGAAAATTCCTGTCCGTTTTAATCAATTTCGGATTGCCATAACAGCCAAACCACCATTGTCCTGAATAATGCTCTATTGTTTGTATCCCCAGCCGGGTATAACCGCTTTCGATCACGTGCCGCTTGAGGAAATTAAAATTTTTATCGTATTCGTACACATAATTTTCAGTAAAGCCGACCGGTAAGCCACCAACAACATAGAACTTCCCTTTGAGAAAAGAAATGCCCCCTGCACCATGTACTAATTCAGGTACCTTAATCCTCTTAAGTTCCTTTAAGTTGTCTGCATCATATACAAAAACCCAGGAATCTTCCTTACCCGCCGGCTCATTAAATTTACCCAGGTTAACCGCTACATACACTTTTCCTTTCTCATAACACAGATCCCCATGATGATTTAAAACCTTTATCCGATTAAGGACCTGGCCTTTTAGATTTGTTCTTACCAGTTCATTTGTAAAACTCCAATAAATATTACTTTTCTTATCGGTACTGATGCCCTGTAAATGCATAGCGTAGAGTCCTTCGCATTGAATGGATTCAGTTAATACAAAATCATTAATTACACTGTCTTTAACAGTTCCTGAAGAGCCTATAGAGCCCAAAGCAAAACCAGGGAAGAGGTAATTAGTAAGGGTGATTAAAAATAGTAGAGTTATGGGCTTTTTCATTTTGGTAAGCTCTAAAAAAAAATTAATGGAGTATGATAAATAAACATAATTTCACCTGAAATTAGCAATTGAATTATAAAAGAAGCATTAACAAATTGTTAATAGGGCAAGATTTGGCACAATTAAAATTTTTAAGCGTATATTTATGCTTATTAGAATTATCCGAATTTAACTTTTAGTTTATTTTATTATTAACTTATTACCCAAAAATTATGAAAAAGACATTTATTTTATTCTCTTTTATTGCTACTCTATTTCTTTATAGCTGTAATCAGGGGGCTAACAATAATCAGGAAGCAAGTGCTGATTCCACAGCAATTGTGAATGCCTGTTATATTGCAGTCTTTGAAACTGATACAGCCTACCTGAATACTCAGACTGATACAAGTGGCAAGGTCACCGGAGATTTAACTATTAAGTATGGCGAATTAAAACCCAATGCTCTGGAAAAGGGAAGTAATGTGGGCACTATTGAGGGTAATTTCAGAGGAGATACACTCTTTGTAGATTATACCCATACCAGTGGTTCAATCTATAAAGTAGGATTTAAAAATCCATTGGCTTTATTGAAAGAAGGGGATAATTTAGTTCTGGGTATTGGTGAAATTATAACCCAGATAGGTCAGTCCTATTTTGTAAAGGGAAAACCAATCGATTTTCAAACTGCAAGGTTTAGGTTTGTACCGATGGAATGTGAGAATTAATGCAACATTTGTATTAATTAAATTGACATTCAGCAGATCAAAGACAGCATAATTGGATTTACTTTTGTTTAATTAATTCAATTAATAAACAAAATAAATTTATGAAAAAGCTAAGTCTGTTTGCCCTAGTGGCATTATTTGCATTCACAGCATGCAACAGTAACACTGAAAAATCTGAGGGTACCGAAACCTTAACTCAGGAAAGCCCGGCTGAAGTTGTTGCAAAAGAAGTTTCAATCACCATTAATGCTGGTGATGATATGAAATTTGATCTTGCTGAGATTAAAGTTAAAGAAGGTCAAACTGTTAAAATAACATTGAATCATACCGGTAAACTGGCAAAAGAAGCTATGGGCCATAATTGGGCATTGCTTACACAGGGAACAATAGTTTCTGACTTCGCAGCTAAAGCTATGCAGGCGAAAGACACAGATTATATTCCTGCCGGCGCAACAGAGGTGATTGTACATACAAAACTGATTGGTGGTGGTCAAACTGATACTATTGAGTTTGTAGCCCCAGCTAAGGGTGTATATGAGTTTATCTGTACTTTCCCCGGACACTCTGCCTTGATGAAAGGTACATTCTATGTTGAATAATCCTTTTTGTACCATGAATTTTAAAAGCCCGGAATTTAGATTCCGGGCTTTTGTGTTTACTGATTAATTCCTTCTCTAAATCTACCCTTATTCAATTTTGAGCATGATATCAGATATTGCCAGTTTGATTCACTAGTATTCGGGGAAAGCTTGAAATGGAATTTTCTAAAGATTTAGGAGGTTCCAGCTTTTGCTGGAATGACAATCCGAGGGGTGGAATATGGAGATTCCGGCCTTCGCCGGAATCTGAGTGGTATCATTACAGGTGCTTTTTGGGGCAAGATCCTGACGAATTCAGGATCTCCTCAATACTAAAAAAATGCATGTCATCCGATAAAATCGGATCCC
>NZ_JAUYSS010000069.1 GCF_030695525.1 Daejeonella sp. | reverse complement strand
AATTTCCCAAAAGGCTTTTCAATGTTGATATTTTGAGGTTTTGTGTCTAGCTTATATCCTTGCGGGAGTGTGAAAACGATATCGTCCGTATCTGTATAGCCCCTGTTAATGTAGACGGGATTTGTGCGGTTTGTAACCTCTTTCGGAGCTCTTCCTATTGGATCGATAATATTTAGAGGAATAAAAAGCCTTTCTCCAGACATGGAGCTATAATTAGGATAAGTGAATTTAATTTCTTCCGTGGTCAAGGGCTTATACCCCTTATCCTGGTTAAGCTTAAACGATTCAATATTAAAGTCTAAATTGTAAATTTCTTTTAATTTTTTAACTTGTTCAGTATAAGATTCATTGATTAGGGTTTCACGGTTTTCGTATTGTGATCCTTCAAATGTTGTTTTAAGGGTGGCATTTAATCCACCTTTATCATCAATTAAAAATTCTGCCTTTCTAATTTGTTTGTTTTCTTCCGTTGTCAGTTTAGGTGTTCTTATTAATTTACCACCTTCTTCTGTGCAGGCCAATGCTACCCGATCGTCTGTAAAGTCCCCTAAAAATCCAAATGGCAGAGTTTTGCTTGTACAATCAACCCATGTAGTGTCATTAGGAAAGGGTATGCAAAGTATAACATGATTGAACTGATTGATACTTGCAAATTCTGTTATAGCACTCTTTTTTAAATTGCCGGCTTCTACAAGGGTGTAATAAGATTTTACACCAATAGTATTGAGCAGACCCTTCATGTAATTTACAAGCCCTTTACAGTCACCATACCCAAGCCGGTCGACATCCGATGCAGGAAATGGTTGAAAACCCCCAATCCCTACCTGGATACTTATATATCGAGTCTTTTGCTGGACAAATTCATATATTTTTTTTGCCTTAAGCTTTGGGCTCTCAATTCCTTTAACCAAATCAATAATATACTTTTTTGTTTCTTCGGGGATGATATCTCTGTCTTTAAGTAATGCTTCGTTGGTCCACTTCCCATATTCATTCCAGTTCGTAAATGTCCCTTTCACGTTTTGATATGCAAAATTTACAGGTGCAAGTTTGACTCTTGGAAGAAAGTGTTCAGGATCAGGACTGTAGGGTTCTGAACGCAGGGCTTTCATATTCTTTATTTCCCATTTATAGGTTTTGTAGCCGTTTTTATCAGTTCCGGATTCAACTTTGCCGGGACTATTCATCTCTTTGTAACGTATTTCGAAATTAGGGTTAGTGAGAATAGTGAATTTTGAGGATTGTACTGAAACTCCCGCTGAGTTACATGGTATCCATTCCGGTAAAATAAGACTCTGCTTTACTCTAATCTCTGATTCATATTCTATGGTATATGGGTAAATCTTGCTGACAGGCGAGAAATGCTTTATGCGGCTGTCTTCGAATAGTGACATGTTGCTAACAGCGCTCTCATCTTTAAAATCCTTATCTGTAATTTTGCTCATTAAATGTCCAGACTCGTTGTAAAAGGCACCCTTTATAAATTTAATTGACCGGGTTTTGTCATACCACATATAAAGCGCTGCTTCCTCATCGGCGGATTCGTTAAGCACTGTTATTGCCTTAGTGTTTCGTATAATCACTTCGTTGAAATCCTTAACTTCAACAATGGTTTCATCGTTCCTGATCACTGCCCCTGCCCGTGTTTTGAGCTCGGCAGGGATAGCATCTATGGCATATTTCATCTGTGCATAAGAGAAAATATGCATCACAACTAAGGCCATTGTTCCAAAATACTTTTTCATAGTTTCTTTTCAAATACAAAGTCAGTTTTATGATTATCGACAATCTTGTTAAAAAGTTCTTTTAAGTATGGGTATTCTTCTGGTGTATATATTGATTTGTTGAACAATGTCCTTTGAGATAACTGGATAACATTATCACTGATTTCTTGAGTGGTTATGAATAAGCCGCCATCCAGAGGCAGACCAAGACGTGCTGTTGCAGGCGAAGATACCACTCGAAATTTGTCTGGAAAGGTCAGCGATAGCATTAACCGAGTTTCACTTGGTATTCCCCAGTCTACCGCATATAATCTTTCAGCTAATTTGAACGGATTCTCAGTTAACTTGACCATCAGGAAAGGATTATAAAGAAACTTTTCCTGGTTGAGATTATCATATGCATCAATTTCTATCTCATAGCTTTCACTTAGGGTAGATTCCAGACTGTCAAGATTAGAAATTTCTGATTTTAAGATTTTCATCTTGGGGTAACGCTCATCCAGGTCTTCGATGTATTCTTCAACAGAATTGAATTTTTTGATCCTCTTTCTTTTGTTATGAGCCTCATATCCGATAGAAAAGTTTGTGAGCTTCCCTTTAATTTTCCCAGTTTCATCGAGGGACAGAACCAAGCTATATGAATCAACCGACTTGTGTGTAGCCTTAAGATCAATCCAAAAGGACGGTCGCGTGAAACTCATTACCCGTCCCTGATCATTGATGCATTGAATTGGTAATAATCCGAAGGGGAGAAAGGGATCGGATGCATCCATCAGGTAGCTTTTCTCCCCGATTACAACCCTTGCGATTACATAATTGAAATCACTTACAACAGGATATAATTTGTTGATGATTCCATTATTCCTTGTTGACAATAATACTGGCTCACAAAATAATCCTGCTGAAGTCATCGCAGAAACAAGAGAAAGATTAATATCTGCAATATTTCCAGATCTTTTTTCATAAGCTTTGCGCAGACCGTCAGGATAAATTCCAATTGACCCATCCCATTTAAACCATTTTTGTATATGTTTAAAAATAGTTTTTGCTTTTAAAAGTTCATCCGTTTGCTTTCCTAAGAGGGCTTTTATTTCTGTTGCAAAAACGTCTTTCTTCTGAAGCTGTTTTCCAAATACGTCAGAAGACATTAACTCTTCATCAATATTTTTCCACTCTTTTGTTACCCCATGCTTTATTCCCATGTAATCGGTATATTCTGAAAGTTCAAAATTGATCGTAGATAAAAAATTTGAACGGGCAGTCATGTATGCTTCCTCCACGAAAGCAGGTATACTATCCAAAACATATGTATTTTTCCAGCAATCGGTTTTTAGATCAGACCCACCACCGGTAAAACAATCCTTCATTAATTCTGGCAGATCGGCTATTAACTCGTATGGACCTTTATATGAAATATTATAATGATAAACCTGCGGAATGGTCGTTACATATTTGCTTTCAATCTTAGGGATATCAGATTGAAATTCCCAGGAACGAAAATTGAAAATAAAGGGTGATGTAAGTTTATAACTATACTCAATTATACAACCTTCATGAAGATCAGGTAAGGTGAATTTAACCAGGTCCCAATTTTTGTTTTTATTTTCTTTAATAATACTTTTTGTATCCAGAGACGCTTTTACTTTCTTTCCATCAACATCAATGTAGGTGGTAGTACCCGAAACATTTGTTACAGATTCGTATTTTAAATTGTCGCCTTTGTAAATAGGGATTATTACATTTCCCTCATCAAAACCTTTATCGTCAAATATTTTAATACGGACAGTATATTCAAGAATGATCCTTGAATCCTGTTGAATCTTGAAATACGCATTTCCTAGTTCTTTTAAAACGACCGCGTGTGCACTGGTGTCACCGGTATAGGATTTCATTGTCAGTTCTTCATTTGTCAATTCTCCGATAGGATTTTTTGCGCAAATGTGGATCCGAAATATGCCAAAAGACATATAATTAACATTGTCCTTTTCATAGGATAGGTTGGTTAGTAGATTTATCAATACCTCAAAATATACAAATCCCCGTTAATTCAAAAATATTTTACACTTTGCCCTTTATATGAATGATTTTGCGATTTTTGTAGACTATACACTATGAAATTAAACCTAAAACGCCCCCTTGCATTTTTCGACCTTGAAACAACAGGCGTTAATGTCGCATCAGACCGAATTGTGGAGATATCCATTCTGAAGGCAATGCCTGATGGAACGGAAGATGTAAAAACCCTGCGTATCAATCCGGGAATACCGATACCGCTAGAATCTTCTCTCATTCATGGCATTTATGATGAAGATATCCGTCATGAGCGAACATTTAAGCAGGCAGGAGAAGAGCTCGCACGTTTCCTGGATGATTGCGACCTTGCAGGATACAATTCCAATCGCTTCGATATTCCGGTTCTGATGGAAGAGTTTTTACGTGCAGGTATTGATTTTGACATTGAAAACAGACATTTTGTCGATGTCCAGAATATATTTCACCAAATGGAGCAGCGCACTTTAAAAGCTGCTTATCAGTTTTATTGTGGCAAGGATATTGAAAATGCCCATTCAGCCGAAGCGGATATAAAAGCTACTTATGAGGTTCTGAAAGCCCAGATAGAACGTTATGAAAATCAAAGTTGGGAGGATAAAAAGGGTATAGTCTCAATGCCGGTTCAAAACAACATTGAATCGCTTCATGCATTTACCAATTTGAATAAACCGGTAGATTTCGCTGCCAGAATGGTTTATAATGAAGATGGGATTGAAATTATTAATTTCGGAAAACATAAAGGCCGCCCGGTTGAAGATGTTTTTCAATCAGAACCCAGTTATTATAACTGGATGATGAATGGTGATTTTCCTTTGTTCACCAAGCGTTGTCTCGAAAAAATATGGAATCGGTTTAATGCAAAAAAAGAACAGTTAAAAACAGACAGACAGAATGCATCGGCTGCTCAGAGCTCTGTTCAAAGTTCTCCCCAAAAGCCTAAGGAAGAAGCGAAACCTATTACGAATGATCATTTGGAGCAATTGAAGATGAAATTTGGAAAGTAATTGATAGTTGACAGTTGACAATTGACAATGAATCGATAGCTATCGGGTTGAGAATTAAAAATGATTGTAACAGGCAAAAGATAATTGGTAACAGGCAACGAACAATAGTATCTAGAATCAAGAACCAGGTATCATGACTTAATCCTGTTTCAAAAAAAATTTAATAGTAAAGGATATTGACTATTAAAAAACATTAAATAATTAGGATGATTTACAGATAACAGGCAACTTATAATTGATAACAGGCAACATCTATTCTACCGGGTAATACGCCTTCCCAATCACTCCTTCATCGCTTAGCAGGGGATGTAATGTTTCTGATTCCAGGATGGATCGTAGGGTAGTTTTCTTTCCATTAAGCCATAACTTATTCTGGATCAGTCGGATACCATGGCTGTAATCTACATGATCGGTAGTATGTCCGTTATAAAGTGCTTGAATTGCTTTGCCATCAGGTTTATGCCAGCCATAAATTGCAACTCTTAAATGATTTTTGGAATTGTATATCATGTTTGAAATAACCACATCTTTCTTGTTACCAGCCACCAGGCTACCCAATGGATATTTTCTAATGGATTGATCTCTTTGCTGCTGTACCATTCTTGTATGTCTTTCAAATACCGGAACAGTGATCATTGCTTTGGAAGGAGGGATTGGCTGGGGCATCATTTTGACAGCTGCAGTCTGGTAAATCCTATCGGAAATCTTTCTTGTTGGAAGGCTGCAGTCGAGTAAGTCTGCAAGTTTCTGAGCTAACTGAGGTCGCATCGGACAATAAAAATAATCGGAATCAGAGCCAATTGCCAGAAAATCAGGCAGAGCATAATATTTGATCGTTGTTAATTCTCCCTTAATTATTGCAGTATCCCTGATCACTGAAAGTTTTCTGTAAAAGCGGGGAATATTACCGGACTGAATCTCATTAAATATAATTTTTTCGCGTTCCTCAAGACTTAAGGAACTATCCCTGATACTCTTTGAAAATTCAGTGCCATTTAATGCATCGGCTGCTCTATTTTTTAATTGCAGGCGCTGTGAATGGCAGTCAACAGCGAAAATTGTTAAAAGCAGGAGCAGTACATATTTCATATTATTGATCAAAGAAAAGCTTTATCTTTTGTCCAAAGCACTGAGGTTTACCATAAATGATTCGCTTACAGGGATTTGAAAATCGTTTATATGTATCTGGTGTCTTTCAATCCTGTTAATTGCAGCTACAGCAGCCATGTAGGAGCGATGGATTCTGATAAATTTATTCTTCGGCAGGATCACTTCAAGTTCGGCAAAAGTCATTCGCGAAAGCAGACTTTTATTTTTCAGTACAAAATTGACATAATTTCCGGCGGCTTCCAGGTATAGTATATCCTCAAAATGTACTTTTTCCTGCTCATATCCTGTTTTAAGAAAAATGAAATCAGCGCTACCACTTTTATTTCTCAATTGGAACAATTCATATGCTTTATTACATCCCTTGACAAAGCGGCTCAATGAGAATGGCTTGAGGAGGTAATCGATTGCATCCAGTTCAAAGCTGGTAACCGCGTGTTCAGAATATGCGGTTGTGAAGATTACCATCGGCTTTTTATTAAGGCTATTCATGAAATCGATCCCCGAAATATCGGGCATTTTAATATCCAGAAAGATCAGGTCAACATTTTCTTTCTGTATATACTCCATAGCCTTAAATGCATCAGTGAATTCGGCCTTTAGGTTCAGAAAAGGAACTTTTGAAGCATGACTGCGCACTACTTCGAGTGCTAATGGTTCATCGTCAAGTGCAATCGCATTCATGGTATAAATGTATCATTAAAATGAGTCTTTTTATTGATACTCCTGATTCCTGATTCCAATGAAATATAATTTTTTAGAAATTGACGCATACTTTTTCGATTTAGCCATTCCTTAATAATATTACATTTATTTTCTTTAAGTGGATGTTCATTATTTTGCTGAGAGTGAACCATTATGGTGATCTCCTCCTGGTCAATTTTAACTCTACTTGATTCATAACATAAACTTTCACCACAAGAATTCAATATCATGCTAAAAAGCAGAATGAATAATAGAATTTTCATGATTAAATAAATTAGTCCAGTTGAATAGTAAGGTGAACAAAAAACTCTTTTCCACTCTCCAGGATAGATAATTCATGTTTTCCCGGGTATAATAGTCTGAGTCTTTGCTGAACATTATTCAGGCCTATACCATTATTGTCCTTTTCAGGATCATTTAAAGGTTTTGGATGGATACTGTTAGAAATATCGAAATAGAGGGTTTTGTCTTTACAAACAAGGCTGATACGAATGTTTGAGGACTCCTTAAGACTTATGCCATGTTTAAATGCATTTTCAATAAAAGGGATGAGTAGCATAGGAGCGATTTGAAGTATGCCTGTATGCTCTTCAATCTCTGTATGGATCTGAATATCAGGTGATGACTGTGTTCGCAGGGTTTGAAGTCCGATATAGTTGTTCAGGTATTCTATTTCCCTTTGTAGTGAAATTTTCTCCTGAAGGTTTTCCCTCAGCATAAAGCGCATCATATCACCAAGTTTCTGAATTCCTTCCGAAGTCCGCTCTGCATTTTCCTGAAGTGCTGTGCCATATAGTGTATTAAGTACATTGAACAGGAAATGAGGGTTGATTTGAGATCGAAGGAAGTTCAGGTCGGCTGTTGAACGCCCCAATGCAGTCTGTAGTCCTTTAATTTCATAATCTACTGTGGTTCTGTGTTTGTAAACATACCAGGCCAATGGTGCTGTAAATAAAAGCTGAAATCCGATATTAAATAATGCAGCTACAAAAGCAATTTCACTATCGTGATTTGGAATCAAAAACAGAAGTATAGTGAATATTGGTATTGTGCTAAGTAAAACTAAGAGGAAAATTTTTTTCAGATAAGTTTTGAATGGCCTTGATTTTTTGTAGATATCCGGTAAGTAGGCATACATCGAATAGCAGTACAAAAATATCCCTGCAAGAGAACAGGTACCAACAATCATAACAACATCTGCATCACTCTGACCGATTAATAATAAGAAAATTGTGATCATCCAGAAAATAAATGCAAATATTCCGTCGCGGGTGATTACCCTGTATTTAGATTGGATCAGATCTGAGTTTTCAAGCAGGTAGATCGCAAGGAACTTTATGATATTATATAGGGCGAACATCATCAATAGCCAGAAAGAATAGATCGCTGATTCCTGAAAGAGCTTTGAATAAAGCTCATCTTCTGAATATTTATCGAAAAGATATCCCTGAGTCCAGGTGTCGGTAATGGCAAGTACCACACTGATCAGGTAAAATATAATCAGTGTAAATATGATATTCAGTGTGATATTTTCTTTTCTGCTGAGTGGGGGAATGATCACAAAGCTTAGCAGGCAATAACTGGCATAAAAGCTGATATATCTGCATAAAAGGGGTAAAAAATGGTTGTTGAAGTATGAATAATGCTGATGGACCTCATCGAATTCATGCTTTCCAGGCTCCCAGTTATTGTTTATAGCACCTGAAACAAGAAAGAATACAGAAAAAACGAACATGGTAGTTGCAGCCCAGAATTCTATTCTGTTGATATCTGAAGGGTTTTTTAGAATATTTTTCATTTTAATCTTTTATTTAGCATTTTCTGTATTGAATTATGGAACAATAATACAGTTGCCGCAACCGCCCTGCTAATAAATGTGATGGGATGGGGAATAAATGTGATGAATTGCCTTCCGGAACATTTTTTTTGATTGGAATATCCCTTAAAGTGGTTTCAGAAAATCAATATTCCGTTTTAATCCGCTATACTTTGTTCTTTTAACTGCAGAGTTTTTGAATACTTTGTTAAAAGTTTCTTCGGTAAGTTCATGCCACTCTTGCTGTTTAAGCCCCAGAAGGTCTTCATGCGGACTGAAATTCTGCTCAGAATTTATTACAGAAAACTTATTCCAGGGGCAAACATCCTGACAAATATCACAGCCGAACATCCAGTTTTCCAGTTTTCCCCTGAATTCAGTGGGCAATTCATTTTTAAGCTCGATTGTCAGATAGGAGATGCAGCGGCTTCCATCAACAAGGTAAGGGGCGACAATTGCTTCAGTAGGGCAGGCATCTATACAGCGGGTGCATGTTCCACAATGATCTTTAGTAGGAATTACATCGTAATCCAAATCAAGGTCAGTAATTAATTCGGCCAGAAAGAAGAATGAGCCGGTGTTCTTATTGATCAGGTTACTATGTTTTCCAACCCAGCCAATTCCTGCTTTTTTAGCCCAAACCTTGTCCAGTACAGGTGCTGAATCTACAAAGGCCCTGCCGTTTACTTCACCAATATTGCCTCTTATAGCTTCCATCAGTAGTTTTAGCTTATCTTTTATCACGAAGTGATAATCCATTCCATAAGCATATTTACTAATCTTAGGGGCACTGGGATCATTTTGTTGTTGGTCAGTAAAGTAATTCAGGGAAAGAGAAATAACCGAACGGGCACCATCAACAAGTTTTCGAGGATCCAGGCGCTTATCAAAATGGTTCTCCATATAGCTCATTTCACCCTGAAAACCATTTTTTAACCAGTTTTCAAGTCTTGGGGCCTCTTCTTCCAGAAATACAGCCTTAGAAATACCGCAAAACTGAAAGCCCAGTTTATGGGCTTCATTTTTTATGAATTTCGAATATTCTGAACTACTGACCATTATTTAGTCCAAAGATAGAAATATGATATGTGTTCATTGTCTCAGAATTCATATTAAGATCAATTATTGGCTTATTCACCATAGTGGTATAGCTATTGCTTTAAGCTATTAAATTTAATCTTATATTATGAAAACACATTTTCTTAAACTATCAGCACTGGCACTCAGCTTAATTGTTACTGCCGGAGCAAATGCTCAGGAAAACCCTGAGCGTCCTAAGTTGTTCGCTCCTTCATCTGCTTTCAATACATGGTCTTTTGGTATCAATGCAGGTATTCTTGCACCCGCGGTTATCAGTGGAATGAATGATTTTACGAACTGGAAAGCCGATATCGGTTATGGAGCTACTTTAAAAAATCAAATTTTACCGGCATTGGGAATTCAGGCAGACTTTTTAGCCGGAAAACTTAAGGCTGATAATAGCAGAAACTGGGGAAATGGATTACCGCCTGTAAGCGCATTTGATTCATACGAAACACAAGTGTCATATGCTGCAAGTTTGAGTGCTAATTTAACTCTTGCAAATATTTACTGGATTAATCGTGTAAATGTCATCAGACCATACATGACTGCAGGTTATGGCTTAATGGGATATAAGCCAACTACCAAAACTAAAGCCGGAGTTGAAACCAAGTTTAATGCGGGTGAGAATGTGAAGGAGGCTTATTTACCGGTTGGGCTTGGAGTTAAGTTTGGCATATCGAATGCTATTAATCTGGATTTGGGATATACCATGAATTTTGTTGATGGCGATAATCTTGATGGATATCGTGCCGGGCCTCAAAACGATAAGTTCTCATATTCACGTATCGGACTTGAATTCATTTTAGGCAGCAAATCAAAAACAGCATTGTCTAGCTATAATCCGGTTGCAGCATTACAGGATGATTATATCAGCAGAAATGCAGCACTTCAGGCAAGTCTTGATGCTGATAGAGCAAAGCATGCAGCGCATATGGAAGAGATGAACAGAGAGCGTATGCGTTTTCTGAATGACAGTGATAAGGATGGTGTTTCTGATTATTTTGATAAATGCCCGAATACACCAGCAGGAGTGCAGGTAGATGGTGCAGGTTGTGAGATTAAAGTAACAACAACAACAACTGTAGTAAACCCGGTTCGTGTTGTTGTAACTGAAGAAGACAGAAGAGTTGTTGCTGACGCTATTCGTAATCTTGAATTTGACTTTGGTAAATCAACCTTACGTGCAACTTCATATCCAACCCTGAACAGAGTTGCTGATTTGTTAAAATCTAAAGATTTCAGTCTTAAATTAGCTGGTCATACAGATGATGTAGGCAGCGATGCAGCAAATCTGAAATTGTCTAAAGACCGTGCTGAGTCAGTGAAATCTTACCTGGTAAGTCAGGGAGTTAATTCTTCACGTGTTGAAGCAATAGGTTATGGTGAAAGTCAGCCAATCTCAACTAATAAAACTGCGAAAGGTCGTCAGGATAACAGAAGAGTAGAGTTTACTTTATACTAGGATCAATTAATATCAAAAAAGGGGCTGTCCAATCGGATCAGCCCCTTTTTTTATTTGATGGTTTTATTGAAAAGTTCAAGGGTTCTTTCCCAGGCAAGTTTCGCTGCATCGGCATTATATCGTTCGCCGCCGGTATCATTATTGAAGGCATGCTGAACGCCATCATAAATAAAAAGATGATAATCTACACCTGCTGCTTTTAATGCAGCTTCATAGGCCGGAATTCCTGCATTGACACGTTCATCTATTCCAGCATAATGAAGCATTAATTTTGCCTTTATTTTTGGAACATCTGCCGCATCTGGTTGTCCGCCATAATAAGCAACAGCCGAGTTAAGCGATGCTGAATTTACTGCCATGAAATTGGCCATTCTTCCTCCCCAGCAGAATCCTACACATCCTGTTTTACCATTACTTTCTTTTCTGGATTTCAGGTAGTCAAGGGCGTTCAGAAAATTATTAAGGTTTTTTGCAGCATCTATTTTAGCAAACATTCCCCGGGCATCGTCTGTATTTGAAGGCGTTCCACCAAAAGGGGAAAGGGCATCCGGTGCAAGGGCAATAAAACCTGCTTTAGCGACACGTCGTGCAATATCTTTTATATGAGGATTTAAGCCACGATTTTCATGAATAACTACCACACTTCCAAATTTTCCACGGCCTTTGGGGCGGGCAAGATAACCTTTCATAGTACAATCATCACCGGGATAGGAAATATCTTCCAGTATCAGGCCATCATCCTGTTCAGAAACAGTTTCTGCATTTGCATAGCCTACTTCAAGCACAGAAAGTGCCGTCATAGCCATAGCCGCACTACCTGTAAGCTTTACCAGGCGGTTCATAAACGACTTGCGGCTCAGGGGCTTATGAGTGTATTCGTCGTAAAGATTAATGATTTTCTGATCCATTTTGATTTATAATTTACATTAAATATAAATCAATAATCGTATCAAAACAAAGTATCGCTGCCTCCGGTTTTTATCCTGCCCAAATGTTTATAGGCTGCCTCTGTACATTCCCTGCCTCTTGAAGTGCGCATGATATATCCTTCCTGAATAAGAAAAGGTTCGTACACTTCCTCTATAGTTCCTTCTTCCTCACCAACAGCTGTGGCAATGGTTTTTAATCCTACCGGCCCGCCTTTGAACTTATCGATAATAGTCAACAGGATCTTATTATCCATTTCATCAAGACCATGCTCATCCACATTCAGAGCATTCAGGGCATATTTTGCTATGTCAGTATCGATATTTCCTGTGCCCTTAATCTGTGCGAAATCCCTGGTACGGCGTAATAAGGCATTGGCGATACGGGGTGTACCGCGGCTTCTGCGGGCAATTTCATACGATCCTTCATCAGATATCTCCGTTTTCAGGATTTGTGCAGAGCGCTGGACAATAGTAGTTAGTAATTTGGCATCATAATACTCCAGCCTGCTGTTAATGCCAAAGCGGGCACGTAAGGGTGCTGTAAGCAGGCCTGAACGGGTAGTAGCTCCAACCAAAGTAAAGGGATTTAATGAAATCTGGACGGAACGGGCATTCGGACCGGTTTCGAGCATGATATCGATCTTGAAATCTTCCATCGCTGAGTAGAGGTATTCTTCAACCAGCGGACTTAAGCGGTGGATTTCGTCAATGAAGAGGATATCGCCTTCTTCAAGATTGGTTAACAATCCGGCAAGATCACCGGGTTTATCCAGAACAGGGCCGGAGGTGATGCGAATGTTAACACCCATTTCATTGGCAATAATATGTGAAAGGGTAGTTTTTCCCAATCCGGGGGGGCCATGCAGCAATACATGATCCAGAGCTTCACCACGTTGTTTGGCCGCCTGAACGAATACACGAAGGTTTGCCAGAATTTTATGCTGACCTGTGAAATCTTCAAAGACCTGAGGACGCAGAACTTTCTCGATCTCCCGTTCTACAGGTGATAAGTTCTCTTCTCCGGGGTCAAGATGCTCATTCATAGGTTTTGATTATTTATAAGGCTTATGATAGAATGATTAATATGATTAAATATAAGTCTTATGTGTTTAATTTCTTAATATTCAGCTTAAAGCTGGATTATTTATACTTCCTGAAAAAGCTGTTTAATTTGATCTGGATTACTCCCAAAAAGGCTTCCCTGAATATCTTAGTACTCATTTTAGAAGTACCTTCAGTACGGTCGGTAAAGATAATCGGGACTTCCACGACTTTAAATCCAAATTTGATTGCAGTAAATTTCATTTCAATCTGAAAAGCATAACCGATAAATTTAATCTTATCAAGCGGAATGGTGGCAAGCACTACACGCCTGTAGCATTTAAAGCCGGCGGTAGCATCCTGAATATCAATTCTGGTAACAAGCCTTACGTAAACAGATGCAAAATAGGACATCAGTACCCTGCTCATTGGCCAGTTTACAACATTCACTCCTTTTATATACCTTGAACCTATAGCCAGATCAGCTCCTTCAATACAGGCAGTTTTTAAACGGATCAGATCTTCGGGATTGTGCGAAAAATCAGCATCCATTTCAAAAATATATTCGTAATTACGTTCAAGAGCCCATTTAAAGCCATGAATATAGGCTGTGCCTAGTCCGAGTTTGCCAGGCCGCTCTTCGATATGAATCATACCTTCGTATTCTTCCTGAAGACTCTTAACAATGTCGGCAGTACCATCAGGTGATCCGTCGTCAACAACCAGAATATGAAATACATCCGGCAAGGAAAAAACCTTTCGGATAATATTTTCGATATTTTCCTTCTCGTTGTAAGTGGGAATTATGACGATGCTGTCTGATAACACGAATGCAGATTTGATTTGCGAATATACTGCTTTAAACGAAGGGAGAGATAATTCTATCTCTCCCTCTTCATTTTATTCTAATCAATAATTCGTTATTCAGTCTTGGCTCCGGCCATAGTTTCTTTTGAAAAGTCTTCAGCTCCATGAGTAAGCCTTTTTAAGGGCTTGAGGATTGCGATTACAATTCCCCCAATAATGGTACAAAAGATGGCAATTCCTGTAAATATCTCGAGCTCACCTGCGGTTTGTGACCATACACCCACCCATCCGGCAACGTAATTACCAAGTCCGGTAGCTGCGAAAAATACACCCATCATGATCGATGCATATTTCATAGGGGCAAGTTTGGTGATAAAGGATAGTGCAACAGGGGAGGCACTAAGTTCACCGATTGTATGAAAGAGGTAGGCAAGAACGAGCCAGTACATTGCAGAAGCACCATCATTTTGATATTGAATTGAAGCTGCCGACATGAATAAAAATCCCCAGCCCATAATGATCACACCAATTGCAATTTTGAAGATGGAGGAAGCTTCCTTACCATTTCTTTTTCGGTTAAACCAGAATGCGGCTATCGGAATTCCCAGTGTGATGATGAAAAATGAGTTTACCGACTGAAACCAGGTTGCAGGTACAGTCCAGTTAAGGAATTCAATCATACGATTCGTTTTCTCTGATGCATAAAGGTTCATTAATCCTCCTGCCTGTTCAAATGCTCCCCAGAATACAATAATCATTAAAAACGAAAGCAACATGACTTTCACCCGGTCTTTTTCAATACTTGTAAGTGGTTTTGAGATCATTTCCTGATCTGCCGCCGATAATTCTTTGGTTGCTTCACCAACGCCCTTAAGATATTTATGGCCTGCCATAAATATGATCAGACCTAAGGCCATTCCAATTCCTGCTAGGCCGAATCCATAATGCCAGCCCATTGTTTCTCCAACATAGCCAATAATGATACCGGCTAAAAAGGCTCCGGTATTTATTCCAATATAGAAAATCGTAAATCCCTTGTCGCGGCGATCATCCCCTTTCGGGTAGAGTCCGCCAACCATGGTCGAGATATTGGGCTTTAAGCATCCTACTCCGGCAATGATGAGTCCTAATCCGATATAAAAAGTAATTAATGACTGGAATGCAAGTATACTATGCCCGGCTACCAGCAATAATCCTCCTAAAATCACAGCCTTTTTTTGTCCGATCAATTTATCTGCCAGAATACCCCCCGGGATTGAGGATAAATAGACCAGAAACGTATAAATGCCATATAGCTTTAAGGCTTCGCTGCTGGTCCATCCAAAACCTGGATTGTCACCATTAACTGATGAAACCAGAAAGAGCACAAGAAGGGCTCTCATTCCATAAAAACTGAACCTTTCCCACATTTCGGTAAGAAAAAGTACATATAGCCCTCTTGGGTGTCCAAAAAGCTGTTTTTGCTGTATTTCCATACGATTGAATAAAATTAATAATGTTTAGAATTGTTAATTGGCTGTGGTTTTACTCTTTAATTGGTTAAAAAGGAGTAAAAAGTTCAATTATAATTAAAATTTACTAAAATTGCTGACTTATATTATTTGTAAACAATTATAAATCCCTAAGATGGTTGAAAATACTACATTGATTACAAATGATGCAGTTGTTTTAGGCATACTGATGAGTATTCTGGGATTTGTTTTTTGGACATCGCAGAGCAAGAATATTATATTCAGGAAGCTTTATACTTATGTACCTCCAATCCTTTTATGCTATTTTCTTCCCGGTATATTAAATTCAACAGGGGTAATATCAGGTTCTGAATCAGCTCTTTATACAGTTGCCTCGAGATATCTTCTTCCAACTAGTCTGGTTCTTTTTACACTAAGTCTCGATTTAAAAGAAATTTGGAAATTAAGGAAAAAGGCAGGCTTGATGTTTATTTGTGGTTCAATCAGTATAATTATAGGTGGACCAATAGCTGTATATCTGGTTTCTCTGGTATCACCGGAAGTTGTAGGCGGAGAAGGGCCTGATTCAGTATGGAGAGGTTTAAGCACAATTGCAGGTTCATGGATTGGGGGTGGAGCCAATCAGGCTGCAATGTTCGAAATATTTAAACCAAGCGCAGATGTTTTTTCTGCAATGGTTGCCCTGGATGTGTTTGTAGGCTATGTTTGGATGGCCCTTTTACTGTTTGCTGCCGGAAAGAATTTGGAAATAAATAAGTTTTTAAAAGCTGATGATCAGTCAGTTACTGATATAAAGGAAAAAATTGAAAGCTATCAGTTAAGTATTATGAAAATCCCTAAGATGGAGGATATTATCATGATTTTGGCTGTTGGTTTTGGAATAACGGGACTTGCACATTTCGGAGCAGATATAATTGCTCCATGGATAACTATAAATGCGCCACAATTGAGTACCCTGAGTCTGACCTCCGGATTTTTCTGGATCATTATTATTGCTACCACTTTAGGTATGCTTCTTTCCTTTACAAAGGTCAGAAAACTTGAAGGGGTAGGCTCATCCCGAATAGCAAGTGTTTTTTTATATGTTCTGATCGCAACAATAGGAATGCAAATGAATATTATGGCAATTTTTAAGAATCCCGGTTTATTGATAGTGGGTTTAATTTGGATATCTATTCATGCATTGATATTGATTATAGTCGCAAAGTTAACCAGAACTCCTTTTTTCTTCCTGGCAGTGGGGAGTATGGCGAATGTGGGAGGGCCGGCTTCGGCGCCTGTGGTGGCCAGCGCATTTCATCCATCTTTAGCTCCCATCGGAGTTATATTAGCTGTTTTCGGCTATGTGATTGGCACTTATGGGGCCTATGTTTCAGGTTTGCTGATGCAGGCGGTTTCACCGTAAATGTCTGTTACCAGTTACCCGTTACCTGGTGCGAGTTATGAGTTTAATTGTCAACCCGATAGCTATCGGGTGTCAACTATCAATTATCAACTTTCAATTATCAATTGCCTCTCATTTTCTTCGGGTCATTAAAATTATCATCCTGATCTGTCGGGGTATTTTTGAGTTCCAGATCCTGAACAAATTTCCACCTGCCGTTTATAAGCCGGTAACCATCGTATGAGAAATCAGGACCATAGAGTTCAAATCTTCCCTTTAATTTTGGATCTGGTGGGGCGAGATGGTCGAAAACTACAGTACTGATTGATGGTTCATAGTTCAGTACCATGGAGGCGCGACGGTCGTACTCAAAAATTGCCCGTTTCTTTAAGGGCTGCTCTGTGTCTCCGTCGAATACAGGCATCCCGAAATAGGCTTTCCCATCCTTGAAATAGAGGATTTCAATTACTTTTTTTGTTGATCTAATTGTATTTCCTTTCCAGCCAAGTAAAACATAATAAGGGATCTGTACATTATTTAGCACAGATATAACACGATAATACTGAGCGCCATACCACTTGTCAGATGTAGTGATAGTATCAGTGCTGTTTTTTATCGCGGGGGTATAATCCACTAAGGGAAACATTTGAAGCTTACCATCCGGATTATTCATTTGTATTGTGCCATAGAAACGGTAGCTGCCGTCATTATTCATCACATGCCAGCTAAAGATTCTGAATCTTTTATCCGGGGATGACTGGATCGAAATGGTATTCAGCGAATCAAACGAGAAATTGAAAGAATATGGAGTTTTTAACGCATTCACCAATGTCTTTATGAATTGGTAATTGGCATTGTAACGTTCAGGTTCAATGCTGTCATTAATCATTTTATAACTGAGGCTCTGAAGACTATCCTGAAGATTCAGCAAAGTCTGCCTGTTTTTATTGCTGTCAGAATGCTGAGCATCAGCATTGTTCAGAACAAAAACCGAGCAAATAAAAAATATTAAAAACTGCCTCATGACCTCTTATTGCAGATTTTCAATGATAATTGCACTTGCTCCGCCACCGCCATTACAGATTCCCGCTACACCAATCTTTCCCCCATTTTGCTGAAGCACATTCAGCAAGGTAACCACAATTCGGGCACCTGATGCTCCAAGCGGATGTCCCATTGAAACGGCACCTCCATTTACGTTAACTTTGGCAGGATCAAGTTCAAGAATTCGGTTATTCGCAACCGAAACCACAGAAAATGCTTCATTTATTTCGTAAAAATCGACTTCAGAGGCTTTGATACCGGCACGATCCAATGCTTTTGGGATTGCTTTCGAAGGTGTTGTTGTAAACCATTCTGGCGCCTGTTGGGCATCCGCATAGGATAGAATTCTGGCGAGTGGTATAAGCCCCAATTCATTAGCCTTTGCCTTACTCATTAACACTAAGGCAGCCGCCCCATCGTTTAATGTAGATGCGTTTGCTGCTGTAACTGTGCCATCTTTTTTAAATACGGGTTTTAGCGAAGGAATTTTATCGAATTTAACCGCATTGATCTCTTCATCAT
Organism: Daejeonella sp.; assembly: GCF_030695525.1. GTDB lineage: Bacteria > Bacteroidota > Bacteroidia > Sphingobacteriales > Sphingobacteriaceae > Daejeonella. Next base: position 105,892 of record NZ_JAUYSS010000069.1, on the reverse strand, counting down.
GTTCAATCAGGCTAATTTCACCTTTTCGATCTTTTACTTCAACAGGTACGATCTCATTTTTAAATTTGCTGTTTGCTTGTGCTGATTGGGATCTTTTATAGGATTCTATTGCAAAAGCATCCTGATCTTCCCGACTGATATTGCACTCGCTGGCGCAAAGTTCTGCTGCGGAACCCATGTGGTAATCATTGTAAACATCCCATAAACCATCCTTTACAAGTCCATCGATTATTTGTCCGTTACCCAGACGGTAGCCATTTCTTGCTTTATCCAGATAATATGGCACATTACTCATGCTTTCCATTCCACCGGCAATTACAATATCGTTCTCTCCCAATGCGATACTCTGGGCAGCAATCATAATTGCCTTTGTTCCCGATGCACATACTTTGTTGATTGTTGTAGCCGGAATATCAGGCAAACCTGCAAATTTTGCAGCCTGAGTTGCAGGAGCCTGTCCGAGATTAGCAGATAAAACATTTCCCATGAATACTTCCTGAACCTGGTCGACAGTGATACCGGCACGTTCAACTGCGGCTTTGATTGCTGCAGCACCCAGAGCACTTGCAGAAAGGCTTGAAAGTGAGCCTCCAAAACTTCCGATAGGGGTTCTTACTGCAGAGATGATATATACTTCGTTCATTTTGTAATTTGTTTGGTTAGATGGCGCAAGTTAAGAAATTAAGGTCAACACAAAATAACCGCATTGTTATTGCTGCTGTATTAGATCTTTTTGGATTCTTATTAATTTCACCATATTCAAAATGTTTTCCAGATCTTTCGTCTTGCTTTTTAGCATAAGTTTAACGTAATGATCATATAAATGTTTTGCTTAGTAATATTGTATAGAGATATTTACAACAAATGAAAAGAACTTTTTATCCCGGAACTATAATTACAATCTTATTGTTGTTGATTGCAGGTTGCTCATCCAAACCCTATACATTTTTTCAGATGGCTGATACCCAATTTGGTTTTTTTAATGCCAATAAGGAATTCAGCCGTGAAACTGTAAACATGGAAAAGGCAATTGCCGAGTCAAATCGTTTGAAACCCGCCTTCGTTGTGATTTGTGGTGATCTGGTAAATAAACCCGGTGATCTTGCTCAGATTACAGAATATAAGCGGATAGCGGCTAAACTTGATCCCTCAATTAAATTGTATAGTGTTTCCGGCAACCATGATGTGGAAAATGTTCCAACACCTGCCAGTCTTGAACTTTATAAGCAGCATTTTGGGGAAGACCGCTATACTTTCCGTTCAGGTAATATGATTGGAATAATAATTAATTCATCATTAATCAAAGATCCTTCATTAGCTCCTGAAGAGGCTGCGGCACAGGAATACTGGTTAAGAATTAATTTAGAAAAGGCTAACAAATCAGGCGCAAAGAATATCATGGTTTTTATGCACCATTCCTTATTCCTGAAAGATCCGAATGAGCCTGATGAATATTTCAATATCAATTCAGAACGTCGAAAAATGTATCTTGATTTATTTAAACAGTATGGTGTAAAGCAGGTTTTTGCGGGTCATTATCATCGTAATTCATACGGTAGGTCTGGTGATTTGGAAATGATTACTACCGGACCAGTTGGAAGACCCTTAGGGGCTGATAGTTCGGGATTTAGGATTGTGAATGTTAAAGGCAGTTTAGTCGAACATAAATATCACACCCTTGATTCCCTTTCATTGTTACCTTAATTAAAAACAGATACCCATCTTTAGCTATGAAAATGATCAGTTATAATTTATTTATCCTTGTTTTTAGCTCAATTTGGCGTATATTCCCAACTCCTTAATAAATATTAAATTCACGTTCTAGTATTTTTTTTTAGACGGGCTTGCAGTTTCCGGAACCACCGGCTTATCAATTAATTGTCGCACTAAATAAATCAGGATTTCAATGTTAAAACCACATTTTATCGGCTTTATTTTAATTATTTCTATTCTTACAGCTTGCGGTAACAAGGAAGATTCGGATAGGCTTAATTTGCGTGAAAAGAAAGTTTCACAGAAAGAAGAGGAATTAAAGGTATTTGAGCAGCAGCTCATTTCTAAAGAAATTGAGCTTAGCAGCAGGGAAAGGTTATTAGATAGTTTAGAGCACATGGGCGACACTACCGGAATATACAATTCAAAGCTGATTGGTAACTGGACAGTAACTATGAAATGCACTGAAACAAGTTGTGAAGGTTCAGCTCTCGGAGATACTAAAACTGAACGATGGAATATTGCATATCATAATAACAGAGTAGTTGTTAAGGTACTGTCAAAAAATACCATAACCAGAGTGTATCTGGGGGTATACACTGAAACAGGTCTGGCACTTCATTCAAGACAGCAGGAGGGTGATGTCTTAACAACTATGAATATTCTGCTAAATCAAATTTCTGTTGATAAAATGGAAGGGATCAGGGAAATTAACCAGGGCGGTAAGTGTAAAATTATCTATTCAGTTGGGTTATCTAAAATAAAAACCCCTTAATAATTGATATGCTTCTACTTTCAGCACTAGATCTTACATTACCATTAAGGAACCCGGTAATTATATTTTCCCTGGTTCTATTCATCATATTATTTGCTCCAATTTTATTCAATAAAATTAAGGTTCCTCATATCATAGGGCTTATTCTTGCCGGTGTTATTGTAGGTCCTTATGGGCTGGATCTCCTAAGAAGAGATAGCAGTATTGTTTTATTTGGCACTGTTGGACTATTATATATCATGTTTCTTGCAGGTCTTGAAATTGATCTGGTTGAATTTAAAAAGAACAGGGCTAAAATATTATTCTTTGGCTTACTCACATTTTTGTTGCCGCTGATTTTAGGAATGCTGGCAAGTTACTATGTACTTGGATATAGTTTTCTCTCATCAATGTTGCTTGCGAGTATGTTTTCAACGCATACACTGGTTTCATATCCGATTGCCAGTAAATATGGAATTGCAAGAAATCGTGCGGTAACTTTAACCATCGGTGGGACAATGATCACAGATATTCTTGCTTTACTAATATTAGCTGGAATCTCCGGACTTAGCAGGGAAGAAGCTTCCTCAACTTTCTGGCTGCAATTGATAATTTCAACAGCAGCTTTTGTTTCTGTCGTGTTCTTTGTGTTTCCGATCCTTACCAGGTGGTTTTTTAAACATTACGACGATAGTGTTTCACAATACATCTTTGTACTGGCAATGGTATTTCTGGCTTCCTTTTTGGCAGAGGCTGCCGGACTTGAAGCTATTATAGGAGCCTTCTTTTCGGGTTTAGTATTGAATAAATTTGTACCCCATTCCTCTCCATTGATGAATCGCATAGATTTTGTGGGGAATGCGATTTTTATCCCCTTCTTTTTGATCAGTGTCGGAATGCTTGTGGATATAAGTGTTCTGATTAATGGATGGGGAGCCCTGAAAGTGGCAGGAGTCATCATCTTTGTTGCAATTTTAGCCAAATATATTGCCGCAGTGATTACCCAGAAAGCCTTTAAGCTGAGTTCAGAAGAGGGGAATCTTATATTTGGATTAAGTGCCAGCCATGCTGCAGCAACTCTGGCCATTATTTTGGTTGGGTATAACATTATTATTGGTGAAACGAGTAGTGGTGAACCCATCAGATTGTTGAATGAGGATGTACTTAATGGTACGATTCTTCTCATTCTGGTAAGTTGTGCAGTTAGTTCATTCGTTGTTGAAAAGGCTTCACGACGTCTGGCACTTATAAATGAATTGGATAATAGTGATTCTGATATTGACGATGAAAAGATCCTTATTTCTCTTGCATACCCCGATACAGTGAATGAACTGGTTGATTTTGGCCTGATGCTGAAACCTGCAAAGAGTTCAGTTCCTGTTTATGCTCTACATGTTACAGATGATGAACGTGCTGATAGCCAAACTCAGGTAAAGGGAGAAAAAGTATTGGAAAAGGCGATTATGCACGCCTCTGCAACTGAGAATATTATTCATCCACTTATCCGCTTTGATATTAATATCAGCCATGGTATGATTTATACGATTAAAGAACATAAAATCACTGATATTTTAATAGGCCTTCATCATAAATCCGATCAGAATAAGTTCTTTGGACCTACAACTGAAGAATTGTTCAGTAAGATTCCTGAAACTATTTACATCTACAAACCGGCACAGCCATTTAATACTCTAAAAAGAATGCTGGTACTTGTTTCTAACAATGCTGAACATGAGCCAGGTTTCTTTCACTGGTTAAACAAATTATCCATAGTAGCCCAATCGGCCGGAATTCCGATTTCATTCTATGCAGCAGGTAACACCTTATCCGAAATTAAAAGCGCCCATGAGAAGGCCAGAAGCCAGCTTAGGGTGTCATATAATGAATTTGATAACTGGGAAGATTTTTTAATCTTCAGCAGAGAGCTAAAAACAGATGATTTTTTTGTGGTGATTACTTCCAGAAAGGGGCATATTTCATATAATAGTTATCTGGAGAAATTACCATATTATCTTGGCACATATTTCAATTCCAATAGCTTCTTAATTGTTTATCCAAAACAACTTGATCAGGGTATTAACATGAATAATATTGAACAGGTTGATCCTTATGTCATCGAAACTCTAGCTGACACAATAAGTACAGTAGGTAAATCAGCATTGAACCTTAAAAAGTTATTTAAGAAATAAGGATTAGGAAATTAAACGTTTATACGCAATTATATAACCCAGGTGAAGCCCCTCATGGAATGGTAAAAAGTTAAGTGCATCCTCAATAGAATTGATCGCTATACCCATGCTGGTTGTCCAGGCAGGATAACTATTAAAGATGTTTTTTTGCAGATCTGATTCAAATTGGTCAAGACTGCTGAACAGAAGGGATTTTATCTTCTCTATTTCAACTCCATTAATTTCACGTTCTGGTCTGGAACCATTTTTGAATGAATTGAAGAATCCCTGTTCTATATTTAGTTCTAGGTTCCCCCGCAGGTAAAATATCCCTTCCTGGGCAGCGATGAGGTGTCCCAGATTCCAGATTATATTATTATTGAAACCTTCAGGAATTTTATTCAGTTCTGGAACACTTAATCCGCTGATAAGTTCTAATGCTTTGGTTCTTGTTTTTCTGATTAAATCTATTTTTGGATTCATGTTATCCGGTTAAGGATTCAAAATTAAGGATTCTTTCCGATTTAGAATCTTCAAATTAGGGATTGTTTCGTTTTTACAAAAATTTCGGTATAGCTTAATATACCCGAGAATATCAACATTTAATTAGTACAGCACAAAATGAGGAGAAGTCAGGAACAGTTTAAAATTTGACCGAAATTGACCGAAATTGACCGAAAAACCGGTCAAAATCTGAGAAGTGCAGATACCAACATTAGGTTTTGTTCGTACCTTCTTCGTACGTTGTTCGTATAACACCCCCTCCAGACTATCGCCAGGGCACTCTTATACGAACAAGGTACGAACTTGGACACTACTTGGTACGAAGATGGTACGAAGATGGTATCAAAATGTCACGTCACACATAGTTATTTTAGGAAGTGACATCCTATGCTAAATATGTTCAATATCTGACATCAGTTACAATTGCATATTTATCCCTTAATTATGTTTTTTTAGTAAGAATGATGATATTCCGTGATAATGAAACAAGTGGAGGGCAAAACTGAGTTTGACGCGATAATTATAGGGTCCGGCCCGAATGGTTTGTCGGCAGCCATAGCTTTGCAGCAAGCCGGATTATCGGTTTTGATTCTTGAGGCTAAAGATTCAATAGGAGGGGGATTGCGATCTGCAGAGCTCACTTTGCCCGGATTTGTACATGATATCTGTTCTGCGATTCATCCTCTGGCTGCCGGATCTCCTTTTTTTAATTCCTTGCCGCTTGAGCAGCACGGACTCGAATTCATTTATCCGGAAGTGGCGGCAGCACATCCATTTGATGATGGAACTGCAGCAGCTCTTAGCGGAAGTGTTGAAGATACTGCAGACTGCCTTGGAATTGACAGGGAAAATTATGTAAGACTTTTGAAGCCTCTGGTTAAAAGCTGGCCTTTTATAGTGAAAGATGTACTGGGTCCTTTACATTTTCCAAAACATCCGATAGATATGGCTGCTTTTGGTCTGAATGCTACACGTTCTGCATCATCACTTGTGGGGAAGTTTAAAACGAAGGAAGCCAGAGGCTTGTGGGCAGGCATGGCAGCTCATTCAATGCAACCATTAAGTAATTTAGGAACTTCAGCTTTCGGACTGGTCTTAATGGCTACCGGACACCTTAAAGGATGGCCTGTGCCAAGAGGGGGATCTAAGGTAATTGCTAATGCACTGGCTTCGTATTTTCTTTCAATGGGCGGAAAAATTGAAACCGGGGTTCATGTACGCTCAATGGCAGATATACCGGCATCCCCAGTTGTTCTCTTTGATCTTACTCCGAAGCAGATTCTGGAAATAGCAGGGGAACGTTTTTCATTCATCTATTCCTGGCAATTGAAGCGATACCGTTATGGGATGGGAGTTTTTAAAATTGACTGGGCTTTGGACGGACCAATTCCTTTTACTGCTCCTGAATGCCGCAAAGCCGGAACTGTACATCTCGGAAATACATTTGAGGAGATAGCAAAGGGAGAAGAAATGACAAATGCAGGAAAAATACCCGAAAGGCCATTTGTTCTTTTAGCTCAGCAAAGTCTGTTTGATTCCTTGCGTGCACCCGAAGGTAAGCATACAGCATGGGCATATTGCCATGTACCTAATGGGTCTGAAAAAGACATGACGAATGCCATTGAGAATCAGGTAGAACGTTTTGCTCCCGGATTTAAAGATCTGATTCTGGCAAAACATACAATGAATACCCGGGAAATTGAAGCATATAATCCCAATTATATTGGCGGAGATATTAATGGGGGGGTAATTGACATAAGTCAATTATTTACCCGGCCTGCCCTCAGAAGTTCGCCTTACCGTACTTCTGCGAGAGGAATCTATATTTGTTCTTCATCAACTCCTCCTGGTGGTGGAGTGCATGGAATGTGTGGGTATAATGCTGCTAAACAAGCACTTAAAGACATTTTCAATATCAAAATTACCTTATAAATTTTATGTCAGAACAGAGAAAATTTACAATACATGAGGACTGGACAGTTGTAATACTGGGTGCTCTGATCATTATTCTATCGATAGGAGGATTACTATTAGAAGTGCCGATTTTCAGTTGGGGGAACTCAGAGGAGTTGTTTAAGAGCGTACTTTCCAGCGTTAATTTAAGCCTCATTTTTATACAGTTTATATTCGTGTTATTGATCGCTATTATAGGAGCATTTTTAACAGGAAAGGCGATAAAGCATTTTTTATATGGTTTCCCAATCGTTTACCTGATCACGATTATTGCCTTAATACTGGCTGGGAATAGTCAGGTAAAAGCTTTTAATCTCGAGGCAGTTATTTTCAGTTTAGGCCTGGGTTTAATCATAAGTAACTTCTTTAGAATGCCAGAATGGTTGCGTTCCTCACTTTCAACCGAATTGTTTGTTAAGATTGGATTGGTATTGCTTGGTACAAGCGTAATCTTTTCTGATGTTTTAAAAGCGGGCTCACTCGGGCTTATTCAGGCTTTGGCAGTAGTTTTATCGGTTTGGTATTTTGCTTTCTGGCTGTGCAAGAAGATGAAAATTGACGATGAACTCACCATGATGATCTCCAGCGCTGTTTCTATCTGTGGGGTCTCGGCTGCTATTGCAACTTCAGGAGCAATTAAAGGAGATTCAAAAAAGCTTTCCTATGTTATTTCAATGGTATTGATCACGGCTATTCCGATGATGATATTCATGCCTATGATTGCCAAATACTTTGATTTGTCGCAGGAAGTTACAGGGGCATGGCTCGGTGGGAGTATAGATACCACCGGTGCAGTGGTTGCTTCTGGATCATTAGTTGGTGAAACCGCATTGAAGATCAGTACCATTGTAAAGTTCTCACAAAATGTTCTTTTGGGTTTGGCCGCTTTTGCAATCTCTGTTTACTGGACTTATACCAAACACCCGAAAGCAAATGATCCTGAAGGAAAGCCAGGTCTGAAAGTCATTTGGGAGCGTTTCCCCAAATTCGTTTTGGGCTTTCTGGCTGCTTCTCTTTTGTTTTCTTTTGTATTAAGTCCTGATGTCACTTCATCTGTAAAAGAAAGTCTTAAAAACCTGCAGGGCTTATGGTTTGCGCTGGCTTTTACCAGCATCGGACTTGAAACCAATTTTGCAGATCTTTTTAATAAGCAGAGCAAGAAACCTTTCTATGCTTTTTTGATCGCTCAGGGATTCAATGTAATTGTAACCTTGATTATTGCGTTAATTCTCTTTAGATAAACGGGAACAATTTTGTTAATCACCAATTTATAATCCACCTAATAATTTTGAAATGAATGAGATTAACCCACATCTAGCTGCAATTCAGCAGGAAATTGGAAAGGAGTTCAGTAATAGTCCTTCGCCATTTACACATTGGCTCAAACCTATTATCAGAAGTGCTGAATCAGGGGCCCTGATTTTTGAATACTTAGTCAGAAAGGACATGACCAATCCGATGCAGGTATTGCATGGCGGGGTTAGTGCCGGTATAATTGATGATATTATCGGTGCAACCGTTTTTACAATGAATTTAAGCCATCATTACACTACCATCAATAATTATATAGATTATTTTGCCTCGGCACGTGAAGGTGATATTATTGAAGCAAGAAGTTCTGTTGTTAAACGGGGTAAACAAATAATCAACCTGCAATGTGAACTTTGGCTCCCCATAAAAAACAGATTAATTGCCAGGGGATATTCGAATATGATTCGTTTGGAACAGGTTTAAGCTTAAAATTATAAAGGACCTAAACTAACCTGAATTCGTCATAAAATTCCTCTATTATATTACAATTGATGATTTTCAATTTTTTAGAAAGCAAGGTCTGTTGATCTTCGGTCGCGACAATCCTGTGTTCTGCCATAGTTTTTTGCTTAAATTTAATTACTAACATGAAATTTAGCATTGCAAAAAAGCTATAGCTGCCACCCAGGTTTATTTCAAATAGCAAATGGTCCTTTTGCAAGGCTGCCCGTCCCGATGAAAAACAGCTCCTGGTTAATTAAACCTTGCCGAAGGAGGTAGCTTCCGGCTATTTGTAATTTTAAAGACAACGCGATTTCTTGCCGGAACTACTCCGGAGGAAAGGGCTGAATCAACCTATAATACACAGGTATTGATTTCTAAAATATAATCTTTAAGAATCAAATCCATATCTGGATAATTGTTGTCTTATATTCTTTATATCTCTAAACAGGTTAGATATTAATTTAATTTTTTAACAAAATATTATTAAATGGTATGTCCAAAAAACAGATAGGTAAGGAAAATTGCTGCGATGAGGCCTATCAGATCTGCAAACAGTCCGCAGACCAAAGCATATCGTGGTTTCTTAATACCAACTGATCCAAAATAGACTGCCAGTACATAAAATGTAGTTTCTGAGCTACCCTGGATCACACTGGCCAAACGACCCTGAAAGGAATCGGCACCATAAGTGGTCATTACATCCACCATTAATCCTCTGGCACCGCCACCGCTTAATGTTTTCATTAAACCCACAGGCAGGGCAGGGACAAATGAAGTGTCGAGCCCGAATAAAGCCACGAGAGAGCCGATTGCATTAACAACATAATCCATACATCCGGTTGTCCGAAATGCGCTGATAGCAACCAAAATTGCAATCAGAAAGGGAATGATCATGATAGAGGTGCTAAAACCTTCTTTGGCACCATCAATAAATGCCTCGTATACATTTACTTTTTTTGAGGCCCCATAAACGATAAACAAAGTGATGATCGAAAAAATAATGACACCTCCCAATAAACCGGCATAAACCTGTATTTGATCGGGTGGTAGACTTCCAAGCCAGAAATACAAAGCGGCCATCAGGGCGATGAATCCTCCGAAAAATATCAAAATAGGGAGCTGTAAGAGATTGATTTTTTGGTAGAAAGCTACCGCGATCATGCCAGCCAGAAATGAAATGAATGTGCCTATCAGACATGGGATAAATACATCTGCGGGGTTCGCAGCACCATTAGCCATTCGCAATGCGATAACCCCGGTTGGTATCAGGGTAATCCCGGCTGTATTTAGCACAAGGAACATGATTTGGGCATTTGTTGCCGTATCCTTTTCAGGATTTAGTTCCTGTAATTCCTGCATGGCTTTTAAACCTACTGGTGTGGCTGCATTATCTAAACCGAGCATATTGGCAGAGAAGTTCATGATGATAGAACCGTTTGCCGGGTGATTTTTGGGAACTCCGGGAAATAATCTGCTGAAAAACGGACTCACCCCTTTTGCAAAAAGTGTGATCATCCCTGCACGTTCACCGATTTTCATGATGCCCAGCCAGAAAGTCATGATGCCAATCAATCCAAGAGAGATTTCTGCACCTGTTTTAGCGCTGTCGAACATTCCATTAACCACATTATTGAAAATTGCTGTATCCCCGAAGAAAATCAGCTTGACCAATGCGACCAGAAATGCAATTACAAAGAAGCCTATCCAGATGTAGTTTAATGCCATAGTTTATCAGTTATCAGTTACCAGTTACCAGTGATTTGCATGAAGTGTTTTCCTGGCAACAGATAACAGACAACAGTTAACAGGAAAAATCAATTTATTCTATTGTACACGTAGTCAAAACCCATTCTCAAGTGTAAGCAAAATGTTCGTTCCATTATGGACAATCAAATCTGCAGGTTCATCAATCTTTATTTTTTTTGTTTCAGTTAAGGTAAAATACTCGCAGTTAAATTCTTCATACCCAAAATAATCCGTTAAGTCGCCCAATTCAGTTACCATGTAAGTATATTTTACTGATCCGGCATCTTTTGTGACCTTCTCCTCTGCGCTAAGTCCGATATCAAGCTTATAAGGGATGCCATTTTTTTCAAGTTTACAATTCCTGAGTAATATGTGAAAATGAAGTTTTTTATTCTCGGGAATTAAAAAATAATCTTCGGTTGTAGCCTTGAGGTAGGATTCATCGGCAATACTGATCAGGCCTGCAAGGATCGCTTTAAAAAATATTTTTCGGATGTGTTGTTTCTCGGGGTCATTGTAAAACCCCCCTGCTTCAATCAATATGGTGCTTGTGCCAGCAGCCTGAAAATTATCCCCAAATGCCCTGGGTTCATATTCATCCTCAAATCTGCCTACCTGATCAGGTATAGTTTTTTGAATAGCAGAATTCATGATGGCGATCACTTTCATTGCCTGCTCCCTTGTTGAGTTCAAACTTAGTATTTTATCGTAAGCCGGAGCGAGGAAAGAGATTGTTGCCGGATTTCCGGTATTCCCTGCCGACCATAAAGTGCTCTGATCATGGAGGTTAAAGCCAAAATGAGGATTTATTTCATCCCTTAAATTGCGTAAAATCCTTGCTTCCGGACTTTGTTGCCGACGAAAGTCACGGTTAATGTCGATATCCATCGCGTTCCGGCGATCGAACACTTCAGCGCCATCTGGATTAACCATGGGTAGTATGTAGAGTGTGCATTTGTCAGCCAACAAATCTTGAATCTGCCCGAACTGGTCAGGATTTGATAAAAAATTTAACAGATCAGCAATAGACATTGTGGCCGTTGCTTCATCACCGTGCATTTGGCTCCATAGAAATACCCGTTTGGGGCCTTTACCCCAGGTAATCAGGTTGATAGAGAGTCCTTTGGTTGACTGACCCACTTCTTTTAACATGAAGTCGGTATTCGTCTTTAGCTTGTCGAGTATTATCAGAAGATCAGCATGTTTGAAAAAACGATCTTTTATTCGCTTTTCTTCAAATGCCTGATAATTTTCCATTAGAATATTGAGCGAATCCATTCGACTAAATTAGTATTTACCGCCGGAATATTATTCTATTTTAAATTTCAGTTGAACAAAAAAAGCATCCTTTCTGTTATAGAAAGAATGCTCTTTAATTTAGACCTGGTTTATGCCGAATCTTAGATCAAACTCACACTACGATTCACAAATTCTGTTAATTCAGCACCAGTAAGCATACCCTGTGACAATAAGGCGAGATCAAAAGCTTGTTTTGCCAATTGTGTTTGTTCTGCCTCGTCCTGAGATTGAAGGATTTTACCAATAAGCTTATGGTTACCATTGATGGCTACATTGTAATTATCCGGCAGGTTTCCATAGAAGCCCATTCCTCCACCCATCTTAGACATATCTTTCATGCGCCGCATAAATTCATCCATGGTTACAATAACAGGAAGTTCTTCGGGATTCAGACTTTCAATCTCAATTCGCATGTTTGGTTTAACAATAGCCTTTTCAAAAATTTCTTTGACTTTTGCTTTTTCCTCATCGTTCAGTACATGGACGGTTTGGTCTTCTTTGCTGATGATTTTATCGGCTACCTCAGCATCAACACGTTTGAGGGAGGTTTTTTCAAGTTTTTGCTCCAGCTGACTGATAAAGTGCGGATCGATAGGAGAGTTCAGGTTCAGAACATCATAGCCTTTTTTGTTTGCCGACTGGATGAAGGTATCCTGCTTATCGGTATCGGTTGCATACAGATAAACCAGCATATCATTCTTGTCGGTTTGGGCTGCCTTTACCTTTTCTTTGTATTCTTCTAAAGTATAATATTCGTTTTGGGTATTATTAAGGAGTACAAAATCTTTTCCCTTATCATAGAATTTCTCTTCACTGATCATTCCATATTTCACAAATAAACCGATATCGCCCCATTTTTCTTCAAAAGCTTTGCGGTCATTCTTGAACAGGGAAGCCAGCTTATCGGCCACTTTTTTGGTGATATAACTGTTAATCTTTTTGACAGCACTATCAGCCTGAAGGAAGCTTCTTGAAACGTTCAGCGGAATATCCGGTGAATCGATTACACCGTGCAGAAGCATTAAAAATTCAGGAACCACATCTTTTACTTCGTCAGTAATGAAAACCTGGCGAGAGAAGAGTTTGATTTTATTCCGCTGTATTTCAAATTCATTCTTCACTTTCGGGAAATACAGAACACCTGTCAGATTGAAAGGATAATCCACATTCAGATGGATCCAGAACAGAGGATCTTCTGTGAAAGGATAAAGCTCTTTGTAAAAGGCAAGATAATCATCGTCTTTTAGTTCAGAAGGGGATTTAGTCCAGATCGGACTGGTATTGTTGATGATATTATCAACTTCAACAGATTTAAATTTTGGTTTTCCTTCAGTATCTTCTCCATCAGGCTCCTGCTCTGAGCGGGTTCCGAATTGAACCGGAATTGGAAGAAATTTACAGTATTTATCAAGAATTCCCTTGATTTTTTCCTTGTTTAAAAATTCTTTAGATTCCTTATTCACATGGAGGATAATATCTGTTCCTCTACTGGCACGAGTTCCGGCACTGATTTCAAATTCGGTACTTCCATCGCAAATCCAGCGTGCAGGTTCTGCATTATCCTGGTAAGAAAGTGTTTGAATTTCAACCTGATCAGCAACCATAAATGCAGAGTAAAAACCAAGTCCGAATTTCCCAATGATTTCATTCGCATCTTTGGCATCCTTGAATTTCTCTACAAATTCGGTTGCACCGGAGAATGCAATTTGATTGATGTATTTTTTAATTTCTTCTCCAGTCATTCCCAAACCATTGTCGGAAATAGTGATCGTCTTTTTCTTTTCGTCGACTGATACTGAAACTTTTAACTCGCCCAGATCGCCTTTATACTCACCCAAAGAGGAGAGTCGCTTGATTTTTTGAGTGGCATCTACTGCATTTGCAACCAGCTCTCTCAGGAAGATCTCGTTATCAGAGTATAAAAATTTCTTAATGATTGGAAAGATATTTTCCGTGTGGATCGAAATGGTTCCTTTTTCTTGCATTTTTCTTGATTTGATGTTAAAGTCTTAGATGTAAGGGGTGTAACAAAGGATGTTCCAAAGGCTTGGAAGTGTCAAGTTGGCACAAAATAGATTTTTTAGGAAGCTTTGTTTTGACCGGATAGTTTGTAAAGTGTAATGAATAGTTTGAATCATCAAGATGTCGCGTAATCGGTCAAAATACTTTTATCTTCAATAGGGAGATTGCATAGCTAGTCATGAGATAAATTCAAAAATAATTGCTGCAAAGAGAAGCAACGGCACATTTGTTGCATTAAATACTCAATTAACTTTAAAATAAATCTTTACAATTGCTATATAGCTGATAATGAATAATATGCGAGAACACAATAGCCAAGCCTTGAAACCAAGTATGTATAAAAACACAAATCAAAATGGTACTACCTATCACAATTCCCGAACAAATATCCAATCTATAAAGAAATATCTTTTCTTATTAACTGGAATCTGTCTCATCGGATTCGTATCTGCTTGTGGTAATAAGCAGGAGAGGCAAGTGGCGGGTAAACCGCAGCCCATCCTTGACAGTATGTATTATATTAATTACATGAATAAGAATCCATTGCTGAAAGAGCATACGGATTGGGCGAAAGAATTTTACAGGGAACGTAATTTTAAGTTAGGCTGGTTTAAAAATAATGAGATTGTTCCCCAGGCTAAAGAGATGCTGGACATGATCAGCAAGGCCGACGAGGAAGGTCTTGATCCTAAAAAATACCAATTTATGGATTTTGATACTCTGTTTGCAAACCTCGAAGATACTAAGCGCGATTCTGCCAAATTTACAGCTATTCAAAAAGAAATCGACGTGGCTCTTTCATCTACCTATTTTGTTTGGGCGTCTGATTTTTACCGTGGGGTAATCATTCCACGTGATAATGAAGAAATCGAATGGGACGTTAAGCGGAATAAGATCAAATTACATAAGGCTTTAATGACCGTTCTGAAAGAGCGGGAGAGTAAATATTCTTATGCGAGCTTTAGTCCGCTGCACCCCGATTATACGAGGCTTAAATCAGTGCTTGCAACTTATAGGAAGATCCAGGCTGAAGGAGGCTGGCCCACAGTAACTGCTAGTTCTAAATTAAAAGAAGGGGATAAGGCGCCCCTAGTCGCTGCTTTGAAGAAGCGCCTGGGCCTGAGTTCTACAGATTCAACATTCAATGCCGAAACACTTAGTGCACTCAAGAAATTTCAATCTGAACAGGGTATGAAGCCTGACGGAGCTCTGGGGCCTGAAACTGCAAAGTTTCTTAATATTCCTGTAAATCAACGAATTAAACAGATCATCCTGAATATGGAACGCTGGAGATGGATTCCAAAAAGTTTTGAGGAAGATTACCTGATCGTAAATATACCGGAATATAGATTACGGGTGTATGAGAAAGGAAAAGTACAGTTAGCAATGAACGTGATTGTTGGTAAAACGCTGAACAGTACTCCAATTTTCAGCGATAAAATGGAAAACGTGGTTATGGCACCGTATTGGAATGTGCCTGCAAGTATCGTGAAAGACGAGCTTGGGCCCAAAATAGCAAATGATCCCGGGTATCTGGAACGTATGAATATGGAGTTGATTGATTCTAAAGGGAATCAGGTTAATCCTTCGGGAATAAACTGGAGTGCTATTACGAGGGATAACTGGAAATATATCTTACGCAGAAAACCAGGACCTAAAAATGACCTTGGTGACGTGAAATTCATCTTCCCAAACACGAATGATATTTATCTTCATGATACCCCACACGACGAATTATTCAGTCAGACAAAACGTAATTTCAGCCATGGCTGTGTGCGTGTTGAAAAACCACTTGAACTGGCGGAATACCTGTTACGCCCTGTTGGTTGGGATATGAACAAAATTCAAAGCACAATTGCCCAGGGACAGGAAAAACAGGTTAAACTAAAAGAAGTATTGCCTGTTTACCTCGTTTACTTTACAGCATGGGCTGATGAAAGTGGAAATGTACACTTCCGTGATGATATTTACGGGCATGACAAAGCGCTTGCACAACAGTATTTTAATGAAGTGACAGCAGCGCTTGCGAAACCCGCTGTTAAAGGGAATTTGTAATTATTTGAAGGTTTAGCTTATAAGTCCTGATGCTTAACTCATCAGGACTTATAATTTACCAATTTAAGCTTGTTGCCTCTTAAATTCAGAAGTGTTGTGAAATTCAATTTCAGGAAAATCACGCTTTGCAAGATTTAATGTCCAGTCGTTATCTGCCAGAAATACAGGATTTCCGTCTTTATCCGTTGCAATATGATGATGCCTGCGTTGAATTATTTCATTTATATTTTTCTTGTCCTTCGAAGTCATCCAACTTGATTTTTTGAATGTAAGCGGTCTGAATGCACATTTTGCACCATATTCATGCTGCAATCTGAACACTATCACCTCATATTGAAGTTCTCCGACCGTACCAATGATTTTTCGGTTTCCGGGTTGTTGTACGAATAATTGAGCAACACCCTCTTCTGTTAATTGCTGCAATCCTTTTTCAAGCTGCTTTGATTTCAATGGGTCACGGTTTTCAACCTCTTTGAATATTTCCGGAGAAAAGCTCGGAATACCCTTAAACTGTAATTGTTCGCCTTCGCTTAAGGTATCACCAATCTTAAAATTCCCGCTGTCATAGAGTCCTACAACATCACCAGGCCATGCTTCTTCCACCAGACTTTTTTCATTCGCCATAAAATCTACTGGATTGGAGAATTTTAATTTTTTATTCAGTCGGGTATGATAGAAGAATTTATTACGCTCAAACTTGCCTGAACATATTCTTAAAAACGCAATTCTGTCACGATGGTTCGGATCAAGGTTAGCATGGATCTTAAATACAAAACCTGTAAAATTCTTTTCATTCGCCATAACCATTCTTTCATTGGCTTCCCGGCTTTTTGGGCTTGGAGCAATGGCTACGAATGTGTCAAGCAATTCGCGAATCCCGAAATTATTTATAGCACTTCCGAAGAATACAGGGGCAAGAAGGCCATCCAGATAGAGTTCTTTATCCAGTTTTCCATAAATTCCATCAACCAGTTCGAGGTCATCCTGTAGGGTTTTAAGTTCTTTAGGCTGTAGAAATTGGGTCAGGAGGGTATCATTTAGATCTTTAACCTGAATTACAGGCTCTGTTATTTTCGCTTTATCGGGTTTGAATAAATTAAGTTGCTTTTCGAATATATTATAGACCCCTTTGAAATTATAACCTTGTCCTATTGGCCATGATAAGGGACAAACACTGATATTTAATTTGTTTTCAAGTTCATCAAGCAGCTCAAAAGTGTCTTTCCCTTCACGGTCAAGTTTATTAACGAATATGATGACAGGAGTATTCCGCATCCTGCAGACATCCATAAGCTTTTGAGTTTGCTCTTCTACACCTTTCACACTGTCGACAACCAGAATAACACTATCTACAGCAGATAAGGTCCGGTAAGTGTCTTCAGCAAAATCCTTATGCCCGGGTGTATCCAGAATATTGATTCGTTTGCCCTTATATTCAAAACCCATCACTGAAGTAGCAACTGAAATACCGCGCTGCTTTTCAATTTCCATGAAATCGGATGTGCTGCTTTGATTTGCTTTATTTCGTTTTACTGTACCTGCGGTATTGATGGCACCGCCAAACAAAAGGAATTTTTCTGTCAGGGTTGTTTTTCCAGCATCGGGGTGGCTAATAATGGCAAAGGTTTTTCGCTTTTCTATTTCTTGATTGAGCATAATATTTGGGGAATGTGAATTAATCACATCAGGGCTTTTTTGTAAAAATGCAAAGTTAATAATTTTTGTTGTTTCAAATTGTAATCTGCAATTGGTTAATGAGCGTTTCTGTACCGGTTCTGAACTAGTCCTGTACCGATCAGTGGATATACAATGAGAGGTCAATGAGTATGCGTTGAGCGGTCTTTGAGTATACGTTGAGCGGTGCTGTAGAACCAAGTTTAGGTTTTCAATGAACCGGAATTTAGTCTTGATTCCTGCCTCTATTTAAAAAACACCTCCGTTGCCCCATAACCAAAGCGCTCTTTATGTGCATCCATAAACGTTTTGACCTGGGCATGTTTGCTGATGATTTTATGTATTTCATTTCTTAAAGTGCCGTTTCCCGAGCCATGAATAAAGATGATAGAGGGTATTTTATGAACTATTGCTGCATCGAGAGATTTTCGAAAATGGTTTATCTGAATATCCAAAATTTCTGAGCTATTCAGGAACTGATAATCATCTCTTAATTTTTCGATGTGTAGATCTACTTCCTTACCGGGATTGTCCAGCACCTGTTTTTCGGCAGCAGGTTTAAAGAAACTTTCGAGGAGCTTCTGAGGGTCGATTAGGGGTTCTGAAGCATCGAGTTGGATTAACCAGGCCGGCTGATCGAGGTACGGAGAGTTCTTTTTTGAACCGGCAAAGTCTTTCGCCCGGAATTTCTCAGAGTATTCAATCGGTTTGCTGATCATGGTCGGGTTGGGAGTGTAGCAGAGAATCTGAAGATGTATTTTCGGCCATTGATCGAGCTCATTCAGTGATGCTGAATAGAGCTCTGCAGATGAGCTAGCTTTGATTAGTCCGCTAAACTCACCCTTGAATTTATTCTGCTTCTCGGTGTTGAGAGTTAGCAGGAGTTGAAATGAGCTGGTGTTTATGATATGGAAATGCACCACGGCACCAGCCTTTTTATCACTTGCCACTGCGAGAAAAATACCTGTGGAGATAAATTCGGCCGGTCCTTGGACATCAATTTTATTATTTTCATCACTTTCAGTCGAGTGTCCGTGTACGCGGGTAACCTGACTAGCGAGCACCGGGATTTCAAAACCTTCCTCGTCTGTGACGGCAATGGTGGTATCATCAATGATCCTGGTAATATAGCCTTCCCTGCGTTCTTCAACGAAACGTACAAATTCCCCTAATTTAAAATTCATGTTGTATTTTTATGTATCGTTAAGATTGCAATTTACACAATAAATATGCTTTGCATTTGAATGCATAGATGATCACACTTGGTTATAACAATGAACATCTTAACTTTATCAAAATATCATGTCCGAAAATCAAGAAAATAACCCTCTTCATGGCCTCACATTAGAAACCATTGTTGCCTTTCTGAGAGATTATTATGGTTTCGAAAAGCTGGGTACGCTTATAAGGATCAAATGCTTCAATGAGAACCCAAGTGTACAATCTTCCCTTAAATTTCTGCGGAAAACTCCCTGGGCCAGGGGAAAAGTAGAGGAATTGTATGTAAGGACAAAGAAACAAATGAAGACCAAATAAGCAAACATTAAGCCTTCATTTGATCTTAAAAAGAAAGCCGGAATAGTTCCGACGTAGTGCGGGCAAAAAAAATAAATAGAGGGTATCTGATACTTAAAAGATAATTCAACTAATTTTTTTAATCACCCTTTGTGTTTCTTTTGCTTTGATTATCCCCATTTCGTGTCTTATTTCATTAAAATTTCGATATTTGGGGTATAAAATCCAATTATCATGTATAAACTAAAACTTAGTATTTCAATTTTGACAATGGCAGTTTTGTTCGCTGCCTGTAACCAGTCTCAGGAAAACCAAAAGAGTCCGGAAAGTGATTCACTTGCCATGGTGCCTGCAGTTCCGGTCGAGCTACAAGACACATCTGTTAATCAGGCTTATAAATGTTATGAAGAACTAAAAGATGTTCTTGTTACTTCAAATGCATCTGAGGCCAGAGTTGCAGCAGCAGAATTAAGTGCAGCTTTACGTATGGTAAAAGGATCTGAAAATACCGCAGTATTAGCAGATAAAATTGCGAATAGTACTGATCTTTCAGATCAACGCAGCAATTTTACCGCTCTAAGCAATGAAGTGATTACATTGTTTAAAAAATCTGAGATTTCGTCAGGGAGTATATATGTACAATATTGTCCGATGGCCAATGAAGGAGAAGGTGGATTTTGGCTATCCTCTCAAAAAGAGATCATGAATCCTTATTATGGGGATGAAATGCTGAATTGCGGTGAGGTAAAAGAAATCCTGACTAAAAAGCTATAATCAGTTTTATTAAATTCCATTTATTCCACTTGTTTTTAACTTATTGCATACTTTTTAAGTTTTTTAACAAAAATATTGCAAAAGCTTTTACGAAAATTAGCTCAAAAGCGCACATAATTATTAGTTTTGTGAATCAACTATTCGAATTATATGTCAGAATCAGCGTCCTTAAAAATAGGAGAACAAACTTACGAACTGCCAATCATTACCGGTACAGAAGGTGAAAGAGCCATTGATATTTCTAAACTACGGGACGCAAGTGGGTTTATAACACTTGATTCTGGCTATAAAAATACAGGTGCAACTAAAAGTGCCATTACATTTTTGGATGGTGAAGATGGGATTCTTAAATACAGAGGTTATGGAATTGAAGAACTAGCTGAAAAATCCACTTTTATTGAAGTGGCCTATTTATTGATTTATGGTGAATTGCCAAATCAAACGCAATTGGATGCCTTTCAGTCAAGTATTTCCAGACACACTCTGGTACATGAAGACATGAAGAAGTTTTTCGATGGTTTTCCATCGAAATCCCATCCTATGGGTCAGCTTTCCTCTCTGATATGCTCACTTTCTTCTTTTTATCCGGAGTCTTTGAATGCCAAGCAAACTCCGGAGGAACAAAATCTGACAATTATCAAGTTGTTTGCAAAAATGACTACTGTGGTTTCCTGGATTTATAAGAAATCACTCGGGCATCCGATTATATATCCACAAAACAATCTGGATTACGTAAGTAATTTTTTGAACATGACCTTTGGCCAGCGTACTGAGGAGATTGAAATTGATCCTGTAGTGGTCAAGGCAATGAATGTATTGTTCATCCTTCATGCTGATCATGAACAAAACTGTTCAACTTCTACCGTGCGTATGGTGGGTTCATCGGACTGTAATCTATACGCTTCCATTTCTGCAGGTATTTCGGCACTTTGGGGGCCGCTTCATGGTGGTGCAAACCAAGCTGTAATTGAAATGCTTGAGGAGATTAAAAATGATGGAGGAGATACTGATAAATGGATCAATAAAGCAAAGGATAAAAACGATAGCTTCCGATTGATGGGATTTGGCCACCGCGTTTACAAAAACTTTGATCCGCGTGCAAATATCATTAAAAAGGCATGTGATGAAATTCTTGATAAGCTGGGTATTGATGATCCGGTTCTGGATATTGCCAAGAAACTGGAAAAAGCGGCCTTGAGTGATCCATATTTTGTTGATCGTAAGCTTTATCCCAATGTAGATTTTTATTCGGGTATCATTTACCGGGCTTTGGGCTTTCCAACTGATATGTTCACTGTACTTTTTGCTTTAGGTCGTTTACCTGGATGGATAGCACAATGGAAAGAAATGCGTGAGAATAAAGAGCCGATCGGCAGACCAAGACAAATATTTACAGGTGAAACAGTTCGAACTTATATAGATTTAAAGAATCGTTAATTCACTGCTAAAATTATAGAAAAACTCCTTGGGCTAAATCCATAGGAGTTTTTTTTTGACAAATGGAGCAAGGTCTGTGCTTCTTCGGTCGCGAAAGTCCCGTGTTCTGCTTTATTTTTGCAGCAGTTTAGTATATATCATGAAATTCCGTATTGCAAAAAAGCTACAGCTGCCACCCCCTTAGGTTTATTTCAAATGACATTGCTATCGAAAGCCCAATGTCATTATTTAAGGATAAATTGCGCGTTAATTACAAAGGAGGTTCTCGCTTTCGCGAGAATGACAACTCCTTGTGTGTCGAGAGGAGATTCCGGCTCAAGGCCGGAATTGGAGTCTTATCGATAGCTGATTTATACATCGAAAAGGCCTTTTTTCGGTACTCACTCCGATCCTGACGAATTCAGGATCTCCCCACTATTAAATATTGAACTGTCATCGTGGCGGAGGCCACGACCCCCTTTTCTTCTTGAATAATGACATTGCGGGCGCACCAGCAGCCCCGGGTAAAATAAACCTTGCCGGAGGAGGTATCTTCCGGCTATTTGTAATTTGAACCAGAACGTGATTTCTTGCCGGAAATACTCCGTAGGAAAGGGCTGAACCAGCCTATAACACACTGGTATTGATTTTCAAAATTAAATCATTGTGATTCAAGAGCCTTATCTGACCAATTATAACCGCATTATTTGCTGTTCCTTATATCGCCGAACTCAGGTTAATTTGATCCTACATCAATATTCCTGCTATAGTTGCAGAAAGATAAGAGGCCAGGGTACCACAGATCAATGCCCTCATTCCTAGTTTGGCCAGGTCTGTTCGTCTCTCCGGAGATAATTCTCCGATTCCTCCAACCTGAATGGCTATGGAGCTGAAGTTCGCAAATCCACATAAGGCAAAGCTGGTAATCAGAATAGTTTTCGGATCGAGGGTTTCTTTGATCTTAGCAAGGTCCAGATAGGCTACAAATTCATTAATTACCATTTTAGTACCCATTAGCGAACCAGCTATCTGTGCATCTTTACCGGGAACCCCCATTGCATAAGCAAATACCGAAAAAAGTGATCCCAGGATTTGGTTTAAACTAAGTGTTTGCAAATTGATTCCAATGAAAGAAAGGGTCAATCCCAGGCTGTGAAGGCCATATCCGATTTTTCCAAGTACAAAATCAACCAGTGCAATAATTGCAATAAACCCGATTAGCATAGCTACAACGTTTAAACCTACCTTTAAGCCATCACTTGCACCATGGGAGATCGCATCAACAAGATTCGCATTTGTTTTCTTGATTTCCAATGAAACCTTTCCTTTGGTTTCTGAAATCTCTGTTTCAGGCCAGACAATTTTGGAAATGACCAATGCGGCCGGGGCGGCCATTAAACTTGCAGCAATCAAATATTCAGCCGGCACACCCAAAGCAATATAAACAGCCATTACACCACCTGCAATACATGCCATACTGCCAGTCATAGAGGCTAATAATTCGGACATAGTCATGCCCTTTAAATAAGGTTTGATCATAATTTGAGCTTCAACTTGTCCGACAAACGCACTGGCCACATTTGAAAGTGCTTCAGATCCTGAAACCCCCATTAATTTATAAACGATATAGGCTATAAACTTCACAATTCGCTGCATAATCCCTAAATAATAGGCGACACTTACCAATACTGCAACAAAAATTATTGTTGGTATAATATTAAAGAAAAAGATAAACTCATTTCCATTTCCAAAAGCCTTGTTCATATTGGCGGTATTGACCAGCGGACCAAATACAAACGCAGCTCCTGCCTGTGAAAAATTCAAAATTTTTGTAACCGCATCTCCTAGCCAGGAGAATATACTTTTACCGATTGGAATTTTAAGTATGAATACTGCAAGAGAGATCTGGATAGCTAAACCGGAAAAAACCAGTTTGTAGTTAATCGCTTTTCTATTATTGGACATCAGAAAAGCAATTGCAAAAATCAATACAACGCCAATCAGTCCGGTAAATCTCTCCATAAGAATATTAAATTCTGATTAAAACGTGAAATTTAGAAATAAGAATTAGAATTAATACTTTCAAGAATAAAATTATGAGGATTTTCTTCTTGAAAGCTCATCACGTATTTTTGCAGCCTTTTCATAGGCTTCCTCAGCCAGTGAATCTTTTAATTTTGCTTTAAGCTCATCTTCTGTCAGGGAACTGAGGTTGATGGTACTGGCGACAGTTTTTTCTTCCGCGGGTGCTTCAATATTCTCAAGAAATACAAATTCATTGCCTTCAATTACAATTCCGGCAGTAGCTAAGATAAATTCATAAGTGTATATCGGACAATCAAAACGCACAGCCAAGGCAATGGCATCAGAAGTTCTGGCATCAATTTCTGTAGTTTTTTTACCATCTGAACAGATTAGTTTGGCAAAAAATATTCCATCTACAAGATTATAAATAATAACCTCCTGAATGTGTATATTATATGAACCTGCCAGGGATTTGAACAGATCGTGGGTAAGCGGTCGGCTAGGAGTCATCTTCTCGATCTCTATTGCTATAGCCTGGGCTTCAAAAGCCCCAATAATGATGGGAAGTCTTCTGCGGCCATTAATTTCTCCCAGAACAAGTGCATATGCACCCGATTGGGTTTGGCTGTATGAAAGGCCTACAATATCTAACTTTATCTTCTTCATTAAATTTGCTATAAATCATTGGAACTCAAATAGGCTTCCCAGCAATTAGGAATTGGATTTATATGCCTTGATCGCCTCTGTTAATTTAGGAACTACTTCAAATGCGTCTCCTACAATTCCATAATCCGCAACCTTGAAAAAGGGAGCTTCAGGGTCTTTATTAATTACTACAATGGTTTTGGATGAACTGACCCCTGCAAGGTGCTGTATTGCACCTGAAATACCTATGGCAATGTAAAGATTAGGACTTACTGCAATTCCGGTCTGGCCAACATGCTCTTCATGAGGGCGCCATCCTGCATCAGATACGGGTTTTGAACAGGCTGTTGCTGCTCCTAATACAGTGGCTAATTCTTCTATCATCCCCCAATTTTCCGGCCCTTTCATTCCACGACCCGCTGAAACGACAAGTTCTGCATCTGGCAGTGCAATTTTATCACTTGCCCTGACAATGTCAGTGACCATTGTACGAAAATCAGATTCCTTAAATTCAGGCGCAAAATCTTCAATTTTGCCTACAGTTCCAGATTCTTTGACTTGATACGAATTTGGATTTAGCGTGATAACTTTAATTGCAGATACCAGTTCTACCATGGCAAATGCCTTTCCTGAAAAGGCTGTTTTTTTAATCAAAAACTTATCGTTTTCAATCTCTGGTAAATCAACAGCTGAATCGGCAAGTCCAGCCTTAAGTTTCACAGCCACACGTGGCGCAAGTCCTTTACCGCTAAATGAATTGGATAAAACAATAACGGTCGAATTTTCTTTTTTTGCTGCGTCAGCAATGATTGATGCATAAGCCTGATTGACAAAGGACTTTAAGTTATCATTTGATACATTGAGTACTTTTGAAGCTCCATATTTTCCCAGACCAGTCAGATCATCTTGACCTACTTTACCTATTGAAATAGCAATCAATTCTGTTTTTAACTGCTCGGCAATAGCTGCGGCATAGGAAACCACCTCAAAGATTGATTTCTTGAATTTACCCTCAGCGTTCTCTACATATACTAAAACTGACATATTTTTATATTTATAGCCTTATTGGGCTTTATTAATTTTTAAGAGCTTTAAATAACTTTAGATTTGGTATGTAACAAATCAACCAGTTTCTCAGTTTCATCTGCACCCAGCATTGTAACTGAGCCACGGGGTGCTGGTATAGAATAGGATTTGAAATCCAACAGTTTTTCAATACCCGAAGCTTCGATAACTTCCAATGGTTTAGTTCTTGCGGACATTATTCCTCGCATATTAGGAATCTTAGGTTCAGCTACTCCTTCAGCACAACTTGCAGTAAAAGGGAAGTTTACCGTCAGCATTTCTTTTCCTCCTTCAATTTCACGAACCAGACTAGCTTGATTGCCATCGATGTCTAATTTTTTGATGATAGAAATGGAGGGGATATCCATAAATTCTCCAATCATGGATGCAACTTGTGATCCATTGTAATCAATTGATTCTCTGCCTGTTAGAATTATATCAAAGCCTTTATCTCTGGCATAATCAGCGATCTGAGCTGATACGAAATAAGCATCCCGGGGGGTTGAATTTATCCTTACCGCATCATCAGCACCAATTGCAAGCGCTTTCCTGATAGTAGGTTCAGAGCCGATTTCCCCAACATGTATAATAGTCACAGTACCTTTTCCACCTTCAGTCAACTCAATAGCCCGGGCAAGGGCAATTTCATCATAAGGGTTCAAAATATATTGAACACCCCCGGTATTGAATTGGGTATTATCGCTGTTAAAACTTACTTTTGTTGTCGTATCGGGAACATTACTGACACAAACTAATATTTTCATATAGATTTCTGTTTTTGCAAATCTACTCAAAAAAGCCAAATTAATATGCATCATATCCGTTTACAAAAGCTTTTAGATTTTCTTAAAAATGAACCTGAAGATCCTTTTTTGAAATATGCACTTGCTACCGAGTATTTTAACCTTAATGATTATAAAAATGCCTTATTATATTATGAAGATTTAATCACAAATCATCCCGATTATATTGGAACTTATTATCATTTAGGTAAATTGTATGAAATCATTGACAGAAAGCCGGAAGCCATAGAGATTTACAGAAAGGGGATGGAATATGCCAGGAGAAAAGGAGATAACCATGCTTTTTCTGAGTTGCAAACGGTATTTAATTCGGCAAATGGTTTAGATTACGAAGACGACTAAATTTTATGCTCAGAAAACGTCAGCTTATTTTTCTTACTGATGTAATATTGTTTACACTGACCGCTTTTGGCGGTGCGCAGGCACATATTGGAATGATGCTTAAGAACTTTGTCAAAAAACGTCAGTATATCACTGAGAATGAATTGTTAGAGCTTAATGCTCTAACCCAAATCCTTCCCGGACCGTCATCAACACAAACCCTGATAGGAATTGCCTATAAGGTTGGAGGACTCCCTATTGCGATTAGCACTTTTATTATCTGGATTTTACCATCAACAGTAATGATGTGTCTTGCTGTTTTAAGTTATACTTTATTGGGACAAAAGGAAAAATTTGGCCAGGTACTTCAATATATTCAGCCGGTTGCAGTGGGTATTGTTGCCTATGCAGCATACGCTTTCGGTGAAAAAGTTCTGAAATCAAAAACATCATACTGGCTAGCTGCAGGATCATTATTTGCCACCTTGCTTATTCGTAATGCTTATGCCTTTCCGATTTTAATTCTTATCGGGGGTATCGTTTCGTCCAGTATCAACAGGGGAGTGGAAGAGAATGATCTGAGAGTAAGGCTATTTTCGAATATAAATCCTCGAAAGATAGCTTATTTCATAGGAGTACTTTTATTATTTGCAGGTCTTGGTGCCCTCATTAACCGTACTTCCCCGTTTAGTTTGCCAATTCGTATGTTTGAAAATTTTTACCGTAACGGGATCATGATTTTTGGTGGAGGGCAGGTTTTGGTGCCATTTATGTATACCGAATTTGTGGAGATGAAAGCTTACCTGACATCTGACCAATTTCTTTCAGGATATGCCTTTCAGCAGGCATTGCCGGGTCCTACGTTTTCATTTACTTCTTTTGTAGGTGGCATGACTATGAAAAATTCAGGGGCAAGCATTTATGGTCAGATTGTTGGAAGCATTATCGCTGTTTTAGGCATAAATCTGCCAGGTTTAATACTGATCTTATTTATTGTCCCTTTCTGGAATGATCTGAAGAAAATAACCAGAATAAAGAATTCTTTATCGGGAATAAATGCAGTTTCTGTAGGTTTTATGGGGGCTGCATTTCTGCTTTTGATTCACCCTGTCGGAATAAATTTCCTTTCAGTAAGCCTGATCATACTTACTTTCCTCTTACTGGCATATACAAAAGTCAAAACACCTCTGATTATTCTGGCAGCGGTATTATTGGGCTTAATCCTTTAATTTAACCTCTTTTAAACTTAAAAGGGTTGTTCATCATCCATATCATCCATTCTTGAAGGACGAATTATAAAGTTGTTTGGTTTTTCAAAATCCTGCGAAGGGCTTATACCTGCAAATGGATTAGGATTACTTGCAGATGCATTACTGAAATCTTCTTCCAAATCCACAAATTTTACATATTTACCGACAAATCGTAATGGAACAGTCCCGGTTTCACCATTTCTATGCTTTGCAACGATCACTTCACCAATGCCAATAGTTGAACGTCCCTGTTCATCTTCCGTTAAGCCATAATACTCCGGACGGTAAAGGAACAGAACCATATCGGCATCCTGCTCAATAGATCCGGATTCACGAAGATCCGATAGCATAGGCTTTTTAGCTGCTCCTGGTCGTGTTTCTACTGCCCTGCTCAACTGAGATAAGGCGATTACAGGTACATTTAGTTCTTTTGCCACTGATTTTAAAGCTCTTGAAATACTGCCAATCTCCTGCTCACGATTGCCACCTTTACCATCACCTTTACCATGCATTAGCTGCAGGTAGTCAATAATGATCATTTGGATATCGTATTGAGATTTTAAGCGTCTGCATTTTGCTCTGAATTCGAAAATATTCAGAGCTGGAGTATCGTCGATAAATAGTGGGGCTTCGGTGAGTGTTCCAATTTTGGAGTGAAGTTTTTGCCACTCCCATTCTGCTAAATGTCCCTTTTTGATTTTTTCCTGTTCGATTTCCGTCTCTCCTGAAATCAGTCGGTTAACTAATTGAACTGAAGACATTTCGAGTGAGAAAAAGACCACCGGTTTATTAAATTGTACGGCAGCATTACGTGCACAACTCAATACAAAAGCTGTTTTTCCCATTGCAGGTCTTGCAGCAATAATCACCAGATCAGAAGGCTGCCAGCCTGAGGTAATGCGATCAAGTGCAGTAAATCCGGAAGGTACTCCTGTTAAACCGTCTACTTTATCTTTAATCTTTTCCAGATTTTCAAGTGATTCTCGGATGATATCATCCATCTTTCTCGAATCTCTCCTTAAATTGTTCTGAGCAATATCGAATAGGTTCTTTTCAGCATGATCAAGTAAATCAAAAATATCTGTCGTATCCTCGTAGGCATTGCTGATAATTTCTGTCGAAATCCTGATCAACTCCCGCTGAATAAATTTTTGTGAAATAATTCTTGCATGATATTCAATGTTCGCAGCTGATGCGACACGATTAGTGAGTTCAGTAATGTAATATGCCCCACCAATCATTTCGAGGTCGCCCTGCTGACGTAATTGAGCTGTAACTGTCAATATATCTACAGGTGAGGATTTTTGAAATAGTGCCTGTATAGCTTCAAAAATTTTCTGGTGACTATCTTTGTAAAAGATATCGGGTTTTAATATGTCAATGACAGCTGAAAGGGCGTCTTTTTCAAGCATCAGAGCACCCAAAACAGCTTCTTCCAAATCCAATGCCTGAGGAGGTAACTTCCCCAATCCACTTGCAATCGTACTCAACCTGTTACGACGCTCAGCTGAAAATGTATTTTTGTTGCTTTTATTAAATTCCTGATCCTTTTCTAAACTCATAACAACAAAAGTATACAAAAATCGAAACGGAATTTTTTTAGTTTTTCACAACGATTTTTTTTAGCAATTAACACTATTTGCTTTAAGCTGTCTTAATCACTTTTTTATTAACATAAATTGTTTAAAAATTATGGAAATTTCCAAAATAAGCTCTTAAATGAATATATAGTAATTGTTAATAACTTTTTAGGATGTTGATAAACTTCGATTTAATTCAAAAAAAATAGGTCATTTATATGAAAATGGAAATATTATCTAACTTCGCTGCTTACTATAATTTGTAGAAATGAACACTAACTCTTTTAAAAGAAGACGGGACGGTGAAAGTCATGAGTCTAACCAGATGGTTTTCGGAATCCGGGCAATTATTGAGGCAATAAAGAGTGGAAAAGAAATTGAGAACCTCTACCTGCAGCGTGGGTTAACCGGAGGTATAATTTTAGAACTGCGGGCATTAATAAATGAGCAGGGGATTGGCTTTCAACTGGTTCCTGTAGAGAAGCTGAATCGCTTAACCCCTAAGAACCACCAGGGTGCTGTTGCATTCATTTCTCCGATAAGCTATGATAAAATTGAAAATATAATTCCTTCTATTTACGAGAAGGGCGAAGTTCCATTTGTTTTGATATTGGATAGTATTACCGATGTTAGAAATTTTGGTGCTATTGCCCGGACAGCAGAATGCGCCGGAGTACATGCACTAATCGTTCCGGCAAAAGGTTCGGCACAGATCAATCCTGATGCAATTAAAACCTCTGCCGGAGCATTATACAAGATACCTGTATGCCGTCATGAAAATTTGTTTAAAACAGCAAAATTTTTGCAGGAATCTGGTTTGCAGCTGGTTGCATGTACAGAAAAAACGAACGATTATCTTTATCAGGTTGATTATACAGTTCCCACGGCAATCATTATGGGCTCTGAAGAAAGTGGTATTTCTACCGAATTGATCAGGATTGCTGATCATCTCGCAAAAATTCCAATGTATGGAGAGATTGAGTCACTAAACGTTTCAGTATCTGCAGGAATATTGCTTTATGAAGCAGTAAGGCAAAAGGTTACTATTAAATAAACTCCTGTCCAAAGCGCTGTTTTACATCACCTACGATTTGTTTAATTTCCTGTTCCTGGCTTCTTGGGCAAATAAGCAAGGTATTATTCTCTTCCACAACAATAAAGTCGTGCAGGCCCTGCATGATTACTAGTTTTCCTTTCGGCACCTTAACCATACAATTTGATGAATCATACATGATGACCATTTCTGATGGAATTACAGCGTTTCCGACATAATCCTTTTCTGATAAATCATATACAGATGCCCAGGTTCCAAGATCTGACCAGCCAAATTCGGATGGTAATACATAAACGTTTTCAGCCTTTTCCATGATTCCATAATCAATAGAGAGGTTGGTACACTGCGAAAATGCAGCATGAACGAAATCCTGTTCTTTTTCGGTGTTATATACTGATTGCCCTTCCTTGAAAATATCATTCATCTCTGGCAGATATTTTTTAAAGGCATTCAGGATACTTTTTACCGACCAGACAAAAATTCCGGCATTCCATAAAAAATCTCCGCTTTGAATAAAAGTTTTGGCTAATTCTTTATTAGGTTTTTCAGTGAATGTTTTAACCATAAAGAAATCATCGCCTATTTTTTTTGTATTATATTGTATATAACCATATCCGGTATCGGGTCTTGAAGGTTTGATTCCCAATGAAATAAGGCAATCATATTTTGTCGCAGTCTCGAGAGATTTTTTTATACATCGGGTAAATTCTTCAGAATCCATAATAAGATGGTCAGAAGGTGCAACGACAATCGAGGCATCCGGGTTAAGTTTAAGAATTTTATGACTTCCATAAGCGATGCAGGGAGCGGTGTTCCGCATAATTGGTTCTGCCAGAATCTGTGAATCATCCAAATCGGGAATTTGTTCTTTTACCAGCTGAATATAGGATTCATTAGTTAGGATAAAGATGTTTTTTTTCGGTACGATCTTTATAAAACGATCATAAGTTTGCTGAATGAGGGTTTTCCCTGAGCCCAGTATATCAATAAATTGTTTTGGATGGGCAGTACGACTTATTGGCCAAAATCTGCTGCCAATTCCTCCTGCCATGATCAGGGCATAATGATTTTTCATATTGATTTAATGCTTTTAAATGATTCCTTCTTTCAAAAGATCGTGAAGATGAATAAAGCCTTCAAATTTTGTGCCTGTTCCCACAAGTATCTGTGTTATATTATTTTCCCTTAATATCTCAAGCGCGTTAACCGCAAGTTCGTTTTTATCAATGTATTTTGGGGAAATTGTCATAATATCTGCTGCAGTAAGTCCATCAATGCTACTGTTTTTGTTCAACATTCGGCGTATGTCACCATCAGTAATTATGCCTTTAAGAATTTCATGGTCAACTACAGCAACCGCACCTAAACGGCTTTTGGTGATTTCAATGATTACCTCTTTAACGCTGGCTCCGGAAGATACTGCCGGTTTTTCATTTTGGGCGGCCAGATCGGCTGCTTTAAGATAGAGACGCTTTCCTAATGAACCTCCCGGATGATACTTAGCGAAATCAGCACTGCTGAATTCACGGCATTCGAGCAAGCTAACTGCCAAGGCGTCACCCATAGCCAATTGGGCAGTTGTGCTGCTTGTAGGCGCCAGATTATTTGGGCAGGCTTCCTGTTCTACCGAGATGTCGAGCACCCAGTCTGATTGTTTTGCCAAAAAAGAATCCTTATCGCCAACCATCCCGACCAATTTATTCCCTCCCCGTTTTAATAATGGGATCAAAACCTTAATTTCGGGGGTATTCCCACTTTTCGAGATGCAAATCACCAGATCGTCTTTCTGAATCATTCCCAAATCACCATGAATGGCATCTGCCGCATGCATAAAAATGGATGGGGTACCGGTTGAATTGAAGGTTGCAACAATTTTTTGAGCTATAATTGCACTTTTTCCGATGCCGGTTACTATAACTCTTGCATTTAGGTATAGAATTTGATGTACTAATTCTGAAAAATTTTCATTTAATTGAACTGCAAGCCTTTTTATACTTTCAGCTTCAATCAGAAGTGTTTTTCTTGCGATTTCTAATATTTCAACATTGCTTTTCAATGAGTTTTTTTTTAATAAATAGATAATTATCCGCAAAAATATGTTATTTTGAATATTATTATGACCCATTTTCAATTTTTTCCAGGCAGGCAATGGAAATAAACAAATCCTTGTTTGATAATTTACAGAATTTTTTTGGCTTTGATAACTTTAAGGGTGATCAGGAGGCAATTATAACCAGTATACTTCAGAAGAAAGATACTTTTGTCATAATGCCTACTGGTGGCGGGAAGTCGATTTGTTACCAGTTGCCGGCCCTGATGAGTGAAGGTACTGCCATAGTCATATCGCCCTTAATTGCCCTGATGAAAAATCAGGTAGATCAGCTTCGTGCGTTTGGAGGTACCGATAGTATCGCGCATTTCTTAAATTCTTCATTAAATAAATCTGAGATTACCAAAGTAAAGGAGGATGTTAGCAATGGAGAGACAAAATTGCTGTATGTAGCCCCTGAATCACTTACTAAAGCAGAAAATGTTGAATTTTTAAGAGGGGTATCCATTTCATTCGTCGCTGTAGACGAAGCTCATTGTATTTCAGAATGGGGGCATGATTTCCGGCCGGAGTACCGTAGAATCCGCCAGGTAATTGACAATATTGGTGATCATATTCCAATTATTGCACTTACTGCCACTGCAACCCCAAAGGTTCAGCAGGATATTCAGAAAAATCTGCAGATGAACAATGCGGCTCTTTTTAAATCATCCTTTAACCGGCCAAATTTATTTTACGAAGTACGTGCCAAGCGTAATGTGATCAAAGAGATTGTCAGGTATGCTAAAATGAATTCCGGGAAATCAGGAATCGTTTATTGCCTGAGCCGTAAAAAGGTTGAAGAGGTAGCAGAAGCATTAAAGCTAAATGGAATTAAAGCTCTTCCATACCATGCAGGGCTTGATCCAAAAACAAGGGCAGAGACCCAGGATAATTTTCTGATGGAAGATGTAGATGTTATCGTCGCCACAATTGCTTTCGGTATGGGTATTGACAAACCGGATGTGCGTTATGTCATTCATCATGATATACCAAAGAGCATGGAGGGTTACTATCAGGAAACTGGACGCTCAGGCAGGGATGGTGGTGAAGGTATTTGCGTTGCTTTTTATTCGCAAAAAGATATTGATAAACTAACGAAGTTTATGAAAGACAAACCTGTTTCTGAAAGGGAAATAGGAACTCAAATTTTAAAGGAAGTAATTGATTATGCCGAATCTTCTGTATGCCGGCGTAAACAGATATTACATTATTTCGGAGAGAATTTTAATGAGACCGGATGTAATAATATGTGTGATAATTGCCGTCATTCTAAAAAGTATTTCGATGCAGAAACTCCTTTGCTTAATGTATTGTCCTTGGTTAAGGAATTAGGTGAAAAGTTTGACGATCAGTATTTTATCAATATTATGTTGGGTATTGAAAATGCCCAGGTTGCTTCTTATGGGCATAGTAAGCATCCCCTTTTCGGTTCAGGAAAGGAGCAGGGTGAAATTTTATGGAAATCCTTATTGCGTCAGGCAGTGCTGAATAATTATGTTCAAAAGGATATAGACAATTATGGCTTATTAAAACTGACCAAATCCGGTATTTCATTCATTGAAAATCCGCATTCTTTGAAGTTTATACTGAACTATCTGATGGATCAGGCAGAAGATGAAGTTGAAGAGTCTCAGCAGCAAAGCGGAGCTCTGGATACCCAGCTTTTACAGATGCTAAAAGAACTTCGGAAAAAAATTGCAAAACAGAAGAATTTACCCCCATTTGTTGTATTTCAGGATCCATCATTGGATGAAATGTGCATCCACTATCCGGTATCTTTGGATGAACTTAAACAGATTCATGGAGTTGGTTCCGGGAAGGCTTTGAAATTCGGTCAAGCATTTATTGAGCTCATTAAAAAATATGTTGATGATAATGATATCGACCGCCCGGTCGATCTTGTGATTAAGAGTGCTGCCAATAAATCAGCACTCAAAGTGTCGATAATTCAAAATATCGACCGACAGATCGCTTTGGAGGATATAGCTACCGCTAAAGGAATTACATATGATGAAATATTAAGAGAGTTGGAAACCATTGTAAACTCCGGTACTAAATTGAACCTGAATTATTACATTGATGAGTTGATAGAAGAAGACAGGCAGGATGAAGTTTACACTTATTTCAGATCCGCAGAAACAGATTCGATTGATTCCGCAATGGCTGAACTTGGTACAGATGATTATACACGTGAAGAGGTGCAGCTAATGCGTATAAAATTTGTTTCAGAATTAGGAAATTAATGATTAATACTATACCGCAAATAAAATATACCGATTCTGGTAATTTTTTTCTAATGGCAGGGCCTTGTGCTATAGAAAGTGAGGACATGGCCCTCAAAATAGCAGAACGCATTGTAAATATTACCGATAAACTGGCTATTCCTCTGATATTCAAGGGGTCCTACCGAAAAGCAAACCGGTCACGTCTGGATTCCTTTACAGGAATTGGTGATGAAAAGGCACTTAAGATACTATCCCGTGTCAGTCGTGAATTTGCAGTTCCCACGGTAACAGATATTCATGAGAGTCATGAGGCTGCAATGGCAGCCGAGTATGTGGACGTATTACAAATACCCGCATTTTTATGTCGCCAAACAGATCTTTTAATTGCTGCCGCTAATACAGGGAAAACGATTAATATAAAAAAAGGTCAGTTTCTTTCTGCTGCTGCAATGCGCTTTGCAGTAGAAAAGGTTCAGGATTCTGGTAATCTGAATGTGATTCTAACAGACCGGGGTAATACTTTTGGATATCAGGATATGATTGTAGATTTCAGGGGAATACCAGAAATGAAATCCTTTGGTGTTCCGGTGGTAATGGATTGTACCCACTCCCTGCAGCAACCTAATCAGCCCAGTGGTATAACAGGTGGAAAGCCTGCTCTTATAGAAATAATAGCTAAAGCCGCTATAGCTGTTGGATCTGATGGATTATTTATAGAAACCCATCCGGACCTTGAGCAAGCAAAATCAGATGGTGCAAATATGCTTCATTTAGATTTGCTGGAAGACCTTTTAATCAAATTAATCCGGATAAGGCAGGCAATTGCCTGATCCGGATTAATAAGCGAGGAGAACAACTAAGATTTATTGTAAATATTAGCTTTTAACCATTCCACACTTGAAGCCGGATCATCGATACTTTTAGCACCATCCTGCTCAATAAAGGCATGTTTAACACCCG
Organism: Daejeonella sp.; assembly: GCF_030695525.1. GTDB lineage: Bacteria > Bacteroidota > Bacteroidia > Sphingobacteriales > Sphingobacteriaceae > Daejeonella. The sequence continues at coordinate 70,524 of NZ_JAUYSS010000069.1, read as the reverse complement.
AAAGCCTGGAATTCTCAAAAATATGTTTAAAATCCACCTTGCCTTTACCAACAGGGCAAGGCCTTCCGGTAATTTTGTCTAGATCTTTAACATGCCATAATGGAAATCGATAGGGGTATTTTTGAAACAATGCCACCGGATCCATACCAGCTGCTGTTGCCCAGGCAAGATCCAGTTCCATAAATACTTTGTTTTTATCAGTATTGCCTAAAACATAGTCGAAAGCACTTATGCCTTCTATGGCTGTAAATTCCGACTGATGGTTATGGTAGGCAAATTTCATTTTGTTTTTTGCGGCGGCATCACCTGCTTTTATAAATATTTCAGTGGTTCTTTTTATCTCATCAAGCGTGTTGATTGATGAACTTGAACAAATTACCCAGCCACATCCGCCTTCAGCTGCTTCATCAACAATCTGTTGCAAATTATCCCTCAGATTTCTTGAGCCCGGTGCTACCTGTGCAGTACGCGGTAATCCACCCACATGATTACCTATCCATTTTAAACCTAAATCATTTACCATAGACGCAAAATCTCTCGCAGAATGTCTGTAATATAAACCACCGGATCCTGTGGCGGTCTCAAGTTCCTTGATTCCAAGTTCAGCAATTTGTTTAAGCACGGTTTTAGTATCCGCACCTGAAGCATTAATTATACTGGATAGTGTGTATACCTGTAAACCAAATGGCGGATATTTTAGAGCAGGATATCCATTTATTAAATTTGCACATCCGGGTATAACACTACTCAATGCGATAATCCCTGAAGTTTTGAGGAAGGATCTTCTGTTAATCATATATTTTTTATTTGATGATTATTTTTCTGTGGTGTAAAACTGATATTTAATAGTCCAGTTAAATTCTTTTCCCGGTTCTGCGTCTACCTTAATAAATGGCTCAGGACTAAGTGTGGTAGGAACCGACCAGTACATGAATTTTGATAAGGCTCGATCAGCAGTTATTCTCACTCCAGCCCCGGTTTTTTTGTTTTCGATTCTGAAATCATAATCCTCAACCTTATCACCTGAATATCCTGTAGGGTACTCCATTGTACTTTCTCCTTTTTTAAGATCCCTTATATAAGTCATTTTATTTTGACTAAAATCCATTAATTTTTTTCCGACTGGTTTGTTTTCAATTTTAAAGGGCAGGGTAACCGTGAAATCTGATCCTGTTGTCTGATTATCAATAACAAAGAAATTATGATTAAAAACGCTCGTATTAATGGATTTCTGACCCGTGTTCTTTAAGTTATGCTCCAATACAAGCTCAGGTTTTCCTTTTAATAACCTTACCGTTTTGGTATAGATATAAGAGTAACCTTTGCCGTCATTCAGTTTATGCGTAAAAATAACCCGGTCATGTTTTTTACGGATTTTCCATTCTCCAGTATTAACCAGTTCAAATGGAGCATTGAATCTGTAAGGACTATTATTTATCTTTTTTATTGTTCCAATGCCGATCTTAATAAAGGTTTCACCAGGTGCAGCTGAATCATAATCAATCGGGTCAAATGCTTCAACAGGTCCCGTAATTGCATCATGTCTTTTAGGATCATGTTTGGCGTACCATTCACCAAAGTATTCATGATCCTTGAATTTCAGGCTCGGTATTACTCCTGCCCAATCAAATCTGCTACCCCGGTAAAATCCATGTTTTGGATCAGGTAAGTATAATCTGACTTCAATTTCCCCATTTGAGATCCTGGCTTCAGGATATTGGGCAATAACCTGCATGCAGGAGAGTAGGAGACCTACAGTTAAAATGTGTTTTAGCATTATTAAAATAGTATAATTTATTAATAACAGGGTTATGGTCTGATTAGTGTGCCATCTGCTTTTCGCACCTGCCAGTTAGATTTTGTACCTATTGGATACTTTGCTGCTTCTTTTTCATTGATATCCACTCCCAGGCCCGGCACTTCATTAACATACATATAGCCATTTTTCATAGTTGGGCATCCTGAAAACACTTCCTTCATTTTATCTGAAAAACGAATCGATTCCTGTATTCCGAAATTCCAGACCGCAAGGTCGATATGTGCATTTGCTGCATGTCCTACAGGTGAAACATCGCCAGGTCCGTGCCATGCAGTTTTAATATTGAACCATTCTCCAAGCCTTGCTACTTTCATTGCAGGAGTAATGCCCCCGATCTGAGAGATATGTATCCGGATATAATCAAACCATTGGTTAACCATTGGGAGTTTAAATTCATTGATATTGTTAAAGAGTTCGCCCATTGCTATAGGGACAGAAGTACTGGTTCGGAGTTGTTTGAACCATTCCATATTTTCGGGAGAAAATGGATCCTCTATAAAATATGGGCGATAGGGCTCGAGCTGCTTGATCATGTTGATGGCATCCATTGGCTGAACACGTTCATGAATATCATGCAATAATTCCACATCATCACCACATTTTTTTCTTACGGCTTCAAAAATCTTAGGGACAGATCTCAGATAAGTCCGTTCATCCATATAAGCATCATTAGCTCCTCCAAAACCTGCTTCTTTAAAATCCGGTTTTTTCTGAGTTACACCAACCGCACCATATCCTCCCTGTTGTATCCTGACATATTTATATCCTTCATCCATGAACTTCTGGACATTATCTGCGACTTCCTCAGGCGTACTCCCGCTGGCATGAGCGTAACAAGGTACTGCAAATCTTACTTTGCCGCCAAGAAGTTGATATACAGGCATTTTCGCCCGCTTACCTTTAATATCCCACAAAGCCTGATCCAATCCGCTAAGGGCATTATTCAACACAGGCCCATTTCGCCAATATGAACTCACATATACCCCATGCCACATATCTTCAATATTGTCTACATCCTTTCCAACACAGAAATCATTGAGGTAACTGTCGATTGCAGTGACCACAGCCATAGCTCTCTGTGTGAAAGTTGCGCAGCCTAAACCGTATAATCCAGGTTCAGAGGTCTCAACTTTTACAACAATCAGGTTGGAGCCTGCAGGAGCACAGGTAATTGCCTTTACACTTGTTATTTTAACAGGTGCCATTCCCCGGGTATAGAAAGGAGATTCCTGTTCTGCAGCTTTGGAAGATGGAACTGTAGTAAACATTCCCATGATGCCTGCAGTTGAGCCAATTCCCAGCATTTTTAATGCTTCACGACGGTCAAATATGTTTTGTTTTGTTTTTGAATTCATATTTAAAACTGTTTAGATTTCAAAATTGCTTTTATAGAAATTTCTGTAAAAAGATAAATATTTTTAATAGTATTTGTTAAATTTAATGCTGTTTAAACTCTATGATAATCAGGTTTCCAAATTTTAATAACCTGTTTGATAGCTTTATTTGTCATATTCTCTTTTAGGGCCTTTTGGACAAGCTCCAGAAACTCTTCATCAGAAGCAAAACGAAGTGCCACGATCTGACTGATGCGCAATTCAGAAGGTAGAGGCTTGCCACTCAGAATATAATGCCTGAAATTCTCTTCAGCGCGGATTGCCCGATCCTGGGCTTTAAGCGGGAAAACCCGAACATACCAGTATAACATAATGCAACATAAGAACAATAGCACAAGCAGACTTGCAGAATAAAGATTATCTGTTCCGGAGGATTCAATTAGGTTGATAATTGATCCAATTAATCCGGATAATAAAAATAGAGCAAGTACTCTATGATAGCCAGTAATTAAACGGGTGTGATTTTTAAAATTCTGTTCCATTTTATTTTCTTATTATTTTAAATTCTGTTCTTCTGTTATTTTGTCTGTTATCTTCATTGGAATTATCATTTATCGGAAGGGCTTCGCCATAACCTTTATAACTAATCTTAGTGGCAGAAACATGATTACTCACCAGATAATTATAGACAGTTTGAGCCCTGTTTTCAGAAAGCTCCAGATTTGACTTCTCATCTCCAATATCATCAGTATGTCCGCCAATCTCGATTGAAACAGATGGATTATCCTTCATGAATCGGATCAGCTGCTGCAATTCGGTTTTAGATTCAGGGAGCAGATTGAATTTTCCGCTTTCAAAGAAGATATTATTCAAAATTACCAGTCCGCCAATCTCGATTTTCTGTAAAGGAATTTCAATTATAAAGGGCTTATTGATCATGTTAAGATTTGGTGTGAAGTTTTCGGAATAGAAGAGATACCCCTCTTTGGATACATTTAATCCAAAAGATTTACCGGCCATCATAGTTGCGAGGAACTCTCCGGTCTCAGGATCAGCTATATCATCAAAAATAGCCTTGCCATCTTTCAGGTTGATTATTTCAACTTTAGCGTCGAGAATTTCTTTCGTATTCTTGTCAAAAACCAGTCCTTTAACATAAGTTACAATATTGGGTCTCATCGCTTCCGGTAATTCGAATGAGTAAATGTCAAGTCCGCCAAAGCCTCCCTTCTGGTTGGTAGAAAAGAAAGCAAGTTTGCCATTACTGCTGATACTCAATCCGCTTTCTTCCCCAAAAGTATTGATTGGATATCCCAGATTCTGAGGTTTCTGCCATCCTGTTTGAACATCATCCTTAAAAACTTTACGGCTTAGGAACAGATCTTTATTTCCAAGTCCGGGCCAGCCATTCGAAGAAAAATATAGACTTTCATCATCCGTATGAATAAAAGGTGATTGTTCATCATATAATGTATTTATTTCAGGCCCAAGATTTACGGGTAAGCCCCAGGATCCGTCATGATTGAGATCCGATTTCCAGATGTCATATCCACCGTATCCTCCATTTCGGGTGCTGACAAAATATAAGGTTCTGCCATCAGCACTGATAGAGGGCTGAGATTCCCAGCCGGGAGTATTTACAGGTGCACCTATATTAAAGGGTTTACTCCATCCATTTCCTTCCCATCTTGAAATGTAAATATCACATCTGCCCAAACCATCCGGACGGTTACAGCCTGTAAAAAACAAATAATTGCCATCCGGAGAGATGCATTGAGCTCCTTCATTGTAATTGTAGGTATTAATCTCTTTGCTCAGATATTCAGCTGTAGTCCAGAGACTGTCACGCTTGATACTTTTGAAAAAATCTTCGTTTCTGTTAGACTGACGGGTGAATATGATCATTTTCTCATCAGCAGTGATTACGGGTAGATACTCCTCTTCTTTTGAATTAATTCCGGGACCCAGATTTACAGGTTTAAAACTTACCGGATTCTTTATGGCTTCAATACTAAAGAGGCAATCAGTAATATATTTAGCTGTTCTTTGCTTACTTTCTGAACTCAGGCCGGGATAAGAAAGATATTTTTTGAAATGTTCATGTGCATCATCATAATTGCCGGTATTCAACTCGCTTTCGGCAATTCCGAAATAAGTCAGTGGTAAAAATTCGGGATCTATTTCGATAACTTTCTTGTAACTGTTCAGGGCTTTGTTATAATTTCCTGATTTTCGATAAATATCACCCAGTTGCTGGTAAGCAGCGGTAAAATTTTTATCCAGATTGATTGCCTGATTCAACTCATTGATTGCCTTATCATACAATTTGTAGCCTAAATATTGATTAGCCTGATTGTAATATTTTTGCGCCTGTTTAATCGGAGAGGATATTTGTTTTTGCGCAAAACAAACACAAGGTAAAAGACTTATAAATAAGAGTATTTTTTTCATTCTATGAAGGCTTTGCCTTTGTATGAAGGTAGAAAATATTCTGTATTAAGTATATTGATTAATTTAACAGTTATAATACTAGGATAAACAGACCAATAAGAACTGCCGCTAAACTGAAGGGCAGCAGAATTAAGGAATATTAAGATATTTATGAGTCTGCAATGAGATTTCCCATTTTGGATTTTGCATTACATAATCGATGATCAAAGGGATTACCTCTGATGCTTTTGACCATTCAGGCTGAAGATAAAGTTTACATCCTTGGGATACTGTAGCGGCATATTCCTCTGCCCATTTAAAATCACTCTTATTGAAAACAATAACTTTTAATTCACCGGCTAATGGGGCAATATCGGGGCGCGGGGCTTTGAATTTTTTCGGTGAAAGACAAATCCAGTCCCAAGTACCCGAAAGGGGATAGGCGCCGGATGTTTCAATGAATGTTTTAATTCCTCTTTTCTGTAATTCTGAAGTAAGATAGTCCAGATTATAGATCAGAGGTTCTCCACCAGTCACAACTACCGCTTTGCCGGGAAATTTTTCGGCATTTTTTACGATTTGGTCTGCCTCAGTCAATGGATGCAATTCTGCATCCCAGCTTTCCTTAACATCACACCAGTGACAACCTACATCGCAACCACCCAAACGAATAAAGTAGGCTGCTTTTCCGGAATGAAATCCTTCACCCTGTATGGTGTAGAACTCTTCCATTAATGGTAATAAGGTGCCGTCTGCCGGAATTTGGTGTGCCATTTTGTAATTTAGAGCGCAAATATACTTAAGTTTAACCGTACAAGCCCTTGCAAAAAAGATAGAGACATAATGCTGACAATTCAAATTCTGTATGAACTGGATTAATGTACTACCCCTAAGAAACATTGCTTCTGATGATTTTATCAGAACAGTGCAGGTTTCAGGAAGAAAACTGTGTATTGTGAAGGTAGGAAAGGAATATTATGCCGTGCAAAACAAATGCCCTCATGCAGGTGCTGATCTGAGTAATGGATGGTGTGAGTCAGGTAAGCTGGTTTGCCCTTATCACAGGCATGAATTTGATCTTAAAACCGGGCGTGGTGCAGCAGGCCAGGGTAATTATATCGATACGTATCCGGTTGAACTGAGAGAGGACGGACTTTATATCGGAATTTCAGAGCCCTGGTGGAAATTCTGGTAAATTTTTAATCCTGTATGAAAAGATATTTTTTGCAGAATTCTTCACTGTTCAGAACTTCGATTTCTGAAAAATAAAAATCTGATTTATTTTCGGTGATGATGCAGTCGCAATTACTTTCCAGAGCTGCATAATATTCAAGTCCATCCTCAAAATCATGAATGGATGAATTCTCAATACATTTTAAAACAGCTTCACATGAGTTTGATGCAATGCTGATATGCTCTGAAAGGATTTTTATTTTAGACTTTGCAACACTGCTTTTATGCTTTTTTTCTGCAAAATAATAGGCAATAGCCAGACATATAGGGGAAGTCAGTAAACTGAATTTTTTGTTTCCGGCCAGACTAAATATTCTCGCTGAATTCGAGAAAGTGGGGTATTCTTTGTTCAATACAGAAACCAGAATATTCGCATCCAGAAAAATGTTCATTTCCTTGATTCGAAAAATTCTTTTTTAGCCGACTTCCTGCTTCTTTTGGTTTGATACTCAGCTTTACCTTCTGCTATCAGATTTACCCAATCAGCAATGGGGTATTGCTCGAGGGATTGGTAGTCAGTTGAAGTAACCTTTGTTAAAAGAAATTCTATAAGCCTTGATAAACTGATATCGTTTTTCTCTGCGTATTTTTTTGCTTTGTTGATAACCTCTTCATTAAAGCTAAGCGTTAATTTAGCATTCATAATTAACTCCCTTATATTATGACACAAAAGTAATATATATTACGTATAATTTAAAATAAAATTACGTATTGTTTAATATATCTCCTTTTTTGCAGAAGCCAGGGTGTTTTTGAGTAAGCCTACGATGGTCATCAAACCCACACCTCCCGGAACAGGGGTGATCCATGAGCTTTTGGGTGCTACATTTTTAAAATCTACATCGCCGTAAAGTTTGAAACCTGATTTGGTCTCTGTGGAAGTCTCGCGATTCATACCCACATCAATGACAATGGCACCTTCTTTTACCATGTCGGCTGTTATGAAATTCTTTTTACCAATTGCGACGATTAAAATATCAGCATCCAGACTGTATTTTTTAATATCCGGGGTTTTACTATGGCAGATGGTTACTGTACAATTTCCGGGATTAGTATTCCTTGCCATTAGAATGCTCATCGGTGAACCCACGATATTACTTCTGCCAACAACCACACAGTGTTTACCTGCAGTATCGATACCATATTCCTGAAGCATCAATAAAATACCATATGGAGTAGCCGGAAGAAAGGAGGGAAGGTTACGTTGCATTCGGCCCAGGTTAACCGGATGGAAGCCATCCACATCTTTTTCAGGAGAAATTTTTTCAGTGACCTTATCTGCAGAAATATGTTTTGGAAGAGGGAGTTGAACAAGGATGCCATCTGTTTCAGGATCTTTGTTTACCTCATCAATTTTCCGGAGCAATTCTTCTTCAGTAATTGTATTCTCAAACCGATACAATGTTGAATTAAAACCTACCTTTTCACAGTTTTTTATTTTACTGGCTACATAGGTTTCAGAACCACCATCATGCCCAACAAGTATGGCTACCAGATGGGGTTTGCGACCCGTTTTTTTTAAAATTTCGGCCGCCTCGATTGCGATTCTTTCTTTTAATTTCTCTGAAACAAATTTTCCGTCGAGTAACTGCATGTTTATTTAAAACTTGTATTTATTAACATTTAAAGGCTTTTCAACATTTATATTTCGCAATTCGCGTAATGCGAAATTTATAAATTAATCTAGTTTGAGCACTGCCATGAAGGCTGTTTGGGGTATTTCCACATTTCCTACCTGTCTCATTCGCTTCTTACCTTTTTTCTGCTTTTCGAGAAGCTTGCGTTTCCTCGAAATATCGCCACCATAGCATTTTGCGGTTACATCTTTACGTAAGGCTTTTACCGTTTCGCGTGCAATAATTTTCGCACCGATTGATGCCTGAATAATAATCTCAAACTGCTGGCGCGGAATAAGTTCCCGAAGTTTCTCACAGATTTTTTTTCCAAAATTATAGGAGTTTGTTCTATGAATTAATGAGGAAAGCGCATCAACAGGTTCACTGTTCAGGAGTATATCTAAACGCACAAGGTCAGACTGCCGGTAGCCGATCTGATGATAATCAAATGATGCATATCCTTTGGAGATTGTTTTTAAGCGATCGTAAAAATCGAACACTATTTCTCCCATTGGCATTTCGAAGATCAGTTCAACTCGGTCGGAGGTAAGGTAGGACTGATTGATTATGGTTCCACGTTTCTGAATACACAATGACATTATAGGCCCTACAAATTCAGATTTAGTGATGATATTTGCCTTAATATAAGGTTCTTCCACATGATCCAGTTTACTTGGATCAGGCAGATCGGATGGGTTATGTACATCGATCTCCACACCTTTCGAAGTAAAAGCCTTATAAGATACGTTCGGAACAGTGGTAATCACCGTCATATCGAATTCCCTTTCCAGTCGCTCCTGTATAATCTCCATGTGGAGCATACCAAGGAAACCACAGCGGAAGCCAAATCCCAAAGCAGCTGACGATTCGGGTTCAAAAACAATTGAAGCATCGTTTAGTTGCAGCTTGTGCATGCTTTCACGAAGCTCCTCGTACTCATCAGTATCTACCGGATAGATACCTGCAAATACCATTGGCTTAACTTCCTCAAAACCTTTGATTGGTTCTGAACTTGGCTTATCCTTATGAGTAATGGTATCTCCGACTTTTACTTCCCTTGCTTCTTTTATCCCCGAAATGATGTAACCCACATCACCGGTTTTAATCACATCTTTTGGTTTCTGGGTTAACTTTAAGGTACCTACTTCTTCTGCGATATAATCCTTATCGGTCGCGACAAATTTCACCTTATCACCCTTTCTGATTTCACCATTAAGTACCTTATAATACGCAATAATTCCTCTGAAAGAATTAAACACAGAGTCAAATATCAGAGCCTGCAATTCGCCATCCGGATTTCCCTTTGGAGCAGGAACACGTTCAACAATTGCTCTTAATATATTATCAACACCCAATCCGGTTTTTCCGGATGCTGGAATAATCTCTTCACGCTTACAACCAATTAGTTCAATGATTTGGTCTTTCACTTCTTCGGGCATGGCTCCGGGCAGGTCCATTTTGTTTAGGATTGGGATGATTTCAAGATCATGCTCAAGTGCGAGGTACAAATTGGATATGGTTTGTGCTTGTATCCCCTGTGAAGCATCTACGATTAGTAATGCGCCTTCACAGGCAGCAATCGAGCGGGAAACCTCATAAGAAAAATCGACGTGGCCCGGTGTATCTATTAGATTAAGCACATAAGCCTGCCCATCCTGAATGTAATCCATTTGGATTGCATGACTCTTAATGGTAATTCCGCGTTCACGTTCAAGATCCATGTCGTCAAGCAGTTGAGCCTGCGATTCACGATGGGTGATTGTATTAGTATACTCAAGAAGACGGTCAGCCAGGGTGCTTTTACCGTGATCAATATGAGCAATTATGCAAAAGTTACGTATATACTTCATTTGAGGCGCAAATATAGTTTATTAAGCTCAAATTTTATTCCAATTAAAGAATTCATGATCCGGATTAATTATCTTGCTTGAACTTGAAGTTCACCCGAAAATATTTGTAATTTTTTTAATGCACCTTTCTTTATAGCTAATTTTTTTTTCTATTTTGGGAAACAATCATTAATAAATATTAAAGAATTCATGACTATTGGTATTTTGCTTGAGCCTATCCCGGAAACGCGGGTATCATTAATTCCCGAACATATTTCAATCCTGAAGAAACACAATATCAATGTATTAGCTGAAAGCAATTGCGGTGTTAAGGCATTTGCTCCTGACACACTCTATTCTGATCAGGGTGCAGAAATTAGTTCCAGAGAAAATATTTTAAATAATTCAGATATTTTATTGAGTATACATCCGCTGACTGAGGATGATCTTGGCAAGGCAAAAAAAACTGCAGTGATTCTGGGTGTTTTTAATCCACTTGCCAATTTTGAATTAATAAAAAAATGGGCGGAGCGCGGATTTACTACCTTCAGTATGGACATGCTTCCTCGTACTACCAGGGCTCAGAGTATGGATATCCTGAGTTCTCAGGCTAATATTGCCGGGTATAAAGCAGTAATTCTAGCCGCAATGCAACTTCCGAAGTATTTTCCTATGTTCATGACAGCAGCAGGAAGTATTGCGCCTGCAAAAGTGATGATACTGGGAGCAGGGGTTGCCGGACTTCAGGCTATTGCAACCGCCAAAAGATTGGGTGCTGTTGTTGAAGTTTTCGACACCCGTCCTGCGGTTAAAGAGGAAGTAATGAGCCTGGGGGCCAAGTTTATAGAAGTTGAAGGTGCCCTTGATGCTTCAAAGGCTGGTGGCTATGCAGTTGATCAGACCGAAGAATATAAGCAAAAGCAACAGGCACGCATAGCAGAGGTTGCATCAAAAGCCGATGTGATTATTACAACCGCACAGATACCTGGCAAAAAAGCACCAATTTTATTACCAGACAGTATTTTGGATAATATGAAGACCGGATCGCTTATTATTGACCTGGCTTCGATCACCGGGGGAAATACCAGCAGAACCAAAGACCGTGACACTGTTGTTTATAAAAATGTAACTATTATTGGTAATTCAAACTTGCCCGGAACCATGCCTTCAGATGCCAGTAAACTATATGGCAAGAATATTCTGAATTTTCTTCAACTCATCATCGGGACAGAGGGACAGCTCAATTTAAATTTTGAGGATGATCTTGTGAAAGGAACCTGTATTACAAACAATGGTGAAGTATGCAATGATCGGGTGAAGGAATTGACTGGGAATAGTAAGTAATAAGTTGTAAGTAATAAGTTGTAAGTTAAGTTTTGACAATAACTCCAAACAACTAAATCATAATTTTTAAAAGATAATTCATACTATGGATGAGACATTAAACTGGCTTAGCCAGCATCAGCAAATGATTTACATTGTGATTCTGAGTGTATTTCTTGGAATTGAGGTCATAGGTAGAGTTCCCAGCGTTTTGCATACACCATTAATGAGTGGTGCCAATGCGATTCATGGCGTAGTTATAATAGGGGCTATTATTGTGATGGGAAAGGCAGAAAGCGAAAATTTGCTTGCCCTTGTTCTTGGTTTCCTTGCCGTAATACTGGGCACTTTAAATGTTGTGGGTGGTTTTGTGGTGACAGATCGAATGCTTGAAATGTTTAAAAAGAAAAAATAGTAAACCTGAATATTTCAGACCAGTTTTAGTTCAATCCTTATAAAATTCAGAGACAGAGTACAATGGAATTAAATATCTTGATTATTTGTTACCTGATAGGTTCCGTAACCTTCATTATTGGTTTAAAGATGTTAAGTCATCCGGAGAGTGCGAGAAACGGAAATCTTATTGCCGCTGCTGGTATGGCTATTTCTATTTTTGCTACCATCTTCCTGTATGAGGAGGAGGGACTCAAATTAGGTAATTATATCTGGATTTTTTCTGCACTGATCATTGGTACGATCTTAGGTACAATGGCCGCTAAAAGGGTAAAAATGACAGCTATGCCCGAAATGGTTAGTTTGTTCAACGGAATGGGAGGGGCTTGTGCTGCCTTGATTTCCATTGTAGAATTTGACCACCTTTCTCATCAAATCCAGGCAGGTGCTACCGCTGACCGCGGAATATTACTGATTATTTTTGCGGGATTGATTATCGGGACGATTTCGTTTGCTGGAAGTATGGTAGCCTGGGGCAAATTAAACGGAAAGATCAAGGATTTCTCCTTCAATGGGCAACACATCGTAAACCTGGTTATATTCGGTGTAATTATTGCACTTTCTGCTTATCTGATCATTTCACTGGATACGGCCGCCAATACTTTATTCTATGTCGTATTCGCCTTATCGGTGGTTTACGGACTGCTATTCGTTTTTCCAATTGGAGGTGCAGACATGCCGGTTGTTATCTCATTACTAAACTCATTTACAGGAGTTGCTGCGGCATTCGGAGGTTTTCTATATGATAATCCGGTAATGTTAACAGGTGGTATTCTCGTTGGATCCGCGGGTACTATTCTGACAATTTTAATGTGTAAAGCAATGAACCGCCCATTGAGTAATGTACTAATTGGTTCATTTGGTGGTTCTTCTGCCGGATCATCTGGTAAAGAACAGGGAGCATACAAAGAAATAAGCATTAGTGATTCTGCTGTGGTCATGAGTTATGCTAAACGGGTAATGATTGTACCGGGTTATGGTCTTGCGGTGGCACAGGCACAGCATGTATGCCATGAACTGGAGAAATTACTCTGTGATAAAGGTGTAGAGGTAAATTATGCTATTCACCCGGTTGCGGGACGTATGCCAGGGCATATGAATGTTCTCCTTGCTGAAGCAGATGTTGATTATGCCAAATTACTCGAAATGGAGCAGGCAAATGAAGAATTCCCTATGACTGATGTGGTTTTGATTTTAGGTGCCAATGACGTAGTTAACCCGGCAGCAAAAACAGACCCTGGATCACCAATTTATGGTATGCCTGTCTTGGATGTAGAACTTTCCAAGCTTGTGATCATCAATAAACGAAGCATGAATCCCGGATATGCGGGTATAGAAAATGAACTTTTCTTTCAGCCTAAATCTTCAATGCTATTTGGAGATGCTAAATCAGTGCTTCAGCAACTTGTCACTGAGATCAAAACACTCTAGTAAGTTAAAAGCTGAAAGGATAAAGCAGGATAGCTTTCTGTTTTAAGCTTCCTAATCGGCTCTCTTCAGGCCATATTTTTCAATTTTACTGTAGAGGTGGCTCCGTTGGATGTCAATATCATCTGCCGTTTTAGATACATTCCAGTTATTTTTTTCGAGCTTGTACTTGATATAATCGCGTTCAGCACCATCCTTATATTCCTGAAAGTTTGTAAACTGATCAAAATTTGTATGTGGCTTAGCAGGGGTATTTTCAGAGCCTAATGAAAAAGAAGATGGATTTGCAAAGTTGATAACATCATCTTCTGTAATTAATTTATCGCTCAAAATAATCAGTCGCTCAATCATGTTACGAAGCTCCCTGATATTACCTGTCCAGTTCATTTCCTGTAATGAACTCATTGCCGAATCGCTGATTTTTTTAACCGGCATACCATAATCATTGCAGATCTCCTCACAAAAGTTTTGTGCGATAAGTGGTATATCTTCCTTACGCTCAGTTAAATGAGGTACATGAATCAATATTACACTTAAACGATGGTAGAGATCCATTCTAAAGTTTCCTGCTTCAATTTCCTTTTGCAGGTCTTTATTTGTTGCAGCAACTACCCTGACATCAACTTCTATCTCTTTTTCGCCGCCAACCCGGGTAATTTTGTTCTCCTGAAGTGCACGCAGAACCTTTGCCTGTGCTGAAAGACTCATGTCCCCGATTTCATCAAGAAACAATGTGCCCCCGCTTGCTTGTTCAAATTTTCCGATTCTCTGCTTGATTGCTGAAGTGAAAGATCCTTTTTCATGACCAAAAAGCTCGCTTTCTATCAGTTCAGAAGGTATTGCAGCACAATTTACTTCCACTAGTGCTGAATTGGCCCGATTTGATTTCTCATGAAGCCAACGCGCAACAAGTTCTTTACCACTTCCATTTGCACCTGTAATAAGTACCCTTGCATCGGTGGGCGCTACTCTTTCAATAGTAGCTTTGATTCGTTCAATGGCTGCAGAATTTCCCAGAATCTCACGGGTCTTGCTGACTTTACGCTTTAAAACCTTGGTTTCTGTTACCAGAGTTTTACGCTCCAATGCATTTCTTACAGTAATCAGTAAGCGATTAAGATCAGGTGGTTTTGAAATAAAATCATAGGCGCCTTTTCTACTGGCTTCTACTGCTGTTTCAATGGTCCCATGTCCGGAGATCATTATAAATGGCAGATCCGGCTGAATTTTTAGTGCATCGGTGAGCACCTCCAGTCCATCCATTTTATTCATTTTTATATCGCAAAGAACCAGGTCATATTCATTTTTCCTGATCAGCTCCAATGCATCTATTCCATTATCAATATCTTCAACCTGATACTCTTCATATTCAAGAATTTCCCTCAATGTACTTCGGATTGCCCTCTCGTCATCAATGATTAATATTTTTGCCATAAGTATTGAGCAGATTTTTAAAATACTTCTTTAAGTACCGAATATCGGAATCCTGTCTGCTATAACAAACAGGATGCCGAAAACCCTATTATTCAGAGGTTTTGAAAAATAAAAAATGCAAGCCTGTAAGCCGGGTTCTGTATCCCGCATATGCGGGACTTCTATCATTTATCTGGTCGCGCAATTGCTTACGTGATCTAACGACCTACCCATCCCGGATAATGCCGCACTTGCGGCATAAGGAAGCGAGCAGCTTCACTTCCGGAACCTATTTGGTCTTTCAACTCCTGGGGTTTACCGCACTGCATGTCACCATACAGAACCGTGAGCTCTTACCTCACGTTTTCACCTTTTCCCTCAAACCGAAGTTTGGGGGTAGTTTGTTTTCTGTGGCACTGTCCGTCACCGCTTGCGCGATGCCTTCCCGTTAGGAAGCAGGATGCTCTGTGTTGCCCGGACTTTCCTCTCACCCGCAAATGCGGGAGAGCGATAGAACGGCTTGCATTACAAAGATAGTGATTTGTTATCAAGGCTGGATGCGGGCAAGATTTTTGTCAAGGCTGATGATACTTTTCAGGATAGCTTTGCTGGCAGAATAAAAGAAGTCAGGGTTGATATTAGAAAAATCATCACTTGCTTTGTGGTAATCAACATGGTCTTCAACACCGAAATAAAGAAAGGGGATATTCTCCTTCGCAAATGGTCCATGATCACTTTGCATTGTCCAGTCATCTTTACCTGATTCGGGTTCATCATGCCCAAATCTGATAGAGATACCCGTGTTCTTATCTGCATACTTTATAATATCTTTTATAAGCGGGGTTTTATTGGTTCCGGCAGCATATAGTTCAGACTTATCGTTATGCGAAACCATATCCAGATTAATATTGAGTTTGATTTGTTTCCTTGAAGGGACTGGTTTTTTTAAAAAGGAATAAGCACCCTGTAAGCCCATTTCCTCTGCATCAAATGCGATGAATAAGATGGTGTTTTTTGGTTTATTTTCTTTGAAATATTTTGCAATGGATAACATAGCAGCAACTCCTGAGGCGTTATCGTCAGCACCATTAAAGATCACAAAATTGTTTATTCCAACATGATCATAATGTGCAGAAACTATAATTACCTCATTAGATCTTCCTTTTACATAGCCAATCAGGTTAACTCCTCTGATTTCCTTATTACTTCTGTCACTGAAAGTGAAAGGATGCCTATAATCCTTGTTGTATGCATCCAGCCCGGTTTCCTTAAATCGATTAATGATATATTCGGCAGCCATGAAATTTCCGGGAGTACCTGTTTTCCTGCCCTCATACTTATCGGATGAAAGTGTTTCTATATCCTTAAGTAATATTTTCCGGTCAATATTTTGGGAATTGGCACTGGAAACGGAAAATAGAGCCAGAATTAATAAGAGTTTTTTCATATTAGACTAAAAATCAAGCACAGAATTCATCTTATTCATGCTGTTTTAAAAAGCCGGTGATTTTTGACCTCAAGCTACTTCACGAATGTCAACAGCCACAACCCTTGAAACACCCTGTTCTGCCATAGTCACACCGTAAATAATATCTGTGCTGGCTATGGTTCGTTTATTATGCGAAACGATAATAAACTGTGACTGGTCTGAGAATTCCCTGATAATATTATTGAACTTATCAATATTTGTATCATCCAGTGGTGCATCCACTTCATCAAAGATACAGAAGGGGGCTGGCTTTAAAAGATATAGTGAGAAAAGCAGTGCAGTGGCCGTCAGCGTTTTTTCACCTCCTGATAATTGATTGATGGATAGTGGCCGTTTACCTTTCGGACGGGCAATAATATCAATGTCAGATTCGAGTGGGTTGCCAGGATCAACAAGTACCAGATCGCAGCTATCTTCTTCATTGAAAAGAGAACGAAAAACCTGGATAAAATGAGTCCTTACATCGCTGAATGCGGCCATAAACTTTTCCTTCGCTGTATCATCTATTTCTTTTATTGTTTGTAATAATGATGATTTGGCTTCAGCCAGATCTTTTTTCTGAGATTGAATAAAATTATACCGTTCATTCATTTCCTGATACGCTTCCATGGCCATCGGGTTGATTGCCCCAAATTCATCCAGTTGTTTTTTAATCCGCTCAGTCTTTTCACGGATATCATGTTCATTATCAATTCCCTGATGATTAATTTCTTCATCCAGTAATATTGATATATCAACATCGAATTCTACTGATAGTCTTTCCTTTAAGGCATTTAATTCCAGTTTTATTGTGGTTTTCTGTTCTTTTAATTCGTTGGAAATCAGTTCAGCCTGTTCTTTATTCCTGCGTAGGGAGCTTATTTTTTCTTCTATTTCTGTGATCTGAACCCTGGAAGCATAATAGCTCTGTTCAGCCTCGCTTACAGCTGTTTCAAATTCCTCCTTTTGAACATACATTGCAATCAGATCTTCATCTGAAAAATCGGCATGCTGAAGAATTTCCTTAATTCCAATTTGTGTTTTTTCAAGTTCTGCCTGGTTTAACTCTATACGGGATTCAAGGTTCTTCTGCTGACTTTCACGGTATTCAAGGTCTTTTTCTATTCCCGATACTTTGTTTTGCTGCTGATGGAAACGAATATTTTCCTGGTTATAGAGTGCCGACTTTGAATTCAAGGTTTCAGCAAGCTCATTATAGCTTTGCTGATCATTAAGAAGTTGATCCTGCTTAATTTGTTTGTTGACCTTTAATTCAATAAGAAGTGGTTCCGATGCAAGTAGTTCATTACTGATACTTGCTATTTTTTGCCCGATATCCTGTTTTCTGTTGAGGCTGTTTTCAATAAATGTCAGATATTGCTCCTGTTTTGTTTTAACAGAGATGTATTCATTACTTAAGTTGTTAATTTCGATCTGAGATTCCTGAAGCAGTTCTTTTTGTGAAGAATCTATCAGATTTTTTAATTTGATCTCTTCTGCTGCAATTGAATTCCTAAGTTTAAAAATTAAAGCCTCGCCGCTATTAATCTCTTTTGAAAGTTTTTCGAGATTTTTAGCCCTTCCAATACGCTTACCTTCAAATAGTCCGACAGACCCACCCGACATTCCGATCCTTGTCTTTGTAAACATCCCTGTCTTACTTAAAATGACAACCTGTTCTGAGGGCATGGGCGAACGTAATTCATTCTCATCCCCCGATAGTAACAGATAAACATTATAAAGAAGCATTTCACATAAAGGGCGGTATTTGGCATCGGTGTCAATAATTTCCAAAGCCGAAACGAGGTCTTTACGGTCAGTATTTACTGAAGGTCGCTTCCCTGCCATACTTAAAGACTCAAGTATGAAGAAATTAGCTCTCCCCCTTGAGGAATCGCTGAGTAATTGAATTGCCTGAACTGCCTCGGACTGTGTTTCTACGACATAATGATTCATGACCGGTTCGAGGTAGTTTTCAATCGCTACCCGGTATTCTTCCTTACAAAAAAGTATGTCCGAAAAAAGCGGAGCCTGCTTTGTCCAGCCTGCACTTTTTTTTAGAAAACGGATAGATTCCGGAAATCCTTCCAGATTATCAACCATCGACTTGGTCAGGTTATATTCATTCTGTTTGGAATCTAGGATCCGGCTCTGCTGATTGAGAATTTCTTTTTGATCTTTTAGCTGCTCAGTGCTTCGACGAATTTGTCGCTCCAATTCGTCCTCAATCTCCTTATTTTGATTGTATTGCTTTTGTTTGGTTTCCAGTCGGTGCTTTAACTCGGTAATTACTTTATTAAATTCATTTAATTCAATTTCTTTCGATTCAGTATCGGCCATATTCCGGTTACTTTCCTGATGAAGCGCTTCCTTCTGGATATTCAATATGGCAATCTCTTTTTCAAGTTTATATACCTGATTTTGGAGTTCATTATTTTCAATGCTGATGGTATCGAGTGCGGATTTTGATTTTTGTTGTTCTAACCTTAATTCAATGATTCCCTGATGCTGACTTTCTGTTGAAATACGCAGTTTCTCAAGAACTTCACTTTCCTGTAGATGCTCTTCATTTAAACGCTTCTGATTGTAAAAAACGTGGTTAAGCTGATTCTGATCTTTTTCAAGTTCATCACTTAGTCTTGTTTTTTTATCTTCAAGAAAGCGTAACTGCTCATTTTTTAATTTCTTCTCACCTTCATAGCTGCGGATCTTCGCAATAAACTCATTGGTAGCCTTCTGTTGAATCGAAAGATTCTTTTCGAGATTCAGGTTTTCAAGTTTTAGTTTCTGTAAAAAGGCTTCCAGATTGCTTATTTCAGTGTTTATTCCGATGCTATCCAGTGAATGCTGCTGCTCTTTTTCTTCCAGTTTAGCTAAGGAATCCCTGAATCCAATAATACGAAAGGAGGCCAGGCTCAGACTTAATGTTTTATATTGTTCCTTTAGCCGATAATATCTTTCTGCTTTTTTGGCTTGATTTTCAAGAGTTTTCAGATTTTTTTCGATCTCAAATAACAGATCCTCAACACGGCTAAGATCGGCTTCTGTATCTTTTAGTTTATTGAGGGTTTGTCTTTTTCTTAGTTTGTATTTGGATATACCTGAGGCCTCTTCGAATAAGGCCCGTCTTGAATTATCCTTATTGGCAATGATCTCATCAATCATTTTCAGTTCGATAATAGAGTAGGAGTCTGATCCTATCCCTGTATCAAGAAATAAATCTGTAATATCTTTCAAACGACACTGAACATCATTTAAACGGTATTCACTCTCGCCCGAACGATAGAGCTTACGGGTAATGGTAACCTTTGTAAAATCAGTGGGAAGAATGTTTTTGGTGTTATCAAAGGTAAGCGAAACCTCGGCCAGATTCGAAGGCTTTCGTGTTTTAGTCCCATTGAAAATGATATTTTCCATTTTCTCGGAGCGTAGCATCCGGGTACTCTGTTCTCCCAGTACCCAGCGTATAGCATCGACAACATTCGATTTGCCACAGCCATTCGGGCCCACGATAGCGGTTACACCATCATTGAAATTGATCGTAATTTTATCGCCAAAGCTTTTAAAACCTTTGATTTCCAGTTGTGTAAGCTGCATTTTCTTCTTTCCGCTACGGGCAGATTGTGATTAGTTTTAAGGGTTCAATTTATAAAATTCCCCATATCAATTAACAATTAAAAGAATGAAATTGTAAGTATTTTTTATGTTTACAAAACGTATTTTTAACTAAGATACAAACAGTGCAATTAAAATATATAAAACTATGGAATACAGACGTTTAGGTAAATCCGGATTGAAAGTTAGTGCCCTTTCTTTAGGAAGCTGGTTAACTTTTGGTCAGCAAATTGAAGATAAGGTTGCAGAAGAATTAATGGACATCGCCTATGAAGGCGGAGTGAATTTCTTTGATAATGCCGAAGGCTATGCAGGTGGGAAATCGGAAATTGTGATGGGAAACATTCTCAAAAAGAAAAAATGGGACCGCAGCTCATACATTGTATCCAGTAAGATCTTTTTTGGAGCTGAGGAGAAAAAACCAAATATGATCGGCTTGTCTAAAAAGCACCTGTTTGAGGGGACTCATAATGCCCTTAAACGCTTGCAGCTGGATTATGTGGATTTGATCTATTGCCACAGACCTGATAAGGAAACTCCGATTGAGGAAACTGTTTGGGCGATGCATCAACTGATTCAACAGGGAAAAGCATTGTATTGGGGGACCTCTGAATGGAGTGCTCTGGAAATAATGCAGGCTCATTATTTCGCAGAAAAAAATCACCTCGTCCCACCAGTGATGGAACAACCTCAGTATAATATGCTTTGGCGGGATAAAATGGAAATGGAGTTTTTATTATTGTTCAGGGATTTTGGTATGGGCACTACTATATGGAGTCCAATGGCTTCCGGATTACTTTCTGGAAAATACAACAATGCTGATCCCAAAGATGCCCGTTTCAGCATGGATAATCTTGAATGGCTCAGAAACAGACTGCTTGTGGAGTCAAACATACATAAGGTTAAACTATTGCAGGCAATTGCAGAGAGACTGAATACCTCTTTAGCTAAACTCGCTATTGCATGGTGTTTAAAAAACCCTCATGTCAGTACCGTTATTTTAGGAGCTTCAAAGACTGCACAGTTAAAAGAAAACCTCACTTCACTCGAAGTAGTGCCTTTGCTCACCAATGAAATTATGCTGGAAATTGATGAAATTACAGGAACTAAACCTCAGGTGATCATTCCTTAGAATAAGGCTGACAGGGTTTAAAGGCTGACAGGGTTTTGAACCCTGTCAGCCTTTAATATCAGTTAATTTAAAGGTATCCTTAACCCTGATGCCTTTTTCTGTATCCTGCAGGGTACAACATTCATTTATTGGGTCGTGTTCCAGGTAGAGGATGTAATCGTTCTCAAGGGCCTCTGTGAGAAATTTCTTCTTCTCATTCAGGGTTTTGAGCGGAAACATATCGTAGGACATGACATAAGGCATTGGAATATGTCCGACAGAAGGGAGCATATCAGCCATGTACAGTATGGTCTTTCCTTTGTAACTTATCTGAGGTAGCATCATTGCATCGGTATGCCCGTATGCAAAGCGTATTTTTATATGATCTGTAAAGTCTACACCATCAGTGGTGTCAATAAACTTTAACTTACCGCTTTCCTGGATGGGTAAAATATTTTCCTTCAGAAAGGAGGCTTTTTCACGATCATTAGGATGAACAGCCCATTCCCAGTGTGCTTTATTGCTCCAATATGTAGCATTTTTATATGCAGGCACAAGACTTCCATCTTCAAGTCTATCAATAGAGCCGCCACAGTGGTCGAAATGAAGATGGGTTAAAAATACATCAGTAATATCATCCTTTGTAAAACCACTATTTTGGAGGGATTTTTCAAGAGTATCTTCACCATGCAGGTAATAATGCTTTAAAAATCGCTCGTCCTGTTTGTATCCGATTCCATTATCAATCAGGATTCTGCGATCTCCATCTTCAACCAGGAGGCAGCGCATTGCCCAGTTACATAGGTTGTTCTCATCTGCAGGATTAGTTTTCTGCCAGATAGATTTGGGCACAACACCAAACATAGCCCCACCATCCAGTTTAAAAAATCCTGCGTTTATTGTAAATAATTTCATTTCAGACTTTGCTTGAAAGTTTTAATCCAATGATTGAAGATATTAAAAGAAACAGGAAAAACATCCTCCAGAAGTCGGTTGGGTCTTTGAATAGAATTATTCCTGCAATAACCGAACCTGCCGCACCAATTCCGGCCCAAACAGCATAGGATGTGCCCATTGGTAAGGTTTTGGAGGCTAGGAATAAAAGATACATACTGATAGATACACTGATCAGAAAGCCCGTTATCCATAAAACAAATTCAATACCTGTTGCTTCCTTTGCTTTAGCCAGACAGCTTGTAAAGGCTACTTCGAATAATCCACCGATAATAAGGTAAATCCAGGCCATGGTCATTTAATTGATAGTTGACAATTGACAGTTGACAACTGATATCCGGTAATTGTCAATTATCAATTGTCAACTGTCAACTGTCAATTATAAGTGAATCACTTCTCCGTAAGCATCTGCAGCCGCTTCCATAATCGCTTCACTCATAGTAGGGTGTGGGTGTACTGTTTTTACAATATCCATACCAGTAGTCTCGAGTTTTCTGGCTACTACAACCTCAGCAATCATTTCAGTAACATTGGCACCGATCATATGAGCACCCAGGAACTCTCCGTATTTGGCATCGAATATTACTTTTACGAAGCCGTCTTTAGCACCGGCAGCACTTGCTTTTCCTGAAGCAGAAAATGGAAATTTGCCGACTTTGATCTCATATCCGGCTGCCTTAGCAGCTTTTTCTGTATATCCTACAGATGCAATCTCAGGAGAACAGTATGTACATCCCGGTATATTATTATAATTTAAGGGCTCAGGATGATGACCTGCAATTTTTTCGACACAAATAATACCTTCGGCAGAAGCAACATGTGCCAGAGCTTGTCCCTTTACAATATCACCAATAGCATAAACGCCATCGATATTGGTTTTGTAATAATCATCAACCTGAACACGTCCTTTGTCAATTGTGATACCAAGTTCTTCAAGTCCGATATTTTCAATATTGGGACTTACTCCAATAGCAGAAAGAACTATATCACATTCGATTGTCTCATTTCCAACTGCAGTTTTTACGAGCACCTTACATCCGCTGCCGGAAGTGTCAACAGATTCAACATTGGTTCCGGTCATCACATTGATGCCTGCTTTTTTAAAGCTTCTCAATAGTTGCTTAGATATATCTTCATCTTCAACAGGAACAATATTGTCAAGATATTCAACAATAGTAACCTTGGTTCCCAAAGCATTATAGAAATATGCAAACTCAACACCAATGGCTCCTGAGCCAACTATAACCATTGATTTGGGTTGTTGAGGTAAAACCATTGCCTGACGGTATCCTATTACTTTTTTCCCATCCTGTTTTAGGTTTGGTAATTCTCTCGATCTTCCACCTGTAGCAAGTATTGTATGTTTTGCAGTGTATTCCTTAGCGGTGCCATCGGGGTCTTTAACTTCAACTTTTCCGCCTTTTTTTATTATCCCGGTTCCGGTAAGTACATCAATCTTATTCTTTTTCATCAGGAACTGAACCCCCTTACTCATTCCGTCAGCAACACCACGGCTCCGTTTAATAATAGCACCAAAATCAGCATTTGCCTCTTTAACACTTATGCCGTAATCTGAAGCATGATTTATGTATTCAAAAACATTGGCACTTTTTAAAAGGGCTTTTGTGGGAATACATCCCCAGTTTAAACAGATTCCCCCAAGGGATTCCCGTTCTACTATAGCAACTTTTAAGCCTAACTGAGATGCGCGAATTGCTGCCACGTAACCACCAGGCCCGCTTCCTATAATTATGATATCGTAGTTCATATTTTATATTACTAATACATAGAGATTCGGCGCAAATCTAACAAAATACTTAGCGGGTTGGAAATTTTTGAATGGACTATCCTCTCAGAATTGAAAACAGAATGTTGAAAAGTGTGAATTGTCAATAAATACTTCAAAAATTAACATTAAGTTAATACATTAACTGCCTAATATTCAGAATCGCTATTTATCTTTGCCCTGATTATAATAACCAATTAATCATTCTCACTTAAAATACAATTTATGAAGAAGTTTTTACTCTCAACGCTTGTTGGTTTACTCATTGCATTTAATCTGAATGCACAGGTAACAACAAGTAGTTTATCAGGTACTATTCGGGATTCCAAAGAATCACTTATTGGCGCTACGATAAAGGCTACTCATCAGCCAACAGGGACTGTTTATGGTTCCTCTTCCGGCATAGACGGAAGGTTTAATATTCCTAACATGCGTGTAGGGGGGCCTTATCTTATTGTGGTATCTTATGTGGGTTACCAATCTGAGTCATTCAGTGAAATTTTTCTGAAACTTGGTGAGCCATTTGTATTGAATGTATTATTGAATGCCTCCGGAAGGGAGCTACAGGAAGTTGTAATTACAGCTCAGGATCCAAATTCAGTATTGAACGCAAACCGTACAGGCTCAACAACAAACCTTGGCCGAGCTCAGATTCAATCTGTTCCAACCATAACCAGGAGTGTAAACGATCTGACTAAGTTTACACCTCAGGCAAACGGAGCTTCTATTGGTGGTGGAAATTATCGTCAGAACAACTTTACTGTAGATGGTTCTGATTTTAACAACCAATTCGGAATTGGTAGTAATTTACCTGCAGGTGGTTCTCCTATCTCTATTGATGCAATAGAAGAGATTTCAGTGAATGTAACACCATATGACGTTAGAATGTCTGGTTTTGTGGGTAGTGCTATTAATGCGGTTACACGCTCAGGAAGAAATGATTTTTTTGGAAATGCATTTTTTGGTTTTAGAAATGAGAGTAATCAGGGTAATAAGGTAGGTGCTAACAACATTGTTTTACAACCTCTTGATGAAACTCAATATTCTCTTAGTTTAGGAGGACCAATTATTAAAAATAAACTCTTTTTCTTCGCAAATATCGATCGGACCGCTCAGGTTAGACCGGGTCAGAATAGGCTAGCTGCTACACCTGCCGCACCATTTGGCTCAAATCCTAACATTGCACGCCCAACGGCTGCTGAACTTAATGATATTCGCAGCTATTTGATGAGAACCTACAATTATGATCCGGGTATTTACCAGGGATATTCAAACGAAAGCTATAATAATAAAATCCTGGCCAGATTAGACTGGAATATTAATAAAGACCATCGTTTTAATATCCGCTATAATCAGGTTGAAAGTGCTACTCCTTCCTTTATCAGTACCTCAACAGGTGGAACAGGATATAATTTTCCTAATAATGGGGGCAGGAATAATCCGGGTCACTTGCATTTTAGTAACTCAAACTATACACAAGAAGCTAATCAATACTCCCTGGCTGCTGAATTGAACTCTTCATTTGGTTCCAAAATTTCAAATACTTTAAGGGGAAGTTTTACACATCAAAATGACCCAAGAGGCTCTGCAAGTGATGTTTTTCCTTTGGTAGATATTATGAAGGATGGAACGGCTTTTACAACTTTTGGATATGAGCCCTTTACTTATGGAAACTTAAGAGATGTTCAAACCTATAGTTTTA
The DNA here is from genome assembly GCF_030695525.1 of Daejeonella sp. GTDB lineage: Bacteria > Bacteroidota > Bacteroidia > Sphingobacteriales > Sphingobacteriaceae > Daejeonella. The sequence goes on along the minus strand of NZ_JAUYSS010000069.1, from coordinate 45,010 downwards.
CTGATAACCTAACCATGAGTTTAGGAAATCATGAACTAACACTTGGTTTGCAAATGGACTTCAGTACCACAAAAAATGGTTTCCAGCGTTTTGGAACCGGAGCATACCGTTTTAATTCCTGGGATGATTTTGTGAATGGTGCAAAACCTAATGATTATGCAATCACTTATTCGCTATCACCGGGTTATGAACAGGCATTCCCAACCTTTAAATTTCAACAGTATTCGGCCTATTTTCAGGATAATTTCCGTGTAGGAGAGAAGCTGAACATCACTGCAGGTTTACGTTTTGAATTACCTACTTACCCGGATGTACCCGAAATTAAAACTCATCCATTAATTGCACCATTAACTTTTTCTGAAGGCAGAAAACTGGATACCGGAGTATTACCTAAGGAAAGAATCATGTTGTCTCCAAGAATTGGCTTCAATTATGATGTAAAAGGAGATCGGTCTTTACAATTGAGAGGTGGAACCGGTATTTTTACTACCAAAGTTCCATTTGTATGGATTGTTGCTCAATCGGGTGATGCTGGTTTAATACAGTTTACCCAAAACTGGAATGGTACTGCAAATACTCCGGGACCATTCAGTCAGGATATCCGGAAATATCTTCCTGCAACACCACCAACAGCCGGAACATCTATCCCAGCAACGATCAGTGCCATTGACCCTGATTTTAGATTTCCACAAACATGGAAAAGCAGTTTAGCTTTAGATGCTAAGTTGCCATGGGGAATAGTTGGTACTTTAGAGGGTATTTACAATAAGGATCTTAATATTGCTAAAGGAATTAATGTGAATCTAGTAGATCCTGTCGGACTAAATGTTTCAGGATATCCTGATAATCGTCCGATGTATCCTGTTGCTAACGTTAGTAAATTCATAAACAAATTAACTCCAACAGGTCAGGCAAGTGCAACTGGTACTGCAGCATTAAATCCCATTGTTCTATCTAATGCCCAGGATGGACATTCATGGTTCCTAACTGCATCATTAAACAAATCTTTCAGCAGAGGTTTTTCAGCACAGGTATCCTATACCAGAAGTAAGCAGCAAGTTCTTTATGATGGAAATGGTGACCAGTTGCTTAATACCTGGTCCTTAAATCAAAATTCAAATACCGGAAATAATCCGGGATTGAGTTATTCAAACTTTAATATACCTCATCGTGTTATTGCTGGTATTTCATACCGTAAAGAATACATCAAAAATCTTGCTACTTCAGTATCAATGTTCTTAGAGGCTTCACATCAGGGTAGATTTTCTTATACCTATTCTACTGACTTTAACCGTGATGGACAGACCAATGACCTGATCTATATACCAAGAGATCCTAGTGAAATTACTTTTGCAGCACGCCCTGCTTCTACTGCAACAGGCAATGTAGCTTACACAGCACAGCAACAAAGTGATTTATTCTTTGCTTATATTGAGCAGGATGATTACCTGAAGAAGAACAAAGGGAAATATGCTGAGCGTAACGGAGGAGTGATGCCATGGAGAAATCAGGTCGATATCAGGTTAACTCAGGAGATTTTTAAGAACTTTGGCAAAAGCAAAAACAATTTCCAGTTCACAATGGATATTATGAATTTCGGAAATATGTTAAACAGCAATTGGGGTAATGTAAATTTTGTTAAGACTGCGGGAGTACTTGTACCACAGAACGTAGCAGCTCTAACTCCAGGAGGTACAGTCAGGCCTACATTCTGGTTAAATACTTTTGATAACAAGCCGGTTGATTCAACTTTTGGAACTACTCAGACTTTTGCATCAACTTATTACATGCAATTTGGATTCCGTTACAATTTCCAGTAACAATTTTATATGAAATAAAAAGCTTCGGATTTTATCCGGAGCTTTTTATTTGAAAAAATATATCTACCTACAGGTTTTCTGTGTTTTGGCTGTATATTTGCCCTAACCAATTAATTAAAATTCAATTTTATGAAGAAAGTGAATTATGCCGTAGCGCTGCTGCTGGCATTTGTGCTGGGTTTTGGAAATCCGGTTAAAGCCGATGAAGGGATGTGGCTGCCAATGTATATCGGCAAGAATTACGATCAAATGAAAAAGCAGGGATTCAAATTGACCCCTGAGGATCTGTATAGTGTCAATAAGGCGAGTATTAAAGATGCGATTGTATCATTCGGGGGTTTCTGTACGGGTGAAATTGTATCAAAAAATGGCTTGATCTTAACGAATCACCATTGTGGATATGAGGCAATTGCTTCAAATTCAACCATAGAGAACAATATTCTGGATAATGGTTTTTATGCAAAATCCCATCAGGATGAGAAGCCAATTCAGGGTCTTTTCGTTCGCTTTCTTGTCCGTATGGAGGATGTTACCCCAAAAGTAATGGCTGCATTAAATGGAGTTGAAGAAAAAGATAAAGCTGCAAAAATTGCTGAGATCAGCAAAACTATCAGTGCTGATGCAACAGCCGGTACTACCCGGGAGGCAGATGTGAAGGATGTATATAAAGCTAACCAATACCTGCTTTTTATCAATGAGCGATTTAATGACATCCGTTTGGTAGGTACGCCTCCGCAGTCTATCGGTAAATTTGGTGGGGATACAGATAATTGGGAATGGCCGCGACAAACCGGTGATTTTTCTCTTTTTCGTGTTTATGCGGATCAGAATAATAAATCGGCAACTTATTCTGCCAGCAATAAACCTTATACTCCTAAAAAATCACTGCCCATTTCTATAAAAGGAGTGAAGAATGGTGATTTTTCTATGGTCTATGGTTTTCCTGGCCGTACAGATCGCTATCTAACCTCTTATGGTGTGCAGTTGGCCGTTGAAAAAACAAACCCAACAATTGTTAAGCTGCGTGATATTCGCTTGAAAGCCTGGAAGGAAGAGATGGATAAAAGTGCAGATACCCGACTTGCCTTATCATCAAACTATGCCAATATTGCAAATTACTGGAAGTATTTTATCGGTCAGACAGAGCAATTAAATAGGTTAAAGATATATGAAGTGAAACAAAAGCAGGAAAATGAATTCACCCAATGGGCTGCCTCATCACCAGAATATGCAAAATTAATGACTGAATATAATAATTCCTATTCGGCATTCGAACCCTATGCTGTTCATTTTACCTACCTAAATGAAGGTCTGCTTGCCTCTCCATGGGTTAGAAATGTTTCCCAGCTTGGAAATACAATCAATTCTATGAATGCCCGTAAAGATGATGCAGCCTATATTTCCCAGCTGAATCAGAATTTAAATACGATGGTTAATAGCTATCAGAAGACCTATAATGAGACTGCTGATAAGAAGATTTTTGCCCAGATATTAAGCTCCTTTTACCAGGATGTTCCTAAATCACAGCATCCAAAGTTCATTACGTTAATAGCCGAAGATTTTTGGAAAGGTTCAGCAGATGCTACTTTCCAGAATTATGCCGATCATTTATGGAAAAACAGCAAACTAATTGAACCGGAAAGCCTGAGAAAATTTTTAGGTTCACCTTCAATTGAAGAGCTGCAAAATGATCCTGCATATAAATATGCAATGAATCTAATTCCTCAGGATTATGTGAAGAATAATTTTGGTACGGTATATAGTCAGTTTCAGGCCGAGAAAAATCGTCTGGATAATCTTTACCTGAAGGCATTATTGGCAAAAAATAAAGGTGCTTTAATTTATCCGGATGCTAATTCAACCATGCGTATCAGCTACGGACAAATTCAGGATTATAGTCCGAAGGATGGAATTACCTATAACATTACTACCACAATCGATGGGATGATGGCTAAGTATCAACCCGGTGATGATGAATTTGATCTTCCTCAATCCTTAATTGACGCTTATGCCAAACGCGATTTCAGGCAATATGCTGAGAATGGAACCCTTAATGTGGGTTTTATCAGCAACAATGATATCACAGGAGGTAATTCCGGGTCACCGGTTCTGAATGGGAGCGGAGAGCTGATCGGGATTGCCTTTGATGGTAACTGGGAAGCTATGAGCGGAGATATTGCCTTTGATAAGCAGTACAAGCGGACAATTTCTGTAGACATTCGTTTCGTACTCTGGTGTATCGATGTTTTGGGTGGAGCAAAGAATATCATCAATGAAATGGATATCAGAACTAATAAGTTACCTGTTCCAAAGGATAAATTGATAATGAAGAAGACGGAGTAAGTGTTGTCAGTTACCTTTGCCGTTTACCAGCCCGGCAATTTATAATGCTAATCTATTAAAAAAGAAGGCTGACAGGGTTCCAAACCCTGTCAGCCTTCTTCTTAATCCTATAATCCTACAATCCTAATATCAGTAATAGACGAACTCTCCATAATCCGAGCGAATCGTCACTTGCTTCTTTTCTGAATCCTCAACCCGTCCAATTATTTGGGCATCTACATTAAATTCCTTGGATATCCGGATAATATCTTCAGAAATTTCTGAAGGTACATAGAATTCCATCCTATGTCCCATATTGAAAACCTTATACATCTCTTTCCAGTCTGTTCCTGATTGTTCCTGAATTAAGCTGAAAAGAGGAGGAACAGCCATTAGATTATCTTTTATAATATGCAGATTATCAATAAAATGCAATATTTTGGTTTGAGCTCCTCCGCTGCAGTGAACCATACCATGAATTTGAGAACGGTATTGATCGAGAATCTTTTTTATGATAGGCGCATAAGTGCGGGTTGGAGAAAGTACCAGCTTCCCTGCACTAATGCTTAAATGTTCATTAAATTCAGTTGCAGGAATATCAACCATATCTGTCAGTTTTTTATTTCCTGAGAAAAGTAATTCATATGGAACTGCAGGATCATAGCTCTCAGGATACTTCTCGGCAATGTATTTATGAAAAACATCATGCCTTGCAGAGGTCAGACCATTGGATCCCATTCCTCCATTATATTCTGTCTCGTAACTGGCCTTACCATAAGAAGATAACCCAACTATTACATCACCTTTTCGGATTTTATCATTCGAAATAATATCAGACCTTTTCATTCTGCAGGTTACTGTAGAATCGACAATGATTGTTCTGACAATATCCCCAACATCAGCAGTTTCACCTCCGGTTGAATAAATTCCTATCCCTAATTTGCGTAGTTCGCTTAGAATGTCTTCAGTTCCATTGATCAGTTCGGCGATGACCTGACCCGGAATAAGATTTTTATTTCTACCGATAGTTGATGACAATAATATATTATCAGTAGCACCAACACAAAGCAGGTCGTCAAGGTTCATAATTATTGCATCCTGAGCAATTCCTCTCCATACCGACAGATCCCCGGTCTCTTTCCAATATACATAGGCAAGAGATGATTTTGTGCCGGCACCATCGGCATGCATGATATTGCAATAGGCTTCATTCGATCCCAGAATATCCGGGATAATCTTGCAGAATGCCTTCGGAAAAATACCTTTGTCAATATTTTTGATTGCATTATGCACATCTTCTTTATCGGCAGAAACGCCCCTCTGGTTATATTTTAGGTCTGACATTGATACAAAAATAATACTTAGTATTGAGTATTGAGTATTGAGTATTGAGTATTTAGTACTCAATACAATAAATTTTGTTTTTGACTATTATTATATACTTGTAATCAAAAACAATCTGCTAATTCTGTATTATATTAATGGGTCATAAATAAAAAGAGTCCCCAACAAGGAGGACTCTTTTTGAACTTAGTACAAAATTTTCAAATCTCAATACTCTGTACTCAATACTCTGTACTACTTAATAAACAACAACTCTCTAAACTTTGGAAGAGGCCATTTTGCATCATCAACCAGTTGCTCCAATTTATCAACGTGATAACGTATCGGTTCAAAATATGATTTCACTTTTTCATCATAGGCGATGGACTTATCCCGGATATCTTCAATGTTATTGGCTTTTTTGCGCTCGTTAACCATTTCCAGATTTGATGTCCTGATAAAGTTTACATGCGTGGAGATTTTTTTGATGATCTCAAGCTGAGCAGTGTAAGTATCTTCTCCAAGTCCGATTTCTTTCAGGCCTTTAACGTTGTCAATCAATGATGTTTGATAATTGATTGCAGTCGGAATAATCACATTGTCAATCAAATCACCCATAACGCGTGCTTCTATCTGAAGTTTTTTAAAGTAGCTTTCCAGTAAGATTTCATGACGTGCATGCGATTCGCGTTTGCTGAATACACCGGTATCTTCAAATAACTTATCAGTTTTAGGATCCAATAAGACATCCAGCGCTTTGGGAGTAGTTTTAATATTAGATAAACCTCTTTTCGCAGCTTCCTTAGCCCATTCATCGCTATAACCATTTCCTTCAAAACGGATGTTTTTAGATTCCTTGATGTAGCGTTTAATGATAGTCATGATCGCTACGTCTTTCTTTTCGCCTTTTTTGATCAGTTTATCAGCTTCCGCTTTAAATTTATTCAACTGATCAGCAACGATAACATTTAATATGGTCATCGGATTTGCCGAATTCGCTGATGAACCAACTGCGCGAAGCTCAAACTTATTCCCGGTAAATGCCATGGGCGAAGTACGGTTACGGTCGGTATTGTCAAGAAGGATAGAAGGTATTTTTGGGATATTAGTCCACAATGCTGAGTCCTGCTTCATTTTCGAAGTTACCCTTGATGTTTCGATCTCATCCAGTAAATCACTCAACTGACTTCCCAGAAAGGTTGAGATAATGGCCGGAGGGGCTTCATTGGCACCCAGACGGTGATCATTATTAACTGAAGCAATCGATGCTCTTAACAAATCGGAATATTCGTATACAGCCCTAATCGTATTGACAAAGAATGTAAGGAACATCAAATTGTTTTTTGGGGTTTTGCCCGGAGAAAGAAGATTCTTACCGGTATTGGTAATTAAGGACCAGTTATTATGTTTACCTGAGCCGTTTATACCAGCATATGGCTTCTCATGTAGTAAAACCTTGAAGTTATGTCTTCTGGCTACTTTATCCATCAAATCCATTAGTAATGAATTATGGTCGATAGCAAGGTTCATTTCCTCATACAAAGGAGCACATTCAAATTGAGAAGGCGCTACCTCATTGTGACGGGTCTTTAATGGAATACCAAGTTTGATTGCTTCAATTTCCAGATCTTCCATATATGCAAGAACACGTTCCGGAATTGATCCGAAATAATGGTCATCCAGCTGCTGGTTTTTGGCTGACATGTGGCCGAATAAAGTCCTGCCTGTCAGATACATGTCCGGTCTGGCGTTAAACAAGGCTATGTCAACCAGGAAATATTCCTGTTCAATTCCTAGAGAACTGTTCACCTTTTCAATGCCTTTGTCAAAATACTGAGCCACTGCAACTGCTGCCTTGTCCATCAGACTTATGGCTTTTAATAGTGGAGCCTTATAATCCAGTGCTTCGCCAGTATAGGAAATAAATACAGTAGGTATACATAGAGTAGACCCGATAATGAATGCAGGAGATGATGGATCCCATGCAGTATAACCGCGTGCTTCAAAGGTGCTTCTGATTCCACCATTCGGGAAGCTGGATGCATCCGGCTCCTGTTGTGCCAATGCTTCGCCTGAGAATTTTTCAATCCCATGACCGTCTGATCCTGGTTCAAAGAAAGAGTCGTGCTTTTCAGCAGTACTTCCTGTTAAAGGCTGGAACCAGTGGGTATAATGTGTTGCGCCTTTAGACATTGCCCATGACTTCATTGCTGAGGCCACTTGCTCCGAAATACTTCTGTCAATGGCTGTTCCCGAGTTAACAGAGTCGATAATACCATTGTAAGCTTCTTTCGATAAGGTGTCCTTCATTTTTTTCTGGTCGAAGACATTGACACCATATAGTTCAGAAAGTTTTGATGTAGGGGATTTAGCTTCAGGAATAGTCCTAGAAAGTACCGCATTTAATGCTTGGAATCTTAAAGATGACATCGTTTTGCTTGGTTTTGATTAAAATTTTGATAAAAATAAATGTTTTCTAGCGATAATCATAAAAATTATCAAAAAAATCATAAAAAAATCAAAAATTTTGAGCGAAAACCATAAAAATTATAAAAATATTGTGTTTTCTGGCCTAATGTCTCTTAAATATAGTGATTTTTATTTATTCGACACCAGAATGTGCATTAACTTTACGCTTAGCCTATTTCATAATCATTCAAATGAAAGCAAAGCTTTTTCCTAATTTTGAAGCTGATATATTCTGATTATGAAGATTTGTACGAGAGCTGATGTCTACCATTTTTTACTTTAAACAGTTTAGTATCGATCAGGCAAATTGTGCAATGAAGGTAAATACCGATGGAGTATTGCTTGCTGCACTTGCCGATTTTGAGGGCCCAACTAAAATACTTGATGTCGGAACAGGTACCGGACTGATCGCTTTAATGCTTGCGCAAAAATATACATCCGCATTAATTCATGCCGTTGAGATAGATGGAAATGCTGCCAAAACCGCTGAGGGGAATTTTTCAAATTCTCCATTTTCGAACAGGATAGAATTATTCCACAGTTCAATAAGAGATTATTTTGCAGATACTAATGAACTATATGATCTGATTATTTCTAATCCGCCCTTTTTTATTAATTCACTAAGTTCTCAAAGCCCGGATAAAGGCCTTGCCCGACATACGAATCTCTCTTTTTTCGATATACTTCTTACTGAATCAATAAAACATTTAAACCAATCGGGACATCTTTGTGTCATTCTTCCTCTTGAAACAGCTGTCCGGGTAAAAAAAATGGTTTCGAATTCCGGAATTCTAAAAATCCAGAAGGAGATATTGATTCATTCATTTCCCGAATCTAAACCCCATCGCACGATTATGGTTATGGGTTTTGAAAGTCTGGCTACAATACAGCAGGAACTGGTTATTTATCAGAGCCAGGGGGTTTATTCCAGCAATTATAGTAATCTATTAAAGGACTATCTTACAATTTTTTAATGCATATTCATTAATGAAAACCATCGGACTAATATCAGATACCCATGGATACCTGGATGAGGCTGTTTTTAAGCATTTTGAAAACTGCGATGAAATCTGGCATGCAGGTGATTTTGGTACGATTGAAATCGCAGATCGATTGAATGCATTTAAACCATTAAGGGGAGTTTATGGAAATATCGACGGGCAGGATATCAGGTCAAAGTATCCGGAGCATTTAAAATTTGATTGTGAAGAATTAAAAGTTTGGATCACTCATATCGGAGGTTATCCGGGAAGATATTCCCCCGGAATCAGGGAAGAAATTTACCGAAATCCCCCGGGACTTTTCATCTCCGGTCATTCACATATTCTCAAGGTTATTTATGATAAAAAAATTAATTGTTTACACTTGAATCCCGGAGCTGCCGGCAAACAAGGCTGGCACAAAGTTCGCACATTGCTTCGGTTTTGCATTTCAGGAGAAAAAATTCATAACTTAGACGTCATAGAATTGGCAAATAGATAACGTAAAAAGTACACTAAGTATATGAAAGGCATTTTAACATTAGGACAATTTATTATTGAGAAGCAAAGTGATTTCCCATATGCTAAAGGCGAGTTGTCACGATTGTTACGAGATATAGGAATTGCCGCAAAAATTGTTAACCGTGAAGTCAATAAGGCGGGCCTGATGGATATTCTTGGAGATGTTGGTACGATCAATATTCAGGGGGAATCACAAAAAAAATTGGATGTGTTTGCCAATGAACAATTTATAGCTGCACTGAAGAGTGGAGGGGAGTGTTGTATCGTTGCATCAGAGGAGAATGATGAGTTTGTTCAGATAGATGGTGAAGTATCAAAAAACGCAAAATATATTGTTGCAATGGATCCTTTGGATGGCTCCTCAAATATTGATGTAAATGTCGCAGTGGGTACCATTTTTTCTATATACAGAAGGGTTTCAACCGATGGCAGGGCCACCCTGGAAGATGTACTTCAGAATGGTACTGAACAGGTAGCTGCGGGTTATATCATTTATGGTTCTTCTACCATGCTGGTTTATACGACTGGCAAAGGAGTAAATGGATTTACACTAGATCCTTCTATCGGAGAGTTTTGTCTTTCACATCCCAAAATGCAAGTTCCTGAGGATGGATTTATTTATTCGATTAATGAAGGAAATTATGTTCATTTCCCCGAAGGAGTGAAGAAATATTTGAAATATTGCCAGGTTGAGGACGAGCAAACATCACGCCCATATACCTCACGTTATATTGGTTCTATGGTTGCAGATGTACATCGTAATATGATTAAGGGCGGAATATTTATTTATCCTACGACATCAGGAGCTCCCAATGGCAAGCTTCGCCTGGTTTATGAATGTAATCCAATGGCCTTTATTATTGAACAGGCTGGTGGTCGGGCAACAGATGGATTTAACAGAATTCTCGATAAGGATGTTACTTCCCTGCATCAGCGATCTGCAATTTTTATAGGTTCAAAGAACATGGTTCTTAAGATTGAGGAATTGATGCAAACTTATTCATCAAAAACCCCCGATGAGAAAGCAGAAGCAACAATGGAAAAATTAGGAATCATAGGAGGACTGGATTAAAGATTCAATCTGAGTTCCTCTTTCTCAAAATACGTATCAATAAGCAGGTTTTTTTGTTTCGAAGCCTGAACAGCCAGTTCATCACATCGTTCATTTTCGGGGTGTCCGTTATGGCCTTTTACCCAGGTAAAACGAATTTTGTGCTGTTTGTAGACTTCCAGAAATCTCAGCCAGAGATCTTTGTTTTTCTTATCCTTAAAATTAGTTCTGACCCAGTTAAATACCCATTTTTTCTCAACTGAATCAATGATATATTTAGAATCTGAATAGATCATGATCTCCTGCCCCGGATTTTTTATGCTTTCCAGTCCGGTGATTACGGCAAGCAATTCCATGCGATTATTGGTTGTCTTTCGATAACCCTCAGAAATTTCTTTATAATGCTTACCTGACTGGAGTATTACTCCAAATCCTCCGGGACCTGGATTTCCGCTCGATGCTCCGTCAGTATAGATATTGATCATTAAAAATGCTTTTAAGGCGCAATTATAGTGATTTAGTTTTTAAGCGGATAGAATTGCCAATTACAATAACATCCGAAAATGCCATTGTTAAGGCTCCAACCATGGGGTTAAGAAAACCAAATGCCGCTACAGGTATCGCCACAACATTATAGAAAAATGCCCAGAAGAGATTTTGTTTAATCGTTAAAAGTGTATGCTTCCCGATTCTTAACATATGATCTATCACCCCCAGTTCATTCTTTAACAGGACCACTTCGGCAGATTGAATTGCGATCTGACTGGAATCACTCATGGAAATTCCGACGTCAGAAGTAGTTAAAGCAGGGGCATCATTTATTCCATCACCAACCATTGCCGTTTTACCTCTTTTTTTAATCACCTCAATAATCTCAAGCTTTTGATGGGGCTGGGTTTCGGCATATATTTCCTCAATACCCAAAATAGCAGCCAGATCTTCACATTTCTTTTTCAGATCACCACTCAGTAAAATCGGTTTAATCCCCATACTTTTTAAAGTTTTGATCAGACCGGATGCTTCCGGTTTGATCTCATCTTCAATCGAAATCCTGGCTAAAAGGGTTCCGTTCATTTTCAGGAAAAGGCTAAAATCTCCCTGTTCTTCTTCCGGATTTAAAATTTGCCTTGATCCGAATTGATAGGTATTGCCTTCTGAATCAGTCCCGTTCATTCCTAAACCTTTTTCTTCCGATACCTTCGTGAATATTATTTTTTCAGGATTTTCTGCACTAAGCTCTGAAACCAGGGAACGTGCAATTGGATGATTGGAATAGGCTTCTATACCATAAATAATCGATTCAGCTCTCTTTTGTGGAATACTTATACTGTCAATTTTTTTGATTTTAAATTTCCCCGTTGTGAGTGTTCCGGTTTTATCAAAGACCATATATTTTAGCCTGGCGATCTCTTCAAGTGTATTTCCACCCTTGATCAGAATGCCATTTTTAGCAGCCCTGCCCAAACCAACCATCACCGCTGTAGGTGTAGCTAAACCCATAGCACAGGGGCAGGAAATAACCAGCACAGCTATTGCATTCAACATTGATTTTTGGAATGTGAGATCAAAGGAATAATAGGCCAGGACAAAGGTTAAAACGGCAATACCAACCACTACCGGCACAAATATGGCAGCCACCTGATCTCCAAGTTTTTGAATGGGCGGTTTTGCCGACTGTGCTTTTTTCATCAGATCAATGATCTGTGATAAAATAGTATGTTTTCCTGTTTTAGTTACCAGAATATGTATACTGCCTTTTTCAATCAAAGTACCGCCAATTACCTGATCGTATTTCGACTTCTCAACCGGCAGACTCTCGCCGGTAAGCATCGATTCATTGACTGAGGCTTCGCCCCAGATGATCTCCCCATCAACAGGAATTTTATCTCCCGAATTGATGACCAGTGTATCTCCCGTAACTACCTCCTGTGAGTTTATTATTTGTATTTCTCCATTCACCAGTTTATTTGCTTTTGCCTCCTGAAATTTCATCAGATCTTTAACCGCAGAGGTGGTTTGCGAAACAGACCTTTTTTCTAAAACATTTCCTAACAGGACCAATGAAATAATGGTGGCTGCAGTTTCATAGAAAAGATAATCAGGGCCCAAATTCTGAATCGTCCCGTACAAACTATAAATAAAGGCAGCACTGGAGCCGATAAAGATGAGGACATCCATATTGGGGATTCCATTCCTTAATGAATTGAAAGCACTTTTGCCGAAATGGATACATCCTAAAATATAAACCGGAATACATAAGCTTAACTGAACCAGAGGATTGTGCAGCCAATGGAAAGGCAGAAACATATGTGAGAAGAGGGGAATTGTAAAAATGAGACTGAAATAGAATTTGTTCTCTACTTTTTCATGAAATTTTTCAAGTATAGGGATACTTTCCTCACTTACCTTATAACCTAAACCTTCGATATCACTGATGATTAAGGGAGTTTCTGAAGGATGATTGGTTTTGAATTTTACCTCGTCATTGGCAAAATCTACATAGATCTCCTTAAGCCCCTTTTTTTCTAATAATTTATGGACTGATAATGCACAGTTGTTACAATGCATTCCGCTTACCTGAAGTTCAATTAATTCTTCTTTTTCCATACCAATTTCATAGGTTCTTTGCACAAATTTAAAACTTATGAAGGCTAAACTTATATTGAGAGATTATAATGTTCAAAATATGACAAGGTTTACATGATCAGGTTGAGGCTAAATGAGCTTTGAGCTATTCTGGAACGTCATCATGCTGATTATCAATGAGGAAATTTAATTTAAAAAATTTGCAATATCTCCCGAAATGCTTAGTTTTGCAGAAATAAAACGGTGGCTGTAGCTCAGCTGGTTAGAGTATTGGTTTGTGGTGCCGAGGGTCGTGGGTTCGAGCCCCATCAGCCACCCGTTATAGAAAGGTCTTAGTTAATAGCTGAGGCCTTTTTTTTTAGGTTTATGGTAGGTTATAGCTTTCCTGATGAGAATCGGGGATTAAAGCAGTTCTGAAAAGATCAATTTTTTTTATAAACCCCAGGAATACAATTTTTCCTATCAACTCTCAATACACCATTAACAGAATTTTTGCATGATTCAGTTAATCAATTTTGCTCATAAATTATTGACATATACTATATTTATCCATATGTTAATACAGCAGTTTGAAGTTCTTCCAGAGCTGCAGCCCTACGTAAAACTGATATGCACAATGGACTGCGATGATGGTGCAGATACTAATCATATTCGGGTACTACCCGATGCATGTGTGGAGCTATTTGTGAACTACACCAGTACACCACTTGCCATTATTGGAAATGAGTTATACGATCGGAGCATTGTTACATCCCGTATGAGCCGATATTCGGACGTGCAGATGCGCAAAGGTGCTGGTTGTATCGCCATTTGCTTTTATCCCGGAGAGGCTTACCGGTTTTTTAATTTACCTATGCATCAGCTGGCCGACAAAACTCTGGTATTATCTGATTTATGGAATGGTATGGCGGGAGAGATTGAGAGCAAACTGGCTGATTCCTGCAGTCATAAGGAACGTTCAGCAATCCTACAGAAATATCTCTTGCAACAATTGATACGAAATGAACGAGATCAGCAGGTAGCTGAATGTTTGAGGAAAATACAGCGATCAGCTGGTCATATCCTTGTAAGCCAACTCAGTACTGATACCAGCCTCAGCCAACGCCATCTTTCACGAAAGTTTCAGCAAATTGTCGGCTTGTCACCCAAAGAATACCTGCGAGTCTTCAGGTTTATCAGGTCACTTGATCATCTGAAAAAGTATCCTTTACTCTCATTAACCGAGGTAGCTTACCAAAGTGCTTATTACGATCAGGCACATTTTATTCGGGATTTTAAATCTTTTACAGGTCATACGCCCGGGCAGTTCGCTCTTTCGACACATATTTTATATTGATGTCCGTTTTGTACAATTAGAAATAATTGGATTAGTACAATTTTGTTGGACAAAAACATGAACGGTATGCGAAAACTTATATTGGGACTGGCCATTACTTTAGATGGATACATTGAAGGGCCAAATGGTGAATACGACTGGTGTTTTACAGACCAGGACTATGGTTTAAATGAATTCTTTACCCGTGTAGACACGATCTTCATTGGTCGCAAAAGCTACGAAATAGCTCAGCAGCACGCAGATAGCAATAATGGGGAAACGATCCCCGGCATGCCTGTAATGACTGAGTACGTGTTCTCCAGAACACTTACTTCAGTTAAGGAAGGCGCTGTGCTTGTATCCGAAGATAGTATGACAAAGGCGCGAAGGATAAAAGAGCAGCCTGGTAAAGATATCTGGCTTTTCGGTGGTGCATCACTCACTGATGCACTTTTTAATGAAGGACTGATAGACGAATTATGGTTGTCGGTACATCCTATTCTGCTTGGAAGTGGCAAAGCTCTTTTCCGGGAAAAGGAAAGTCGTACTAAAATGAGTTTGCTGGAATCCAAAACTTATGATACCGGTTTGATATCACTGCGATACAGTATTGATTATTGAACGTTTGACGGTAGTGCAGATAAGGTTCAGCTGTTGTCCAGCTTTCTTTACCTTCAAAATCTCAAATGAGATTAGCACTTAATTTAATTAAAAAAAAATCATACCGGGGAAATATATCTACACTTTGGGGTATTATATCTTCAATCTGGGAATCCCTGTCCTGTAAAGGCATTGATTTTGAGCGATTGGCATTGTTTGCCAAATGGCATATAAATTGTCTTATTTAAGTGCCCCCCAAAGGGCATGTTTTTCATAGGTAGATGTAGGGTCGAATACTAGTTATTCGGCCCTTTTTTTATTGAATGACATGAAATTTTCAAATAAAATTTTCTGCAAAACGCTTCCCCGGTTACCTGAAATATTTAAATACGATTTTGTTGGAGGTGAGATCAGATAATCAGATACTTCCGATTGCCATCATTTGATCCATATTTGGATTGGCGCTTCCACCGCGAATTTCGAGTGTGACTGCAAATGCCTGAGCATTTTTGACAGACTTCATTTTCTTCATTCCGGTACTATCTGCATCAGAGTCAAATACCCCTAAGTCAACAGGTTTGCCATCGACCATTGCCCATAACTGATATTGATGATCTTTATCATTAGATGGCATTTTTACGGAGGAAAGATCGATCATGACTTCTTCTTCTTCGGGATTGAACGCAACCAGCATGCTGGCAGCAGGTGCTTTGGCCGATCCTTTAAGTGTAACAAGCTTATAGGCGGCTTGATTTTTATAAAAGTGTAATGCATTTCGGGTATCCCTTAATTCTTCATCAATATAATTCACCTGATTTGAAAAACGTTGATTTCCGGTTTGCAGGACCGCAATTTGGGTGTAAGAATCATTAAGTTTATTGTTCAGATTTACCAGTAAGGCAATACTAATAAAAAGAAGTGCCAGGGATGCAGCGAACGCGTATTTATAAAATTGGCCTGGCTTTGATGAAGCAGCATAAATTGGACGAACATCTGCTGCCGGATTTTCAAGTGAATTTATAACCTTATTCCGCAATTCTTCTGAAGGTTCAATCGCATTTGAAATCGCATAACTTAAAAGTGCAGATTCAATTTCAACCAGTTCTTCTTTAATCTCAGGATATTTCAGGGCATTTTTTTCAACCTCAAGCCTCTCTTCAATGCTTAAATCTCCAAGAACATATTGTTCAAGGATGCCGCTCTCCATATATGATTTGAGGTTTTTCACTTAATTAAATACCTTTCTTAAACTGATTATAGCATTTCTTAACCTGGTTTTGACAGTTCCTAATGGAATTTCAAGTTCTTCCGAGACCTCTGCATGCGTAAAGCCACGGAAATAAATCATGTCAAGAACTATTTTCTGTTCGGGCTTCAATTTAGCAACAAGTTCTTTTAATCCCATAGTTTCAGGATTTAATGTATTACCTGACTGCATTTCTAATGATAATACGTTATTTTCTATGTCTTCGGTTTTTGAACTGTTACGAAAATCTTTTGAACGGGTTTTATCTATCGAAATATTTCGTGCAATATTAACCATCCAGGTGAATAAGCGACCTTTGGATTCATCGTATGAAGAAAAGGAATTCCAGATTCTTACGAAAGTATCCTGAAGTAGATCTTCAGCGATTTCTTCGTGCTGAACAATTCTGAAAATTATACCATAAAGTGAAGATGAATACATGTCATACAAAGCTTCAGCTCCGGCTTTTTCCTTATTACGGAGAGCCATAACCAATTCATCTTCAGATAAGGATATTTTTGTTCTCGGGCTCAATGTTCGAATATGTTCACCTCAGTTTTCAACCTGTTAGACAAATATATAAAAACAATATCCCCGGATATGTTCCGGGGATATTTTGACATTTAACTGATTATTTATTTAGGTAAAACAACCGAGTCAATCACATGGATAACTCCATTCTTCTGATTGACATCGGCAATACTCACTGTTGAAGTGCCTCCATTCTCGTCTTTTAAAACTACATTTTTACCATTCATCATAGCAGATAAGGTACCACCACTTACCGTAGTGAATTGTGCAGTTCCTTTACCGGTTTTGATCGCCTTTACTATATCCGCTGCTGAATATTTACCGGACACAACATGATAGGTAAGGATTTTTGTAAGTGTGGCTTTGTTCTCAGGTTTAACCAGTGTACCAACTGTTCCTTCAGGAAGCTTGTTAAATGCATCATTTGTTGGTGCAAAAACTGTAAATGGTCCATCACTTTTTAGTGTTTCTACGAGACCTGCGGCTTTTACTGCTGCAACTAATGTAGTATGATCCTTAGAATTCACCGCATTGTCAACAATGTCTTTACTTGGGTACATCTCAGCACCACCTACCATTTTGGTTCCTTGTGCAAAACCTGTTGTGCTGATTACAGAAGCTACTAATGCAACAGCCAGAATTATTATTTTTTTCATTTGTTTTTTATTATTTGGGCTCATTTACGAAGTGTAGCCAGGGATGGATTTAATTTTATTATTTTTTTTGAACGATTTTAAATATTTCTGAATATTATGCCTAAATTCGGGTACGTACACGTTTATTTTAGATTTTAATATCAGAATTATGATTAAAGGGGCATTTAAAGTAATATTAGTTCTGGCAATTGTTTTTCCCGGACTTGCTAATGGACAACAAAAATCAAAGATTACTGAGGCTCAAATTGCATCAGTTGATGCTTTGATGAAGATGCCCCTCAATGAGATAAAGAATCTCGTACCACCCGGATCGGGTATTTTTTTTATCGGTTGTCCGAATTGCAACGGGGGTGCTCAGGAGATGGGGATATTAAATTGGGAGCCGGGAATGGCTGATCAGGTTAAATGCAAATTCTGCAGCATGACCTTTCCAAATGAAAAATATCCCCATAATGGCGAAAAAGTAATAATAGCTCCCAGCGGCATAAAACAGGTTTACCGCTATCATCAAAATGCGCAAGGCACTCAGTATTATTATGAGGCCCATGCCTGGTTCGATCGCTGGAAATGGATTCAGCAAATGGCTGTTCAACTGTCTCAGATATGGGCACAGACCAAAGATCCTGACTATGGCGACAGGGCTGCGCTGATTGCAGGTCGTTTCGCACAGCTTTTCCCTGATTATGCGATCCGCTATGATTATCCTAGTGCTCCAAAAAAGTTTTTTCCTGCAAATCAGAAATGGCCTTATGAAGGACTGGTTCCTTATAGGGGAGCCAAATGGAATTGGTGGGCTTATGGAGATATTCCGGTACAGATCGCTACGGCATATGAAAATTTACAGGATGGAGCTTATGACTGGAGCAGAATGGATTCACAAATAGGTAAAAATACTGATCAAAGAATTGTAAAGGACCTATTAATTTCAGGCTATGAGTTTACTGCCGCGAATCCCGAAATTTATACCAATATGTCGCCCGGGATGTACAGGGATATGGTGAGGCTTGGTCGGATACTGAACAGGCCGGATATTGTTCACGATGGGGTGAATCGGTTCAGAGAATTTTTAAAACTTGGTTTTTTTGCGGATGGCTGGTGGAAAGAAGGTACAGTTTCTTATCATGATCAGACAATTGGCGGACTTGAGAGTGTGGCAAAGGCCGCAAAAGGTTATACAGATCCTGCGGATTGGAAAGGCGAACGTTTTGAAAACCTTGATCTGACTGAATCTATGCCTTTTTATAAGAATGCAATCAATGTAAGCCAACATGCAGTATTCCCAAACGGGCATAAACTGCCTCTCAATGATACCTGGGCTAACAGGGCTACACCAGTGAAAACCAGCGGTGTTTCTGTTTCACGCCTTTGGCCCTCACTTGGTAATGCAGCCCTTGCCGCCGGTACCGGAAAGGATCAAACCCTGATCAATGTAAACTGGAGCGGCAATTATGGTCATTCTCACTATGATAATGCTTCCATTATCTTATTTGCCAATGGTGCTGAATTGCTTTCAGATATTGGTTATACCCATTCCAAATATCGTGGCTGGACATTACATACCGCCTCTCATAATACCGTTGTTATAGACCAGAAAGCACAGGATCATGGAACAGTAACAGAACCTGTGACGGGCCGATTAATGTATTATGATGACCAAAACCCGCATGTAAAGGTTGTTGATCTTGATGCATCTCCAGCCTATTCAATAGCCGGCGAATACCGGAGAAGGCTGATATTTGTTCATGCAGCAGAAGGAAGGGATTATGTGATCGATCGTTTTGATGTGGAAGGAGGGGAGACGCACGACTGGTTTTTGCATGGAATGTGTGAAGAAGAAGGAATATTGGAAACGAATATTTCAATGGAACGCCCGGTTAAAACACTGGTACCAGAATGGGGGGGGACTGGTGTACCTCTTAACCAGTATGATTCTGATATCATTGGGAAGAAAATTCATGCCTATTCTTATATGAAAGATATAAAGGCAGGTACCGCAGTAAAACCCTGGACTGCAACCTGGAAATATCAAAATTCCGGACTTCGCACCCATCATATCCCTCAAAAAGATACTGAGATTTTCAGTTTTCGTGCCCCATCTGTCAGGCTTGCTGCTGAAGATGATAATAAACTCGATAATTATATGCGCATTGGAATCATGCAAAGACAAAAAGGAGGCAGATCCAGTTTTATTGCCGTTCATGAACCTTTCCAAAGCCAGCCCTGGATAAAGTCAGTGCGTACGGAAGGTGATACTTATCTAATTGATTATGAATTAAATGGCAAAAATGTTCAAGACCGGATTAGTCTGCAAGGGGATAAAATCAGCCTTATATCAAGTGCAGGATGGAAGTATGATAAAGGCACGTCTCAGTCCGGATTATTAAAAGGTATACATCATGCAGCAGGTAAGTATAATTTAGAACTCGATGCTGATGTCTCTGATGTTTCTCATGTTCGTTTAGATTTTCCCGATCGGTCAAGTTTGTATTTTCCGGCAAAACATATTTCCGGCAGCATCATTCAATTGGAGAATGATCCCGGATTTTCAATGGACAAAGATCGGAGGGTTCGTTTTCATACTTTCCCCCATAATGAGTATTCCGATCCTGTACATTTTACAGTTTTTAGTAAAAGCCCTAATTAAATATAATTTGGATATTAAGATTTTATACCTACTTTTCGGGTACGTTACCGTAATGTAAATTTATCGGTACCCCGAAATATATTTTTAATTAATACGTACTCTTGTAGAGAAAAAATATTATTCAGAGGAGAACGCTGGATAATAGCATAGATAATTAATATTAACCGAGGCCTTTTTCTGTCGATGTGGAAAGAGGTTAAAAAAAAATTACCAGATCATACATAATCAAGCAGGGAATGAAGACTAATTTCAATGGCAAATCAGCCATATTATCATTAACATTTATTTTATTAGCAGTAAACAGTATAGCTCAGCGCTATCCCGGACCTCTAAGTCCGGAGGAGTCAATGAAGACATTAAATGTAGCTAAAGGCTATAAAGTTTCCTTGTTTGCCTCAGAGCCACACGTTTTTGACCCTGTAGCACTCGAATTTGACGAGCAGGGAAATACCTATGTTATTGAAATGCCCGATTATCCCTATGAGGTTGAGCCTGGAAAAGGCCATGGCCGTATCAGGATATTGAAAGATACTGACGGTGATGGTAAAATCGATCAGTCTATCATATTTGCCGAGAATGTAACAGAAGCTACCAGTATGCTCCCATGGAAAGGCGGACTAATAGTAACCGCTGCTCCTAATATTCTCTACCTTAAAGATACCAATGGGGATGGGAAATCTGATATCAGGGAAATTTTGTTTTCCGGGTTCTTTCAGAATAATTCGGAGGCTCAGGTTACCAGTTTGAAATTAGGGATCGATAATTGGATCTACGCAAACAACCGTGGTCAGAGTGGTAAAGTAACTTATAGTAAAACCCCTGATGCGGCACCAGTTGAAGTTAGGGGAGCTGATTTCCGTTTCAGATTAGACCGGGATGTTTTTGAGCTGGAGACCGGCCCGGGACAGTTTGGACAAACAATTAACGACTGGGGACATCGATTCTTTACTGAAAATTCCATTCACTTACAACAAGCTGTCATTCCATGGAGATATACCCACAGACATCCATTTATGCCAAGCAGTAAGTTCAATGTATCTATTACAGACCATGAAGAGATCATGTTTCAGGAGATTCCGCCGGCCTATTGGAGAGCTGAAAGAAGTGCCCGTAGAAACAGGATGTTTAAAGAGGCAAACTTGAACAGAATAGAATGGGCAGAAGATCACTTTACAGGTGCATCCGGAGGTACTATTTACAATGGTGATGCACTGCCACAGGAATTTTATGGCAATATATTTACAACTGATGTATCGGGAAGCCTTGTCCACAGAGATATTTTAAGTCCAAGTGAAACAAGTCCTGTATTCGTCGCAAAACGTGCTGAAACTGAAAAGGACAGAGAGTTTATCTATTCTACTGATACCTGGTTCCGTCCGGTTACCTTCTCAGTTGGCCCCGACGGGTATTTATATATTCTTGATTATTACAGACAACATATCGAAACCCCCGTATCAATACCTGATGATCTTAAAGCCGAAATGGATTTTATGGCCGGTAGTGATATGGGCAGGATTTACCGGCTATTACCAGAAAATGGCACCTATCAGGGTGCAAAAGTAGACCTGAAGAATGCATCTGGTCTTCAATTAGTGGACTATCTGTCGCACAAAAACGGCTGGCATCGAAGTAATGCACAACGTTTGCTGCTGGAACGTCAGGATAAAACTGTTGTTCCTGCTGTGATTTCATTATTTTCGAATAGTCCTGATCCAAGAACAAGGCTACATGCCCTTTATGTACTTGAAGGTTTGAATGCACTTACGCAAAAGATTGTGAAACAGTCATTGCTTGATTCTGAACCCGGAGTTCGGGAAAATGGCATCATACTTGCAGAACGATATCCGAAAAGTAGTAAGCAGTTAATTTCAATGATTAATGATCCATCAAAGCGCGTTGCTTTGCAGGCGGCACTTAGTCTGGGGGAATTTAAAGGTAAAAAGGTGCATGCAGCTTTGGCAGAGGTTATTAAGAAATACGGCCAGAATGATTGGTTCAGGAGTGCAGTAATTAGCTCAGAGGCCGGATCTTCAGTTGAAATTCTAAATTCCCTTGTTCAGGATAAGGAATTCTTTAGCAATGAAGAAACCTGGAAACTTAGTTTTCTTCAGGATTTGTCAAATATTATAGGAGCCAGGTATAACAAGGAACAGTTTTCAGCATATTTAAATACTCTTTCTACTGCTGCACTTTCAGCACCAAACCTGCAAATTGCAGCTTTAAAAGGACTAAAAGCAGGATTAAATAAAAACGAGAATACAAAAGAGCTTTCAGGGCAATTAAATGCCAGTTCAATTGAAGATGTTAAGGAAGGATTCCAATTACTAAGAAAAAATTAAAAATTTTCTTACAGAATATTTAACCGGTTAAAATAAAAAGGATGGAAAAGCAAAAATTTTCAAGAAGAAGGTTCATTAGTAAGTATATACTTGCCGGTTCAGTTACATTAGGAACAGGTATGTTGATTGCCGGCAGTTCAGTAATGAGCATGGCTAAAGAAGGAGATTCACAGCAACAACCCAAAACTCCTCAGCCTGTTAAAAAAAACCCTTGTGACGATCTTACTGGAGTAAGTACCGAAGAAGTTGCAAAACGTAAAAAACTTGCATACGTGAATGATACACCCATTCCGGATAATCATTGCAGCAATTGTGCACTTTATCTTCCACCGGCTAAGGACAAACCTTGTGGTGGATGTATGTTGTTTAAAGGACCGGTTCGCGCCGAAGGTTATTGTGCTTATTGGGCACCGATTAATAATTAGGGGGTGTTGAGTATTGAGAAATTAGGAGAATTAGGTATATTGAAAGCTTAATGTTATAGAACAATAAACAAAGAATAATGACTATTCCCAGTTCTTTTCACGTTTAGCAGGATATCACTGACAATAGATAACAGACATCTAACAATTAACAACAGACAACTATTTATGAGAACTCTGATCTGTATTTATTTCTTATTTCTTGGTACATATGTTTTTGCCCAAAAAGGTCAACACATTCAGTATTCAGGAACTTCAAGCCTTTTAGGATCATCTGATGCAGTAATTGTTGATGATGTACCTCTTGTTCATACCACCCAATTTCTCCCTTTGGATAAATCCGGTAATATTGTTGGATCCGGTGATATCAATGCTCAGATCAGCCAGATTTTTTCTAATATTTCTTCAGCTTTAAAAAAGGCAGATTCAAACCTGAAAATGGTGGTTAAACTTAATGTCTATCTCAGGAATTCAAACCAGATAACTGTAGTTCAGGCACATATCAATAAGCGCTTTAAAACAGGCAAAAAGCCTGCTTTGAGTTTTGTTGCGGGTGATCTGTCCCATCCTGATATATTGGTTTCTATGGATGCCGTTGCAGTTGCAGGTAAAATGAGGCCTGAAAGTGTTAATTATTACATGCCTGAGGATTTGTCATCTGATCAGGGCACTGCCAGGGCTGCAATTTTGCCTGCAGGTCCGGTGGTTTATGTTTCAGGCCAGGCTATAAAGGGCGAACTTGCTGAAGCAACACGGGGGACATTAGAGCAACTTCAGGCCACTCTGCTATCCATTGGATTGGATAAAAAAGATATTGTTCAGATTAAATCTTTTATCAGGCCGATGTCTGATCTGAAGATTGTAGAGCAGGAGTTTGCCAAATTCTTTAAAGGCGCTACAATTCCACCACTTGTAAATGTGGAGTGGACAAGTACAGACCCTGTTATTGAAATAGAATTAATTGCTTCATCAGTAAATGCAGCAACTAAGTCCAATCAGCAATTGGATTTTATTACACCTCCGGGAATGACAGCTTCACCTGTTTACTGTAAGGTTACCCGGATTAATTATGGGCAAAAGATATTTATATCAGGATTATACGGACAAATTACGGGGAATGCAGATTCTGATCTGACCTCCATTTTCACATCAATGGGTACAATTCTGAAAAACACGGGAAGTGACTTCAGGCATCTTGTGAAGGCCACATATTATGTTAGCAACGATGTACACAGTGCAAAATTAAATGAAATTCGTCCTAAATACTATGATCCGCTTCGTCCGCCGGCAGCCTCCAAGGCTATGGTAAAAGATGTTGGTTTTCCACATGCTGGAATTTCTATTGACATGATTGGAGTTGTAATCAGGTAATTTTATTCTTTAAAACAAAATATTACATATAGATTATCAATCAATAATATTGTTTTAGAAAAAAATATTTTATATATTCGGGTACGTAAACGTTAATTTATCTTTCTTTCTTTATATAAGAAAACCATAAATTAATCTACAAAAAAATAACCATGAAAAATAAAAACACCGATTCATCGAGACGCAAATTTCTAAAACAGAGCTCCATGGCAGGCGTGGGAACTGTTTTAACAATGGGATTAACTCCTTCATTGTTAGCCGGGGATTTGAATAGTTCAGCAAGACCCGCAATTCTGGGTGGTCCATCGGCATGGGATAAAGCCAAATGGATCAAATGGCCAATATGGATACCTGAAACTGATGAAAAGCGTGTTCTTGAAGTTCTTAGAAGTGGGGTTTGGTCGCGTGCCGGGGTAGTCAACGAATTTGAAGCAGCCTGGGCAAATGCCAACGGTGCTAAACGTTGTTTAGTTGTAAACAATGGAACCAATGCTTTGATTGTTGCATTGAATCAACTGGATATTAAGGGGGGTGATGAAGTTCTTGTTCCACCCTATACTTTTATATCTACGGTTCAGGCCATATTGATGAACGGAGCTATGCCGGTGTTTGTTGATATAGATCCGGAAACATACCAGATTGATCCTGCTAAAATAGAAGCAAAGATTACGCCTCGTACAAAAGCAATTTTGCCCGTTCATATTTTAGGCATGCCGGCAGATATGCCAAGAATAATGGAAATTGCCAGAAAACATAATCTATATGTAGTTGAAGATGCCTGCCAGGCACCACTTACTGAAGTTAATAATCAAAAGGTTGGTACAATTGGGAATGCAGGATGTTTCAGTTTTCAAAACTCAAAAAATATTCCGATTGGTGAAGGCGGTGCGATTCTAAGTAATGATATCTCCTTTATGGATCGCTGTGTTTCTTTCCAGAATCTCGGATTGCCTTTTGGAACCGCAGTTGGGACATTTAATGCCGGAAGCATCAGGATTGGAACAAAAGTACGTATTACAGAATATCAGGCAGCCATAGGTTTAGCTCAGTTACAAAGACTTGATGCACAAACCACTGTTCGTGAAGAGAATGCGAAGTATTTAAAATCAAAGATTCAGAATATTCTAGGGATAGTTCCTTATAAGCTACATGATTGTGCAACCCGCGTTTCATTCCATTTGTTTTCATTCAGATATAAGAAAGAGGACTTTAAAGGCTTATCCAGAAATGCATTTTTACAGGCTTTACGCGCAGAAGGTGTGCCTTGTTCTGGCGGTTATACTCCTTTGAATAAACAGGAATTTCTTAAAGATGCTTTTGCTTCAAAAAATTATAAGAGAATGTATCATAAAGATATGCTTGATTATGATAAATATATGGAACAAAATCAGTGCCCTGAGAATGACCTTTTATGTACCGAAATGGTGTGGTTCACTCAGAACTTGCTTCTTGGTAGCAGGGAAGATATGGATTCGATTGCCTATGCCATCAACAAGATACAGGCAAGTGCAGAATCAGTAAAAAAATCATTAGAAAAATAATAAAACTAAATACAAACAAACCAATTGAATTATTGGAATTTTTTGATACGAAATAATATTGCATGAACAAATTAGACGGAATTGTTGAGTTGAACCAATTAAATACTACTGCTTTTATAGATGAAATTGCTGAGGAAAAATATCTGACTGCTAAGACTTATAATTCGGGGTTTCAAGAGGCACACGATACATACAATGCTTTGACAGCTGCCAGTGATGGTAAAATCTATTATGTTTTATCATCAGACCAAATCCATGTAGGAGGTAAACTGTACCTGTATGATCCGGAGACTGATAAAACTGAATTGCTTGGAGATTTGACTGAAATATGCGGTGAAAAGGATCAAATGTTTATCCCTCAGGGGAAAAGCCATGCCCGGTTCTTTGAAATGAACGGTAAACTTTACTTTTCAACCCATGTGGGGTATTATGAGTTAATCGATGGAATGGACCGTCTGCCGGTTAACCCTCCCGCCGGTTACAAGCTCTATCCGGGTGGTCAGATTTTATCATATGACCTGCAAAGCAGAGTATTCGAAAATCTTGCCCTTGTTCCCAATGGAGAAGGTATGGTATCCATGACAATGGATCGGGAACGTGGCCAAATCTTTGGTATTTCCTGGCCGAAAGGTAATTTTATACATTATGATATTGATAATAATAGACTAAAAGATCTGGGTCAAATATCCGGAAATGGTGAAGGCGGTGTAGCTGGTGAAGATTTTCGCTCATTATGCCGTTCACTTGTGGTAGATCCTTCTGATGGGACTGTATATTTTTCGACTTCAGAAGGTGATATTTTTAGCTATAATCCTGAAGTCGGGCAAATCATTAAACTTGAAAATGTTAATCTCCGGCTCGATTACTTTGGCAAATACGATCCAACAAGACCAGGAAGTATGGGTTATAACTGGAGAAAAATCTTCTGGTATAAACCCGAGGGTGTCGCTTATGGAGTTCATGGAAATTCCGGATATTTATTCCGTTTTGATCCTAAAAAATCCAAAATTGAATTGGTAAGACGTATTACTTCAGAGCCCTCGGCAAAAAGTGGTATGTTCGATCAGTTTAGTTATGGCTATCTGGGTTTTCAACTTGGCCCTGATGGTAAAACCATTTATTACCTTACTGGCGGACCGGTTTACAGCAATGGGAAACGAGTCACCGGTCAGTCTGAAATTGCTAAAGGTGCTGCAAAAGCTCTTGAAAATCTTCACTTAATTACTTATAATATACCTGAAGGTAAGTATCAGGATCATGGTCCTGTATTTTACCCGAACGGAGACCGTCCCTTATATGTAAATTCGATTGCTGTTGGAAAGGATGGCGAAGTTTATGCACTGGCCAGGATTACAGAAAATGGATCTACACGTACGGATCTGATAAAGGTTGCTAATCCATTTAATTAGTTTTATTTATTGTAGGTTTACCAACAGTCAAAAAAAGTATAAGTATTATTTAATTATTTTATTAATATTAATATATTAGTGTACGTAACCGGTTTTTATTTCTCTATTGTTGCAGCATTAGAAAAATGTATTAGTATAATCAGTATGAATTGATAATTTCACCAATTATTTGGATATAAAACCGCCAATTATTAAAATTTGTCAAATTCATATTTAAGCATTTTTTAACACAAACTAAAACCAATTCTATTACTATTTTTCTTAACAATGACGAATAACTGCAATTTTTTGTTTATTAAAAACGGGTACGCACCCGTTAAGTTACTTTGCCTATTTATTTACTATTAACTATAAACTATGCTAAAAATTTACATGATGAAGTTTAAAAAACAAAGGTATTATCCCTCCGGAGTAGGGGTAGTAATGCTGCTGATCCTTTTCCTCAGTTTTTCTGAGCAGGCTTTTTCCCAGCAATTAAAGAATGTTACGGGTACAGTTCTCGAGGATGGACAGCCATTGCCCGGGGTGACCGTACGGGTTAAGGGATCTACCAGAGGTACTACAACCCTGGCAAATGGAAAGTACAGTATTCAGGCTGCAAGTAATGAAACACTTGTGTTTGCATTTCTTGGGATGCAAACCCAGGAACTTGTGGTTGGAAACCGCACCACAATTGACGTTACTTTACTTGTTTCAAGTTCTTCTTTAAGTGAAGTTGTGGTAATTGGTTATGGCACAGTTGCCAAGCCCGATCTTACCGGATCTGTTGGAGTTGTTCCAATGGATGATATGATGAAAGCTCCGGTAGGAACATTCGCTGAGGCTTTGGCTGGTCGTGTTGCCGGTGTAAAGGTAAATGCAGCTGATGGTCAGCCAGGGGGTGGTATCAATATCGTTATCAGAGGAGCCGGCTCTTTGACACAAAGTACCTCTCCATTGTACGTTATTGATGGATTCCCGGTTGAAGATCCGGATCCTGCATCGATCAATCCTGAAGAGATCGAATCAATGACCATATTAAAGGATGCTTCTTCAACAGCGATCTATGGATCAAGAGCTGCCAACGGAGTAATTTTGATCCAGACAAAACGTGGAAAAGTTGGAAAATCAACTGTTAGTTTTTCCAGCTCCTATGGACTTCAAGCAGTTCCCAAACCAATGGAATTGATGAGTCCATATGAGTTTATCAAATATCAGACGGAATTAAACCCCAATGCTGCAACTACAAGGGCATTTTTTGCCAATGGAAAAACTCTTGAAGATTACAGAGGGGTTGAGGGAATTAATTTCCAGGATTATGTTTTGAGACAGGGAACAGTTCAGAACTACAACCTTGCATTAAGAGGTGGTAATGAACAAACTAAATACTCCATCTCCGGGTCTTTATTTGATCAGGCTGGTTCTATCATCAATACCGGGTTTAATCGTTATTCAGGTCGGGTAACTGTTGACCAAACAATCAGTAATAAAATTAAGGCAGGGGTAACTGCTAATTATAGCGGAATCAAACAAAACGGTCAGATTATTAATCAGGGAGCGGTGACCTCAGGCAACCCAACAGCTTTTGCTTTGGCAAGAACTTGGTTATACCGTCCAATTACACCTAATCCAAACGATGACCTTCTGGCTGACGCAGTTGATGATGAAGCGATGAATGCTTCCGATTTCAGGGTTAACCCGTTTATCGATCTTCAGAATCAGCATTCTTATAATCTCACTAATCTGGTTGAAGGAAACGGGTATATTAGTTATGACATAAATAAAGACCTGATCTTAAAAACAACAGCAGGTATCCGTCATAATAAATTGACGCTGGAGCGTTTTTACAATTCAAAAACAGCTCAGGGCGGACCAAGTCCGAATAATGTGAATGGAGTTAATGGTTCCATCAATAACATTTTCTCAAATAGTTTTTCAAACGAAACAACCCTGAATTACAAGAAAACATTTAAGCAGGATCATACGATTACAGGCCTTGGCTTATTTGCGATTAATAGTAATAATTCAAATGGCAAGTCTTATGGTGGCAGGTTATTGCCGAATGAGAATCTTGGAATGGATGGATTGGATGAAGGTCTGGCTTATAATCAGGGTTCCTACTCAAGTGTTAACACCATGGCATCTTATGCCGCTCGTTTAGATTACAACTATAAATCCAAATACATTGTAACCGGTACTTTCAGAGCTGATGGTTCTTCTAAATTCATCAATCACTGGGGTTATTTCCCTGGAGCGGCTTTAGCCTGGAATATGCATAAAGAAGGCTTTTTTACAAAAGTTTTACCTGGAATTTCAACATCCAAGTTAAGAACCAGTTATGGTAGCAATGGTAATAATAGAGTGGCAGATTTTGCTACCTATGCACGTTTGCAGCAAAGCATAAATGGTTATTCATTTAATAATTCAACTCCAATCGCAGCAAATTTCATTTCTGCAGTTGGTAACCCTGATCTTCAATGGGAAAAAGTGAATACTGTTGATGTGGGTTATGAATTAGGTATATTAAAGGACAGGATTACCTTTGAAGTTGATTTATATCGTAAAACAACTGAGGATCTGTTGCTTAATGCAATTTTGCCTCCATCTACAGGATTTACCTCTGCAGTAAAAAATATTGGTAAATTGAGAAATGATGGTCTTGAATTAACCTTAAACACTGTTAATGTTCAGTCTAAGGACTTTATCTGGGAAAGTAATTTCAACATCAGTTTCAACAGAAACAAAGTTATGGAACTTACCCGTGGTCAGCGCTCATTGAACAGTAATTCTGAATATGTATCTCAATTTAATAAGCCTTTATATGTGGCTGAAGTTGGTAAGCCAGCAGGTATGATGATCGGTTTTATTTGGGAAGGGAATTATCAGTATGACGATTTTGAAAATCCTTCTCCGGGTGTTTACATCCTGAAGCCTTCCATAGCTACCAATGGAGCCGTTCGTAATACTATTCAGCCGGGTGATATCAAATACAGGGATATGAACGGTGATGGGATTATGAATGATGCTGATTTAACGTTCATCGGTAGAGGTCAGCCAATCCATACAGGTGGTTTTTCAAATAATTTCACCTATAAGGCATTCAATCTGAATGTGTTCTTCCAATGGTCTTATGGTAATGATATCTATAATGCTAACAGACTGATTATGGAGGGTAACAGTAATGGATGGGCAAATATCAATCAGTTCGCAAGCTATTCAAACCGTTGGTCGCCTGAAAATCAAACCAATGCAAACTATCGTACCCGCGGACAAGGGCCAATTGGTTTCCACTCTTCAAGAGTTGTAGAAGACGGTTCTTTCCTTCGTATGAAAACGGTTTCATTAAATTATAATTTACCGGCAAAATTAATTAAGACTGCGTATATGAGTAATTTGAGTGTAAATGTTTCAGCTCAGAACCTGATTACATGGACGAATTATTCAGGCATGGATCCTGAAGTATCTACCCGTAATAATACCTTAACACCGGGATTTGATTATTCATCCTACCCAAGATCACCGACCATTGCCTTTGGTATTAAAGCAGGATTTTAACGAAATTAATTGAAAGAAAATGAAAATTAAATATTATATACTCGCAACATTATTCTTACTGAGTTTAGGCTCATGTAAGAAATATCTGGAGACAACTCCAACGGATTTTCTGAATCCGGATAATTACTATCAGACTGAAGCTCAGTTACAATTCGCACGTGCAGGTGTCTATGATCACCTGGGTGCCGGTGGTTTACATGGTACTTATGCAAGTTATTTGCTCGCATGGACCGCTGATGAAGGTTATATGAACAGAGCTACATTGACTACAGGTCCATGGAATTATTTCTATTCCTCTGCAGATCAATATAATGCAGGTTTATGGAATAACCTTTGGTCGGGCATTAATAAAGCGAATGTTTTGATTAAAAATGTAGATAAGAATCCTGCAATCGCCAAAGAGAAGCGTGACGCAATCAGAGGGGAGGCTTTGTTTTTGAGAGGCTATTATTATTTTACGTTGGTGCAGTATTTTGGAGGTGTTCCATTGAAAGTAGTTCCTACTACTTCTGTTGTTGATGTAGATTCGGAAAGAGCACCCGTTAAGGATGTTTATTTACAAATCATTAAAGACATGGAAGATGCTGAAAAACTTGTTCCGGGCATTAAAACGTTAGGTTTTGGTGGAGCGATCAGTAAATCGGCAGTTCGTGGTCTTTTGGCAAGGGTTAATTTGCACATGGCTGGTGATCCGGTCAAGGATAAAACCAGATATGCAGAAGCTAGCAAATGGGCTAAAATGGTAATTGACGATGCTGAAGCAGGTCATTCCTTGAATCCAAGTTATCCTGACATCTTCATGAAACTTGCCGCTGATCAATATGATATCAAGGAAAGTATCTGGGAAGTTGAGTTTTATGGAAACCGTACCGACCAGTATGTTGAAACCGGTAATATTGGCTGGATCAATGGTCCTGCTGCCGGAGCGGCATCTTCAACCGGAAGAGCAGATGCTTACATGAATATCACATCTGAGTTCTATAATAAATTTGAGCCAGGAGATAACCGTAAATGGTTTAGCATTGCTCATTTTACCTATACAGCTGCAGGCGCCAAAACCATGAGCTTATTGCCAGTCAATGAAAATGCGATGAACCTTATGAAACCTGGAAAATGGAGAAGGGAATATGAGACTTTAAAACCTCAGAGTCCGACTACTACTCCAATAAATATGGTTCTGTTAAGATATTCTGATATTTTGTTAATGTATGCAG
The DNA here is from genome assembly GCF_030695525.1 of Daejeonella sp. Lineage (GTDB taxonomy): Bacteria > Bacteroidota > Bacteroidia > Sphingobacteriales > Sphingobacteriaceae > Daejeonella. The sequence goes on along the minus strand of NZ_JAUYSS010000069.1, from coordinate 13,115 downwards.
AAGCAGAGAATGAAATGAAAGGTCCAACTGCTGATGCAATTGAACAATTCAATAAAGTTAGAAGAAGAGCCTGGTCTACAGGTATTAAAACCATTACAGTAACAAATGGCGGTTCAGGTTATACCACAGCTCCAACCGTTACATTCAGTGGAAATGGTGGTGCTACTGCAACCGCAACTATTTCAGGAGGTAGAGTAACTGAAATTACCCTTGCCCGTGATCCGATGGCAGTCACCTTTTTTAACGAAGGAAAATATACTACTGTTCCTACCATTACTATCAGTGGTGGTGGTGGCTCAGGTGCAACTGCAACTGCTACCATTAACAGGGCAACCGATGGTAATATCAATCCAGCCTCAAAAGCTGCATTCCTTGAGGCAATTCAGGATGAAAGGATGAGAGAGTTTAACTTTGAAAATACCAGAAAGGCCGATCTGCTTCGTTGGGGAACATTCCTGAAAGTTCATCAGGATATGGGTAACAAATTACAGCAACAAAGTCCGGGACAATATTTTGTAAAATATTACTCAAATGTTAGTACCCGTGATCTTTTGATGCCAATTCCAATCAACGAAATGTCTTCAAACTTAAAAATGACTCAAAATCCGGGTTGGGAATAATTAATCAAAATTAGAAATTATGAAACGAAAAATATATAGTATGCTCGCTGCGGCGCTTATAATGGCGTCCTGCGAAAAACCTGCAATTGAAGCTGAGGCGCCGGCATTTGATGTGGTGGCTGAAAAATCTACCTATAAAGCAGGAGAGGTTGTTAAATTTATGATCACAGGTGGGGAAGCGCAATCAATCGCCTTTTACTCAGGGGAGTTGCTGAAAGATTATGCATCAAGAACCGGAAGGGTAGCTGATGTTGCCGGAGCTGGTGCAACACTTCAATTTACCAGCAGTGTGCAGTTGGGAACGCAGACCAATCAGGTCTCACTTCTTGCCTCCACAAATTTTAATGGTGATTATGGTAGTGTCGCTAAATTAAAAGCTGCAACCTGGGTCGATATAACCAACAGGTTTAATCTTGGTACAGGTACTGCCTTTCTCGCTTCTAAGACAGTTGATATATCGGATCTTCTTGTAGCTGGTAAGCCAATTTATTTTGCCTTCCGATACAATACCAGGAAGCAGGCCACCAATGGTTTAGCCCGTCAGTGGTTCATTCAGACATTTACTTTGAACAGTAAAAAATTGCTGGATAATTCACTAACACTAACCATTGCCGATCAGGCTGGTACAGGATTCAGAATTGTTGACGACCTGAAAGACAAAGCTCCTGCTCTGTCTTCGGTTACCGCTACCCGGTTAACCCTGCAAGGCAATACCTATTTGCATGCAGGCTTGCCTCAATTTAATCCGGCAAATCCAATTTTTGATCCTAAAAATGGAATTTACGATCCTCAGGATCCAGCTTATCAACCAACTGCAGTCTTTAAGCCATTTGTTCCTTTCGATCCGGCAAGCCCGAATAATGATCCTGAAAGTGAGCATTGGGCAGTTAGTAAAGCGATAAGTATTGATAAAATAGATTTAGGTCCTGACTGGTCAACAGCGATTAAAGGCCTTACTAATCCGGCTCTGACTGAGTATCGTTATACTTATTTAAAGCCTGGTACCTATACAGCTACCTTTGTTGCGGCTAACGGTAATATAGATCAGCAAAAAGTAGTTACAAAGGATATTTCGATTACAATAACTCCGTAATTGGATTCAATTCAGATAGAAGGATTAATTCGCAATTGCGGGTTAATCCTTTTATTTTTATAGCACAGTCCCAATATTTACAATTAAAAGGATATGGCATTAATTTCAAAATTTCTTTTAGTTCTATTTTTAACTTTTAATCTTTTACCTGCTCAGGTATGGCAAGGGTTTAAAGATATAATTACAGTAAAAGACCTTCCGGCTACTAGTTCTTCTTCTCATGAAAAGAAGAGACAGCAGATTCTTAGAAATATGGAAAAAGCCATGGGCAAACTTCCTGATCGTTCTAATTTACCTGCTTTTGATACTAAGGTAACAGACAGTTTGAAGGAGGAAAAATTTACCCGGTATACCCTTGATTTTGCAATTGCAGAAAATGAACGATTGCCTGTTTACCTGTATGTTCCCAAACAAAGAGGCAGTATCCAAAGAATTCCGGCAATGCTTGTTTTACATGGAACAAGTGTACTCGGAAAAGGTGTTGTAGATGGTCAGGGACCCTTACCGAACCGTGCACATGCCCGTGAGCTTGCAGAACGTGGCTATGTAGTTATTGCACCTGATTACCCGAGCTTTGGTGATTTAAAGGATCATGATTTTGATACCGACAGATATGAATCAGCAACGATGCAGGCCATTTTTAATCATATGCGCTGTGTTGATCTGCTTCAGAGCAGAACGGATGTAGATCCAGACAATATTGGTGTAATCGGACATTCCCTCGGCGGACATAATGCGATGTTTGTTGCCGCCTTTGATACCCGTTTAAAGGTAGCGGTTTCCAGTAGTGGCTGGACCCAGTTCGAATATTATAATATCGGTGAAGAAGGATCTAAGAAATATGGCGGTAAACTTGGGCCATGGGCACAAACAAGGTATATGCCATTAATCCGAACAAAATATAAACTGGAGGCCAAACGCATTCCCTTCAATTTTGATGATGTCATTGCAGCTATTGCTCCAAGGGCTTTTTTCTCTGTTTCACCTCTTAAGGATAGTAACTTTGATGTGACTGGGGTAAGGGTGGGTGTTAAATTGGCTGAAAAGGTTTACAGGAATTTAGGAGCGGTTGAGATGCTCCAGGTGCGTTATCCGGATGCAGGCCATGATTTTCCGGTTGAAAACCGCAAAGATGTCTATAGCTTTTTAGATAGAACATTAAGACATACACCATTATATTCCCCTGTTAAGTAATTCGTTTCTGCTTATTTTGATCTTATATTTATTAAAATTATTTCCATTCCATGATAAAAACTAAAAGACATACCATCACAAGCTGTTTACCAATTTTGGTAATTCTCTTTTTGCTCCTTCCGGCATTGGGCTTAGCTCAGGACAATACTGTTCTGAGGGATCATCAAAAGTACAGAAAGGAAGTACTGAAGAATATGCAAAAGGTAATGGGTAAATTGCCTAAACGAGCAGCTTTAAAACGTTCTGATATTCAAGTAGTTGACAGTATTATCGAAGCTGGTTTCACCCGTTATAATATACTTTTTACAGTCGCAAAGAATGAAGTACTCCCTTTGTATCTGTATATTCCATCACAGACCGGTATCCAAAAAAAATTACCGGCAATGCTGGTTTTACACGAGACTGACCCACTGGGTAGAAAGGCTGTTGACGGTCAGGGAAATAAGGCAAACCGTGCACATGCAAGGGAACTTGCTCAGAGAGGCTACATTGTAATAGCTCCTGATTTCCCTAGTTTCGGAGATATTGAAGATTATAATTTTGATACTGATCGTTATAAATCTGGTACCATGAAAGGTATTTTTAACCATATGCGTTGTATTGATTTGCTTCAAAGCAGAGCTGATGTAGATATTGAAAATATTGGGGTTCTTGGTCATTCGCTAGGTGGACATAATTCCATATTTCTGGCAGCAATGGATGAGCGTGTTAAAGTGGCTGTCAGTAGTTGCGGATGGACCCAACTGGACTATTATAATATTGGAGCCGAGGCTGAAAAGAAATATGGTGGAAGGCTTGGTCCCTGGGCTCAAACCCGCTATATGCCATTATTAAGAACAAAGTATAATCTCGACAATAAAAAGGTTCCTTTCGACTTCAATCTGATGATTTCAGCAATAGCACCCAGGGCATTCTTTTCCGTTTCCCCAACCAGGGATGCTAATTTTGATTATAAAGGAGTTCAGGCCGGAATTGCCTTGGTAGAACCAATTTACCGCGATCTCAGTTTAATCAGTAATCTGCAGGTACGATATCCTGATGATGAACACGATTTTCCACTCGAAAATCGTAAGGAAGCCTATGCTTTTATTGATAAAATATTGGGTCATTCACCCAGATTTACTGAATTCAAATAATATAATCAGCTTTCGGAATGCTCAAAAAAGAATACTCAAGACGTGAATTTATAATCAAAAATTCATATGCAGGGCTTGGTGCAGCTCTAACAATGGGATTTGTTCCTTCCCTAATTGCAAATACTCTGGATCATAATGCAGGCCGGGATCTTAGAAATGCGGCAGAGCCAATTATTGATATACACCAGCATACAGATTATAGTGGCAGATCAAATGATCTGCTGATTCCACATCAGCGTGCAATGGGTATAACCAAAACAATTTTATTGCCTGCAGGCCGTCCGCTTAGTTATGGTTCAACCTATTATGGTTATAGTAATGGATTGCAGGCGAAAGCTACCGGTAATGAAGTATGTTATCAATTTGCCAAAACTCATTCTGATGAATTTATTTTCGGGGCAAATGAAGTCCCTGATATGCCGGGTGCAGTGCAGGAAATTGAAAAATATCTGAAGCTGGGTGCACCTGTTATTGGGGAGCTCAAATTCGGGCTTGATTGTGATTCACCTGCTATGCAAAGTATTTATGAACTGGCAACTTCTTATAATGTTCCGGTTCTGATGCACTGGCAGCACAATATGTATAACAGGGGTATTGAACGCTTCCATACCATGCTGAAGAAATACCCAAAAGTGAACTTTATAGGTCATGCGCAGACCTGGTGGGCAGATATCGATAAGAATCACAGCGATCCGAATATTCTATATCCTAAGGGGACTGTCAGCAGGGGCGGACTTACTGATCGTCTTCTGACTGAGTATCCAAATTTGTATGGTGATTTTTCTGCAGGTTCCGGTTTGGGATCTCTCACCCGGGATGAAGATCACGCCCGCGGCTTTTTAGAGCGTCATCAGGATAAATTGCTTTTTGGCAGTGATTGTTCTGATTCACTGGGTGCCGGAAAATCCTGCCTTGGGGTTAATATCATATCGGCTATCCGTAAATTAGCTCCAAATAAATCAATCGAACGAAAAATACTCTACGGGAATGCACAAAAACTATTTAAAATTTAGATAAGTTTTGGGTATTCCTTAATTTTTACACCTCATAAAAACCTTCAGAATGAAAATTTCAATTATTAATTTGTTAATCGTTTTCCTGGCATTTATCAATCCTGTTCAGGCACAGAATAATGCAGCCCTGGTATGGAAAGCCGGTGTTAGCAAGGCTGATATTACCCCTAAGATGGCCATGCCTATGGCAGGTTTTGCCTCCCGAACCCATTCATCAGAAGGTACTTTACATCCCTTATGGGCAAAAGCCCTGGCTCTGGAAGATTCTAAGGGAAATAAGGCTGTAATGATCAGTACTGATCTTTTGGGTTTTCCTAAAGATGTTTCTGATCGGATCAGGGACCGGGTAAAATCGCAATTTGGATTAGATCGTGCTCAGATTATACTGAACAGTTCCCATACCCATTCAGGGCCTGTAATTGGGGACGCTCTGATGGATATTTATGTTCTTGATAATCAACAGATTGAACGCATTAAGCAATACACAAAAGTTCTCGAGGATCAGATTGTAAATATGGTGGGAGAGGCTTTGAAGAATCTGGAACCAGCCGCGCTATATGCTCAGAATGGTGTTACCAGATTTCAGGTCAATCGCCGCAATAATGCAGCAAACTTACTTACCCAGCTTACCGAACTTCAGGGTCCTAATGATTTTGCTGTACCGGTGATCAAAGTTTTGAATGCCAAAGGGGATATCAAAGCCATTGCTTTTGGATATGCCTGTCATCCCACAGTTTTAAGTGATTATAATTGGTCGGGGGATTATCCTGGATTTACCCAGATAGAGCTTGAAAAAACCTATCCGGGAGCCACTGCACTCTTTTTTCAAAGTGCCGGCGCCGACCAGAATCCTTTACCCAGACATACCGTCCCTTTAGCTAAGCAATATGGAAAGGAACTCGCTGCAGCAGTTGAGCGGGTACTGGAAGAAGATATGAGAAAATTACCTTCAGGTTTGAGTACTGCTTACTCAGAATTGGATCTTCCACTGGCAACACCACCAACTGAGGCAGAATACACAAAATACATTGGCTCTACAACTGTACCTTATCAAAAGAGATGGGCTGAACGTATGCGTGGAAAGATCAGGGCAGGGGAGAAGTTAATGACTTCTTATCCTTTTCCGGTTCAGGTTTGGTCTATCGGAGATCAGCCAATTGTTAGCCTGGGAGGTGAACTTCTGATCGAATATTCGATAAAAATTAAGCAAATGCTGGGTGCTGAAGCATTTGTTTATGGTTATTCCAACGATGTTATGGCTTATGTTCCTTCATCCCTGGTACTAAAAGAAGGTTCATATGAAGGAGAATCACATACTGTTTATGGATTACCTTCTAAATGGCAGGTTGGTATCGAGACAAGGATATTGAATGAAGTAATTAAACTATCAGAGAAAATCGGACTGATTAAAAACAAATAATTTAGTATAGGTTTCATACTGATTAATATTCAGGATGAAATCCCCTATATTTACGTGTACGTAAACGGAGAATTTATGAAAAGAATACTGTTGCTTGTAGCTCTGATATTTATCAGCTTTACCTCAAAAGGAGAAAATTATCCTGATCCCGGGAAAGGATGGATCAGTCTTTTTGATGGGCACAGTCTTAATGGTTGGCACCACTTTAATAACACCAAAGAAATTACAAACTGGAAGATAGAAGACGGTTCACTGGTATGTCTTGGAGCAAAAGGCCCCAGCGGATCCGGAGATATAATCAGCGATCGCTCATTTAGGAATTTTGAGCTAAGATGGGATTGGAAAGTAGATAAGGGAAGCAATAGCGGGGTTTTTTATCACATTGTCGAAGATCCAAAATACAAAAGAGCAATAGAAACCTCACCCGAATATCAGATAATTGATGATGAAAATTTCCCTGCAAAACTTGAAGACTCGCAAAAGGCAGGTGCCGATTATGCAATGTATTCTCCAAATGAAAAAAAGGTGCTTAAACCGATAGGTGAATGGAATACTTCCCGGATTATCTTTAAGAATGGAAGGGTGGAACATTGGCTCAATGGAAACCGGATTGTTAAATTTAAAGCATGGACTAAGGCATGGCACAAACTTAGAACTGAAGGGAAATGGAAAGAATATCCGGATTATGGTCTATCGCCAGAAGGTAAGATAGGTCTGCAGGATCATGGTAATAAGGCTTACTTTAAGAATATTCAACTAAGGGAATTATAATAATTGAACATAAAAACAAACATTTATGAAGAACAAACAGTTTTATTCATTCGTCGGGAATACTTTCCTGATCCTTGGAACAGCCATTATGCTTGCAGGAAGCAGTTGTGGAAATAAACAGGTTGCAAATGATATGAAAGAGGAGAAAATTCGCATCATCACACTTGACCCCGGTCATTTTCATGCTGCCTTATTGCAAAAATCAATGTATGAAGAAATCGATTCAGTGGTTCACATCTATGCTCCAGACGGATCAGAATTAGATAATCACATGAAATTGGTTGATAGCTATAATTCAAGGGAAGAGAATCCAACAACATGGAAACATAAAATTTACCGCGGTCCTGATTACCTTGAAAAAATGTTCAGTGAGAAGGCGGGAAATGTGGTTATTATTTCTGGTAATAATAAATTGAAGACAAACTATATCAGCCGGGCTATCGACTCAGGCATGAATGTACTTGCTGATAAACCGCTCGCAATTGACCAGGATGGATTCAAATCACTGGAAAATGCATTTGCTAAGGCAAAGGAGAAAAATGTTGTTCTGTACGATATCATGACAGAACGGTATAATATTTATTATGTTCTTCAGCGAGCATTAAGTCAGGATACTGCATTTTTTGGCTCTTTGGAAAAAGGGACACCTGATAATCCTGCGGTGATGCAGGAGAGTGTTCACCATTTCTACAAGAATGTTTCTGGTAAGCCCCTGGTTAGGCCGGCATGGTTCTTTGATGTGGAACAGGAGGGTCGTGGATTGGTTGATATTACTACTCATATGGTCGATCTGATCCAATGGGAATGTTTCCCCGATGTGGTTCTTGATTATAAGAAGGATATCAATATGATTTCAGCAAAGGAATGGGCAACTCAGCTTAATTTAGAGCAGTTTCAAAGATCAACTATGAAGGAGCAGTTCCCGGATTATCTCCAGAAATATATTAAAAACGGTATATTAAATGTAATGTCGAACGGGGAGATGAATTATACCATTAAAGGAGTTCATGCACGTGTAGGGATAAAATGGAATTATGAGGCACCTGCAGGATCAGGAGATATGCATTTTGCAAAAATGCGTGGAACCAAAGCCAATATATTAATCAGGCAGGGAAAAGAACAAGCTTATAAGCCCGTGGTTTACCTTGAGCTACTAAATTCAGGTGCAAACTCTGAGAAGAATTTAATGGATGCAATTGGAAGGTTACAAACTGTGTATCCTGGTATTGCTGTGAAGAAAGCCGGAAAGGAATGGGAGTTAATTATACCTGATAAGTATAAAGTGCCTCATGAGGAACACTTTGCTGAAGTTGTAAAAAATTACCTGACTTATTTGAAAGGAACTGAACTCCCTGCATGGGAAGTGCCAAATATGCTTGCTAAATATTATACAACCACAAAGGCGGCAGAAATGGCAAAAGCCAAATGATTAAATGGAATTAAATCGTTTAATTGAATAGTAAAGGTTTATTGAGATAGAATAAAGCTTATAAAAATTGTTTTGTATTTTTCGGGATTGGCTGGAGGCTTTTCCCTATTTGCCGGATCATCTTTATAAAAGCTGATCGATTAATGAATTGTTTTTTAATTAAGATTTAAAATGACTGATTTAGAAGTATTAGAACAAGAATTATTAAAGCCAACAGATGCTTTGATCAATGATATTGCAAAGATCGATGGGGATATAATTCTGTTGGGTGTAGGTGGGAAAATGGGGCCGAGTATGGCAAAATTAGCTCGCAGAGCAATTACTCAGGCTGGAATCAACAAAAAAATTATTGGAATTTCGCGTTTCTCAGAAGCCGGTACACGTGAAGAACTTGAAGCAGACGGCATTGAAACGATAGCTGCAGATCTGCTGAATGAAAAAGACCTTGCCGCTTTACCTGATGCACCTAATATTATCTATCTTGCCGGTACTAAGTTTGGAACTACAGGAAAGGAACCTTTTACCTGGGCAATGAACTCTTATCTGCCGGGTCGTGTTGCTGAGCGATATAAAAATTCACGCATTGTTGCCTTTTCTACAGGAAATGTGTATCCCTTTACTCCAATTGGTTCAGGAGGCCTTTCTGAAGACCATTACCCTGCACCGGTAGGAGAATACGGTCAGTCATGCTTAGGAAGAGAGCGTGTTTTTCAGTATTTCTCAGAAAGATACCAGATTCCAACCTTGATTTATCGTTTGAATTATGCCATTGATCTTCGATACGGTGTTTTATTGGAAATTGCAAAGTCAGTAAATGAAGGAAGGGCTATTGATCTGACAACCGGTAGTGTGAACGTGATCTGGCAGGGTGATGCTAATGAGATTGCTATCCGATCTTTGTTGCATTGTGAAGTTCCGGCTAATATTCTGAATGTTACAGGTCCGGAGACGCTCTCAGTAAAATGGCTTGCAGAGCAGTTTGGACTATTAATGGATAAAGAACCTCTTTTTGTTTATGATCCGCAGCCGAATGCTTTATTAAATAACGCATCCAAAGCACACAAATTATTTGGCTATCCAAGAGTAACAGTCCGTGATATGATTGAAATGACTGTAGCATGGCTTCAGGGTGGAGGTAAGATGATTAATAAGCCTACCCATTTTCAGGAAAGAAAAGGCCAGTTTTAAATATATTTTTGTATATAATTTAGTTAATATATGTCAACCCAAACATTAGATCCCGCACTTAAAAATTTACTGAAAAGCGGAACAGTTCTACCTGCAATTCCACTGGCATTAAACTCTTCAAGACAGTTTGATGAAGCTCGTCAAAGGGGACTTGCAAGGTATTATGTAGCTACAGGTGCTGGTGGTCTTGCAGTTGCAGTGCATTCAACCCAATTTGAGATCAGGGATCCTGAAATTAATCTGTTTGAAACCGTTTTGAGAGTTGTTTCAGAAGAGATAGATGCAGCAAATCCGGGAAGACCATTTATAAAAATTGCAGGAATTTGCGGGCCAACTGATCAGGCGGTAAAGGAGGCTGAAACGGCATTGAAATACGGTTTTGATCTTGGGCTGCTCAGTATGGGCGGACTTCAATCCTGGACAGAGGAGGCCATCCTCCAGCGTGTTCGTGATGTGGCTGCTGTAATGCCTCTTATTGGATTTTATCTTCAGCCTTCTGTTGGGGGCCGTATATTTACCTACAAATTTTGGCAGGAATTTGCCGAAATCAAAAATATAGAGGCAATTAAAGTCGCCGCATTTAACCGTTATCAGACACTTGATGTAGTCAGGGCGGTCTGTGCATCCTCCAGATGTAATGAGATTGATCTTTACACCGGAAATGATGATAATATCATACCTGATCTTTTGACTAAATACAGCTTCGCTATCGATGGAAAAAGGGTTGAGAAGGAGTTTGTAGGTGGCTTACTTGGCCATTGGGCTGTATGGACAAGAGCGGCTGTTAAATTGCTGGATGAAATAAAAGCCTGTAAAGCAAATGGCAATAAGGGGATTGCGCAATTACTGACGAAAGGAATTGAAGTCACGGATATGAATGCCGCAATCTTTGATCCTGCGAATAATTTCCATGGTTGTATACCAGGTATCCACGAGGTTTTACGCAGACAGGGCTTATTGGAGGGACGCTGGTGTCTGAATCCTCAGGAAGAATTGTCAAATGGTCAGATGGAAGAGATTGATCGGGTGTGTAAAGCCTATCCTCATCTAATTGATGATCAGTTTGTTAAGGAACTTCTTCTTTCAGAATTTTTGTCTAAATAGCTATTCCAGGTATATTAATTTTCATAAATTACAAGATGGACAGAAGAAGATTTGTTAAAAGTGCCGGCGTTTTGGCTGCCTTAAGTTCTATGAACCTCCCAGATCTTCATGGTTCTGATTCTGCCGCTTTAAAATTGATCAAAATTGTCCGGACTCAGTCAGATTTTGAACGTGAAAAACTGATTCGTCCATTCGGGTTTAAGGGTGGATATCTAACTGAATTATGGCAGGTCGCATCCAGAATGCAATCTGAATCCGGTGTATCCGGAATCGGAATTGGGACCCAAAGCGTACTTTATGGGGATGCTGATTTATTCTCCCGGCATTCAGAAACTGTAGGGAATGCAATGATGTACGATCTGGTCAATAAATCTCTTGAGCATGTTAAAAAAACTCCATTCAAGACTCCGATTGAGTTAATTGATAAAATATTACCTTTTGTAGTTCAGGATGGAAAAAAGATTACAGGAAAGCAGGATCTGAACCTCAATTTTGTCTATAATGCCCTTGTTGGTGTCGATAATGCTGCCTGGATAACCTATGCTGCTGAGAATAAGTTCAGCAGTTTTGAGACTATGATCCCGGAGCCGTATAAAAAGGCTTTATCCCACAGAAATGAAAAAATAGCGATCATGTATCAGATTCCTTACGGTATGCCTATGGAGGATCTGAAAAATGCTGTAAAACAGGGATATTTTGTTTTTAAGATTAAAACAGGTGCTCCAGGTTCCCAATCAGAGATGTTAAAGGCTGATATGAGCAGACTAAGTCTGATTCATGAAACCCTTAAAAATATGCGAACCGGGCAGACTCCGGACGGTAAATTAATCTACACAATGGATGCAAATGCCCGGTATGAGAAGAAAGAAACACTCTTAAGATACCTGGATCATGCCCGAAAGATTGGCGCTTTTGATCAGATTCTGTTAATTGAAGAGCCATTGAATGAAAATAATGATGAAAGTGTCGCAGATATTGACCTCAGGATTGGTGCAGACGAAAGTGTACATGATGAACAATCTGCTATAAAACGCCTTGATCAGGGGTATAAGGTCATGGTATTGAAAGGTATCGCTAAGACACTCAGTCTATCGGTAAAAATTGCCAAACTTGCCGCTGACAGAAATGTTCCCTGTATGTGTGCTGATCTAACTGTGAATCCTATCTTAATTGACTGGAATAAAAATCTTGCAGCTCATCTCGCTCCTTTTCCTGTTATCAATATGGGAATGATGGAGACAAACGGAGATATGAACTATGTTAACTGGAAAAATATGGTGAATTATCATCCTGCTGCACACGCATCCTGGATGATTCCTAAAAATGGGGTATTTGAACTGAATTCTGATTTTTATGAAAGGAGCGGAGGGATATTTGAACCTTCTGTTCATTATCAGTCAATGTTTTAGATCTTTAATATGACACAATTATGCAATGATAAGGCCTGGTAAAAAGATATTTTCCTTAATACTGGCCTTTTTGGCATTTGTACAGTTGTATGCGCAATCTGATACCAGTACAGTCAGAACCATAAAAATAGATGTACTTGTTGGCCTTCAATTCGATCTGGTTAGGTTTAATGTGAAGCCGGGCGAAAAACTAAATCTGATTTTCAGCAATAGTGATGATATGAGTCATAACCTTCTCATCACAAAACCCGGAACAAGGCTTGATGTTGTAAATGAGGCCCTAAAATTAGGGGAGAAGGGTCCTTCATTGGATTTTATTCCTACATCTTCTTCTGTTTTATGGGCAATCCCCCTTGTAAATCCAAATCAGTTGAGGACCTTGAGTTTTACCGCACCAATACAGGAAGGAGTATACCCTTATGTATGTACACTGCCGGGCCATGGCTTTATCATGTTTGGTGCAATGTATGTTAATGCCGGGGGGGAAATGCCGGATCTTAAAAATGATCCTAATATACCTCCAAATCGCAGAACTGAGGATAATCCCATAGCAAACAGTTCTCATAAGGATCATGATCAGGTTAAAAAGATCAAACCTTTGCATTCATATACTCCAGTATCACCCTATCTGTACCGGGTTTTTATAGAAGGAGCGAGTCCGGCGGCTATTGCAGTAAGTCTTCCCGATGATTTATCCTATTGCTGGGATGCAGGTACCTGTAGATTACGCTTTGCCTG
>NZ_JAUYSS010000066.1 GCF_030695525.1 Daejeonella sp. | reverse complement strand
ACTGTTCCGATCTTACCGGAGAATGGCCCCAAAACGCCGTTTTTGTATGTCCCCATTATTTAATATTTTAATTGTTAAAAAATCTGTTAATTATTTACCACCCCAGAACAAACTTGAGGACAGGCAGGCAGATTCCGAAATTTTGACCGAAATTTTGACCGAAATTGACCGAAATTGACCGATTACCGGTCAAAATGGGATGCATGGTTAGATCAACATTGGGTTTTCTACTTGACTCCTTCGTGAATTCATCGTGAATCAGCCCTTTTTTGTGCCCTGAGAGCAATTTTTCAAGTAGAAGTCACGATGATGGAAGGTACTTGGTGGGGTGATGGGCTAAGGTATTTTGAAATCATTGCAATCCCAAAAATCAAATAAATCATAGTTCAGACAATTAATTAAAAAGCTACCTGGATTAGGATTGGTAGGATTGTAGGATTGGTAGGATTAGTCTTTAATATTGGAAAATCAATTTGGCAAATCGATGGAAACTCTACTTCCAACAAAGCTTATCACTTCCTCATACAGATTATTTATCTATTTTAGGGTTTGAAACAGTTCCCAATCCATACCTTATCTATGAAGAAATATTCGACTTTTTATGCCCTTGTTTTCATTTTTATTTTCGCCATAATAACATCATGTGAGAAAGACCAAACAGGCAAAGAAGCAGAACCAGAACCACTTGCCTATTACGTTAAATTTAAAGTGGATGGTGTCGAAAAACTACTTACCTATACGGAAGGTGTGAAATTCATCTCAAAACCATTAACCAATTTGATGGTTGTGCAAGTGCGTAAGGATAGAAATCCTTATCCTCTCATCGAATTTACATTCTCAAATGGTAAAATGATCTTTAATAAGAATCTGATCATCACCAACAAAAACCAGTCAGATACATTGGGTTATTTCTTATATAATGAAGGCAATAACTATTTAGACGAATATCGTACACTTGACGCAAAAGCAGCTAAATTTGGGAATACTGATTTAATATTTAAGTTAACCGATAGAACAGATTCATACGTTAGCGGAACTTTTTCAGGGACAGCTTATAACTTCAAGAACGATGTTAAAACGCACAAAATTATATCTGAAGGAAAATTCCATCTTAAAATAGAACAATAATATTGACCTTGCCTTGTGAGATTACAGCTATAGAACAATCTATCTTTTTCATCATAGCGCAAAAATTATGACAATGAAAGGAAATGAAGTTCTGCTGGTAATTGATATGCAACAAGGCTCTTTTACATCTAAAACATCCCGGTTCGATACAGAAGGGGTAGTAAACAGGATCAATGAACTTGCTCAAATCTTTAGAGAACTGGGCTTACCGGTGATTTTCATTCAGCATGACGGTACGCAGATGAATGAGTATATACCCAATACTCCCGAATGGGCGCTATTAACCACGCTGTCTGTATCTCCTGCCGATATGATGATTGGCAAGTATGCCAATGACGTATTTTACAATTCACAACTGCAATCTAAACTCGTAGCCTTAAATGTCAATAAACTGTATATAACAGGTTGTGCAACTGATTTTTGCGTTGAAGCCACGGTTCAATCCGCATTAGCTAAGGACTATAATATTGTAGTTGTCAAAGACGGGCACACAACAGGTGACAGGCCTCACCTTACTGCAGATAAAGTAATTGAGCACTATAACTGGGTGTGGCAAAACATGATTCCTACCAAAGGGAAAATAGAAGTTAAAAGTGCGAATTTGATCATGGATAATTTCAGGTGCCGAATTTGAGATAAAATGAATGGGAAAAAATTGTATGAGCTAGGATTCTTAGGATTAAAGGATTAGTATGATTTAAGCGCAAAAAGCATGAAGCGTCCGAAAGATAACCGAGCATAGCTGATCCTGATCCTGCAAATAGGATAAGCTTAGATTATCTGCTATCTTTTTTCTATCTGAAACTATAACCAAGAGATAAGCCCGCCCACGATCTCACGCGCCGGTCAAGGTAAGTTGGTGTCCACATCGCACGTAAGAGTAAACCCTCCCTGAGTGGTTGCAGGCGGTAACCAAGATTAGCTACGACAGCCAAATCCAGATCGGGTCCCTGAGTAGATTTATTTACTATAAACGATGGGGTCACGCCTAAGCCTGTTTCAATGCCGCTACGTTCATTCCGGAAGATATAATTATAAGAAAGTGGAACTGACAAATGGGTGCCAGGCTCATTGTTCTCGTAGGATGTACCTGCGTAACCCACTCCTATCCCGAAACCCGGTCCGTCATTTCGTCCGGCCCTTAAACGCATATCAAAATTCCCGGAGAGCCCGCGGCCATTGCCCCCTCCCTCAACAAAAATCGCCTTCCGATATTTTCCGGGCGGTGCCTTAGCCACAAACTCCTTTTGTTTCTTTTCTTTCGGAGAGGGCAGGATTAATTGTTTATTTAGACTATACCCGACCGATATGCCAGGCCATAAGGGAGGATAAAAATAGCCCTTTCCGATATACATAAAAGAATTGGTTGCTCTAAGGATCAAGCCTCTTGTTGCCTGATAACGATACCCTACAGTTAGTATTTCTGCTGAAGTTAATTTGGGATGAGCTTCATCCGCATCCAAATCAATGAAGAAATTTTCGTTACCGGAAACATTATACAGAAGAGTAATTCCCAAACCGCTTTCAAAACCGTGCTTTCTTTGGCCAACAATATAGTTGATCCCCAGAGGTACAGTTATATAATCATCGAAATATTTATCAGGGACCATGCCTGCTCCTGCCCTGATACCAAAACCATCATTTCTGTTCCGATTAAGGCGCATATCGTAGTTTGCGGTCAATGTCAAGCCATTTCCAGCTAATTCGGCAAAAACGACCTTCCGGTATTTTCCGTCTAAGGGCGAAACCTGGATTTTATCCGGTCCGTCAGTATTTTTTGAAAAACTATATTTATAAATCAGATCCATGCCGAAAAAACCAGGACGTGTATTGAACGTCCCCTTATTCATTTTGTCATTCATCTGAACTAGTAAAATCCCTGCTCCAATTGGCTTGAGTCCAAAGCTCTTCCTTATGCCAAACACTAAGCTACTCCCCGAACCTAAGCTTCTTTCTATTCCTATGGAGGAAGCGATGTTCAGATCGAACCTATGACCTGTTGCGGGGATGTCCACCAGCAGATCGGCCGGCAAAGTAGAAGGCACATCGGGATCAAAAGGAACAGCACGGTTAAATCCAGTTTGGAAACCGTCATAGTTATCTGCGCTGTAACTATAGTACCGCAGGGAAGGCTCCGCAACAATCCGGACAGAGGTGCGTTCATTTAAATTGAATTGACGTAAGGCACGGGCTGACAGCGCATGATAATGATAGGGATCAAAATAATTACTCCACCATATGTCACCCTTGTCCTGCTTTGTACCGAAGGTTGTACTTGGTGCGACGAAATCAATACCATAAACAACCGAGCCTAGGGTAACTCCTGCACCAATCCCCCACTTCTGGTTAAGCATATAAGTATAAGTTGCTCCAAGATCATAAGCAATTTTCAAAGGGCTGCTGATTCTTGCAGGAGATGGGTTCACAATTTCCGGTTTAGCACTTAGGTTCGGCGTGATACGAAACTCTATAGAACTTTGGCCCTTGACTATTTGAAAGGGTATCAGCAGCAGCATAAAAGCCAAAAATCTAAACATGTTCATCGATTGAATTTTTCAGGTTCCTTATATCTTCTTACCAGCGAGTAGCCGAACTGTAAAGCCACATAACTGCCTGTATCACTGAATGTTCCACTTTGCTTCCCGCTAGTCTGGTAAAGGTTATATTGTCCGCTGTTATACCTAACACCTGAAAAGTTGGCATTGACTCCAAAAAAGATCTGATTGCCGTTCCTCAAAGTTTTTGATGCCCGTGCATTCACCGTATAGCTTAACCATGGCTTATGTTCAGGAAAATTAACCCGGATATTCTGTATAGGATGATTAACATGTGAATCATCGGAATAAGAGGAGCCGCTTTGTAAACCGTATTCATTTAATTGACTTAGATTAACTCCCGCCATAATTGAAGGATGCCATTTGCCGATCTTTTTTGCTGAGGTATAGCCAGCTTGAATCGGAAAATAGATATGTCCGTTTACGAGGTTGACATTGGTTTGCCCAAAATTGGAAGTACTGGGACCTCCGGAAGGAAAATCATTGTAATCAATGTTGAACCTGTAAGCAACCGGAATCATTCGAAAGTGTATACCTGAGACCAAAGTAAAGCCACTCTGGCTCACTCTCTGATAGTCTACGCCAACCGAAAATCCGGGGCTATTCAATCATTTCATGACATCCTTATCAGTTGTCCTGGTGATGCTAGTGCCCGTTCTGAACAGGGGTTGAACGTCAATGGATATATATTCCCGGCTCTTATGGGCTGCCTGCTGCTTTAACAGGATACTATCCTGGGCATAGGCAAAACTCATATTCGCCAACATAAACATAGTCAATAATAGCCCGGCCGGCCAAACCGTTCGGGCGGGCTTATTCGATAGTAATTGCAATAAAGGCATAGCTAACGGGGTAGATCGTTATTTAAATATAAATTAAAATTTGGGTACTATATCATTGTATTACACTATTTGCAACAGTAATATAAAGCTGTGACTCATCACAAATATTAGCCGGTTCATCACATTTACTATGCATGCTGTGCATATGCGATTCAGCCGCATATCCGGTTGGTATAAGGATTATTGGATTAGTAGGATTAAGCTGTGAAAAAAGACAATCATAATAATCCCAAAAATCAAATACATCACAGTTCAGAAAATGAATGAAAAAACTATTAGGATTTATAGGATTTTAGGATTGGTAGGATTCAAGCTTGAAAAAAGACAATCATAATAATCTCAAAAATCAAATAAATCATGGTTCAGACAATCATTGAAACACTGTCCGAACTGTGATTCTTGTGATTAGATGATTAGTATGATTCAGCCGTAAAAAAAATCATTTGGGAAATCATAGAAATCGGGGTCGAAAAACATTCCAAATGCTTTCTATAAACATGCGACCACCGTCGGGGTCGGCTGGACTCCTATTTCAGTAATTAAAAACATAAAAGCCTTCAGCATTACTCTGAAGGCTTTTATGTTTTCCATCCCGGCTGATATCAGCAACAGCAATAAAAGTTTACGGTAAAATTGCTGCCGGAGTATCTGGGCCGGGGGAAAATTTCAGGGATATTCCATATAATATCCCAAATCAACATTTTTATGATGTTCATGTTGTCAAAACACCTCTGGTGTACTTTATTAAGTATTTTGCCCGGGGTGGGTATATCCTCCCTCCACAATTCCGGGTGCTCTATCCTTGTAAATTTGCTGATCTTCGGGTGCCCAGGTTCCCAATCCATCAACATACCTGTTAAACATGCAGAAGGCTGCTGCTATCAAAACGGTATCATGAATCTCCTGGTCTGTTGCTCCTTCGGCAATGGCATCCAGAATTTGCCGGTGCGCAACCATTTTTCCACCCCGCTGTACGCGACTGGCAATTCCAAGCAGGGCTTTCATTTTGGCTGAGATTGGCGCTTCCGCAAAATTACTTTTCACTTGTTTAATCAAGTCGCCATCGGTATCCTCCAAATGTGCGGAAGCAACTGCCCCATGAACACTCTGACAGAATAAGCAGTCGTTAAGGGAGGATACATAAGTCGCAATCATTTCACGTTCGCCTTTCGTCAGGCTGCTTTCCCTGCACAAGAGTACATTTGCTAATCCGTTAAGTGCATCAGCCGCCTGGGGATCGAAGGCCATTAAACCTCTGATTCCCGGCAGATCATTCTTTAAATCAATATGTGCCATTTTATTGCTGTTTAGGTAAAGTGTAACCCTGGGCCATCCGCTCTGCCATTGCTTCATAAACTTCGGGCCCAGTAGGTGTGAGACTCGCCAATCCATCCACATAACGATTGAACATGCAGAAGGCTGCCGCAATCAGAACCGTATCGTGAATTTCCTGCTCGGTAGCGCCTTTTTTGTTCGCATTTGAAATATCTTCGGGGCTGACCGTCCTTGCATCCTGCTGAACTTTAGCAGCAATGCTGAGCAGGGCCTTTAATTTTTCCGGAATTGGAGCATTCTGATAATCCTCCAAAACAAAGTCAACAATTCCTTTTTGATCCTTATATAGATAACGCGCCGCGGCAGCATGACTGCTCATGCAGAACATACAATCGTTTTTTGAAGAAACAAAACTTGCAATTAATTCCCTGTTGGCTTCCGATAGCGTGGAAGGGCCACGAAGTAAGGCCTGGGCAAGCTCATACAAAGGCTTGCCAGTTTCAGGTCTGAACATCACGAGGCTCCTGATTCCGGGAACCCCTTCGGGTACGTTGATATGTGCCATTATAAATTTTTATTTAAGCTTGAGTCTGAATGAGCTACGGCCTCCGGAGAGTAAAATGTAACCAGCAGACCTATTAAAAATGTGATTGAAAAAACCAGTACTGCATTTCCATAACCGCCCATAACATGGACAAGTGCTCCTACGAAGAATACAACTATTGCCGTTGCCAGTCTGCCGATGTTGAAGCAAAAGCCGGTAGCGGTCGCACGAATCTTTGTCGGGAACAGCTCGGGCAGATAGGAAGACAATGTCCCCTGACTAATACCAAAGAAAAGTGCCAGTAAAGCACATTCAGGATAGATGATCGTGCTGAAGGTTTGATTTGTTTTAAAAATGATGAAGCACATCACAAAACAACCTGCAAAAGTAATCAGCAAGGTTTTCCGATGCCCCAGATAATTGATCAGAAACCCTGAAAGGGAGCCTCCTACAATTCCTCCGCTTCCCAGAATCATCATCGTAATCCCACGCTCTATCTGACCCTGTCCAGGATCAGGGAACAGACTTTGCACCCAGGTTGGCATCCATGAAAATATAGCCCAGAGGCCGATGATCATCGATCCAAAGATCAGAGAGCCCTGAATCAGATTCTTCTTATTTTGGCTTTCGAACAAGGCCAGGTATTTTGAGGGCTCTAATTTACTCAGTGATTGCTGTTTTAACTGCGTCCATTCTTTTGATTCCCTGATCAGAATTAAGGCAGTAAATGCCGCCAGCAATGGGATAAAACCGGGTAAGAATGCCAGCCGCCAGTCGGAAAAGAAATTATTGGCAATTCCCGTTGAAATAATTCCAATGGGAAAGGTGACTGCCAGAATACCCAGTGCGATAGCTCTTGATTTCGCAGGCCAGACCTCGGCGACCAGAATAGTAGCCAGTACCAGTGTACCCCCAACCCCCAATCCAGAGAAAAACCTCAGTAGTATAACCATCTGCCAGCTATTTGAAAAGCTGATCAGGATATTCAGCACTGCGTACAAGCATACTGCAATTACAAAAGCTCTGATCCTGCCGATCTGATCTCCCAAAAAGCCAAATAATATTCCGCCAAAGGTCCAGCCCAGCAGGAACATGGAGCCGATGTAAGCACTGACCTCATTCAGATCATCAGCATCCACATCAGCCATCAGTTCTTTAACCACCACAGGAAGATAAACTGGCATCAGGGTTGAAAAATACCCACCAAAGGCATAGCAGACCACACAAATGGCGAATAAAAGATTTCTGTCCGGGGGATGAGGTCCGGTATCAATCCGTGTTACTGACATGATCTTATTTTAAAAGGTCATCAAAAGTTAGAGAGACATAATAAACACCGCCAACTGCCGGTGAACCGAATGCCTGCACATTGTACTTATTGCTCAGATTAGTGCCCCCAATCTTTAGAACTGATTTTGCAGCCGGTATTTTAAAGCTAACCTGAGCTCCCAGCTGACCATAAGCCTCTATCCTGCCAGGTTGCAGATCGCTGAACGATCCAACCCAGTCGAATGCCGATTGCCAGCGATAATTCATGCTAAAACCCATATTTTTAAATAAATTCCGGTTGCTAAGGATCAGGTTTGAGACAAATTTCGGGGTATTGAAAGCCGGGATATTATTTGGATTTGCCCCTTTCAGATCAAAGGAGGTCCAGGTGCTATTCCCTGTCAACTGATAGCTTTTAGGGAAATAATAAGTTAATCCCAGAGATGAGCCTTGCGCACTCACTTTATCCGAAGCATTGGTATATAATTGATAAGCCTGTCTCTGACCGTTCAGAATATCCATAGCGGCAGCAGGATTAGGAGTACCATCAGCACCTAAAACAGGGCTTGTGGGACTGATAACAACCTGATTCAGGATGAAGTCTTCATAATTGCTGTAATAATAGTTGATATCAATAAAGAGCTTCTCACTGATTAGTCCTTTATAACCAATCTCATAACTTTCTATCTGCTCAGGCTTGATATAAGCCACATTAGACTTTTGAAGCAGGTGCTTGTTATTAGCAATAGCCGTTGGAGGCGGCGTTCCGGATCCGACAGCAGCCCCGAAGGCAGCACCAAAGGCACCTACAGAACTTGCAGTATATGAATTACTGTAAGCGGGTAGGCCTGCACTGTTTTCAGGTGTTCCCCCAAGGATGGTGATCGGACCTACAAATAATTTGATGTACTGGTCGACAGGAGTTGGATTCCTGAATCCGGTCTGAAAGGAAGCCCTGAAATTATGGTTCTTTACCGGCGAGAAAACGGCTGAAACCCTTGGTGTAAAACTTCCTTTAAAATTTTCATTCTTATCATAGCGTGCAGAGGCAACCATTTTAAACTTATCTTCGAAAAGCAGTTTGGACAACTGCAGGAATGCTCCGTATTCACTGATTGTTATGTCCTTGTTTTTATCGTCCAGCAGGGTTCCGTTCGTAAACATGTCGAACTTCCGGAGGTTACCACCGGCAAGCACGTCCATAAATTTAATAGCCTTGCTGAAATCATATTGTCCCTCAGCATGGTACAGTTTACTGTTACTGAATATTCCCGCTCCAGTCAGACCCTGAATAAACTGGTATTTTTCTTTCATGGCCTCAAATTCGGCCGAGCCGGGTAAAAATCTGCCCTGATCAGCAAATCCACGCGCAATGGTGTGATTATTTGCCGTTACTCCGGTGATGTTCCCTTTATAGGCCGCTTCATAACGTGAAAACCAGGTTGCATCTGCTACATTTGGACTTACTTTATTCCCATTCAGATCCTGCACCCATTCCTGATTTACTTTTTGTCCGAGTGTACGCGGATTGTAAGAATCATGAGAGTTCTCAATAGTGGTATATGCCCTGATAAAGAACTGACTACCTTTTAGTTCCACTCTGTGTTGCTGCAGGGTGAAATTATTGATCGAAAAGCGGCTGCTACCGGTATAATTGGCAGTACCCTGTCCAAAATTATATTGATAAATAGCTTCCAGGTTATCAGAAAGACGATAATGCAGGGCAGCATTCATCTTAAAATTATCGACCTTATAATCCGTTAAATACCGTTCTTCATAACCGGTTCTTGAAACACGGCCGATTCCTGTAATGGTTTGAGCAATTTCATCTCCATAAATATTGAGTGCATTTCTTCCGGGATTGGAGGCACCACGGGATGCTAAGGGAGTATTCTGGTCGATATCATTGTAGTTTGTTGCATACCAATCCAGGCCTTTGAAATAAGAAACATTGGTTTTGAATGCAAACTTATTGTTGAAGGCTTTTGCATAGCGCATCGTCAGGTCGTACAAAGGAGCCGCATCCGTATAGGAATCATTCAAATGGTTTACACCTAATTTGCTTTGCACACTTAAACCCTGGTATTGAAAAGGGTCTTTGCTTTTCATCATCAGCACCCCGTTAAAGGCTACCGGTCCGTAAAGTGCTGAAGCAGCTCCGGGAATCAGCTCTGCGCTTTCGGCATCCAGATCCGAAAGTCCGAACAGGTTACCGACAGAAAAGTTTAATCCCGGAGTCTGATTATCCACTCCATCTACAAGCTGAAGGAAACGACCGGTCCCGATACCCCCAAAACCCCGGGTGTTGATGGATTTAAAATTCAGTCCGCTGGTAACCACATCCAATGATTTCAAGGATTGCAATCCTTCATAAAAACTGAAGGAAGGTGTTTCACGGATAGCTCTGAGATCCATTTTCTCGACCGTTACAGGCGATTGCATGATGTTTTCTTCAACTCTTGAAGCCGAGACGACCACTTCATCCATTTGGGTGGAGGCAGGCGAAAGGGCCAACTTGATCTTGTCTGAAAACTCTGTAATGAGGATCTCCTGACGCACATAACCAAGTCCGGAAACAATTAATGTAATCGGTAAAGGCAATTTTGTACTTATCTGAAATTTACCTTCAGCATCGGTAATGGTACCGGCAAGCAGGCCTTTAATGGAGATACTTGCTCCTGAGATTGGCCTTTTACTTTCATTGTCTGTGATTGTTCCTCTGGCAACTCCTCCCTGAGAAAATGCTGCAACTGGTATAAAAAGTACAATGAATAATATATATAGTAAGCTTGTTTTCATAAAATTTGGTTTAAGGTTTTTTAATTAATTGCGGGGATCTGAGATATCCCTGATTAACGATTTTGTTTCCCAACGTTTGGTAGAATGCAGGGTCACTAGGTGTGATGCTGGCTAAGCCATCCACATATTTATTGTACAGGCAAAACAAAGAGGCGATCAAAACGGTATCATGAATTTCAAGATCTGTGGCTCCCAGGGTTTTTGCTTTTTCAATAATTTCCGGACTAACTCTTTTACCGGAGACCTGGACGTTCCTAGCAATTTGCAGCAGAACTTTCATCTTATCACTCACCGGTGCATTTTCAAGGTCTTGCAGAACCATTTGGGTGGTATTGCATTCACCAAGTAGAATATCGGCTGCGGCAGTATGGGCGGCAGTACAAAATTTGCATTCGTTTCCCGCAGATACTACGGTTGCAATAAGTTCCCGTTCTGCCTGTGTTAAAGTTGATTCACCCCTCAATAATATCTGGGTGAGATCCCTGATTGGATAGGCAGTATCCAATCGATATTCAAGCAAGCCCGTAATTCCGGGCAAATGCTCTTCTAAAGAAATATGTGGCATTTTCGCTTCTTAATAAATAATTTTAAAAGCCTTGCCGTATCCTGTTAAATCGCATCATCTAATGCACAAAAAAACGATAAGCGAGTAATAAGCATTATGCTTATCCCTTTAAATCATGCATTTAAAGCAATTGACAGCTGATAAACTGTGAAAAAAGAGCCCGAAAGCCTTCAGACACACAGGAAAACAGTAAGGAATTAATTGTTCAGGATCCTATTTTACTAAATAGTTCAAACCCAATAAGCCCTGCTCATTGGAATTAGCTGATAAACCTGAAAATATTAAGAAAGAAGGGACTCCGGAGGAGGTGAAAAGAGGTAATAATGTCCCTTATGTATTAAACCTTTCACAAAACTGTGTGGAGATTTGAAATCCAGCACATACAAGTCTATTAGGGAAGTCTCAGCATTATTGAAGTAGTAATCCACTTTAACCTGTTTGGCTCCTGATTTTTTACTGGTGTTCGCATCCAGGTCGTTTACCTTATTAAAATACTCAGCCCGCTTCTTTTCGATCAAAGTTTTTTCCTTGTTCTCGATACAGATGAGGAAAAGTGTATCCCGGGAAATTTTACGCTTTACATATTTGTAGATGGTCCCCTTAACATTCACCTCACCCTCCATTGATTCAAAATCTTTGGAATCAGAGAGGTAGGGCACATTGAAAGGAAACTTAACCATAATCAGATCTTTATCCAAATCACTGCCATCTTTTATCTTTTCTGCCAGACGCTCATCCGCTGACTGGGTTAGAAAAAAGAAAAGCCCCTTGTATCCCGCAATATTAAACAGGAACAACAGAAGGAAAAATATGGCAGTTAACTTTCTCAAATACAGTACAATGTAATAACAAAAAAATTACATTTCAAAATTATAGTTGAAAATGGGTATTGGTTGTTGTTTCTTAGTTGTTGGTTGTTGGTAGAGATTGTGCTTAATTAGTACTTTTCCCTCACCTCTCCCATCTGAGTGCTGAATACTTATAGATGACCCTGAAGGGGTCACATGTTTATAGACAATGTAACACGGAAACCAATTCAGATAAATGAATGGCTAGTAATGAAATCGAGCACAGCGAAGAATCTAATTTATACTTCAATTCTTCCCAAGACCTGATGCCAAAAGCAATTTAAGCTTAAAAAGACATTGTAGTTGCGCAAGAAATGTAATCTCGCATCTCAAATCTCACATCTCATATCTCATATCTCACATCTCATATCTCATATCTCACCCCAACACCTCCTCCAAAACCTCATGCGATCTTACCTGTCCGAAGCCTTCAATATGCAAACTATAATACTCAAGAATCTTCTCCAGCAACTGTTTTCTCTGCGCCGAAGAAATATTCAGTTCATCCAGATTATCAAACTTAGCATTCAGTATTGTGGTCCAGAGGACTGTTAGCGGTTGTTCAAGGATAAGCGCGTGAGGGGGCTGCATTTTTGAATAACACCCGTTCTTAAGGTCAAAGAAATCAGCCTTGCCGGCTAAAGTAGTATCGGGATAGAATCCCAGAAAACGGCTTAGCCGGAGCAGGAAGTACAGATGAAAATTTGAAACGCCTTTACTAATGCCATCAAGAATCTCTATGGCATGAAACAGAAATTCGAAAAGAACTACATCTGATTCATGCTGCCTGAGTGACTTGTAAAGCACCTCATTTAAAAACATGGTAATTGAACTTTTTACAATATCATAGGGGATGCTCAAAAATACCGGCAGGTGCCTTAACTCCGAAACGCGCTGAATATTTCCTGAGCTTTTATGATAAACCACCATATCCAAAAGGTGTAATGGCTGCAGGCTGTTTAGCTTGATCTTTGATTTAGGACGCTTGATTCCGTTGATCAGATAGGATTGCAAACCGAATTTTTGAGTAAAAACCTGTACTACTACACTGCTTTCAGCATAGTTTGTGGTTTTTAATACAATTCCCCTGGTTTTATGAAGCATGGATGATCTTTGGAAGTAAAATCAGAATTCCGATCGCAAGTGACATGATAGCTGCTATCAGCACCATTCCAGCAGCAATGTCTTTGATCAGGCCTGCCTTGATATTATATTCCGGGGAGATCAAATCAACAAGGCTCTCAATAGCGGTATTTGCAAGTTCTGCCATTAAGACAATGGCAATTGCGGCTATTATCCAGAGCCATTCAGTTCTATTTAATTCGAGATAAAAACAAAGTAGCCCGAGAATAATCGCCGCAAAGCAGTGCAGCCTGAAATTCAACTGGGTATTGAAGGTGTACATTATCCCATTGAAGGCAAAACCAAATCCGGCAAAAAACTTCTTCATACTTGATTAAAATTTAATACTTAAGTATTCAATTAGGTCTAATTTACTGGCAGATATCGAATTATCATATTAATCAAAGCCCAAATTAAGAATTTTTGTAGTTTTGCGGTCTGAATTCGCCATTATCCTAAAAAGCGCAGCATGTGGAATAACTTTTCCAAAATTATACTTTCAAACCGGATTTTAATACTTGTACTATTTTTCGTTTTAACCCTGTTCATGGCATGGAAAGCCAGCTTTGTTAAACTATCCTATACCGGAAGCAAAATTCTGCCGCAAACCGACTCTGCTTTCATCAGTTATAATGATTTCAAAAGCAAGTTTGGGGAAGACGGGAATATGATGGTTCTGGGGATAAGTACTCCCAGGTTAATGAGCAAGGAATTGTTTAATGACTGGAGTAAACTGGCATCGGAACTGCAGAAAATGGAAGGAATCAAGCAGGTACTTTCTGTGGGCAACCTGTACGATCTACAAAAAGACACTACAAATAAGCGATTCGTATTAAAGCAAATTAGTGCTGGGGCTGTGCTTCGCGATTCTGAGATGGATAGCATTAAAAATCGCATATACGATCTGCCCTTTTACGAGGGATTAATCTATAATAAGGAAAGTCATGCGACATTAATGGCAATTAATTTTGATCATAAGATCCTGAATACGCCAAAGCGGGGTCCAATTATCAAAACAATATTGGAAAAAGCTGATGTGTTGAGTAAAAAACACAATGTAGAAGTACATTATTCCGGTCTTCCTTTTATCCGTACGGCGGTAAGCCAGCTCGTATCAAGGGAGTTTGTACTGTTTCTTGGCCTTTCAATCCTGG
Source organism: Daejeonella sp. (assembly GCF_030695525.1). Lineage (GTDB taxonomy): Bacteria > Bacteroidota > Bacteroidia > Sphingobacteriales > Sphingobacteriaceae > Daejeonella. The sequence goes on along the minus strand of NZ_JAUYSS010000066.1, from coordinate 1,963 downwards.
TCTCTGCAATCATTCTGTTCATATTTTTCAGAAAACTATATCCGGTTCTGTTCCCAATCATCCTTGTAATTGTTGGAGTAATCTGGAGCCTGGCAACACTGGTAATGTTTGGCTATGAAATTACGATGCTCACCGGTTTGATTCCTCCTCTGATTGTGATTATTGGAATACCCAACAGTATCCTGCTCCTGAATAAATATCATAATGAGCTGAGAAAGCATGGCGATAAAGACAAGGCTCTGCATGTCACCATATTACGGATATCAGAGACAACATTGATTGCTAATGTAACGGCAGCAATTGGATTTGGTGTATTATTTTTCACAGGGAGTGCCTTACTTGTTGAGTTTGGCCTTGTTGCTGCCTTGAACGTCATGGCAACCTGGTTTATCTGCCTTTGCCTCATCCCTATCATTTTCAGTTATCTTCCTGTACCGAAACTCAAAGCACAGGAAGATCATGATAAAGGTTTTCTGCATAAACTGCTCGTAAAAACCGACTTTCTGGTACATGAGCGCAGTCATTTGATCTATGTTTTCTCTATTATCATTTCCCTGATCTCAATGATTGGGGTAATGCAGATCAATGTTAACGGTTATGTTGTTGATGATCTCCCTCAAAACTCACCCATTAACCGCGACCTGAAGTTCTTTGAAAAGAATTTTGAGGGCATATTGCCATTGGAAGTCAGCATTGATACCCGGAAAAAGAATGGGGTTTTGAATCTTACGACCATAAAACGGGTGGACAAAATGGAGGAAATGATCTCAGCCTATCCTGAGTTTTCACGTTCAGTTTCATTAAATAAAGCATTAAAATACTCTTCTCAGGCTTTCTATAACGGTGATCCCCAGTTTTTCCGCATTCCTAATGATATGGAGAAGAACTTTGTCCTGTCTTACCTCGCCAATTCGGGTGGGAACAGCGATATGATGAAAGGCTTTATCGACAGCAATAAACAGGTGGCAAGAGTGAGTTTTCAGATGGCTGACGTCGGCTCAAAACGCATGAATGTTTTAATGGAAGAATTAAAACCGCGTATCGACTCAATTCTTAGTCCGGATAAATTTGATGTCTTACTGACAGGTTCAAGCATCATCTTTTCGAAAGGAACAGATTATATGCTGGAACACCTGATGGAAAGTATACTTCTGGCAATTGTTCTGATTTCATTGCTCAGGTTGTTCCAGTTCAGAGACCTCCGGATCATGTTTATCTCGCTATTACCCAATATTATTCCTTTGATAATTACCGCGGGACTGATGGGCTTTTTCAATATCCCGCTTAAACCTTCAACTATCCTGATATTTACGATTGCTTTCGGACTTGCATCAGACCAAACAATCTACTTCCTGACCAGATATCAACAGGAATTACAGTCGACGGATTTCACAACCTCAAAGGTTATTTCAGACACCATCCGTGAAACAGGGGTAAGCATGACCTATATTGCGCTCGTTCTATTTTTCGGGTTCGGGATTTTTACAGCTTCAACCTTTGGAGGAACTATGATTCTGGGATTACTTTTGTCGATTACACTGATCATCGCCCTGATATCCAACCTGACTCTGTTACCTGCCTTACTGGTTCATATTGATAAGCGGAAAAGAAGGAAAATCGCGAAAGCTAAGGGAGAAACCTGGGATATTTAATTAGTTGAGAATTGAGAGTGGAGAATCATTGCTGTCCGGTTAAATTCTGTACCGGGCATAATATCTCTATAAAGGTTTAACAGACTCACATTCTAGCTAATTTCAAAATAAGAGGCCCCCTCTCAACCTTTCCTCCCTCCATTGCCGGGGGGCGAATTCGTTATTCACCATTTTTGATGTTTTTAAAGGTGTTCATGCTTTTGCCGCTGAAGGGCGGCTCAGGTTTGAAGGCCAATCCCGATGGCTATCGGGACTTCAATCCCTAGGTGCCTTGGTCATCCCGCAAGTGCGGGACTGCTTTTGGGGGATAG
>NZ_JAUYSS010000064.1 GCF_030695525.1 Daejeonella sp. | reverse complement strand
GAAGCCAGATGGGGGTGTTCCGGTATAAACGGATTATTTTGGGCTGAAGCCCGGAATATCACCCTTGTATACCCCGCTTAAAAGCGGGGCCTATTGAGCGAGTGCGCTAACAGCGGGGCTTGCATTTTGAAATCAGGAAATAAAATCGTTTACGATACTTTTTAAAAGGATATTTTTAAACATTTTATTTTTACCGGACAACAATGATGAGATAATTAGCAAATAGAATAATCATCCTAAGAATGAAAATTGAGAACCATAAGATAGAAATGACATTGATTTGTAATTGCGAGCATAGCGCGGCAATCTCAAACATATAAACTTAGAAGGTTGCATCGTCGTACAAGCCACTTTGTTCTGACGGGCATGCTCGCAACCAAATCTTAATTGATTATACTGAGAAAAGAAAGAAATGAATAAATATATATTATGCTGCGACTGGGGAACTACATCATTCAGGTTAAGGCTGGTTGACCGGAATACCTATGATGTAATTGCTGAATTATTATCCCCGGGTGGGGTAGCAGGTACATTCAGGTCATGGAAAGAACAAACCGAGATTAATCGCTTTGATTTCTATTCTGTTATCCTTAAATCCAGCATTCGTGAATTGGAGGAAAAATCCGGAATTACCATTGAGAACACTCCGCTTATTGTTTCCGGAATGGCTTCATCATCCCTTGGTATGGAGGAAATTCCATATGCCGAACTGCCATTTAATATCAGTGGCATTCAGGCATCAGTTAAGATTTATGAAAATTTTAATGGCCCCGGAGCAAATCTTGTGCTGGTTTCGGGCGTAAAAAGTTACGAGGATGTGATGCGTGGGGAGGAAGCCCAGCTAATCGGTCTGATTAAAATAAATGAGGTTGTTGTAAATGGTCAGGAACAATTGTTATTTGTATTTCCCGGAACACATTCTAAGCATATTTTTGTAAAAGATGACCTGGTTACTGATTTTAAAACCTTCATGACAGGTGAAATCTTTAACATTCTTAGTGAACACAGTATACTGAAAGATTCTGTTGATTTGCGTAAAGCTTCCGGTTTGACAGAAGCTTTTGATATTAAGGCATTTAAAAGGGGGGTAGAAGTTTCCGGATCATCTTCCTTATTACACAATTTATTTACTGTTAGAACAATGCAACTCTTTGGGAAATTCAGCAAAGAACAGAATTCATATTATTTAAGCGGATTACTGATTGGAACAGAACTCAGGCAGCTTCAATCCCTGAATTATGATCATCTGGTAATCTGTAGCGGAAAACATTTATATGAACATTATAAAATTGCTGTTGAAATGCTTTCTTTTAACATAAAAACAACTTTTGTTCAACCTGAACTGATTGATAAAGCAACTATAGCCGGGCAGGTTCAATTATTTAATGCAATACAAACTTATAAAAATGAATAATCAAGAATTTTCCTGGCAGGAGTTCTCAAGGGTGCCACTGGTTGGCATAATCAGGAATCTGACATTTGATGAAATAGCAAAAATTCTGCCTGTTTATCATGCTGCAGGATTCACAACCATTGAAATAACAATGAATACTCCTTTTGCAGAGGATATCATCTCTTATGCTGCTGATCATTATAAAGGCCGCTTAAATGTTGGTGCAGGTACAGTTTGCAGTACTGATGACCTGAAACTGGCTCTTCAGGCAGGGGCACAATTTATTGTCACACCTATCCTGAATCCTGAGGTTGTTCGCAGCTGTGTTAAATCAAAGATCCCTGTTTTCCCCGGAGCTTATACACCCACTGAGATTTATCAGGCATGGGAACTAGGTGCTGATATGGTCAAGGTTTACCCGGCTACAGCTTTAGGCCCGGAATATATCAGGGATGTAAAGGCGCCTTTGAACAAAATCAAACTTATGCCAACAGGTGGTATCAGTCTGAATAACATGGAAGCATTTATGAAATCAGGAGCCGACGGATTAGGAATAGGGGGGCAGCTTTTTGACAAACAATTGATCAGAAATGAAGACTGGGATGGATTATTGGAGCATTTTAAGCTATATGTTAAGTATTTTAATTAGAAGAATTAATATTTAGTGATTAAATCTAAATTCTGTCCTCGAAATATCTAACTTCTACAGGGATGACGGAAAGTTGATAGTTGAGATCCGATAGTTATCTTTTAAGATGAAATAATGACAATCAGACAACTGACAACTGACATCAGACGTCAGGCATCGGACATCATACATCAGACAACAGAATATACAATGAACCAAAATTTACTAACCAACTAACAACCAACCAACAAAAATGGCATCAGGAAAAATCAAAAATTACCGTTGGATCATTGTAGGATTACTGTTCACAGGTACTGTGATCAATTATCTGGATCGGCAGATCATTGGCCTGTTAAAACCTACTCTTGAAGCAGAATTCAACTGGACAGAATCAGATTTTGGCAAGATCATGTCTGCCTTTTCATTTGCATATGCAATTGGTTTATTAGTATCAGGAAGGTTTATTGATAAAGTAGGTACTAAAGTGGGTTATAGTGTTGCAGTTATTGTATGGAGCCTGGCAGGAATGTTTCATGCTCTGGCAAGATCAGTAATGGGATTTGGTATTGCCAGGCTATCCCTTGGGATTGGGGAGGCCGGTAATTTTCCTGCAGCAATGAAGGCTGTTGCTGAATGGTTCCCTAAGAAAGAAAGGGCACTGGCAACAGGTATATTCAATTCAGGAACAGCAATAGGTGTGGTGGTAGCCTTAATACTTGTGCCTATAATTATGCAAAGTTATGGCTGGCAGGAGGTTTTTTGGATTACCGGTGCACTTGGTTTTGTATGGTTGATTTTCTGGTGGTTCCTTTATGAAATTCCTTCCAAACAAAAAAGATTGACATCCGAAGAATTGGCCTATATCGAAAGCGATAAGGATGATGTTTCTGACCAGGTAAAAAGCACAACAAAGATTTCATGGACAAGGTTATTCACATTTCCGCAGACATGGGCATTTGTTACCGGTAAATTTTTAATCGATCCCATTTTCTGGTTCTTCCTCTTCTGGCTGCCGTCCTATTTTTCAACTACATTTAATCTTGATCTGAAGGTAATTAGTCCTGAATTGATACTAATTTATGGTGCAACTACTGTAGGAAGTATTGCTGGTGGCTACTTTTCTTCCTGGCTGATCAATAAAGGATGGCCAACTCTAAAAGCAAGAAAGGGAGTATTATTATTGTTTGCTGTTCTGGAATTGGGTATTATGATTGCAATTGCCCAGTTTGTTACCGATAAATGGGTAGCTGTTGGTTTGATCAGTCTGGCTGTTGCAGTGCATCAGGCATGGGCAACCAATATTTTTACAATGGCTTCGGATATGTTCCCTAAAGAGGTAGTCAGTTCGGTGGTTGGAATTGGCGGAATGACCGGTGCAATAGGAGGGATATTGTTCCCAATATTTGTGGGTTATCTGCTCGATGTTTACAAGGCAGCGGATAATTTAACCGGCGGTTATAATCTTATATTCACTATTTGTGGGGTGACCTACCTGCTTGCCTGGATAATTATTCATTTACTGACCAGGAAATCTACAAAGGTCATTGTTAATTAACATATAGATAGTTTTAAATTTGAATATGATGAAAAAATTAGTTAAACCCTCCTTTAAACACATGATAATCCTGTTTGGATTGTTTTTAGCTCCGTTCTTTACGCCAATGGCAAATGCTCAGCTCTATAATTTTACTGAAGAGCAAATGATAAGTTTCACCGATAAAAACCCTTACGGTCGTTTTCCAGGGGGGCGACCGATGATACCGGCCGCAATTCTGGATACCATCCGTAAAATGGATATTCAGGTGGTTGAGGCTATAGGGTCAATTCCAAGAGAATATGCCAATCAGTATGAGGATGGATGGAAATCTATTATTCCCGGAAAGAAACTCGTTGGACGTGCATTTACAGTACAGTTTATGCCATCCCGCCCGGATCTGGTTGCCGGAATGCAATCAGAAGCTGATAAAAACAATTTTACCGGCCTTAACAACAGAACCACAATTGATATGCTCCAAAAGGATGACCTGGTTATCGTTGATTTGTACGGCAAAGTACAGGGTGGTACTTATGTAGGGGATAAGCTATCCTATTATATTTGGAAGACTACCGGCACGGGTTTAATTGTGGATGGTGGAATATACCTGACTGAGAATATCTCTCAGAGTGGGATGCAGGCATTTTACCGGGGAACCTATCCCGGTCCATTAAGTAATGCTACCGTTTCGGGTATTAACGTTCCGATCAGAATCGGAAAGGCAGTAATTATGCCCGGAGATTTGGTAATTGGTGATCAGGATGGGATTCTGGCAATACCACCGCAGTTTGTACCTAAATTAATATATACTGTAACCCGCGATCGCAGGCGAGATGTATGGATGAAAAAAGCATTTGACCTTCAAAAGTATAAATCAAGTGATATCTATGGCCGTCCCAGAGATCCGGCACTTTTGAAGCAATATGAGTCTTATCTTGATTCCGGTAATCCTGCTTTATTACCTAAATAACGTGAGTTCAATATTTAACTATCTAAAGATTAATATTAAACCACATAGATTGAATTTATAATGCTTTAAAGGAAACATAGATTGTAAAGCATATAGCTTGAAGCGAAGCTTCAGGGCTATCTGTATCTAAAGAAGCTTTAAAATCCTATGTTTCTATGCGGTTTTTAAAATATTATGTCGAGTTAACATTAAATAGTATTCTGGAGATTTAATACACTGCCATGAAAATTTTCAATTTCATATTCCTTACACTCTTTGTTATTTCAGCCGGCCTTCAGTACAATGATCCCGATCCTGCCTTATGGATTATAATTTATCTTTTCGGAGCCATGATTTGCTTTTTTGCAATCAGGAAGAAAAATTATCCCCGCCTAACCTTAGCCGGGATAATTCTCATGCTTATATATGCAGTATATCTGTTTTTTGATAAAGATGGAGTTTTAAGCTGGTTAACAGAACACCAGGCTGAAAATATAGCAGGGAGTATGAAGGCCTCTTCTCCCTGGATTGAAGAAACCCGGGAGTTTTTTGGCTTAGTTATTTTGATATTGGTCTTATCGATTAACCTATGGACTTCAAAAAGACAAGAAAATTGTTGATAAACAAACTTCCTGAATGATCCCCAATAAGATCAATATACCGTAATATAGTATCACTTATTTTACGAAATAGTTATTATAAATCTGAAAATTTTCTGCAACTGAAGCTCAATTTCTCCTCGAAATGGGTACTTAAAAGGAATATTATTTTTCAACATTGGTTTAATAACTTTAATATCTCTATTAATCTTGTATACAACTATCTCATTATAAGATATTTATAAATAGTTTGTTTATTTTTTTTAAATTCAAAGTCACTTTAGTAAATATTTGGTATTATAAAAAAAAGCATTACTTTAGTCTTGCCTAGTGGTATGTAAATCAACCATAAGTTTTGCATGCCGCCTGGTTAAACAATTAATTAATTATATCTAACACTAAAAGTATTATGATGAAAAAAGTTTACAAACTAGTCGTATTGCTGTTATTGTGCCAGACCTTTGTGTTTGCGCAGAATATCAGCGTTACCGGAAAGGTTACCGACTCTGACAACTTGCCTCTTCCTGCTGTAAGCATTAAGGTAAGCGGAACAACTCAGGGTACAAGCACAGATGCTAATGGTAATTTTACAATTTCAGTGCCTTCCAATGCAACATTGGTATTCACCTACATTGGATTTGCAAGTCAGACAATTCCAGTAAATGGAAGAACAACGTTAAATGTTCGTCTTGAGTCTGATGCCAGACAACTTGAAGGAGTTATTGTTACTGCTATGGGTATTACAAAAGATCAGAAGGTGTTGAGTTATGCAACTCAACAGGTTAACACTGAGCAATTTGAAAAAGCCAGAGAGCTGAACATTGGTAAGTCTTTGATTGGTCGTGTGGCTGGTCTTGATGTTGCCGGTACTTCTTCAGGCCTTGGAGGTTCAACCCGTGTTGTTTTGAGAGGTGATCGTTCAATCACCGGTAATAACGGAGCTTTGATTGTTGTTGATGGTGTGCCAATGGATAACTCAAACTACAGTCCTGGTACCGGTAACGGTGGTCGTGATGGTGGTGATGGTCTATCAAGTATCAACCCTGATAACATCGAGTCAATGTCTGTACTAAGAGGTGCGGCCGCAACCGCTCTTTACGGTTCTCGTGCAGCTAATGGTGCCTTATTAATTACTACCAGAAAAGGTGGTGCTCAGCAAGGTTCAGGAGTTTCTTTCAACAGCTCTTCTCAAATAGAGACTATGATGGAACTGTATGATTTCCAGAATGAGTATGGTCAGGGTGCTGCCGGAGTTTATAACAGAGCTCAGGAAGGTTCATGGGGGCCTAAAATGACAGGTCAGTCAGTTGCTTTATGGGGTAACGATCCTGCTGATGCTGGAAAAACCTATAACATGACTCCTCAGCCAAATAATTACAGAGATTTTTATTCTACAGGAAAACAATTGTCAAATACATTGGCATTTTCTGGTGGTAATGAAAAGGCTCAAACCTATTTCGCTTACACCAGAGTAGATGCAACCGGTATCATTGACAATAATGAGCTGATAAGAAACAATCTTAACTTGCGTATAACTGGTAAAGTAAGTCCGAAAATATCTTACGATTCTAAAGCTACTTATTTGAAGCAGGATATTGGCAACAGGCAATACACAGGTGAGGCTTATCAAAATAACCAACGTCACATCTTACGTATTCCACGTAACATCTCTTTGGAACAGGCTAAAAAGTATGATTACACCGATCCTTCTACAGGTAAATTACGTCAGAACTACTGGAATCCCGGATCTAATGGTGGTGAGAATCCATTCTGGACTAAAAACCGTATCATTTCTGATGATCAAAGAGATCGTGTAATGGGCTTTGGTTCATTAACTTATCAGGCTACACCAGCACTAAGTTTAATGGGTCGTGTGGGTATTGATAAAACAATAGATGCTTTTGAAGGTAAATGGTATAACGATACGTATACTATTGCTGATTTTGGTAATTATCAGACTGAAAACAGAGCTGTTACTGAAACCAACTTTGACTTCATTGGTATTTTCAAACAGAATCTTCTTGAAGAATTAACTGTTGATGCAACATTTGGAGCGAGTCTTCAGCACGTTGACCGGATATTCCGTTCAACCAACGCAGGAGGTTTGAACCGTGATAATTTATTTATTCCTTCAAATGGACGTGCTCCAACAGATGGTTATTCATTTGTTCAGACTGAAAAGCAGGGTGTATTTGCTACAGCGGATTTTACCTACAAAAATGCGATCACAATTTCTGGTTCAGTTCGTAATGACTGGGCATCTACCTTACCAAAATCAAGTCAGTCTTACTTGTTTGGTTCAGGAGGATTCTCTGCAATATTATCTAACATTTTTTCTTTACCAAATGCAGTTTCCTTTGCTAAATTAAGAGGATCATATGCTACTACAGGTAACGATGCTGCTGCATTCCTGACCACACAGTTATACAACTTTGCGGCGGGTGGTAACGGCGGTTTCATTAATAGAAATGGTGTAAAACCTTTCCCTGAATTGAAACCTGAATTAACTACTGCGGCAGAAATTGGTTTAGAAGCGAAATTCTTTAACGATCGTTTTGGATTTGACTTAGGTTTCTATACCTCTGACACTAAAAACCAATTATTCCAGGTTTCACTTCCTCCTGCATCAGGATGGAGCTCTGAGTATGTTAACGCTGGTTTGGTTAATAATAAAGGGGTGGAATTAACTTTAAATGCTACTCCGGTTATTAAAGGTGATTTCCGTTGGAATATGAACTTAAACTATGCCAGAAACATTAATAAATTAGTTGAGTTGTCTCCAACATTGAAGACATTAAACCTAACTCAGGATTTCATGGTATTCCAGCGTGCTGTTGAAGGTAAACCATTAGGTCAAATGTACAGTAGAGGTTACCAGCGTAATGCTAGTGGACAGATTTTAACTGGAGCAAATGGATTACCGTTAATTACTCCTGGTACTACAGTTGATATTGGTAATTCACGTCCTGATTGGACTGGTGGTTTCAGCAATACCTTTAACTACAAGAGATTTAGCTTCAATGCTTTAATTACAGCTCGTGTTGGTGGTACTGTAACTTCATTTACTAATGCCATCATCTATTCTGATGGTCAGGTAGCTGAGACATTGGAAGGAAGAACTTCAATGGTTTTCCCAGGTGTTACCGCAGCCGGAGCAGCTAATACAGTTGCAACAACTGCTGAGGCATACTGGAAATTTGTAGGTGGTCGTAACACTCCTGTAGGTGAAGTTTGGGCTTATTCTGCTACAAACGTTCGTTTGCGTGAAGCTTCTTTAAGTTATAGCTTACCTAAAAATTTATTTAACAAGGCTCCATTCCAGGCCGCTTCTGTATCTTTAACAGGTCGTAACTTATTCTTCATTGTAAATAAGGCCAAAGGTTTCGACCCTGAATCTACAGCAGGTTCTACAAATACTTCGGTTGGTCAGGAAGGATTCTCCTTACCTACAACCCGTCAGATTGGTTTGAACTTAAACTTATCGTTTTAATTAATAAATATTATCAATTATGAAAAAATTCAGATTATATATCATTGCTTCAAGTTTAGTCTTGGTTGCGGCTATTGGTATCTCATCTTGTACCGACAAGTTTGAGGAATACAATACAGATAAAACCAGGTTAACAGAACTTGATGCATCTGCTGTGGGTAATGCATTTGCAGCCACACAGCATAGGGGTACCTTGTTTTCATGGCAGACC
>NZ_JAUYSS010000063.1 GCF_030695525.1 Daejeonella sp. | reverse complement strand
AACTAAATATTTTTAATTATAAATATAATATATTACTCAATACTCAATACAAAATACTCAATACTCAATACTCAATACTCAATACTCAATACTCAATACTCAATACTCAATACTCAATACTCAATCATGTTAAAAAACCTCAGTTTCTCTGCATTAATTCTACTAATGTTTGCCATGACCAGCATATTATCTGCTCAGGATAAGCCAATAATTTATCTGAGTAATCATACATTTTCCAGTGAAAATAGTATTATAGGTACAGTCAGTTTAAAAGGATCTGATGCGAGGATCAAACTTAAAGGCGATAATGCCAAACGATTTACGCTAAAAGCTAACAAGCTTTCTATCCGGAAAAAACACATTAAATCTGACACAAAATGGTATGATCTGACTATTGAGGCCCAAACAGGATCGGGTAAAGTTGAAGAAACATTCAGATTAGTAAAGGACGATTTTCACAGAAACAGAGTGATTGCACACCGCGGGGCCTGGAAAAATACTGGTGCATCCGAAAATTCAATCTCCGCATTGCAGCATGCGGTACGTCTGGGTTGTCAGGGATCTGAGTTTGATGTACATATGACCCTGGATTCGGTCCTTATAGTTAACCATGATCCCTCTTTTAAGGGTAAAGTTATTCATAGTACGACCTTTGCTGAATTGAAACAGCTCCAGCTTTCGAATGGAGAAAATATGCCGGGTTTGGAAGAATATCTGAAAGAAGGGATAAAACAAAATTCAACTAAACTGGTGCTTGAATTAAAGCCAACCATCAATAAAGAACGTGCTATTCAAAGTGCACGTAAGGTTTATGAACTGGTCAGATCAATGAAGGCTGAGGCATGGATCGATTATATCAGCTTTGATTATAATATTTGTCTGGAGCTGAAGCGTTTGGATCCCTATGCAAGAGTGGCTTACCTGAATGGAGATAAAGCGCCCGACTTGCTTGCTGCAGATAAATTATGGGGACTGGATTATAACCAGAGCGTGTTTCAGAAAAATCCGGAATGGATTGAACAGGCAAAGGCAAAAGGATTGACAATTAATGCCTGGACAGTAAATGATCCAAAATTACTGCAATGGTTTCTGGATCAGAAAATTGATTTTATTACGACCAATGAGCCGGAAATGCTTTTGAAGATGGTTGGGAATTAGTATTTAGTATTGAGTACAAAGTATTGAGATAAGATCCTTATTCATTTGAAATGAATTGATCCTTTGATTACTAATATTCCAATTTACAAAGTTGCAGAGCGTACAACCTAATAACGTACAACGTATAACTTCAATTTTGCTATCTTTATAGCTTGGCAAAGAAAATTCAAAAAGGTCAGAGTTTCGCTGAAAAGGTTGCAGCACTATTCTCACAAATGAAAAGTTCCATCAGTCTTCTCAGACTGAATGATCCGCTTCGGATGGCGGCAGCAACTGCCTTTTTTACAACTTTTGCCCTGCCCCCAATAATCATTATTTTCACACAATTTTTCAGGCTCTGGGTTGATCCCGGTGTTCTGAGTTCAGAGCTGATCAACCGATTAGGCCATATTGTGGGCAAAGGAAGTGCCCGTCAGGTAGAGGGGGTTTTGGAGGCAGTCAGCGGTTTGAATCAAAGCTGGTATGTCACTGTGTTTGGCTTCTTGTTTCTGATGTTTGTTGCCACCACACTTTTTGATGTGATTAAGAACTCTCTGGAGCAGATCTGGGATATTCGTATCCGTCCGAAATCAGGTATCTTTTTTACTATCAGGTATCGGCTTCGTTCACTAATTATTATATTTCTTGCCGGTTTTTTGTTTTTAGCCGCATTATTTTTGGAAGGCATTCAGGTGTTTTTAGGAAATTATATGGGCGGTATTCTAGGCGTAGACAAAAGTTTTTTTTACTACCTGATCAATGATATTATTTTTGTATCAGCAGTAAGTATTTGGTTTACAGTATTATTCAGATTTCTTACCATTGGAAGGCCAAGGTGGAATATTGCCTTTGGAGGAGCACTATTTACCGCAATCCTATTTAATCTGGGTAAATGGATATTGGGTTATCTTCTTATCCAAAGTAATATAGGCACCATTTATGGTGCATCCGGTTCAATGGTTCTTATCCTGCTCTTTGTATTTTATTCCTCTATTATTTTATACTATGGGGCATGTTTTGTCAAGGTATTGAGTGATGCCCAGGGAAAGACTATCCGCACCATAAAAGAAGCCTTCTCTGTTGAATTGCTTGAAATAAAAGATAATTAATTACGAATTACGAATTACCAATTCCTATGACAACTTCTAACCATAAACCCGAAACTATAGATGAATATATTTCACTATATCCCTTAGAGGTTCAGGAGCTTTTGCAAAAGGTCAGGATGGTAATAATGAAGGCAGCACCAGAGGCAAAGGAGGCAATTAAGTATCAGCTCCCTACTATCGTTTTAAATGGCAACCTGGTTCATTTTGGGGCATTTAAAAATCATATCGGATTTTATCCGGCACCATCAGGGATCTCAGTCTTTAAACAGGAACTCTCGGTTTATGAAAGCGGAAAGGGCTCAATTCAGTTTCCCATGGACGGAGAAATCCCGTATGATCTGATCAGTAAGATTGTAAAATTCAGGGTGCAGGAGAACCTTGATAAAATGAAGTCGAAGGGAAAAAAGAACTCAAAAAGCATTGATGGGTTTCCTGATTCCCTTGGAGCACCTGCTAAAAGAGCATTGGAGAGTAATGGGATAAAAATTTTGAAACAGCTTTCAGAATATCGCGAAGCAGAAATTTTAAAATTTCACGGAATGGGTCCGTCTTCCCTGCCCAAATTAAGGGAGGCACTGTTGGCTGTAAACTTATCTTTCAAACCCTGATTTTAAGTGTTTCAATGCTTAAATATCGTATTTAGCCTTTTAAATTTTAGATACTTTTATTGATTCTGCTTTTATTGCATAGCGTCCTCTATGAAAAAAATTAAGCAAATAATCCCAATTTAATATTTCATTATTATCTTTCGCGGTTAAATAGAATTAGAAAATGATTTTCACGTTCAAATATTCAAACACATTGTATAAAACTCTCGCAATATTACTCTGTATTGGTTTTTCAAAAACGCTTTACGGACAGTCGGTAATTCAGCCAGGCATGAATGATCTTACCTTCTTTAAGAAATCGTCCAAAACATGGCAGATTGTAGGTAGTGTTCAGGCAGATCTGAATAAAGCCAATACCCTTTATTTTACAAAAGGAACCGGAGTTTTGCTTAATCTTCCCAACAGCAAGCAGAAAGGAGAAGATTTGTACAGCCTTATGGATTTCGGTGATATCGATCTGGAGCTTGAATATCTGATGGCTTCAGAATCAAATTCAGGGATTTACCTTCAGGGTCGGTATGAGATTCAGCTCATTGATACCTGGGGTGCAACCGCGATCAGATCGGGCAGTAATGGAGGGATCTATGAGCGCTGGGATGATTCAAAACCCGATGGGCAGAAAGGTTATATGGGTTATGCTCCCAGGCAAAATGCAAGTCGCGCACCTGGCCTGTGGCAGAAACTAAAGATTTCTTTTCAGGCACCACGCTTTGATTCAAATGGAAAAAAGACGGCCAATGCAGTGATGCTGAAGGTTGAACTGAATGGGGTAATCATTCATGATCATGTTGAATTATCCGGACCAACACGCGGAGCAATCGCTGATGGGGAGACGGCATCCGGGCCATTGCGCATTCAGGGTGATCATGGTGCTGTAGCATTTCGCAATATTAAGATCAGCAGGTTTGAGAATGCAAGGCCGGCAGAGGCAGTTCAGGCAAATGGAAATTCTGTAGATCCGATTCATATTGAGCCCTCAGAGAATTATATTTTAAGAAGTTTTATGGATCTGCCGGGATCTCCGAGAGTAGTACATGCGGTATCTGTTGGAAGCCCTGAGAAGGTTCATTATACTTATGATATGGATAATTCGGCAATTATTCAGGTCTGGAGAGGTGGATTTTTAAATGCTACACCAATGTGGCATGATCGTGGCGACGGGTCTTCAAGACCATTGGGAATGGTGCAGCGCTTTGGTAAACCCGCACAATCACTGTCAAAACTATCAAACAGGCAATCTGCCTGGATCAGTGATACTGCAGGTACTGGATACCGCCCCAAAGGCTATGCGCTGGATGCAGAAGGCAGGCCAACCTTTAAATATATTATTTATGGTATTTCGGTTAATGATGCAATTAAATTGCTCGAAAAGGGACAGGGAATTACCCGACAGATTACTCTTTCAGACAATCCGGCCGGTCTGTATTTCCGCCTGGCTGAGGCGGCCAATATTACCGAAGTATCCCAGGGCCTTTATCTGATAGATGATCAATCCTATTTCCTGCGTTTGGATGAAAGTGGCGGTTCAAAGGCCATTATCCGAGATCAAAATGGACGAAAGGAACTAATTATCGCTGCAGTTAAGAGTTTAAGCTATTCAATTTTATTCTGATCCCGATATGAAACATCTAAAATATATATATCATTCAGTTCTTTTCATTTCAATGCTTGGATGCAGTATTTCTGCCAGGGCACAGGAAACTCCTAAAGAGGAAGATTTCTTTAAAATTATGAAGGTTGCTACCCCAGAAGGGATTATCCTGGAAGTCGGCGGGCTCGTAAGCCTGCCAAATGGTGATCTGGGAATTTCAACCCGTCGCGGGGATATTTTTATTGTTGAGAATCCGACAAGCAGCAGACCATATTTCAGAAAATTTGCTTCGGGTATGCATGAGGTTCTGGGCCTGGCTTATAAGGATGGCGCACTATACTGTGCCCAAAGAGGTGAACTAACTAAACTGCTGGATACGAATCTGGATGGGAAGGCGGATGTGTATGAAACCGTCTATTCCTGGCCGCTATCCGGTCATTATCATGAATATAGTTTCGGACCAAAGATCGCTCCCGACGGTTCATTTTTTGTGACAGGGAACGTAGCTTTTGGCAGTGAGGAATGGTGGAGAGGTGAAAGCCGTGTGCCCTGGAGAGGATGGGCAATGCGTATCACGGAAGATGGTAAGATGCAACCCTGGGCTACCGGAATGCGCTCCCCGGCAGGTCTGGGATTTTTGGACAATGAACTCTTCTATACTGATAACCAGGGTGACTGGATGGGTTCAGGAGCTTTATGGAAAATTGAGAAAGGTGATTTTATGGGACACCCGGCAGGTTTAGCCTGGACCGGCAGACCTGAATCTCCTGTTAAATTGACAGAATCTCAGTTCAATTCGAAAATTGATCCACGTAAAACGAAGAATGACAAGGGCCGTTACATAAAGCCCGAAAATATTGTCAACGAGAATTTTAAGACTCTTTTTGATATGAAAGAGGAGTTTTCTGAACTGCGATTGCCTGCTGTCTGGCTTCCTTACGGGATTCTGGGAATTTCAACTTCCGAGCCAATCACTATTCCAAAAGGACATTTTGGGCCTTATGAAGGTCAGATTCTGGTTGGTGATCAGGGCATGAGTATGTTATCGCGGGTCTTTATGGAAAAGGTTAACGGAGAGTATCAGGGTGCATCCTTTGTGTTTAAAACCGGGTTCAGATCAGGGGTGATGCGAATGTCATGGGCAAGGGACGGGTCTTTATTTATTGGTGAAACAAACAGGGGCTGGGGTTCTGCCGGCGAAGCGAATGAAGGTTTGGAGCGACTGGTTTGGAACAATAAAATGCCATTTGAAATGAAGGCGGTAAGGGCGATGCCTGATGGATTTGAGATTGAATTTACCCAACCCGCTGATCCCAAATCAGCGGAAGATCTGGCCTCCTATTCGGTTGAAAGTTATATTTATAAATATCAGCCGGTTTATGGTAGTCCGCCGGTAAATACCCAAACCCTGAATATTAAAGGGGTAAAACTTTCTGCCGACGGATTAAAAGCAAGGATTGTAGTGGATAATCTTCGCAGGTATTATATTCATACGATCAAGCTTGATGGAATCCGTGAAAAGGAGAATTATTATTCACTTGTACATCCCACAGCCTATTATACCCTGAACAATATCCCGGAAGGTCCAAAATTATCGATTTCTGAATTGAGCACGAAAAATTCGGCTTTGATCCCTGAAAAGGCTACACAAAGTACCGGAGTTCCGCAAAAATCGACAGGTTCTAATGAAAAGTCAGCTACAAAGCCTGAGCAATCCGAAAAGGTGCCTACGTTCAATGATCTGAAATCGATGATGGCCTCTTATACCTGTTTATCATGCCATAATCCCGATAGAAAACTGGTTGGCCCTTCATTTAAGGATATTGCTAAGCGAAAATACAGTCCCGAAAAAATTTTGCAGCTTATTCATAATCCTCAGCCTGAGAACTGGCCCGAATATCCAACCCCTATGCCACCAATGCCGCAGGTTAAAAAGGAAGATGGTTTGAAAATAGCAGCATATATTAATTCACTCAGATAAATTTTTTTAAAATTTCATCTTGTCTTCATCTTGGCTGCCAATCTTTAGGTATTATTTACAATCGCACTAAAATTGAGAGTCATGAGAACATATATTTTATTTTTTATCGTATTTCTATTAAGCTTCTCTGCGTATTCCCAGACAGGTGGAGGCATGCGTAGAGGTGGTCAGTCAGGTTCTGGAAGAGGGGCCGGAACTCAAACAATGGGTGCTGAGGGTCAGAGAACAGGGCAAAGGCCTGCAGAAGGAGTAAAAGGCAAAGAGCGCAGACAGGGAGGTGATTGTAATTCCAGTGGAAGGGGCACAAGTATTGATGCCGGTGGTACAGCAGGAACAGGGTTTAGAACAAGAACTGGTACTGGAGCAAGAATGGGTGCAGGAACGAAAATCAGCCAGCCAAATATCCGAACAAATATCCGCGTAAATAACGGAGTTCGGATCTTTTAAGGCTTCCATCATATATATTGCCTTTATATTGAATGATCGTTTGCCTCATTATGAGGCAAACTTTCGTTATTTTTACAGGAAATGAAATTAATAGCTGTTTATCTTACAATTACCCTGTTTGCCTTTTGTGGGATGCTGCCGTCTGTACTATATGCCGGGGAGGGGAAAATTGTGGATAAAGCAGTAAGATTGATTACTGTGGAAGGGTTGCCGATGATTTTTCAGGATACTATTCCGATAAAAAGGACAGGCGATAGAAAGGAACAGGATCATCCGGCTGCAGATAACCGGCAAGGGGGAAACAGACCGGGTGGAAACAAACCCCGGGAAAATGAACCGGGAGATAAGCGGCCGGAAGATATCAGGCGAATACAGGAAATTAATGCTGAAAATCAACGAATTCGTGAGAAATCAGGTATTAAGGAAGTACCCCGTTCAATACCAAAATTGAAGCCTAAGGCAGTAACTGACCGTGTACCCATAAGAAGACCTCCAATGAGGGTGCCAAAGAAAGGATTTGGCGGTATTCATTAGTAGAGTTTCAGTTTATTTCATATGAAGAAAGGGACCATTTCATTGGCAGCTTTGTTGCTTTTTGCAGGAAATTCATATGCCCAGCGGGATTCCACAGAAGAAGGTGCAAGGCAGACCACTCTTACCCTTGCCGGAATTTATGGTAATAATGCCAATTATTACGGACAAACTGCTGAGCAAAAATTACCTTATGTTCTTACCAATGCTTCTCTTCGATTAAAGAGTGGTCTTTATTTTTCTGTTGGTTCATATAAACTAACCAATGCAGGTGGCCCGGCCATATCCGAGTTTGATCTGTCAACTGGATTTGAAGTTGATATTTCAAAAAATTTCAATGCTGCGCTTGGGTATAGCCGTTCTTTTTTTGCCAGGAACTCTCCGCTTTTGGGTGCTGCAAATGAAAATACACTAAGTGCATCATTGGTTTACGACCTGAAAATTTTTAAAACCGGGTTGAATACCTATTATGCCTTTGGTACTCAGCGTGATTTATTCATGTCCTTCAGTGCTTCAAAAGCATTAAATCTCGGAAGTTTATTCAGTAAGAATGATTTTATTTCCTTTGAGCCGGGTATTGAAGTAGTAGGTGGCACACTTCATTACCTGGAAGAATATATTGTGAGGCGCGACCGGCCTGAGAATCCGATGGCTTTCGATTCCCATCCATCAAACCGGGAGCTAAGCTATAGAATTACCCGTGATGCGAGCAGCTTCGATATGATCTCGTATAATATGAATTTTTTGCTGGGTTATAATCGGAGCAATTATCTGATCGAAAGCGGATTACAGGTTTCAACATTAGGCAAAAATGTTTCTGAATCGAAACAAAAAGCACGTTCATTTTTTAATTTAAGTCTATACTACCAATTTTGATTTGAAAGTACTACTGATTGAAGACGAAAAGACGCTGGCTTATGAAGTCGAAGCGTTTCTTAAAAAAGCATTTTACATCTGTGACCTTGCACATACTGCACGTAAGGGACTGGAAATGCTTGGAGTGAATCCTTATGATTTTATTTTACTGGATCTTGGTCTACCCGACCTCGATGGATTAAAGGTATTGCAGGAAGCAAAAAAATTAAATCCTGACGCGGCATACATCATTCTTACAGCCAGAGGAAATATAGAAGATCGCATTGTTGGTTTGGATCTGGGAGCTGATGATTATCTGCCCAAACCTTTTTCCCTGCTCGAATTGCAATCCAGAATGCAGGCTATATCCCGAAGAAAGTTTAATGTCAATACCCATGAACTTGACCTTGGCGAATTTAAAATCGATCTTCAGAAGCGGATAGTTAGTCATTCCGGAACGGAGATTGAACTGACCCGTAAGGAATTTGACCTGCTCAGCTACCTGCTACTGCACAAAAACAGGGTGCTCACAAGGATGCAGTTAAGCGAGCATATTTGGGGAACCTTTACGGATGATGATTACGATTCTAACTACATTGATGTCCACATCAAAAATATTCGCAAAAAACTGAGCGCTTTTGGACCGGTTGAATGGCTGGAAACGGTCAGGGGTGTAGGATATAAAATCAGAATTAAATGAAATTAATCAGCAAGCTTACCCTATTTATTACGCTGTCAAAGCTTGCCATCGTATTGCTTTTTGTACTCACACTTCCCTATCTGATTGAAGGAATTGCCAGGACCTATACTGATTATTACCTCAGGCAGCAGCAGGAAAAAGTTCTTGAAGTGGTATCCAGAAACGGGGTTGAATCGTACCTGCAAGGCGAAGAAAGCTATGGTAGCTATACCATGCTGAAAGAAGAATATATCTCCCTTGAGCCCGTGGCCAGCGGTTTTAAGATTGATACCATTTATACCGATGAACGAATTATTGAACAGGATACTCTGGATTACAGGGTTTTAACCTATTCTTTTCCGGCCGACAGCGGCACTTACCTGATGGAAGTTGGCAAGACCATTGATACCATCGATCAGTATAACCGGCCTTTGCAACGAATCGCAACTTATGTGCTTCTGGCTTTGATTCTGATCACCCTGATCATAGATCTGTTTTATACACGCTACCTTCTTAAGCCATTGGGTGAAATCATCAATACTAAAATCAGGAACAGGAAATTCCCCTTTAATGAAAATTCAATCCCGGTTAAAACCACAACTACTGATTTTCAATACCTGGATACTTCACTGATCAGTCTGATGCAACAAATTCATGAAGCTTTTGAAAAAGAGAGGGAATTTACTGCAAATGCATCTCACGAATTAATGACACCTATAGGTATACTTCAGAACAAAATTGAAAACCTGATGGGAGAGCCGGAACTATCAGAACTGGTGCAGTTACGGCTGATCGGAATGCAAAGAACCCTGAACCGGCTCAAACGCATTGTACATTCATTACTTCTGATTTCCAGAATTGAAAACGAACAGTTCAGTAAAAAGGAATCGGTAAGGGTGGCCGAATTGTTTGATGATGTGTTGGATGAGATTAATCATAGGTTAAGTGAAAGGGAGATCAGTCTGGAGACAAACATTTCAAAACAGCTTTTACTCATTAACATTAACCGCGATTTGTTGTTCCAGTTAGTTTATAACTTGGTGAACAATGCGATCAGGTATAATAAGCCTAATGGGAGCATCCGGATCTGGGACCAATTAAATCCAGATGGTTCTTATGAAGTTAATATCACTGATACCGGTATCGGCATTCCTGAAGATGAAATCGGGACTATCTTCAATCGGTTTCAGAAGGCTAATAAATCTGAAGAATCTGCCGGTTATGGCCTCGGACTATCGATTGTAAAAAGTATTGCCGACTATCACCAGATCAACATTGAAATCATTTCTGAGATTTCTGAGGGAACAACGTTTTCGATTGTTTTTCCGGAGGAACTGGTGGGTAGTGGAGAGTTGAGAATGGAGAGTTGAGAATTGGAAATAGGGAATGGGGAGCAAAGTCTGTAGCTTTTATTTCATTTGAGTAAGGTTTCATCCCGATCCGCCCCGGGCGGAGAAGGAACTTATTAAATGTCAAGTAATGACAATCTCTATTTAAATATTCCAGCATCCTAGCCAGAATCCCCTTTCTGCTCAGCAGCCCTTTGTCATGGCGGGCTTGATCCGCCACCGCCACAAATATGCGAAAATCCCTTTTTCACTTTTTTCTGTAACCTATTCATTTCCCTGCCGTCTTATCATCAAATACATTTAAACCAATACCAGCAATCAGATTTCCTGTTTTGTAGCAAGAGTCATTGAAACGATTTTTAGGAGGGTTTTTGTGCAGATTTTTGGATAATAAAGAAATGAATAAACTATACTTTGCATTTATACTTACTATACTTTGTTTCCTTTGTTCCGCAGGATCCGGCTTTGCCCAAAACAAAATTCCGGGATCAAAAATAAGCGGAACTGTATTGGATGAAGAGAAAAAGCCCCTTGATTTTGCGACCATAAGTCTTTTGAAAAGCATTGATTCTTCATTGGTCCGTACAGCTCTAAGCGATCTGGATGGTAAGTTTTTACTATCTGATTTACCCGCAGGAGATTATTTTCTAACCGCCAGCATGATTGGATTTAAGAAAACAAGTACTAAAGCATTCAGCATCAATCAGGCAAACCCTTTGATGAATTTCCCTGAGATCATTGTAGCAAAGGATAGTAAAATGCTTGGAGAAGTGACTGTGAGAGCCATAAAGCCATTTGTTGAGCGGAAAATGGACAGGCTGGTTGTAAATGTTGAGAACAGCAGTGTTGCCACAGGTTCAACAGCACTGGAAGTACTTCAGCGAGCTCCGGGGGTTACTGTAGACCAGAATGATAACATTGCCATGCAGGGTAAGCAGGGTGTCTTAATTATGATTGATGGCAAGCAAACCTATATGAGTAATGCAGATGTCGCAAACCTGCTGAAAAGTATGCCCAGTTCACAGATCGAAACCATTGAACTCATCACCAATCCTTCTGCCAAATACGATGCGGCCGGTAATTCGGGAATTATCAATATCAAAACCAAAAAAAGCAATAATGTGGGTACGAACGGTACCCTGACAGCCGGTACCGGCTATGGGGATAACTATCGTTCAAATGCCGGACTCTCATTGAACCACCGGAACAGGGATATCAACCTTTTTGGAAATTATAATTTCTCAAGTGTAGACCGTGGGCAGGATTTGAGCATTAACCGGGAGGTTGCAAATTCAAATGTGATGACCTATTTCGGGCAGCAAGTAAATTCATTAAGGAAAAACGATAATAATAATTTTAAAGCAGGGCTTGACTTTTTTCTGAATAAGAATAATACACTGGGATTTCTGGTGAATGGTTACAGCAATTCAGGTTCAGATTTGAACAATAATATAACTGCTATCGGGCGATCATACAGCCAGGCCGATTCATCGGTAATTGCGATCAACAATGAAAACAGTAAGTACAGTAATATGGCTTATAATTTGAATTATAAATCAGTTCTGGATACTTCAGGAATGGAGCTTTCAGTTGACCTCGATTATTCACGTTTTAATGGCGATAACCGAACACTGTACGACAATCAATTTGTGAATTATAACGGACCGAACAAAGCTCCTTCTTTAATCAGGAACAGTACCCCCTCTCTGATCAATATTAAGGCCCTCAAAGCAGATTATACCCTGCCTTTGAATAAGACCATGAAGTTTGAAGCCGGAATAAAGAGCAGCATTGTTAAAACTGATAATGATTTCAGGTTTGAGGAACTGAAAGGCAGTAATTGGGAAAATGATATCCGGAGAAGCAATCAGTTTGTATATGATGAAAATGTAAATGCCGCCTATACTAATCTGAATAAACAGTTTAAGAAAACCAGTATTCAGTTTGGATTGAGGGCAGAACAAACAAATTCAAAGGGAAATTCCATCACTACTTCCAAACTGGTGGAGCGTAGCTATCTGGATATTTTCCCGAGTTTATTTATCAATCAAACACTTTCTAAGAATCTGGATATGGCTTTGTCTTACAGTCGCCGCATCGACCGCCCGAGTTATGATGCTTTGAATCCCTTTATTTACTTTCTTGATCAGTACACCTATAATCAGGGAAATCCATTCCTGAATCCGCAGTATACCAATAACTATGAAGTGTCTTATAATTATAAAAAGACGTATAATCTATCGTTAAATTACAGCCTGACCAGGGATGTGATTACTGAGGTTTTGCTTCCTGATACTGCAAAAAAGGCATTATTCCAGACCAATGAGAATCTTGACAAACAGATCAATTATGGTTTAAACCTGAATGCCCCAGTCACTTTAAGCAAATGGTGGAGCAGCAGTAATAATATACTTGCATACTATCTTGGCTTTCGATCTTCCGACCTTAGGGGCCAGGATCTGAACAGCGGAAAAGTAGCATTTCAATTTAATTCTCAGCATAAATTCAGTATCAGCAAGACCTTAAGTGCAGAGCTTCTGGCTGATTACAGATCCCCGATTGAGTATGGAACTTTGAAAATAAGTTCACAGTATGGTATTGATCTGGGCATCAGTAAGACTTTATTAGACAAGCGGGCAAATATCAAATTTGCGCTGAGCGATATATTTGATACGCGCCGCCAAACAATAACCAGTGCTTATACCGGACTTAACTACAATCTGGAGCAGAAAAATGAAACCCGGATTGGCCGTCTGAGTCTGAGTTACCGCTTCGGTAAGACAGAAATTAAACCCGAACGTCGCCGCTCAACCGGATTGGAAGATGAGCAAAGACGAATTAAAAATTAGTTTAATGTTGATTGGTTGAAATGGCCCCCCGATAATTATCGGGGGCCTTTCGTTTTTTACAGTAGTTCTTTCAATACCACCCAAACATTTTCGGCTAGTATTTTATGTCCTTCAGGAGTTGGATGAATGCCATCACTCTGATTCAGTTCAGGAACACCGCCAACCTTATCGAGCAGGAATGGAACTAATGCCATATTGTTTTTCTTAGCCAGTTCCGGAAAGATCACCCTGAATTCAGAAGCATATTTGCTACCCATATTGGGAGGCACTTCCATGCCGGTCATTACCTGTTTAGCATCCGGATATTTAGCCTTTACCTGGTCAATGATACTCTGAAGGTTCTTCCGGGTTTCAGTAAGCGGAATCCCTCGTAAGCCATCATTTGCACCCAGTTCGAGTACGAACACATCAACTTTTTGTTTTAATAACCAGTTGATCCGTTCTTTTCCGGCGGCAGTAGTTTCACCGCTTAATCCGGCATTGATCACCTCATAAGGAAGATTTAAGGAATCGATTTTATTTGCAATAAGCGCCGGAAAAGCTTCTTCCGGCTCTACTCCAAGACCTGCAGTAAGACTATTTCCAAAGACGAGAATAGTTTTCTTCGTAGTTACATTCGATACAGCCAGGCTATCAGCACTCTCAGTATCAGCTTTTTTATTTTCACTGTTTCCGCAAGCGGTGATAATAGCAAACAGGAAAAGTATGCCGTAAAATTTTATTTTGAACATATCATTTGAATAAAGGAATCCGAAAATACAGATTTAGGGTTTTGTTTCCTAAAGGGATTTTAGACCCGATGGCTATTGGGTTACGAATTTACTTAGGCGTTATGCATTTAAATTCGTAAGTCACCACGCTGAATGTGACTGACGAAATCTATTTCCACTCGCAAAGGTGATTTCGTAATTCGAACCTTGTATAATGGATAGAATGATTATTGTATGATAATTTGTAAATTTGATTTAATATCAGTGTATAACTAAAGAACTTAAAAAAGCTGCTGGGTAATAGTAAAAGATAGTCTGAGGCAATCTATTCATTAGAAAGATATTAACGAATTTGTATTATGGAAACCTACGTTGTACGTCCCGATAAATTTCAGGAAAAGGCCTTAAAAGCATTTTTAAAAGCATTAGAAGTTCCTTTTGAAATTAAAAAGGAAGCAAATTTACCTGCGCATGTAGTTTCAGGCATTAGAAAGGGACAGGAAGATATTGAAGCAGGTAAAAGTATAACACTAGAAGAATTTAAGGATAAGATAGCTATTAGAAAATGAGTTTGCCGGTTATTATTTCCGAAACCGGCGTTAAAACTTATGGGGCAATTTGCGATCAAATAGTGGAAAGATTAGGAAATAAAGCCCTCGATGATTTTAAAAGAAACACGATTAAAACTTTAGAGTTAATAGGCAGTTCTCCGTTAATTTATAAGGAAACAGATTTTGACCCGAATATCAGAATTGGATTAATAAAGAAAATATCATCTGTTTTTTATGAGGTTAAACCAGATAAGATTGAGGTACTCTTTTTTTGGGATAACAGGCAGGAACCAATGGAATTTTAAATTAGATAAAATTTCCGCTCTGTCAGGTGATTTCAAGTTGGATCGTTGACTTACGAATTTACTTAGGCGTCATACCGGTTAAATTCGTCAGTCGCTTTATCAATACGCTGCTTTCACCGTAAAGCCAATCCCAAACGATCTAACTTTTTCCCAGTCTGCCTGACTTGTTTCACGAGCGATGATCGCTCCATTCATGAGGCTTCCTGAGAACATAATATTCCCTGAGGCACTTTCAATCCATTCGAGGCTTACAAAGAAGTCCTCTTCTGCAACGATATTATAGGAATCCAAGTCTACAAATAGCTTTCCATTTTGCACCGGGGCATTCACGAAGATGTTCTTATCCTGAATAAGTTTATCCGGAAGCCCGTCTTTTAAGCTGTAAAAATTCAACCTGAGCTTAATTGGTTTATTATCTTTTGAAACTACAGAGGCTGTAAAGGATTTTATGTAGGTAGGTGCCTTTTTAATTTTGATAATTATCCCAACCTCATTGCCCAGCCTGTTTGAAGTAAAGCCAACCGAAACTCTTTGAGATACGGTCGGGTTTCCCAGTACCCTTTCTTTCAGTTCTTTGCTTGAGATAATTACATCCGGTAAAAGGAAGGAAGATGGCTGCATTGAAATCTCTTTATCAGCAAGTTGTGTGATAAAGTCGGAAATGGTAAAAACCTTTGGCGCATAACCCAGCATAGAAACGCGCACAGTATCCATGGCATTAGCTTCAGGAATCGTGAGTTTGAATTTTCCTGACTCATCACTTACCGTACCGATACTTTTCCCAATCAAACCAATATTAACATAGGCCAGAGGATTGCCAGAACCGGCTTCCTTAACCACTCCTTCAGCAATTATTTGTGCCAAAATGGCCTGGCTAATAAATAAAAATACGATCAGAAATACTGAAGATTTCATTTGTTTTTTATTGGGATACAATGCAAATGTATTGGTTTACTATAATATTTCAAGATGTGTTATGGTAAAGTAAAAGATTCAGAGACCAAAGAAATGAATTAAACTTTCCTTGGAGGTGATTAACTGATTTTGGCCAATCATTCATTAAAGTTTAGCTGAATTATATTTATTCTGATACTCCATGGGAGATATCCCTGTAATCTTTCTAAAAACCTCCCTGAAAGCCTTCAAATCAGAATATCCCACTTCATACATCACCTCATTTACGGTTTTCGGACTACTCTCAAATGCCCGTTTTGCCGCTTCAATTTTAACCCGTTGTGCATATTCGCCCGGGGTATTGCCGGTTGCTTTGATAAACCGCCGGTCGAAATTCCGCCTGCTGACAGAGAATCTGGAGGATAATTCTTCAAACGAGATCTTCTGGTGTAATTCAGCTTCAATATGGGCTTGTGCTTTTTTAACCACTTCATCACTGTGTAGTTTCTGTCCGGTGAAAATGGCAAAATCCGACTGGCTGTTACGGTCCATTTCGATTTGAAATACTTTAGAGCAATAAATGGCAGTCTCCCTGTCGCAATATTTTTCTACAAGGTAAATGATAAGATTCAGGAAAGAATAGGCACCACCATTCGTATAAATGCCGTTTTCATCGGTGATCAGTTTATCAGCCTGCAGATTTACCTCCGGAAACAGACTTCTGAAATTTTCGGCTGCAGCCCAATGCGTTGAACAACTTCTGCCATTCAGCAAACCGCTTGAAGCCAATAGAAATGCGCCAGTGCAGATCGAAGCAACTTCAGCACCCTGATTATATTGTCGTTCAATCCAGTCCATCATCACCTTGTTTTGAGCTACCGCCTGCTGATAATTATGATTCAGCGAGGGGATAATTATCAGATCGGTTCTGCTGATTGCCGAGATATGAACATGCGGCTTAACGGCAAATAAACCATCATAATACTCAACTGTTTTTGAAATACCTGCTAATTGGATCCGTAACAAATCGCCCCTGCCCTTCTGCTGACAATAGGCGTTAGCTCTGGAAAGTATTTTGTAGGAACCAACAATGCTGCTGAGGTTATTGGCTTCGCCTGATGGGACAAGAATCGTGATATGTTTCATTTTGGGAATTGAGAAATTTATTGGGCATTAAAAAATAATACACATGTACAAAGCTAGTATACTTAATGTCTATATCAACCCTCCATAATGTCTATTTAGCCACCTGCGAAAATGCTTTAAAGCAAATAATTTTGTTACATACAAATCTAAGTGACCTATGGCAACAAAAGACTTCACGCTAAGCCTGCTGACTGATCAGAGTCCCGAAAAGGTATTTCAGTCCGTAAACAATGTTCGCAACTGGTGGACGGGATATTATTCGGAAGAAATTATTGGTGACACAGAGAAACTCAATGATGAGTTTAGTTTCAGTGCCGGAGAAGGGGTTCATTTTACGAGACATAAATTAGTGGAAGTAATCCCTAACAGGAAAGTCGTCTGGCTCACAACAGAAAGCAAGTTGAATTTCACTCAAAAGCAAGACGAATGGACAGGCAGCAAGGTGATTTTTGAGATCTCGAAAATTGCCAACAAAACCGAATTGGTATTTACCCATGAAGGCTTGAATCCCGAAGCAGAATGTTACGAAGCCTGTGCCCCGGCCTGGACCCAGTATTTGCAAGGCAAGTTATTGCCACTTATCGATGCAGATAATGTTTAGTAGTAGTTTACCTGAAAGCCTCCACCCGAATATCTTACACCCGATACCTGATACCTCACACCTGAAACCTAACAACCCATGCAAAACAAAAGTTTCACCACAAACATCCTTGTCGACAAAAGCGCGTCAGCAGCATTCAATGCAATTAAAAACTTTCGCGGCTGGTGGTCCGAAGAAATTGAGGGCAATACCGATAAGCTCAATGAAGAATTCTTTTACCATTACAAAGAAATTCACCTCTGTAAAATCAAACTGATTGAAGCCCTTCCTGCGAAGAAATTAGTTTATCTGGTGCTCGTCAATGAGTTCAATTTCGTTGATGATAAGTCGGAATGGGTCAATACCAAACTCATTTTTGATATCAAAGAAGAAAAAGGTAAAACCCTGGTACAGTTTACCCATGAAGGCCTGGTGCCAGAGTACGAATGTTATAAGGTATGCCATGATGCCTGGAGCGGCTATATTAGGAATAGTCTGTACAAATTGATCAGCAGCGGCAAAGGGGAGCCCAATCCTAAAGATGCGGATGGATTTAATGCGGAGCTGGCTGCGAAGTGGAAGCTGGATTAGCCTGGATGCTTTTAGCTTTAAGCTTTCTGCTTTAAGCTTAGGTGGTTTAACTATAAAGAAAAATTTAATTTACTATCAGATCCTGATGATTCTCAGGCTTAAGAGCATTCATCAAAACCCTTCAAATATTTTGCCTTCTTAATAAAAGATTTTGGGATCCAATTTACCCTGCAAATTATAAAGCTGCCCATTCCTGCCCGCTATCTTGAGCAGCAAAAAAATCAGGTTAAAAATCAGGATTTTTTGTAAATTTAATTCAAGCCTTGGGAAGCTCAGAACTCCGGGCTTATTTCCCAATTTAAGGCTAAAATAAGGCTGCCAGAAATAAGATTTCAATCCTGATGAATTGTCGTTGGGCGGAGTGCAAAATCTCATTAGAATTCTTTATTCAGGCCTTAAATGGAAACAATGCGTTTCCAGCGCGTTTCTTCGGGAAAATTTTCAATTTGTTCATGTAATCTACCTTAAAACGCCTTTTTTCTTCTTTTTGTTCGGGAAAAATTTCAATTCCTTCGAGTCCGCTTCGACTGCTGTTCGACTGCTGTTCGACTGGTCTTCGACTCGGGTTCGAGTCTGCTTCGAGACAGATTCCTAACAGCTTCGTGACTGCTTCAACAGGGCTTCGACTGGCTTTCGGCGGCAAGCGAAGGGCACCCGAAGAGCTGCCGAAGGATTGGCGAATCAGGGAGGAATCAGGTACGAATTTGGTACCCGGCAGAGGGGTAAATTGATTGAAATTGCTGCAAAAGCTGCGGATATTTTTTCATTATAATTAAATAATTAAACTTAAAAGGCATTTTTTTTATCTGCTTGATACAAATAACTAATTTCGATATGGTAAATAGCTACTTGCGGACATCGGGCTTGATATAGTCAAAAGATTTCCCTCGTTCCTTATCAGCCATATTGAATTTATAAATTAAATTAGCATTGCAGATAAAATCAAAATCTAAAGAGTTTAAAAACTCATATTGTGTAAGAATTGTTGCTTTCATTTTTAAAAAATAGATAATAAGGCCTGTGAATACCAGCGAAATCATCATATACCAAAACCCTGAAGGCAACATCAAAATAGATGTGCGACTGGATGATGAAACGGTTTGGCTAACTCAGGCGCAGTTGTGTGATTTGTTTCAGAAATCAAAAGCTACGATTAGTGAGCACATCAAGAATGTGTTTGAGGAGGAAGAACTTAATGCCGCGACAACTGTTCGGAATTTCCGAACAGTTCAAAAGGAAGGTCAAAGGACTGTACAAAGAGAGATTGATCATTATAACCTTGACGTTATCATTTCAGTTGGATATCGTGTGAAATCCACTCAGGGCACACAATTCCGTATATGGGCTACGCAGCGGCTCAAAGAATACATCATTAAAGGTTTTGCGCTTAATGATGACCGTTTCAAATCGGGCAGCTCCATGAATTACTTCAATGAACTGCAGGAACGCATTCGGGAGATACGGATTTCGGAACGTTTCTTTTATCAGAAGATTAAAGATATTTATACCACCAGTATTGATTACGATCCCAAAGACGAAAAGACAATTGAGTTTTTTAAGGTAGTTCAGAATAAATTGCTTTGGGCTATAAGTCAGCAAACAGCTGCTGAACTGATATATCGCAGAGTTGATGCAAGCTTACCTCTACTCGGAATGCAGTCGTTTGATAAGAATAATACCGTCTCCATCAGGAAGGCAGATATAAGCATTGCCAAGAATTACCTGATCGAAAAGGAAATAAAACTATTAGGGTTACTCGTGGAGCAATACCTGGCTTTTGCAGAAACTATGGCGCAACAGCAAACACCCATGTATATGGCCGACTGGATTCAGCGATTGGATAGTATCTTGCAAGTCAATGGCAGAGAATTGCTTAGCCATGCAGGAAAAATAAGTCATGAAAAAGCATTAAAGAAATCGGAAGCAGAGTTTGAGAAGTATAAAATAACCCAAAAAGTAATTGAAAAGGAACTGAGTCTGAAGGAGATTGAGGAAGATATTAAAAAATTGAAAAAGCCCCCAAAATTCTGATTCTCATTTAAGGTAAAAGCATTTGCTTTTTCCTAAACATTCTGGAGCGGTCAAAATAGGTATCCAGAAGTTCTATATCGAATTCCTTAACCATCTGTTTGGCAGTTACGGCTTTATCTTCACTGGAAATCATTATAGAACCAACTTTTCCGGGATCATGAATGCTAACCGCATCCCCGTATTTCGCCTTTAGCTTCTTAAGTTTATCCCAGTTATAATCCAAATGCGCCAATTCATAATCCAGGTTAATGGTGGCCAGTGTATAATTGAAGTAATTGGTACTTGTTGCGACAATCTCTCCCAGCGGATTAAGAACTTCCGAGGGCAATTGTACAACTCCAATGGCACTTACAAAATAAGAACGGCAGGAATAGGCCCATACGCTTTGCATCAATCCGCCATGGTAAACTGAGGAAAAGAGGATGATATCAGGCTGTTGTTGTGCATATTTTGCACGCAATTCATCATAATTCAAATCAAAGCATATAGCCATTCCAACCGTACCGAAATCACATTGAAAAATCGGGGCCTGATCACCCGGAATAACTCCCTGCTCCATTTCAGGAATAGTTGGGAAGTTCTTGTGGTAAGTCCCTGCTATTTTTCCGGCCCTGTCCAGTAAAATCAGGGAGTTGCGAAGGCCTTTATCAGCATTATGTAATGATCCATAGGCGATATAGCAATTATTCTCCCGCGCAATCTTTGCAAAAAAGTCTGAAAGCTTGTTTTTCCTTGCATCGACATAAATTTTTTGCTCTGAAGTACTCAAACCAACCGGCACATCACAAATTTCGGGCAATACAATCAAATCCAGTTTAGAATTAAGAACCTGATTAAGCTGGCCCTGCCAGAAACTAATCATCTGGTCCACAATAGCCTCTTGCGACTGATTTTTATTGATGTTAGGGGAAGCCCCGATTGTCGCGATTCTTACAGGTTTAGATGCCTGAGCCAGTGGTGCCAAAAATAAAAATAGGACTAGGCTGGCGATGGTAAGTTTTGAGTGGTTTTTCATACTTCTTTTTATTGGACAATTATAAAGTACCCCATTAAACCCATACCAGGCACTTCCGCCTCAGGCAGGATTTATAAAACAATATACAGCTTTTGTTGGTGAATTGGAATGGAAAACAGGGATCTCATAACTCGACTATATAAATCTTGAGCTTTTCCATTATTCCTAAATTCAATTTAAAACGGGAAAAAGAATTCTCTTATTCCGCGTTTATAGTGAAAATGCGGAATAAGAAGAAAGTTAGTCCGCGTTTAAGAGAAATAAAAAAGGTATTTCCTTTTTTTGTTAAAACCCGATTTTGTAATGTTATATCTGTAACACCTAAAGCCTAATACCTAAGCCCTACAAAAAATCACCGTATATTCACTCCATTATGGAGGCCAAGCCATTCTTAAAAGAAATCGTACTAAGCACTGAAAAAATAGCTGACAGAACTGTATATCCTTTTTCCATTCCGGCGCTGAGGAATTTTGAGTCGCTTAAATTCCATCCTGATGTAACCTTTATTGTTGGAGAAAACGGTTCGGGCAAGTCCACACTCATAGAGGCGATAGCACTCAGTCAGGGTTTTGGTTTTGATGGAGGTACCAAAGGTGTTCAATATGATCCCAGGGAGAAAGTCTCAGAGCTGCATTTTCACCTAAAGGCCATTAAAAGCTTCAGCAAACCTAACAACTACTATTTTCTTCGCGCCGAAACCTTCTATAAGGTCGCTTCCTATTTAGCTGAGATAGATCCCGACCGGGAATTTGGAGATTATCTTCACGAGTTTTCTCATGGGGAAGCCTTCATGAAGACATTAGACAGGCTTGGCAGTAAAGGACTCTATCTATTCGATGAGCCTGAAGCAGCATTATCGCCCAGCCGGCAGCTTGCCGCCCTGGCGAAGATTCACGAGCTGGCGCAAAATAAAAATTGCCAGTTCATCATTGCTACCCATTCTCCCATTCTCCTCTCTTACCCCGGAGCAATGATTTTCAGACTCGACGAAAGCGGGATCACAGAGGTTCAATATGAAGAGACCGAGCATTACCTGGTTACCAGGGAGTTTTTAAATAATTATAAAAGTATTCTGGGGAGTTTGTTGGGTTGAGTTTAATAAGTCCTGACATAAGATGATTTCGATAAGCATTACTATTTTGCCACTATGTTAAAACTGCGTTTATGAGTGTTTAATGAGCGATTATGAGTAAATTCTTTCTTAGTAATGATATTTGTAGTGTAATTGTATCTGATGTCAGATTTTGAACGGATTAAGCTGACAAGGATATGACAAGAAAGAGACAAATTGAATATCTTCTTTGTACCATGTTCGCACCAAGTTGTCACCCACCGGATCAGATTTTTGACCGGTCAACCGGTCAATTTCGGTCAAGTTTTGTGCTGTTCCTGACTTCTTCTCATTTTGTGCTGTGCCGTTATACAGGGAATTCAATTTTTCACAATTAAAATTCATCAATTATGGGAACGATGAGTTTAATAATTAATGTTGTGCTAAAAGATCATTTTGGGAATCGCTGGAAACTCTATGGATAGCTTTTGGCATTTTGTCTGAACTATGATTTTTTTGATTAGCTTGATTGAAATGATTCATAATAATCAAATTAATCATCTGAATCATAGTTCAGACAACAGCAACGGCGGGATGCCAAACTGTACAACAGCTAATTACTGTTGTAATGAAAAATCAATTTTCGTAATCGCTGGAAACTCTAAGGGCATGGCGACGATTGAAGCGAAGTTTCAATAAATATGTGCCTCTAAAGAACTTATTGAAGCTCTATTAAAGCCTATGTTTCTATGTGGTTCAACATATTCAGTTTCATAATAAATCTCCAGGGCGCTGTGCTTAAATTGTACAACAACGAACATCGTTTTTGAAACCAATGATCACAAAACTTTTAGCTGCTTAAACCGAACTCTCCTTAACCTATAAGACTTGATCCGATTCAGAAACCAGAACCCCGCCCTTCCCCAAAAACAGAGCGGATGTACTCAAGTTCCCGGAGCGTACCTATACCCCAAATCTTACCATAGTCCGCTTTCAAAACCCCCATTTTAAACCCAAGCTTACTAAAATTCTCAAGCAACAGGCAGTCCTTATAAGAACCTAAGAGGTAGAATGTCATTGGGTCTTGTCTTGAACTAATGAAAAATGCCGTGTTTAACTGATGGGGGATAAATGTGCGGCCTTTCACTTTAAATTTTAATGCCAGTTCAAAATAATCGCCCTTATCGAGGCACTCGATAATCAGCTCAGGCACCGCTATGGAAAAACGGCATTGTCTTAGCCACTTTTTCCTTGGCCTGCCTTTTACGTTTTTTATTCCGAACGTAAAATAGTAATAGGTATGATCCTGCATTGCAAGGGTACAAATTTGCTGCTGCCATAAATTGAATAATTCTTCAGCTTGCATACAGCTAGCTGAATTCTGTTCTCCTTCCAGCGGCGCCAGTTCTCTCATCCGGTAACAAGCTTCGTTTAGCATTGACTGCGATTCATTAAAAGGGAGAAAGGGCAATTGCTGGCCTTCGGTAATAAAGGCCGAAAAGGATTTTATTTTAGCAAGGTCTTGAGTACATGAACCATAAAATGGAATCAGGAAGGGATAATGCGGGGAATGCAGAGACCGCATATTCGTATCGGCAAGAATATATCCTATGCAGTGATGGGGATTAGTAATAAAGGTCTTTTCTTTTTTGACAAGCTTGCGGGCTAGGGGTGCATCATTACCCGTTCTAACAGGAGGCAGCGGATACCCCGGCTTATAAAATGCCGGGTATTTCGGTTTAAGGTATACATCAAGTCCCTTGCGGTCATTTATAATGTTGAGGTATTTACTTTTTCCGGTCTTCGGGTCGAAAAAACCGGGCCAATAATACTTGTCAAAATCAAACGATTTGCGCAGCCACAGCAATTCATGCAAGGCAAAATAAGCATAGCGACTCAGGTAATGTTCATCGGTGTCTACGGTGCAATTAATCCAAAGCTCTGTTTCGCGAACCCTGATCAGTACCCGCTCCTCGCATTCATCGGCGATGCGGACACCGATCGTTAAGACCTCCCTGCGGAAAGACATCATCCGGATAGTAACCGGCAGATAAGGCTTGTGCGGACGGCGGAAAGCAGAATGCGCATTCAGTGTGCTCAGTCTGAGGATCCGCTTACCTTTTTCGAGAGGCAGTCTGAAAAAGGAATATGCCTGCCTTGAATTATTTTCATTAGACATCAGCCGCCTCACTTTCCCCCTTTTGATACACTTCAATGCAGTGCTGAAGCTTATCAATTTTCCTACTGCATAATACTTTTACGAGTTCCAGAAAAGAAGTGACCTTGGTAAACAAGAGTTTGGCATCTTCCTGATCGACCAAAAAACTGCCCGAATAACGCGCCTGTGAATAGCTTTTCACCAGGATATCAAATAGCTTCGCATCCGATTCAGTCCCCGTTATAAATAATTTAAAAGGTTCTTCAGAAAAGCATCTGCACAAAAATAACAGCCGCTGAATGTTATGAAAATCTGCCCGGTAACCCATTACAATCCTCACCAGCAGGCTGCAGCATTGCTCCACCGATTGGTGCATCATAAACACACTTAAATTATACTGCCCTTTATCCAGGTAAATGCCGGCTCCCTCAAGGAATCCTTCAGCCAGCGGCATCCGGTGTTTCCAGTGTTTCCGGGCTTTAATTACACTTTGCCAGGGATTAAATTCCGGGAGGTCCTGATCAGACAGCAATCCGTCTGCCGCATAGATCAGTTCCCCGTTTTGAAGTACCTGAATAAAAAACCTGCTGTTTGCCTGTATCGCCTCATTTACGGCTTCTTTACTATGGCATAATATGCTTATGCGGCCATAATTAAAATGACTATTACAATAATCCTGGATCTCGTAATCCATACGGCATTTGGACCCGGTAATGATGAGCAGGCAATAATGTACATGCCTATCCACTTCTGAGCCGAAGCAGCCCTTAAGCTCATAAGAAAGACTCTGGCTGCTAAAGCAGATGATCCTGAGGGGTTCAAACTTAGCAATAAGTGTTGTCAGGAAATTTCGAAATTGTGCTCCCGCCGATTTTTGAGTAGGTGTTATTAGTTCTTGCATATCCCTTCAATTTTTGTTAAGTTCAATAATTGAAGGGCGGTACCGAACCATAGGGACTGGTATTTTACCATAAATGGTTTGTTTTTTACCGCATAAATAGTTTTATATATTTGAGTGATGGAAACGCCTCGTACCCCAGGCAGAACGGGATTCCGGGTACCTTTCAAATTCTTACACCTAGCTTACTCAAGCCTCAGCTATCCTTATTTATATTCTACACAAGGCCGCAGGCCTTCTGGTATCAACTAGTGTTATGTCACTCATCAATTGATGGATAAAGTTTCAATAATTTCATCCGCTCATCGTCACAGGTAAACTGCCATAATGTTTAAGCCTCCTTAGTATTCCGATTTGTTCATCAACGTATTTATGACATGACACCCGTACGGTTGCTCAATAGGCTCCAGCTTTAGCTGGGGTCAACGTTTTGTTCGTTTTCGGGCTTCAGCCCAATATTCAGCAATAGGTGAGGAAAATTACATTGGGCTTCAGCCTGATAGCTGGAAATTCTGGCGCTGAAGCACCAGTAGTTGTTCCGTTCTGCCCGTTTAGGTTTTGGGCTGAAGCCCGCTCTGAGAACCGGATCTTAACCCGGAGCTAAAGCACCGGGCTATTAAGCGATACGTCAAAATATTTATGACATGACACTAGTATTTTTGGGGGACATTAAAAAAAGGAGTGGATTTGCAGGAATCAATCTTCACTCGTTTTGCAAGATACTTATTAAACGCTCGTCTAATTTTTATCCGAAATACTTTAAGGAGGGCTTGCGGCCATAATAAGCAACTGCCTGGATCATTACATGACTATCAGCAGCCAAAAGATTTCAAAACCTACAAACGTGATGACAAAGAAAATTTCATTAAGCCCGCTAGCATGATCTTTTGGTGCATGCTGTCCACCCATCCCAATCAAACCAGACTCTGTCCAGCTGGTATTTAGCAATATTCCTGCCTCTGCTCTTTCGGTGCGGTACCTTAACCAAAAGCGGAGCTTCCGATTCTATCGTTTTAAACAGCTTTATTTTTAATTTACTACATGCCGGAAAGTTTATCTCGGATTTATCAAAGGGGATTTTCTTCTTTTTGACCTTTAGCGGCTGATCACTCATATACTCTGCAATAGCAACATTCCAGGCGGAGCGGAAACCCAGTATGGCAGCTTTGATGCTGTAATCCTGTTTCAAACCCTGATTTGCAATAACCATGCGTGCAAAAGAAACGGCATCTGCAAAGCGTCTGCGCTCCTGTTTTTGCTTTTCTGAGTAGATAACAGCACTCCTGTCCGGAAATTTGGAAACAACAGTCTTCCCCCCGCATTGCCTGTATAGCAGCTGACGGTCTATGTTTCCACTGAAACCCTGAAAAAGTGCTGAAGTTTGAATAGCCATTTTCTTAATTCCTGATTGAATTTACGAATATGTACCCTGTTTATCAAGAACTTAAATTAAAAACAGGAAAAAATAAAGCTAAAGAGAGAGCTTTGGTAGTTCTTAGATACGTTTAGTGCATAGACATTTTACGTTCAGATGCTGTTAAAACTGAGTTTTTGGATTGAAACCGGAAAATTGAAGATGATGCTTTTGAAAAAACATCAAAACAGGGAGATCGCTGGAATATTAGCGTTTCCCGCTCCCGGCGAAGAAGGAGCTTACTCAAAGTGGAATTCTTAAAGACGAATTTTCTTTTATAAATTATGAATCAATAGTCAAACTACTGAGAACCAAAACAGATATAGTTTGCTTACAATGAGGCTTGAACAGCAGTTGTTTTCGAATATTCAACCAAATCATCCTGTTCTATTAAACTAACTCTTTCTGGCTTATCCAGCAAACGTATGGCATTATCGTATGCTTTAAATAGCGAGCGAATTTTCGGCTTTGCCAGAATAACATCAAATTGAAAATTATTTTTTTCGGCGAAAGTATCAAGATCCAGAAACTGACCAAAGTATTGGTATGCTTTTCTCATGATTGTTTCCGACCGCACCAGATCAAAACTCACAGGTTTGACTAAGTGCAAGTTTTTTTCACCCTTCCATGCCACGTCGAACTTTATTTTTGATGCTTCGTTTGGATCTATTGAATAGTCAAAGTACAAGCGGGTGTTTTCGTTTTCCACAGGTGATTGTTTTGAGTATTCTTTTAGAAGCTTTTTGTACTTATTTAGCAGAACAATTTCATCCACTCGTTTAGCGGCATTCTCCTGGGTCTGGAAAACCGAGAAATAAAGATTATATAACTGGTTTTTTATGTGTTCCAGGTTTGAAGTGTACAGTACAGATGTCCTAA
The DNA here is from genome assembly GCF_030695525.1 of Daejeonella sp. Lineage (GTDB taxonomy): Bacteria > Bacteroidota > Bacteroidia > Sphingobacteriales > Sphingobacteriaceae > Daejeonella. Next base: position 26,041 of record NZ_JAUYSS010000063.1, on the reverse strand, counting down.
AATTACCGAATTGAAGTGCAGAAGAATCCGAAGGCATAAATTCCTTCTCTAAAAAGGTCTGCAGTGATTTACTTAAATCATAATCGCTAAACAACTCGGGATTTAAATTTAACTCTGATACCCTTTTTTGAAAATATCTGAAATAAGATTTGATGGTTTTCTCGGGGGCATTTGGATAGGCAAAACGAAGTCTTATTAATTTTTCAGGGTATATAAATTCTAATTGCTTTTTTACCGGAAAATAAACAAACAGTCCAATATTCAACACTTCCCCTAACAATTGAGAGTGGTGATACTGTAAAAGGCAATATGTATAGTTTCCGTTATTCATGAAATTAGTCCTGATAAGAGGGTACGAAATTTGGCCTGTCAAAATTCAATTTGAATAAATATATAATGCTTGAAAAGAGAAAAAACCCCCTGAGTGTGCATCGCGGAGAGGCACAGGAGGTGTATTGGCTTAAACATTTACCCAAAAGCAGAAAAGGCGCTCTAAGAAATCAAAATTGTACTCCCGAAAATCGTTGAGTAGGTGCATTTCGTTCTTGCATATCCCTTCAATTTTTGTTAAGTTCAATCATTGAAGGGCGGTACCGAACCATAGCGACTGGTATTTTACCATAAATGACTTGTTTTTTACCGCATCGAAATTTTATATATTTGAATTATGGAAACTACAACGCCACCTACCGCTCATATTGGAAAAAAGATCAGCAGAATCCGCGAATTAAGGGGAATGAAGCAGGAGGTTTTGGCTGCGGAATTAGGAATTAGCCAGCAGGCGGTTTCGAAGATCGAGCAGAGTGCGGAGGTTGAGGAGGGAGCGTTGGAGAAGATTGCCAAGGTATTGGGGGTGACAGTTGAGGCGGTGAAGAATTTTAACGAAGAAGCTGTTATAAATTACTTTAACACATTTAATGATAACAGTACAAACAACGGAGCCGTCTATGCATTTAATAGCACTTTTAATCCAATAGATAAGATTGTTGAGCTATATAACGAAAAGGTCGAACTGCTTGAAAGATTACTACAGAGCGAGCGTGAGAAAAATGATCTACTAAGGGGGAAGTAACAGGGTTTCTATCAATTGTTTGAAAGGAAGTTGTCTGAGGATTCCTAATGATCAATCTGATTGAAATGTCAAATTTTAAACTAGGGACCATTGCTTCGCAGTTCTAGAGGATTCTGTAAGATTTAAATGTCTAATCTTTTCCCATTGAACATGCTTTCCAAATCTTCTTCTAACTGATCATGAAAGGACTTACCCCATAAACATTGATCTTTTGTTCTCAGGCTCTGTGATTCACTTCCCTCCCAATTTCTTACATCTTTAACGAACTGTAAGTACGCTTTCCAACGATTTTGCTTATCACCAATATTTGTTAGATCAACAGGCTTTTTCTCCACCTTCTTGTAAAGCTCACCAGCAACTCTGTAGTCATAAATCGTAAAATCATTGGGATATAAGATGGTAAGAATTGCGCTGGCCATGGGCAGACCTATTCCATCGAGATCAAGGAGAATTCCCATTCTTGTCTCATGATTAGTAGCAGTGTAAAGTTGATTTGTCAGGAATTTCACTCCTTCTGTAAGGTTTCCATTAGCATTTTTTGCAATACTTGCAGCAATCTGTTTTTTCGGACGGTTGGATTTCCAGATAACTATGCTAAAGAATTCTTTAGTGGTAAGTACCTTGTTTCGGTGAAAATTAATATTGACCTCATCTTCCAGGTATTTTTCCAAAAAATAATATTTTGAATAGTCTTCAGTCATTGTTAAAATATTAGAGATAAATTAAAATCAAGTATTCCTTTAAAAATAAACTTGAATAAAATGGGCCATCAAATTTTATAACGGATATTCTCCAATTAATCCATTAATCTCTTTTACTTTGGTATAGATAACGTTTTTGATTGAACCGTCAATAATTGCCAGCCAGGGCTCCTTGCTTTCCCAGTCAAGATAGGGTTGTTCCATCTTTTTGTAGAAAGGCCACCAGCTATTTGAATTGCCTCCTAACTCTTTTAGAATATCAAATGTTTCTGTAATTGTTTTGTCATCGACATTTGCTGCTTCCTCATCCAAAGAAATGCCATAGACAAGGTTACTTGCATAATTCTGAAACTGGAAATTTATACTGGCTTTATTCCAGGTCTTTCTATAAAATATAAAACCATTATATTTTTTATTCCAATCTATTGAATATTCAAATATCAAATCCAATTCGTCTGCGATTTCTTGAAGTATCGATTTGAAGCGATCAAGCAATAAAATACAAGCTTCATCAACGTTTGAGGATATAGCAAAGGCCGCTTCAAGATATTCTTTATCCTTTGTGATAAGTTCAGCTAGTTCGTTTTTCATGTCGTTATTGATGGTTTTACCGGTTAGATATTTTACAATATTAAGATATTGTGTTATTGTCTCTCGTAGTAAAGGATGCGAAACTGCTTCCATCCTGCATTTATGGAGCCAGTTTAAAATATGATGGTTGTAATTTCTAATGTGAAAATCCTTCCCAAGTTCCAGGTCTTTGCAGCTAAATTTTGAAACTTCATTAGCATGAAGGCATAAATATATCAGATGTGCTTTGGGATTAGAGTTGAAGTATCTTACTAGCTGGTTTTCCTGATCGCCAGCATAAATCTTATTTTCTATAAAGATTTGCGTATTATTTTTATCACTTATAAAGATGTCAATTCTACCACCTCTTGTTTTGTCGGCACTAATTGGCCCAATATATTTCTCTACTTCGACTATTGCCGTATTAGAATCAAATACAAAATCACTTCCAATGAACTCTTCGACGAATAATTTGAGAAATACATCTCCATGGAGATGTTCACCTTTAGGGTTTAACAGGTCTGCAATAAATGCCGAATGTAATCTGTTTTCAGCCGTACCCATTTTGAGGATCTGAAATATATTATATCCCTCACCTGTAATTCTGGTAATTTCCTTGTATTTTTTATTTATGACAATCACCTGGTCTAAAAGCCGATATTGAGTTGTTTGAATCATCTATTTGAAATTTTGATGGTTTAATGGATCGTTATCAATTTTGAGATTGTCTTTCAAGTACTCCCCAGTCTCCTCATCCACGCAATAAACATAACACCCCTTCATGCCCCGGGTCATCAAAGTCCGGTAGGTGTTTTTAATTATCTTATCCATTTCTGCCATAGTTTTCTCAGGATCAGATTTCAACCTTGACTTATAGCCTTTAACAGAAGAATCATTTTTAGATCGTTTAGCCGGATTGGTAATTACCTGGCCATTTCTAACAATCAGATCATCCCCTACAATCACACCTATGTAGTCTACCTCTAAGCCCTGACAGGTATGGATGCAACCAATTTCACTAACAGAATCCGGGCTCATTATCCATAAGCTACCGTCGGTTGTGAGATTCCAGCGCATAGCAAAATCAAATTCCGGCATACAAATGTCAAACGCCTCGGGATTTTTCTGACTTACCCAGTCCCAGCAATAACCGGCTACCATCCGTGATTTATTTCTATGCTTATTTTTTTCGACAATCAGATTACGAAGTTCAACCGGTGATTTCAAAACTCTGAAATCATACTCCTTTTGATCAAGGAGAGTATTAGCTGTTTCCCGGATTTGCAAAGTATGATCCAACCAGGCCAGATATCCATCCGATCCATTGCATCTGAACTGTGAACTAAGCTCCATCTGATGGACCTTAGCGCCCATAGATTCTGCCCATCTGACAATTTCCTGCTTTTCTCCAATATCCAGCAGAGTAACTTTCTGATCTTCATCGACAAAAAACACAGAGAATTTTGAAGCTTGGATTAGTTCTTTAATTTGATTTTCGCCCAGGTTCTTAAACATACCCGACTTTGCGTTCAGGCGATGGGCTTCATCAACTATTAATGCGTCAAATGTATTTTCAGGCGTGTCGATATATGCACCTGAGCCTTTGAACAGATTAGATATGACAGTTTTTTTTAATGTGCCGGTCAGTTTACTTTCATATACACTTCGGGGTGCTGCATTCTTTGTTACATATTGTGCCAGTAAACCTTTTTCAGTCAATTTTACAAGCAGGTTAACTGCCACAACTGATTTACCTGTACCCGGCCCACCTTCAACAATCAAAACGTTTTTACTGGATTCAGAAGATTGCGCAGCCAGCATAGCCGTTTCATACACAATCTTTTGATCGTCAATCAATATGAACTCATCTTTACCGGTAAGCATAGCTGCAAGACTATCAGCCAGGCTTTTAGAAGGTTTAATACGACCATGATCAATACGATATAAAATATTTGTGCTATCGCCAAATTTGACGAACTGTTTTATAAATTCCCGTAGTTTGTGAGCATCCGGTTTTAAGAACATCGGAGCCTTTTCTATATATTCTCCATAGAAAGGGTTAGTTATTACCCCATCATCTGTATAATTATGCAGGTAAGCACACGGTCTTAATTGAATTTTTTCCTCATAGACAGTTTCATTAAAGCCGTTCAACAATGCTGAATATGACCAGGCCTGATAACAAGGGTGTGTTGTTTCCGTTAAGCGCCCCTGGAAGTGAGTTTTTATAATGCTGTCTTTGTTAGTTAATTCAGCTGTGGACCATTGTTTTAGCTCAATAAGAATGGCGTGATCAATTTTGTCTTTGTTAAGACCGGTAATGATAAAGTCAAGCCGTTTCGATGTTTGTGGAATATGGTATTCTATCGCAACATTACAATCTGGGGGAATCTCAGAATCGTGAAGAACATTACTCATAAACTGCAAGGAATTTCTCCAGGAGGCGAGTTCACTTAATCCAACCCGCTTATTGCCGTAAGCGATCATCTCTTCATGGACAATGTTTTCGATATCGTTGGAAAGGATATCATTTAGAAACCCTGCTTTACTTGCCTGGTAGATGATCATCCGAGTTCGTTGTATTTCTTAGAGGTTCCTTTAGATTTATCCACCGGATATTTCTCCGCGTTTTTGCTAATCTTGTTTAAGACAATCTCATCTACATCCAGATTGTATTTTTCTGCCAGAAGGAGAGCATAGGCAAAAATATCTGCAAGTTCTTCTTTTACCTTTTCAACATCGGCTTCTTCAGGCTTTTTCCAAAGAAACAATTCGTTTAACTCGGATGCCTCAATAGATATTGCAAGTGCAAGGTCTTTGGGGTTATGAAATTGTTCCCAGTCACGATCGTTTCTGAATTCAATGAGTTTTTGTTGGAGGGATTGCCAGTTGTTCATAATGCAAGATAAATGTTTTGGAGCCGACATGCACCATTAGGTTCACATGGGCTTCACCAGCAGTAGTTTATCAAATATCCCATAAAATAGCTTTTAGGTTCTTTGTTGTTATGATCTTATGTATTTTGATCAACATTCAACAAAGAAGGAAAGTATCATTTAAATAGGGAGCAGTTTTTAAGTTCACTTATTTATTCTTTCCAATCATATTTAGTCTTATCGCAACCGCACCTAATTTTCTTAGCGACGTTGTCATAATTTTTCATGGAAACTTTAGGTCTTTTACATTCTGTATCTTGACAGGTAAATATTTGCTCGAATTCTTGTATATCTGTCCAAAATGCTTTTAAATCCCCCAGTTTTGGGTTAAATGGATTATCATGTGAAAGCAAATTACCTAGTAATACTGAGTTAGTTACACGTTCAATAACCGGGAATTTTGCTTTTAAATCCTGGCCACCATTTTTATTTATTTTTGATTTTAATTCACTTAATAATTCATCTGGCATTCTTTTCTCATTCACGTCGTTCAACCTGAAACTAACCTTTACATCAAAATTCAAGCAGATTTCTTTTAGTGTAAATTCTAAATATTTCCTGATTGGATTTCCTAAAGCCTCAATAGAGCTTTTAGCAAGCTCTGTTTCGATAAAGGCTTTCAAATCATTTGGCTTTTCTTCTAGGTATGTTCCATCTGACTCTGTCCACTTTATCTCTCCAATTAGCCAGTTTTTTCTTTTAGCCAATTGTCGGACATACTTGAACCATTCAGCTTCATGTGTCAACAAGACTATCTGGTAATCAGAAAATTTTTCAAATAATAAATTAGCAAACCTTTGTCTGTGATTGGTGTCAAAGCTCGAGATTACATCGTCCAGAATTATAAACTTGTTAATTTTATTAAAAGCAATAACCGATGCTAAGAAAAATGAGATACCAAAACAATTAAGGTGTGATTCACTAAAATATTTCTGAGGTGGTGAAACCCAAACATCATTGTATTTATATTCAATAGTAATGCCATCCAGATCATCATCTTCACCAATAATTACAATTCTGATTTCCTGGAATAATTCGCCAGGGTTCATGTATTGGTAAAAGTCGTTAATGTAACCAGAGAATGTATTTATAAAATTATCTAATCCCTCCTTTTGCCGTTTAACAAATTCATTGTATATCAGTTCTAAAGAGTTTTTTTGGTGTTCAAGCTTTTCTCTTTCCTTTTCAAATTGCTTTATCTTCAAAAAAGCATCTTTTGCTGCAGATACATTTGCATATAACTCAGTTGAGTTATCGCTTTTCATCCTAGCTTTTAGGATTTCAATCCTATCTGCAATTGTACCTTGAATATTAAAATCCGCTTCAGTAAGGATTAGAGTTTCTGCATAAGGCAATTTGTTTCCTGAAGTAACTTTTTCAGTAGCTGCCTTTTGATAATTTATTAGTCTTTGCTTCAAACCATTCAATGAATGTTTAATATTCTCATTTTCTGGTTCGTTTAAAGAAATATCACTCATTGCCATCTCAACTCTATTGAGTCTATCTGAACAAATGTTTAAAATCGATTGTTTTGCAACATCAAATGCAGCTTTCTTTTTTGTAGATTCTTCAATTTCTTTTAAGCGGTTTTGTATATCTAGCCTTAATTCTTCAATGCTTTGTGGCTGAAGGCAAAGGGGACAGCTGTCTTCTTTATGAAATTTCTTGGTTAATACTGTTTCTCCTGATTTTAATAGCTCGGCTAAAAAGGTTTTCATGATGCCTTGAACATCATCAGCTATTTTATTAAATTCATCGAAATATTTCTTAAACTCCACATCAATAAACAATACTTCACTCTTAAAAGTAGAGAGAAAGGCACTGGTGTTTTCTAAAAATTGAAGTTCTGTCAGCTGTTTAGTATTAGCGGGTTTTTTAAGATGATCTAGGAAAATATTAATATCATCAATGGATGTAACTGTTATGCCAGTATTTAATGACACAATTATTTCATTTATCTTTTCGAATAAATTTCTCTCCTGACTAACTGCAGCACCAATTTTTTCAATTAATGTTTGTTTTTGAACATTAATCTGAGCTTCAAAATTTTGAGTTTTAATTTCCGATTTAATCGAATTAAATGCTTTTCTTAAAACGTCTTTTGTTTTGGTAACCTCAGAAAAGCCAATAATATCAGAAAGAAATTTTAACTTATCTCCTTTTGTCTGATCAACAAAGTCTCTTAAGAATTGATAACGCAGAATCAAGTTTTCATTTTCTGACTCTGAAAAATACTTTTCAAACTCTGTTGTTGAATTAGAAATTTCTGATATTAATTTCCCTTTCTTGTAAATGAGGCTTTTAGTCGTATTAAAAATATTTTTATTGTACTCAACTTTAACAAAGGAATTATCGGAATTGGCTAAATAAGCATTTCTTAAAGCATCTTTCAAATCGATCTCGCTACCAGCCAGATGAGATACCTTGTCTGTATAAAACCATTCAACAGAGTCAGATATACTACTTTTCCCTGTTCCATTATCACCATATAATAAAATGGATTTTTCGTTTAATGGAAGTGTCACCGTGTTCATTATTCCACGGATCCCAGAAATTAATATATTTTCAATCTTTGTCACCATTTTGAAGCCTTAGTTTTTGTAATTCATTTACAACATTCTTATCTGAAAGCTTATTAGTAAAATATAACTCAGTCAGACTTTTAGCAATTTCCTTATCAACATTTTCAATAGTTGCTATATCTGTAAAAAAAGCATCAAGGATTTCCTTGCCTGATTTAACATCATCTTCTTTCATGCATTTGTTATTTAAAATAGTCCCAATCAATTTTAAAATCTGTAGTCAGTGTATTATTAAGGATTTCAAATCCAGTTTTATTATTGCAGATGGGGTAAACTCCAAAATGCTCTACGAAATTTAGAATAAAATAACTCTCTAGGTCTTCCACCCTAAATGCCCAAATATTTCTAAGCATTTCAATATTTATATAAGTAAACCATAACGGTTCAATTTTTCGATAGTTAGATAGCCCTATATTTTTGGATTTTCCATCAAAATGACCGCCTAGCCTGCTCCTTATACTATTTGTTCTTTTTTCACTCATTCCTATATAGAGCAATTTTGATTTATTAAACGGATATTGAACCTGAATGGATGAAGTGAAGATAAAATATAAGCCTGCAATACCATTCAGTGGCTTTATGTTGGTAGCTTCAAAAGGCTTAGGGGCATCAAAATAGATTGTAATTGTATTTTTTTCTAAATCACCCTGCATCATTTTTCTGTTTTTTTAAATTACAATCTAATAATTTTATATGATAAATGTTTCTAAGGCATCATTGTGCATTTTATAAGAGTGATTAGGTCATTACAATCATGTTCTATATCCGCTAGAAATTCACTTTGTTCATGCTGTTCTATAAATACTATTGAAATGGCTAAGATGATGTAGAAGCTTTATAGCCTTTAGTAATCCTAAAATAAGAATGCCCCCTAAGGAAATTTTGCATTTCCATTCGGACGCGCTAATTGCTTGGATTCCATCACGTGGATCCGATTTCCTGAATTGGTAATTACTGCGTGCTTTCTATATAATTTCTGGAGGTACTCTCGTTTGTTCTTCCCAATGAGAGAATTTTCGGAACCTTTACCAAGGTGCCAGTTGGCGGTGCGTAAGATTCTCATAACTACAATGCCTTAATCTTCAAGACCTCACCAGAGGTTTCCATAGACAATTTATCGAATGCATTCTTGATTCTTAATTTCCATCTTTTTTCTTTTTAAGCTGTTTATGACTTTGTTCTAAGTGCTGTACAAAGTCCCTTTCTGCTTTAGATAATTCGTTTTTAAGGTTTTGTTTATAGGCCGAATAGTGCTCTTTCGCTTTATCCAGGGCTTTTTGATGGCTAACGGCGCCGGCATGACTTAAAATGCTATTCCCGGTCATTTGTAAAAAATCATCCACACGTTGCAGCCAATCGGACATATACATGGGTTTACGGTTCAGGGCCTGCAATTCCGCAACTTCTAAATAAGCAGTCACCATACGGTTGAGTACATTTAATTCCTGCTCATTTAAATAATTTTTGGCAATGGTAGTTTCCTGCTGTGTGGGTTGCTCTCCTTTAAAGCTTGTGAGTCCCAGAAAAGGTTTTGCCGCATCTATACGACTGTATATAACTTCGGCAGCAGTTTGTCCGTGTGCTGCCCAATGCATTTTGTTCTGTATGGTTTTAAAAAATGTTACTGAAGCTTCGGCAGTAGGGTCGTAATCCACACTGGTCGCATAGATATCCAATACTTTCCTCCAGAATACTTTTTCAGAAGAACGAATGTCTCTGATGCGGGCTAATAGCTCTTCGAAGTAATCGCCGCCGCCTGCTTGTTTAAGCAATTCGTCGTTCATCGTAAAACCTTTCACGATATATTCGCGAAGTCTGGCCGTAGCCCATTGGCGAAACCGGGTTCCCTGTAAGCTTTTTACCCGATAACCTACAGAGATGATTACATCGAGGTTGTAATGATTAGTTAGGTAATCTTTTCCGTCTGCGGCAGTTATTCGGAAATTCCGAACAACTGAATTCTCATCTAATTCCCCCTCTTCAAAAATGTTTTTTATGTGCTCGCTTATGGTAGATTTTACTTTACCAAACAATTCGATCATTTGCGCTTGCGTAAGCCAAACTGTTTCGTTTTCTAAACGGGCTTGTATTTTAGTTTGTCCGTCTTCCGACTGGTATAAGATTAACTCAGAATCCATGTTAAGCCAGATTTAAAATTTCGCGGATTAAACCATCGCTTTCTGCCTCCAGCGCTAAAATATCAGCACTCACTTCTTCTAATGAACGTAAAGGTTTATGCTGGTAGAAGTATTTATTGAAGGAGATTTCATAGCCTATTTTGGTGGCCTCCAGATTAATCCAGGCCTCTTCAACATGTGGTTTCACTTCTTTTAAAAAATAGTGATGGATATTTTCTTTTAAAGGCACACTTTCTGAGTCCCGTAAATCACTTTCGGTTTCATATTGCAGGTATTCGCCTTTTTTAGGGGTAGCATAATAGCCATAATCGGCCAATTCATTTTCCCCACAATTTAAATGTTCCAGGAGGTTTTCCAGCTTTTCCCCCTGCAGTTTGATGATACCTTTCTCTACTTTTTCGGCATCGGCATCGTACCAGCTGATGGCATTTAAAATGGTATTTTTTTCGGAAGCGGAGATTGTAGTTTTATTTTGTTTTAAAGCCTCATTTACCCGTGTATTAAATTCGTTAAAGTTGCTGTATTCGGCGCTGCCTATTTTCTCCATCAGGCTTTCGGCAATATTCATTAATTCTATTCCCTTTTGCCAGGTGCTTAAGCTAGTTAATGCCTTACTTTGTTTGGCACTTAGATTCAGTTCGTTTTTATCGCACCAGTCGAGGATCTCTTTTTCATGGCTTTTCAGGTCGGTATAAACTGCTTCGCCATACTCCTGATAGGCCCATTCCATGGCTTCACGCAGAGATTTATCGAAGCGTAATTCGGCAATCTTCTCTTTTGTGAATTGTGCTTTTAAACGTTTTGGCCGTTCGATGCTCACTTTATAATAGCCAAAATCAGCATTATCAAACAGTTTAGAAGCAATGCCTTGCTCGCCGCTTCTTTCTATGGCCTGCATTTGCGCATAAACATTCAGTATTTCACGGATATGCTCAGGAGCAAACTCACAGTTCTTGTTTCCTAAATTCTTGCGCAGTTTACGGTATAAAGATCCGGCATCGATCAATTGTACTTTACCTTTTCGCTCCTGCTTTTTATTATTGGATAATAACCAGATATAGGTGGTGATACCTGTATTATAAAAGAGGTTATTCGGCATTTGGATGATGGCTTCCAGCCAGTCGTTCTCGATGATATACCTTCTGATATTACTTTCTCCACCTCCGGCATCGCCAGTAAATAAACTGGAACCATTATGAACCGAGGCAATGCGGGAACCCGCCGGACTTTGATCCAGTGGTTTCATCTTACTCACCATTTCCATTAAAAAAAGCAATTGCCCGTCTGAGGAACGTGGAGTGGCATCGGCATCCTCTGCTTCGCCCCAATAGTTTTTCAATGTAATCTGGAACCGGGGGTCGATGATGTCTTTGCCATCTTTAATGTATTTCTGTTCACTGGCCCATGATTTTCCATAAGGCGGATTGGAGAGCATGAAGTTAAAGTTCTTGCCGGCAAACTCATCGGTACTCAGGGTAGAACCCACGCGGATATTCTCCGGGTCGTTCCCTTTAATCATCATATCCGATTTACAGATGGCATAGGTTTCATCATTAATTTCCTTGCCATATAAATGCACATCGCCACTGGCTTTGATTTCTCCATCTTCATCCTTAATGAAATTCTGAGATTCGGTCAGCATGCCACCAGAACCGCAAGCCGGATCATAAATGGTCATTACCGGTGGCAATTCATCTTTAATGGGTTCGAAGACCAGATGGGTCATTAAATCAATAACTTCACGGGGGGTAAAGTGTTCTCCGGCTTCTTCGTTATTTTCCTCGTTAAACTTTCGGATCAGTTCTTCAAACACATAGCCCATCCCTAAATTACTTAAGGGAGCCAATTTGCGTCCATCGGGATCCAGTTTTTCGAATGGGGTTAAATTGATTTTAGCTGAGGTAAATTTTTCCAGCACATCCAATAGCACATCTTTCTGTGCCATATGCCTCACCTGACTTTTCAATTTAAACTTATCGATGATCTCTTTAACATTATCACTAAAACCGTTCAGGTAATCCTCCACATTGGCTTGCAGAATTTGCTGGTTATTGGTTGCGGTGTCGTGTAAGCGCTGTAAGGTCCATTCGCTGGTATTATAGAATACATAGCCGGAAGCAGACTTTAAGCCACTGGTGTCCCATTCTAAAAATTTAGCTTCATCTTTTTGAAAGGTCATTTCCTCCAGTACGGCCGCTTTTGTAGGTTCGAGCAAAGCATCTAAGCGGCGTAAAACAGTCATGGGTAAAATCACATCCCGGTATTTTCCACGGACGTAAACATCGCGCAGGCAATCGTCAGCAATAGACCAGATAAAAGAAACTAATTTATTATGTACGGCTTGGTTCATTGATCGTATAAATGAGTGTGATGTAAAACTATTAATTTAAGATTACTTACTCATTTAAATATTGGTCATAATAAGAGTCGTTTTTCCAGAAGTCATAACATTTTCTCATTTGTTGAAATGGGAATTCTATATCATTTTGAAGTTTCTTCCAGGGACCAAAACCTAGTTCATCACAAAGTTTAAAGAACCCATCACCTTCATAAGCACTTCCTTTAGAAAGTACTAAGGAACTAAGTAATGGTCTGGCATTATTATGTTCAAAGGTTGAAATTTCTCCTAAAATTCGACCAATTTCTGCTCTAGCATATTCAGACTCACGCATAAGCAATCCGAGATTACATTGGTCTGATAGTTCCTGATATGTAATAGTTTGCTCGCCTTTTTTCCTCGCAACTTCTATTAATTTTCTTCGGACGATTTCGTTCATAATCTGTGTTTGTTAATAAAGGACAATTAGTTTACAAATTATATTCCCTCTTCTCAAAGGTAATCTGACTAAATTGGAAGCCAAATCATGGCTTTTCATAAAATGTTCCGTAATTATAAGATACTTCTAAAATTCCTTCATCATAGGTATATAAATATGGAGAATACCTAAAGTACATGTAAATATTTGTTCCCCTTATCTGGTATAGTTTTGATGAAACCTTAGTGACTTCTACTTTGTATTGACCATCATCAATTTTTGTGGGTGTATAAATTTCTTCAATCTCTTCGCCCTCTTTATCAAGGCTATATGAGTCTAAATCAACTTTCTTATAAAAGCGTACCACATCATGGTCTTTCCATTCCTTATATGATTGCGCTATAGAAGATAAAGGCAGAAAACCTGCAAAGGCAATGATTAATAACACTAATTTTTTCATCAGTTTAATTCTATGGTTTACAAACCTTACACGCCACATTCCCCGCCGCCACAGCCTTCTTCAGCGTCGTCTTAATCTTACTCTGATTCAGATACCTGCAGGAAGATTTATGATACTTTGTTCCGGTTTTTGTGATATAAACAATAGTTTCCTGGCTTTCATGAATAGAACCGGAAGCTGTGAAATGGCTATTCGTCTGACTCTGAAGGGATAATGAAAGGACAAAGATTAAAACAGTCGAGAGGAGTATTCCATTTAACTGACTGCCAATATTTCCTTTCATTTGAGCACTTTAGATCATTAAACATAAACCAAATAAATCCTTAATACAAATAAACCGAGCGCTCATATATTTGATATTCAGTATTTTATACTGCATAGCCTTCAATTTTCATGCATTCGGCTATTCAAAATTACGAAGTACTTCTTTTGATTTTTACGGTTTTCCGTAACGGAAGGGAAGATCTGAGGAATAGGCTGGGAATTACCAGTATCCGGTTAAAATTTATACTAAATCATAATCACTTATTGCAATACTAAAGCAAGTCCCTCTGAAACTAATACAAGAAGGCTTGAAGGTGATCCGACTTTGTAAGAATTATTAATACAGGTTCCAGCTTTCGCTGGATCCGATGGTTATCGGATGACAAGCGTTGTTGGGAGGATGAAAGAAGATTACCTAAGGTTCCAGCTTTCGCTCAATGTCATTATTTAAGGGGCAGTAGGTTCCAGCTTTCGCTGGAATGACAAAATTTTTTGGTTAATAAGGAGATTCCAGCCTTCGCTGGAATCAAAAGACGGAACCGTATTATAAATGATGTTGTGCTTTTACTCATTTTTTGTCTTTATTTATTTTGGAAATGAGGAGTGATCTGAACCGATTCCAGCGAAGGCTGGAATCTCCCCCCATCTCCCCCCAGCAATGTTGTCATTCCAGCGAAAGCTGGAACCTCCCCAAATTTAAATAATGACATTGAGTGTTCGGGGTCGAAAAACAAAACCTTTTACCGGCAATCAGTGACTGGGAATACTCAATTTACCCCGGGGTGTTTTTAATGGAAGAATATATTTCTCAAAGATATATTTCGACATAGGCCTTAATTGTCGGCCGGCCAAACGAGGGTCTTCTCCAGCACTTGTATAGAACTCAATTTGCTTATCAACACTTGCGTACCAAACCTTATTTATATCATTATATGTTAAGGTATCCCGTTTGGTAATTCTTTTAAAGTGTTCAAGTTTAAAATCATCTGCCAGGATAGGCTGTATATGGGGTGCCTTTTTATCACAAGCGATGGCCTCGTATTGATCTCCAGTCCAATACATACATTGTGGCTTAGACGTGTAGAATGAAATTCCTAAAACACTTATGATTAAAATCCCAAGACCAATAATTCCCTGCTTTTTATATTCATGAAAATAGTTAATCTTATTCCCTGATTTAGGGGCACCTCCAGTTCCCATGCCGCTAACAAAATTGAGGTCCTCAGCTTCCAGAGGAGCCATGCCTGGCTTTTCAGTGATAATAAAGGTATCTTCAGGCTCCTTATGTCCCTCTGCATCCGCTCCATTATTTGTAAAGCTAGATCCAAAGCGATAAGGTCTGGGCTTAAAATCAATGAGCCAGGAGAGAAGCGCAATATTTTTGTCTTCAGTCTCTCTGACCTTTCCAATTAATAGGTTTACTAATGGCCGAAACTTATCGGTATCCATTGTTCTGATTGCTGCTTCATACGCCACTTCTTCTGCCCGATGGCCAAAAAACTGACTCAAAATTTCCAGGTCATTACGGGATCTTCTTATTTCAAAAACGCTAAGGCATTCCTTCTTCAATTTGGCGGGTGTAGGTTGTTGCAAATTGAGTGAAAGGCTTCCCTCATTCCTTTTCTGTTGATAGAAATTGATTACAGCTGCTTTATAATCTGAGAACATTTTTCCGGAATCCTGCATAAAATATGAGCCTGAAATTAAGGAATATTTCAGGCTTTTCGGAATTCTATCGGAACAATCGGATTCTTCGGAACCATTTAATATTCAGCTGCCTGGCCTGCTGCACCTTTGTTTCCGGAAGCTGAACAAATAACATTGATTGCTTCCAACCGAGAGGAGATTGGTGGACTGATATCATTGACCTGGGAAGCAGTCATATCATGTTCGCCAATCAAATCTCAATCCTTCCCAAAAAATTTAAGAGGCGCCTCTTGAATTCAACGCAGCAATCCTTCCGATCGGATTCGGATGGCCCTGCATGATTTTCAAACATTTTAAATTTTAAGAAATGATTCAATTCATAATTGCAATCTTATTGGGATTGGCATGCAGTTCAGGCAATACAACAGGTAATGGAGATTCTCCGAAAGGGAACAATTCCGAATACAGCACATTAAACGGTGATCCAATTGATGATACCGGTGGTGAAAATGGACAAATACCACCACCTCCAAGACCTTAATTAAGTCTGGGTGTCGTTAGAGCTTCTTTCTAATGGCACCCAGATTTGCTTTATACTATTAGACACGAGCACGATTAAGGACTGGCTGGAATTTTAAAGCCGAATTAAGAGAATATATTGTACCTAATTTTTAAATTAGGAAAAATCTGCCTTAATGAAGCTCAATATTATATTTCTCTGTTTGATAGTATTTAGCTACGCATGTTCAAATAATACCAGGCATGAAAAGACTAATAACATTTTCTACAAAAGAGCCTATGAACATCGGGATAGGCGAGAAACAGATTCTGCCTTTTTTTATTTTAATAAAGCAAAGGATCAATTTATTCAGGACAAAGATAGTCTTGGTGCAGCTAGCTGCATTGTAAATATGTCAATCATTGCTACCGATGGGGGAGATCATTTTGGCGGACAAGAATTATCTTTAAATGCCGTACCTTTTTTCGATGAGAAAAATCCGGAACACCATCCTTACATCCTATCGAACTATAATAATCTGGGGATTGCCAGCTATAATCTCAAACAATACACAAAAGCAATAGAATTCTACAACAAGAGTTTGGGATTTATTCCTGATAGTACTTATGCGCTAATTGTCAGGAATAATATAGCCAATGCATACCGCAAAAATGGAGAGTTTTTAAAAGCTATTGAAATTTATATGTCTGTATTGGGACAAGAAAAGAACGCTGTTAATTATGCAAGAGCCCTTTCTAATTTTGCATATACCAAATGGCTTCAAACTCCCGATTATAATTCATCGAAAGAACTTTATCAATCCTTAAATATCAGATTGAAAGAAAAGGATTTATGGGGACAGAATGCAAGCTATGCTCATCTTGCTGATTACTATCTCAAAAAACGTCCGGATAGTGCATTAATTTTTTCAAGAAAAATGTATGGTTTGGCAACTAAACTTAACAGTCCTGATGATCGTCTGGAAGCCTTACAAAAATTAATACCACTTAGTGATCCGCGGGACTCAAGGGAATACTTTAATATCTATCGAAGCTTAGGAGATAGCATTCAAATAGCCCGGAATAGTGCAAAGAATCAATTCGCTCTGATCCGGTATGAAACTGAAAAGCATAAGGCAGATAATCTCTTACTTCAGCAAGAAAATACCAAAAGAAATGTTTGGTTAATAAGTCTCGCAATCCTGATTATAGCGGGCAGCATTACGGGGGTTTTATCTTATAAAAGGAGAACACGCCGTTTAGCGTTGCAAGCCGCCAGCGCAATTAAAGAAAGCCAGCTTAAAACTTCAAAAAAGGTGCATGATGTTGTAGCTAACGGACTATACCGCCTGATGTCTGAACTAGAGAACGACGCTAAAATTGACCGCGACCGGATTCTTGATGATATGGAAGTCCTGTACGAACGTTCCCGGGATATTTCATATGATGATGTTTCTTTGGGCCTCCCGGGCTACGATTTTCAAAATTCCATAAGTAATTTACTTATGTCGTTCGCCACGCATGATACCAGGGTTGTGATTGTCGGGAATACCAGCGAATTATGGTCAGAATTAAATCAGGAATCAAAAGACAACCTGTATTATGTGCTACAGGAATTGATGGTGAATATGAACAAACACAGTAAAGCTAGTTCAGTAGCCATCCGTTTTGAGCGAAAGGCGGACAATATCAAGGTCTTTTACACCGACAATGGAGCCGGCCTCCCCGAAGGGACCATTTTTAAGAACGGGCTTACGAATACGGGAAACCGTATAAAAAGCATCCATGGCAATATTACTTTTGAAGAAGGCACAACAGGGGGACTAAATATTCAGATCCAATTTCCTGTGAGATCATAGCTATGTTTGAAAAAGTATTGATTGCAGAAGATCACGAAAGTTCCAATATTTCTGTCCGGAAAGCACTGGAAGATTTCGGCATCGTGAACAGCGACTATGCGTATTACTGTGATGATGCACTGGTGCGAATTTCCCATGCGGTGAAAGACAATGCTCCATATGATCTGCTGATCACAGACCTATCCTTTGAAGAAGACCACATACCCCAAAATATTAAAAACGGCACTGATCTGATCCGTGCAGTAAAAGATCTTCAACCCCGAATTAAAGTGCTGGTATTTTCTGCTGAAGGCAAGCCAGTCTTGATCGACCTGTTGTTCAAAGAACTTTCAATCGATGCCTTTGTCCGGAAAGCCCGCCGCGATGTCACCGAGTTAAAACTGGCTCTGGAAGCAATAGGAAAAAACAGAAAATACCTGAGTACTGGCCTAAGGCAATCCATCAAAGAAACCAATACTTACGAGTTCAGGGAATATGATATCGTACTGATTACCCTGCTCTCAAAGGGGATACTTCAAAAAGACATTCCAGAGTATCTGGTACAGCACCAGATTAAGCCTTACGGACTAAGCAGTGTGGAAAAGCGCTTGAATTATATTAGGGAGGCGCTGAATTTTACGAAGAATGAACAGTTGGTTGCGTTTTGTAAGGATTTGGGGGTGATATGAGCATCAACTGCTAAATACCAAAAGAGTGATATATTTTCTTTGTTAACTTTAGCTTAAAAACTAAATAATGATCTCAAAAATTGACGTAATGAAATATCTCATTACCCTAATTCTTCTTTTATCATTCGAAACCAGTAAAGGTCAGAGTTTGACTTTAGACCAGCTAGTGAACCTGCAAATGAAAGATCTGGAATATGTAAATGAATTTCATTTAAATAGAGGCTGGCGCTTTGATTCTTCAGTGGTGGAAACGGACGATAGGATGGGAAGGGCAGTCTGGGCATTCGGAAAATCAGAATTTGATACAGAAAGGGCGGTTGGATGGTTTAATTTGATTTACAGTCCAGGTTATGAATCGACAATTACTTATCAAATTCACAATAAAAATTTCTATTCTCTTATCAAAAACAGAATAACTGCATTAGGCATGAAACTGGCAGCCTCTGAAATTCTGGACGATGGGTTATACAGTGTATACGTTGGCCAGAAATATGCGGTTAAGATTGTTTCTTCATCGTCCTCAGATGAGATTGTGCCTAAATATATTTTCACGATTCTTCCTAAGAGTCAATATTATAACTCGTTAGATTAGAGAGATATAATAATATTTTCATCATTCTTTTTACTAATTAACTAAAGATCCCTGCCTAACCTCAATAGAATGAAATTTTAACCAATGATCAGATTTTACTTGTAGCCCTAAAAAATACGTTTTCAAAACCTCTACCTTGTGCTATTTTTAATATTGGGTTGCGTGATTTCAAGCTTTTCTCAAAGTGCTTCCTGCCCTCAGAATATCAGCTTCGAGAATGGAAATTTTTGTAATTGGCTAGCGGCTTCTGGCAGGGTAAACGACGTTGGAATTAATAACGCCATTGCCGGTAAACGATGGTCTCTTGCACTGATTGCCGGTCTAATGTCAGGAAGGCTAATTCCAGATTATTGAACTTCTACCTTCCACAAGCCCTTTTTCTGCTCCCTCGCCTCACGCTGAAGTTTCGCAAAGTAATCCGCAAATTCCACATTCGGCGGTACCGTCATCAGCACAGCATACCCATTTTTTATTAATTCGGCATTTACAAATGTCCCATCCTCAAGGTAAACATAGGATAAGGTTCTGCCATATTGATCCAAGGGGTCTACATCTGAAACAAGCCTGACTTTTTTATTAGTTAGAAGACTGGTCAAGTATTCCTTCGCTTCTTTTCCGTAATAACCAATTTCCCTGTTGAACATTCGCCTGGACTCTGGCGCATCGATTCCTATGAAGCGGATCTTAAGCCCCTTTTCAGTACCGTTGTCTACCCAAAAGGTATCACCATCAACGATCTTGGTGACTGGGAATGCTTCCGATTGTGGCGCTGAAACAGCTACCATCCCTGCATCATGTATTTGGCAGGAGATGCTTATGGTTATGAATAGTGAGTAAATAAGATATCTCGAAAATCGTGTCATTATAAATGTGCTTTAGAATAAGAATTGGAAGCGAAAGTCGGTATTATTTTAGACTGGAAGGGAGTTTACCGGATGAAAATTTATTGCTGGATGGTGTCCTACGGGAAACCGTAAGGATACTTAAACGGGCTTATTTACATTCGTGCAGTAACACTACAGCTTTAATTCAAAGCAAGCTGAACCTTATAATTAACATGATAATTAGAAATTCTTATTCATTAGATCAAATGCATCCGGGTAAGCTAATCTTGATAGTTATCATACTGTTTTCGACTGTTGATTGCCTGGGTCAAATTAATAAGAGTTTAATGGGGGAATGGGCGGGAAAATTAATGGACTCCTCAGGCGAATTTGAATATAAATTAAAGTTAGATCAGGAAGAATCAGGCGTTTACACCGGAGTTTCAACTTCCCTCAACGATAATTTTTATTGCGAATCAAAGGTTATGGCAGTCAAGGAAAATGGTCGTCTAATAGTTAGTGAGATCGAAGTGTTGAACTCTAATTATCCCAACAAACAGGAATTGTGCTTGCTGAAATTAGAACTTGCGTTGGCAGATTCTAAATTAACAGGAAATTTTACTCCCTTAAGTAATATTTCAAATTGTTTATCGGGCATTGTCAGCTTAGATAAGATAGCTTCACCGCGTGTTAAGAGTCAAGTTATAAATTCCCAAAGGGCAATTAAAAGGGTGATTCCTTCAACTCCGAAGTTTGAAAACAGCACTGTCAACGAAAAACCCGCCACAGCATCACCCATTTTAATAAATGAATCTCCTACTACCCGAACAGATACGGTTGCGAGAATTGAAAATAAGGTAAGAGTAATCGAGATCAACGAAGATGAAGTTGAGCTCTCTATCCTTGACAATATGGAAATAGATGGTGATATGATAACCCTGATTAATAATGACAATGTGATATTCAGGAAAGTCACTCTGACGAAGATCCCACTCACTTACAAAATAAATAACTCTCGTACCTCAGTTCACGTCTTAAAATTTTATGCTGAAAATCTTGGAGCAACACCTCCAAATACCGGGGTTCTGATAGTTAAAACTCGTAATTCATTAATAAAAACAGCTTTTTCCTCGGATCTAAATCAAACTGCCACGATCCAAATTAATTTAAGGAAGGTTTTATGAGTTATAGTCACCCGCTTACCTTTTGTCTTCAATTATATATTTTTTAACCAAAAACCAAACACAACACATGAAAAAATTATTGAATTTCCCGTTACTTTTGATCTTAGTTGTTTTCTTAACATCTGCGATCCCACCTGTAAAAAGTAAGAAAGTTGTAATAGAACCGTCTGCGGAAGCTAGTATCACTTTCAGAGAACTTTTAGATCTATCTCCAAAACAATACACTGAATTAACAGGAGAGAAGCTAAATTTTAAAGAAAAACTTGCCTTTTCCTTCATGAAGAAAAAGCTAAGGAATGATGAGTCCCTGAACTTAGACGAAAAGGTTAATGTTAAAAAAGCGGCAGCAAATGCCAGTGGTGGGTTTAATATTGTTGGGTTTCTAGTGGGATTATTATTTGGAATAATCGGTGTTGCATTAGTACACATTTTCAGCCGCGATAAAGCTGCACGGAGATCCTCATGGATGGGATTTGGTGTGATACTAATTGCACTATTAGTTCTGTTTTCCATTTAAAGAATGAAGTCTGCACCTCAAGAATATTCTTGAGGTGTTTTTTTGATTTAAGAGTTATGATTTTAAGATTTTTTATAAGTGTTTGTTTAATTCTGGTTGTAGCCGCGGGATACAGCCAGGAGAACATCGGGGTGGTAAACAAGATGCAGGGCTTTTATATTTTTACGGATAGCCAACCCATTGCAGAATATGAAGTTGTGGGAGAAGTGTCAACTGCAGGGCATGATGACGCCGATATAAGTAAATCAAAAGGGCAATATCAACCCGTCCGCGATTTTCTGCTTAAGGCAGCAAGAAAAGTTAATTATACCGCAGATGGATTAATATTATCGTTTGTGAATGACGGTGATGACAAAGCTGTTATTATCAAGTTCAAAGAAAATTCCGAAAAAAATAGTCATTCAAAGGTTAATCAATTCCAGGGAGTTTACGTCTTCACAGATAGTGAGCCTATGAACGAGACTGAATATATTACCACGGTATCCGACCGGGGAAAATCAAATAGTTTCCAGTATCATGCTTTAAAGGAAAAGCTGATATACATTTGTCGGAAGGAGCAACCTAATGCCAAAGCTCTCGTACTAAAATTGGTTTATGGAGGTACTGATAGTGGGGATGTGGTAAGGTTTAAAGCAAAATAGTGACGGATAATCATTTACAAAATTATTTATCCTGAAAGTTTTATTCCTTCTATTTCTCCTCATACTGTTGCCGCCTCTTATCATTTCGAGGATATCCTCGAAATGGTCGGCTTTTACAGCCCACTTGTCAAAGCTCCCTCTTCACAGCCACTTTGTTGATACCTTCTTGATACCTTGTTCGGCTATTATTGGGCTGGCGTAGCCAAAAATGCATTTTAGCTAAAGAAAAGCTCAACAAGGTATCAACAAAAGCTCTTTTTTAGACTGTTTTTTGATTTGGTATAAAAACCGCCCTGAAATGCAAAATTGTTTTTAGCCCGCGGTTTTAAAACCACAAGGTTTGCAACAGGGGACAAGGAGGTTCTGTTTAGGATTCAATAAATTTGTAACATCCTCCACCCCTCACCATCCAATAATATGAGAAGATTTTTACAAAGCAGGTCTGGCTAAGACCTTCATTTTGTTTATTTTGCGAAGATTGCTAAATCATAGATTAACGTGAACTCAAAAAAAATTTAAAAACCACATAGAAACATAGCATTTTATAGCTGATGACCTTCATTTTAGACACAGATAGCCTTGAAGCTTCGCTTCAATCTATGTTTCCTTTAAAGCAAAATATAAGAGAATCTATGTGGTTAAATATTAGTCATTAGATATTTATAGATAGAACTCACCTTAATTAAATTTAACCAGACACTTTGGACATTATACTGAATATTCAGAATTTGAGTAAAACTTATCAAAGCGGGGGCCGTACACTCACCGTGTTGGATGATATAAGTTTTGCGATAGAGGCAGGCTCGACTATGTCGATCGTCGGTCCTTCCGGAAGTGGTAAAACTACGCTTTTGGGTTTATGCGCAGGTCTTGATCGCTCCACTTCGGGCATTGTAGAACTGAATCATATCCGACTGGATAATCTGAATGAGGATCAGCGGGCTCAGGTTAGGAATCAGCATGTAGGTTTTATTTTTCAGAACTTCCAGCTATTGCCAACTTTAACGGCTTTAGAAAATGTAATGGTTCCGCTGGAGCTGAGAGGTGAGAAGAATATTCGTCCAAAGGCATTGGAATTGCTTGATAAGGTTGGTCTGGCTGATCGCGGGCATCATTATCCTACTCAGCTATCCGGTGGAGAACAACAGCGGGTTTCATTAGCAAGGGCTTTTTCTAATTCCCCAAAGATCTTATTCGCCGATGAGCCTACCGGTAACCTCGATGCGGAAACGAGTGAAAAGGTTGTAAAACTGATCTTTGATCTGAATAAAGAAGCAGGAACAACACTGGTTTTGGTAACTCATGATCTGGAATTGGCTTCCAAAACTCAGCGGATTATCCGCATCAAAGGCGGTTCACTGGTTTCGGATCTGAGGACTAATATTGAAAACTCTGAAAAGCCGGATCATGTCGGAGCTTAATGAACCTGTTATAGAGGAGCATAAAGGTTCCCTCAATTTCAGATGGCTGCTTCTGATGGCATGGCGGGACAGCAGGCGTAACCGCTCGCGCTTATTTCTGTTCATTTCCTCGATCATCCTTGGAATTGCCGCTTTGGTGGCTATTTATTCTTTTGAATACAATCTCAGAAATGACATTGACTCGCAGGCAAAAAGTCTGCTGGGTGCTGATCTGATCATTGAGACCAATAAAACTGTTAAGGAAGAGTCCCTCCCAATGCTTAAATCCCTGGGGACTGAGCGTTCCGAAGAGCGGACTTTTGCTTCCATGATCTATTTCCAGAAGAATGGGGGTACCCGCCTGGTCAATGTCAGGGCCTTATCCGGAGATTTCCCTTATTACGGAGATATAGAAACTACTCCCAAAACTGCCAGCCGCAGTTTCAGACTTGGGAAGCAGGCGCTGGTCGATAAAACGCTGATGCTTCAGTATGATGCTAAGGCCGGAGATTCAATAAAAGTGGGTGAGGTCGTTTTTGAGATCGCAGGGGTTTTGAACAAAGCTCCGGGCCAGACAGGTTTTAATGCTGCGGTTGCTCCGATTGTTTATATACCGCTTTCCTATCTCGAAGAAACAGGGCTTTCACAAAAAGGAAGCCGCATCACCTATAATTTTTATTATAAATTTCCTCCTGAAACTAACGTAAATAAACTGGCCAAGCGCCTCGAGCCACAACTGGAAAAGGCAGAACTGGATTATGAAACAATTGAATCCCGGAAGGAAAATACGGGCCGCTCTTTTGGAGATCTGACCGAATTTTTGGCTCTCGTGGGCTTCATTGCGCTCCTTTTGGGCTGTATTGGTGTGGCCAGTGCCATTCATATTTATATCCGTGAAAAGATCAATACCATTGCCGTTCTGCGTTGCCTCGGTGCCAGTTCAAGACAGGCATTTTTGATCTATCTGATCCAGATTGCCGGTATTGGTCTGATCGGTTCCCTGATCGGGGCTATTTTGGGAACACTCATCCAGCAGTTTTTGCCTATAGTCCTGAAAGATTTTTTACCAGTAGAAATCACAGTAGCGATTTCCTGGATGGCTGTCGGACAAGGTCTTTTACTCGGTTTGATCATTTCTGTATTATTTGCCCTTCTGCCCCTGGTTTCGGTCAGGAATATTTCGCCTTTAAATACACTCCGCCTTTCGCTGGAAGAAACTTCCCTTTTTAAGGATCCCATAAAATGGCTGGTCTATTTTATTATCGTACTCTTCATTTTTGGCTTTACCTACCTGCAGATGAGTTCTCTCAAGAAGACGGTATTCTTTACTGCGGGTGTCCTTGCCGGATTTATTGCCCTTGCCGCTCTGGCTTATGCGATGATGTGGCTTGCACGACGTTATTTTCCTTCTTCCTGGTCTTATTTATGGAGACAGGGTTTTGCGAATCTGTTCAGGCCGAATAATCAGACTTTAATTCTGGTTGTTTCAATTGGTTTAGGGACAGCCTTTATCTGCACATTGTTCTTTGTTCAGGATATCCTGATCAACAGGGTTACCCGTTCTTCCAGTAAGAATCAGCCCAATATGGTGCTTTTTGATATTCAGAGTAATCAGAAAAAGGCGGTCAATGATTTGACAAAGAGTATGAATCTGCCTGTTTTACAGGAAGTTCCGATAGTGAATATGCGGATGACTGAGATAAAGGGGCGCAATGCTGCCAGCTATAAAAAAGATAGTGTCGCATGGGGTGCAATGCGCGGACTGGAACGGGAATACCGTGTTACCTACCGGGATAGCTTAAGTGATTCGGAGGAGTTGATCGACGGAAAATGGATCGGTAGAGCTGAGCCCGGCAAGCCAGTTTATGTTTCCCTGGAGGAAGGTTATGCGAAACGAATCGGAGTGAAGATTGGTGATGAGCTGACCTTTAATGTGCAGGGCGCTCCATTAAAGGCGCTTGTTGGGAGTACCCGTAAAGTCGACTGGAACAGGATTCAGACCAATTTTATTCTGATCTTTCCGACAGGAGTTCTTGAGGATGCCCCACAGTTTCATGTGCTGCTTACGCAGGTCCCTTCCAATGAATTGTCGGCGAAATACCAGCAGGCTGTAGTAAAAACCTTTCCTAATATTTCGATGATTGACCTCGGATTAGTTTTAAGTGTACTGGATGAGATTTTGGATAAAATGGGCTTTGTAATCCGTTTCATGGCTGCATTCAGTATCATTACCGGTTTGATTGTGCTGATTGCTTCGGTTCTGATCAGTAAATACCAGCGGATTAGGGAGAGTGTTTTATTAAGAACTATGGGTGCAAGCCGCAAGCAGATTCTGGTGATTACGGCCCTGGAGTATATCTTTCTTGGAGCTTTGGCTGCGGCTGCGGGTATTGTTTTAGCGCTGCTTGCAAGCTGGGGATTGGCAAGGTTCGTTTTCGAGACTACCTTTTCTCCTGAACTACTTCCGGTTCTGATTCTGTTCCTGCTGATCACTTCTTTAACGGTATTGATTGGATTATTTAATAGCAGAGGAGTGCTGAACAGGCCGCCGTTGGAGGTGTTGAGGAGTGAGGTTTAATATTAATTGAGAATTGAGAATCACTAGTGTCCGGGGAAATTGAAATCGTAAGATTAAAAATCAAATCTCATAATTTTCTCTCTACTTTTCCTGCAGCAGAAAAGTAGCAAAATGCCGCCGCTGCACCTGATGCTATTAAAGTTAATGCTTTGGC
>NZ_JAUYSS010000035.1 GCF_030695525.1 Daejeonella sp. | reverse complement strand
TATTAAGAAAGAGTTTCACGTAGAAACGTATATTATTTTACATCGCCGCAAAGCGATGGTGGAAATGTACGTGATGTGTGAAAACTATATTCATAATATTTGGCCCAAACAGCTTGGGAGGCGAGCAAATATAAGGATTGGATATTGGAATAAAAAATTTATGTTAATTGAGAGTGGAGAGTGGAGAATTGAGAGTGAGAAGCAATACCTGTGGTAGGTCCATTTCCTATTCTCAACTTTCTGTCATTCCAACGCAGGAGGTACCTTAGCACCTATTGACCTATATTTTCGCTGCCAAACTCCTTCTAACCTATTGATAATTTCCTTCGCTAAACTCAGGATTACAGCCTACTTCAGATGAAATAGAGAGTAGTGGCAAATGTTACTCGCGCAACTCTCCACTCTCAATTCTCAACTAATTTCCCAATTCCTTTCACAGCAGATTAATTATAGTTAATTTTGATTCTTAATGAGATTCCTGTCGCCCGGATTTTTATTTGCCCTACTGACAATCGCCATACCTGTCATTATCCATCTTTTTAATTTCAGGAAGTTTAAGAAAGTTTATTTCAGTAATGTTCGTTTTTTAAAGAACGTACAGATTCAGACCTCTTCGCGTCAACATCTTAAAGACAGATTAATTCTGGCAACCAGGATTCTTGGAATAAGTTTTCTGGTTTTTGCATTTGCCCGCCCATATATACCGGTGGCTGAACAGCAAAATGCCCTGCAGCGGGATGTTTTGAGCATTTTTATTGACAATTCCTATAGTATGGAAGCTGTGAATAAAGAAGGAACCCTGCTTGATGAGGCGAAAAGAAGAGCGAGGGAGATCGCCTCCGCCTATAGTTTAAATGATAAATTCCAGCTCCTGACCAATGATTTTGGAGGCAAATACCAGAGGCTGATGAGTTTCGAAGAATTTCAGACAGCAGTCGAGGAAGTGAGTATAAGTTCGGCTAACCGGAAACTGGATCAGATAATCAGCCGGCAAAAGGATGTATTTCTGAAAGAACCAAACTCCCGAAAGACCTTATACCTCATTTCTGATTTTCAGAAAAATATGTTGTCGACAAGTGCAATAGAAGCCGATAGTACAGTTATAACACGTCTCATCAGATTAAATTCAAATTCCCAGCCAAATATTTCCATTGATTCGGTATGGTTTAACACCGCTATTCATAGACCGGGTGATTCTCATAAACTGATGGTCAGGCTCAGAAATAATTCAGATGAAGAGGCTGTGAATATTCCTGTAAAAATGCGGGTCAATACGATTCAAAAGGCTATCGGGAGTATGAGTATTAAACCAAGGAGTACTGCAACAGATACCTTAACTTTCAGTGGATTACAGTCGGGATGGCAGGAGGCTGAATTAGAAATTACCGATTTTCCGGTAGTTTTTGATGATAAGTTCTATTTCAGCTTTTATGTTCAGCCCTCCCTTTCTTTACTCATAATTAATGGTGGTGCTGAAAATGAGTATTTGAACTCGGTATATCGCTCTGATCAATTTTTTAAAGTTGTCAATGTTGCTGCAGGTAATATAAATTATTCAGGACTGGGAGACTATCCTATGATAATACTAAATGAAGTCGCAGCAATAAGTGATGGATTGGGCCAGCAATTGAACAACTATATCCGACGTGGCGGGAGCCTGATTGTGTTTCCTGAGCTCGAAAATAATCAGTCCGATTTGAGGAAATTTCTTAGTTCAGCAGGTACAGATGTCCCGGATCAGGTTTTGACTGCCGAAAATAAGGTTTCGATAATTAATCTGGATCATCCTGTATTCCTTGGTGTTTTTGATAATGTCCCTAAGCAAATTGATCTGCCTGTGGCTAAAAAATACATACGTTACAGTACACAGAGTAATACAAACCGGCAAACTTTACTCGAAATGCCTGGTAAGATCTCATTTTTTAGCCAATACAGGCTTGGTTCAGGCAAAATATACCTGTCGGCAGTACCTTTGAGTCAGGAAACGAGTAATTTTGCCAGACATTCAGTATTTGTGCCTATCATGTATCAAACGGCTCTATTATCCCTTCGAAATCAGAACCTGTTTTATAAATTGAACAGGGAGCAGCAAATTGAATTGCCAAAAACATCCCTGAACTCAAATCAAACCCTTAAATTGAAGAATGAAAAGTTTGAGGCAATACCCGATCTCAGGCAAAATGAGAATTTTTCTCAACTATATATTGCCGATCAGATCAAAGAAGCAGGAAATTATCAATTATTAAAAAACGATAGTCTGATGGCTGTACTTTCTTTTAATGAGGCAGGTTCAGAATCAGATATGAGCTATGCAACTGATGAACAGTTGAAGGCATTATTCCCTCAACAGAAAATTGAAATTTTAAATACAGAGCCGGGTTCTTTGACGAATGCTGTAAAATCTATTAACCAGGGAACTTCTTTGTGGAAAGTTTGTCTGATATTGGCCTTAGCTTTTTTTGCTGCTGAGATTTTTCTCATCCGCTTTTACAAAAAGACTCAAATTAAACCATTAAACAATTGAAGAATTTACTAATTCAGTCTGCAAAAATTTTAGATCATCAAAGCTCTTTCAATGGAAAGATTGTTGATATTTTGATACGTGATGGAAATATTTCGGAAATAGCAAAGAAGATTAGTGTTCCGGATAAGGGTACAATAATTTACTCCGGAAAGGGCCAGATACTGTCGTCTGGTTTTTTCGATCTTAATGTGAACTTTGGTGAGCCCGGACTCGAAACCAAGGAAGATATGGGAACCGGATGTATGACGGCTGCCGCAGGAGGTTTTACAGGCCTTGCCCTTATGCCAAACACCCAGCCTCCAATTCATTCAAAGGCAGAGGTCTCTTACCTGATTGGTAAATCCAAAAATAATCTGGTGGATATTTATCCTATGGGATGTATAAGCCATAACAGAGAGGGAAAGGAACTTGCTGAAATGTACGATATGCAGCAAGCCGGCGCTATTGCCTTTACAGATGGTGACAGACCGGTATCCAATGCAGGATTAATGAGCAGGGCATTATTGTATACCAAATCATTCAATGGAATAGTTTTTTCTTATGCAGAAGATCCGGATATTGCCGGCAAGGCGAAAATGAACGAAGGGCTGATGAGTACCTATTTGGGGATGAAAGGAAATCCATCCCTTGCCGAAGAATTGATGATCTCACGGGATCTTTATCTAGCAGAATACAATGATTCCCAGATACATTTCAGTACAATCAGTTCTGCAAAAAGTGTAGATCTGATCAGAAAAGCTAAAAAGGCAGGGATTAAAGTTAGCTGTGATGTTGCAGTTCATCATTTGATCTTTACCGAGGACGATCTTGAAGGATTTGAGAGTAATTTTAAAGTAAAGCCACCCTTACGGACAAAGAAGGATCAGAAAGCTTTGATTGCAGGTCTAAAAGATGGAACCATAGATGCGATAGTTACTCAACACAGTCCTCATGAAATAGAATTTAAAAATGTGGAATTCGAAATCGCAGCTTATGGAATAACTGGATTACAATCTGCACTTCCAGTTGCCCTGAAAGCCGGTTTAAGTTTAGAGACAATTGTCGAAAAAATGGCAATTTCACCCAGAAATATTCTCGGAATTTCAAATCCTGAATTGAAAACCGGAAATTCTGCTAACTTTATTCTGTTTAATGCGGAAGAAGAGTGGGTGTTGAATGAGGAGAGCAACAGATCCAAATCATCAAATTCACCTTTTTTCGGACAAATGTTGAAAGGAAAAGTGAAGCTTGTATACAATAATGGCCAGTACATTATATTTTAAACAAAAAATATGAATACAAGTATAAATCAGGCAATGAATGCAGCTTTGGCGCAGTTTGCTTCAATAAACAAGCTGGAATATAAGTCTTTTTCAAAGGCTTTGACCGAAGTTTTCAATCTGGAAAAGCCTTATCTTCAAAAGGTGGCTGCACTGGATAGTGTTTTTGATGATCAATCCGTTTTTGAACCCCTTCGTGAACTGTTTTTTGATTTGCTCCTGATTAATTTTCTAAATGAAGATGTTCGTAAGCTGGAAGAAGACTACCTCGACTCACCTGAGTGGGAGAAAATTGAAGAAAGTACGATAGACCGGGGGACAGAGCTTCTGAATCTCTTACTATATTTACAGGAATGTCATGACGAATCGATTGAGCCGGAACTGAGTGATTTCCTTCGGGAGTTTTTGCTTGTAGATGAGGATGAATTTCAGGATGAACATCGTATTTATGAAGATGTTATTGCCAATCAGATCCTCGTAGAAAGCGATCTACAAGAACTGGCCCGTGTAAGTGCCGAAATTCCCGATGATTCAGAATTAAAAGAACTGTTTTACCCGATGATTGGCTTTTTCAGAGATCCTGATCCTTCAGATAAGGACTTCAATGATTTTGTAAGCCACAGTGCAATCCCTGATTTTGATTCTGCAGTATATTCCCTTTTAATTTCCTATAACTCTCAAAACTAAACCAAACTAAAAAAATGGAATTGACATTAGAAAATTTAAACAAGGCCGCAAGCACTAATGGAGTGATTATCGGCATTTTATCTACGGTAATTGGAATAGTTACTTTTTATGTGTTCCCTGCCCTCTTAGGCTCAATGTCATTCGGCATTGCAACCCTGTTTGTGTCCTTATTGATTTATATCTTTTTCACAATTGACCTGAGAAAAAAGATCGGCGGATTCTGGAGTTTCAGGGAAGCATTGAAAGGAATTTTTCTGATGTCATTCGTAGCAGGATTGATCTACTCTTTATCGAACGTTGTTTTTTATAAATTCATAGAGCCGGGAGCATTTGATAAGATCGCTGGGTTTATGGAATCCGGTATGTCACAAACTTTCGAGAATATGGGAATGGAACAGGAGAAAATTGATGAGACAGTAGCCAAACAGATCGAAGGAATTAAAGCTCAGTACGATCCAACACTTGCACAGTTTTTTAAGAATCTGGGTATTGCCATTATTATCCAGTTCGTGATGTCACTTATTTTTGCAGCAATATTCAAGAAAGAGGCTCCGGTATTCGCTTCCATCGGCGAAGATGAAGAGGAATAGTCCCTCAAAATAATCTGACGTGCAGGTTTTATCAATATTATTGATGAAATTTGCACGTTTTTAATTGTTAAATAATCTAAATTCTTTTATCCAGTATCTCATATCTCCTATCTCACATCTCATATCTCAAATCACACATCTAAAAATGGATATATCTGTAGTTGTTCCTTTATATAACGAGGCAGAATCTCTGCCTGAACTACTCAATTGGATCAACAGGGTGATGAATAAACATGGATTTAGCCATGAGGTAATTCTGGTTGATGATGGAAGTAATGACGGCTCATGGGAGGTAATTGAGAAGTTAAAGGAAGAATTTCCGGCCATTGTAGGGATTAAGTTTCGACGAAATTATGGTAAATCTGCCGCACTGAATGTAGGTTTTGAAGCATGTCAGGGTAATGTGGTGATCACCATGGATGCTGATTTGCAGGATAGCCCGGATGAAATCCCTGAACTTTACAGAAGGATCATAGAGGAAAAATTTGACCTCATCTCAGGCTGGAAACAAAAGCGTCATGACCCGCTTTCAAAAACTATTCCAACAAAACTATTTAATCTGGTTACCCGCCGCATGTCGGGCATCCATAATCTTCACGACTTTAATTGTGGCTTGAAAGCCTATCGTAGAGAGGTCGTAAAAAGCATTGAAGTTTACGGCGAAATGCATCGTTATATTCCGGTGATCGCCAAATGGGCTGGTTTCAAGAAGATAGGCGAGCAGGTTGTAGAGCATCGTGCACGCAAATACGGCTATACAAAATTTGGTTTCAGTCGCTTTATCAATGGTTTTCTGGATTTGCTCTCCATATTTTTTGTCGGTAAATTCGCCAAAAGACCCATGCACTTCTTCGGTACAATGGGTGCTTTGAGCTTTCTGGCCGGTACCATCATAGCCTTATGGATCATCATTGAAAAGTTGTATCACATCACCATGCATATCAAATACTCGCGTGAAATTGTTGATCAGCCGCTTTTCTATATTGCTATGGTGGCAATTATTGTTGGTTTTCAGTTGTTCCTTACCGGTTTTATAGCTGAGCTTGTATCAAGGAATTCTCCTGAGCGCAACAGCTACCAGATTGAGAAGACCCTTTGATTTATTTTTATACTGTAGACGCTAATCAAAATGTTTTTTTCAATCATCATTCCACTTTATAACCGGCCTAAGGAAATTGATGAATTGTTGCATACTTTAACCAGACAAAGTTATCTACAGTTTGAGGTTCTGGTCATTGAGGATGGATCTATAGCCGATGCAAAGGAAATAGTAAATTCATACGCAGA
Source organism: Daejeonella sp. (assembly GCF_030695525.1). Taxonomy (GTDB): domain Bacteria; phylum Bacteroidota; class Bacteroidia; order Sphingobacteriales; family Sphingobacteriaceae; genus Daejeonella. The sequence goes on along the minus strand of NZ_JAUYSS010000035.1, from coordinate 5,652 downwards.
CAGGCTGGACATCAGCTATTATTATAAAGAAAATGCCGGACAGGGTTTTGCCCGTAATTACGGTTTCGAACGTGCAAAGGGAGATTATTTTATCGTATTCGACTCCGATTGCCTGATACCTGCAAATTACCTGGAAATAGTTAAGAATTACCTGCTGGAACATCGCTTAGATGCTTACGGCGGTCCGGATGGTGCACACCCCTCATTTACCCCTGTTCAAAAGGCAATCAGTTATTCTATGACTTCACCATTTACTACCGGAGGTATCAGAGGTAACAAAAAGCATATCGGGACCTTTCATCCGAGAAGCTTCAACATGGGTATCTCACGTGAAGTTTGGGAAACATCCGGCGGTTATATTCTGACCCGTTTGGGTGAGGATATTGAATTCAGTATAAGAATTCAATCCCTGGGCTTTAAAACCGGACTCATTCCTGATGCGGTTGTTTACCATAAACGACGCACCGATCTTTTTCAATTTTATAAACAACTGCATTTCTTTGGGAGAGCAAGAATTAATATTTATAAACACTTTCCTTCCGAATTGAAGCTGGTGCATTTTTTTCCGGCTCTTTTTACTATATTTCTGTTGCTGAGTTTAGTTTTTAACCTTTTTGGCACTTCTTTAGCTGAATTATGTAATACCTTGCTCGCTGTTTATATTTTGATGATTTTTTTCCATTCCTGGAAAGTAAACAAATCATCAAAAGTTGCATTTTTGAGTATTGCTGCTGCATTTGTGCAATTAACAGCATATGGTCTTGGGTTTATGCAGGATTTTTGGAAAAGAATTATTTTAAGAAAACAATAATATATGGACAAATCATTGTCAGTGAATGTGATATTGGCAGATGCCTGGCAACTGGCCAAAAAGAATATCTGGATTCTGCTTGGTTTCACTGCGGTACAGTTTGCTTTTATTCTGATCATTACGACCATCCTTACCAGCGTATTTGGAGGTGCCAGTGGAGCAGGAGTATTGATCCAGAATATTATTCTGAGTCTCTTTGATGCTTTTTTTACAGTAGCTTTTTATCAGGTATTCTTTAAACTGATTGATGAGGATACTGATCCTGAATTCCCTGATTTCATTCCCAATCTGGTAAAAGCCGTAAATTTTCTGATTGTCAAGCTCATAATCGGATTGGTTTTGGTATTTATTATTGCTATAATCAGCTCTGTTTACTTCTATAATAAGCAGGATATTGATACAAGTAACCCATTTAGTCTGGATCTTTTGCCGGTTTTTATACTTATTGCTATTCCACTGGTGTTTCTTACAATCAGGCTATGTTTTGTGGTTTGCTTTATTGTTGACCAGGAATCGGGGGCTTCTGAGTCCATCAGCCAGAGCTGGGCGATTACCAAAGGACATTTTTGGTTTATTGCACTTCTTTTCCTCGTAATGCTTGGCTTAAATGTTCTTGGGGCAATGGCATTATTTGTAGGATTATTGTTTACTGTTCCATTTTCCAGCTTAATTCTGATCATTTCCTATCGTCACCTGGTAAACAATTATACCGAGGAAGAAGAGATTCTGCTGGATGATTCGGAGGATAAGTATGGGAATTAAATCATGGTTGGCTAAACCCCTTGCAGCTTTTGCTGTAAGACAGATCAATAAATGGAAGAATAATCCCATTGCTGCACAGGAGCGTACATTTAAGAGCCTGATCCGACAAGCCGCTCATACTGCCTTTGGAAAGGACCATAATTTTGAATCAATTAAGACTTACGATGATTTTAAAAGGCGTGTTCCGGTTGCTGATTACGAGGATCTGAAGTCCTATATTGACAGGGTTGTTCAGGGTGAGTCGGATATAATGTGGCCGGGTAAGCCAATCTATCTTGCTAAAACTTCAGGTACAACTTCCGGACTGAAGTATATCCCGATCTCCAAAGAATCAATGCCCGAACATCTGAAAGGGGCTCGTAATGCACTATTCTCTTATATTCATGAAACCGGAAAATCTGAGTTTATTGATGGAAAAATCATCTTTTTGCAAGGGAGTCCGGTTCTGGAACGGAAGAACGGAATTAATTTCGGACGATTGTCGGGTATTGTAGCCAACCATGTTCCTGCCTACCTTCAAAAGAACCGTTTGCCTTCTTACCAAACCAATTGTATCGAAGATTGGGAGGAAAAAGTTGATGCTATCGTGGATGAAACCCTCTCAGAGGATATGCGGCTGATCTCCGGAATTCCACCCTGGGTCCAGATGTACTTCGACCGGCTCAGAGCACGTACCGACGGAAAGAAAATAGGCGATATTTTTAAGAATTTCACGCTTTTTGTATACGGAGGAGTAAATTTTGAACCTTACCGTGCCCGTCTGGAGGAAAGTATTGGGCGGACTGTAGATTCAATTGAAACCTATCCGGCATCAGAGGGCTTCATTGCGTTTCAGGATTCACAAAAGGAGAAAGGTTTGCTTTTATTAGTCGACGCAGGTATTTTCTATGAATTCATCCCCTCTGATGAATACCATAATGAAAACCCGGGCCGGATATCCCTTGCGGATGTGGAGCTGGATAAAAACTATGCTATTATTTTAAACACAAATGCAGGACTCTGGGGTTATAGTATTGGGGATACAGTTAAGTTCGTTTCCAAAAATCCCTATCGGATAATGGTAAGCGGAAGGATAAAGCATTTTATTTCAGCTTTTGGTGAGCATGTGATTGGCGAAGAGGTAGAGCATGCAATTTTATCGGTTGCAGGTGAGGAAGGGCTTGAAATCACCGAATTTACTGTTGCTCCGCAGGTTAGTCCGGAAGATGGTACATTGCCCTATCATGAATGGTATGTTGAGTTTGCAAAAGCTCCGGTAGACATGGATAGTTTCAGTCTCAAAGTAGACCAGGCCTTGCAGAAGAAAAATACCTATTATTTTGATCTGGTTGAAGGAAAGGTCTTGCGTCCATTGATTATGCATAAGCTTGAAAAGGATGCTTTTAGAAATTATATGAAATCAAAGGGCAAGCTCGGGGGACAGAATAAGGTCCCGCGTTTGTCAAATGACAGGCATATTGCTGACGAATTGGATGAATGGATCAGCAGATAGATCAGGAATCTCAAAAAAATTAATAAGTTTAGGAAATTCAGTTTTGTATTAATAAATCGGGTTTGGTTTGATGGGAAAATATCTTAATAATGAGTTTGCTATAAAGAATATCGCTATTCTGGGTTCAACAGGTAGTATTGGTACTCAGGCGCTTGAAGTAATCCGGCAGAATCCGGATCGTTTCAGGGCTTTTTTACTGACAGCAAACAGCAATGCCGGCCTTTTAATCAAACAGGCTCTGGAATTCAATCCGGAATTTGTTGTTATCGCTGAACAATCAAAACTGGAGGAAGTTAAAAGCGCATTAAGAAACACTGAAATCAAGGTGTTATGGGGTACAGATGAGTTGTGTGTCGCATTGGAGCGACCTGAGATCAGCCTGGTACTTACCGCGATGGTTGGATTTGCAGGTTTGATCCCAACCCTGGCTGCAATCAGGGCAGGAAAGGACATCGCACTGGCCAATAAGGAAACCCTGGTTGTAGCCGGAGAACTGGTTACAAGCCTCGCAAAAGAGCATGGCGTTAAAATACTGCCGGTCGACTCAGAGCATTCGGCAATCTTTCAATGTCTGGCAGGAGAGGGGCAAAACCCGATTGAAAAGATCTACCTGACGGCTTCCGGTGGTCCGTTTAGAGGGAAGGATAGGGACTATCTGTCATCAATCACCCGTAATGAGGCCCTAAAACATCCCAATTGGGTGATGGGTGAGAAAATTACGATCGATTCGGCGAGTTTAATGAACAAAGGTCTGGAAGTGATTGAAGCAAAATGGCTTTTTGATCTCGATGTTTCCCAGATTGATGTGATAGTACACCCACAGTCAATCGTACATTCCCTGGTACAGTTCAGAGATGGCTCGATGAAAGCCCAAATGGGTTTACCCGATATGAAATTGCCTATTCAATATGCCCTGGCATATCCCGAGCGTATAGAAAACACATTTCCAAGATTCAATTTTGCTGAATTCCCGAATTTAAGCTTTGAACAGGCTGACAAAAAGACGTTCAGGAACCTTGCTCTTGCCTTTGATGCATTAAATACTGGCGGGAACATGCCATGTGTGATCAATGCAGCCAATGAAGTAGTTGTGGCAGAATTTTTGAAAGACCGAATTGGCTTTTTGAAGATGAGCGATATCATCGAGCAATGTATGTCTGAAATAACATTTATTTCAGATCCAACACTTGATGATTATATCGAATCAGACAGAATCACACGGATATTAGCCGGGGAATTAGTAACAAATAGTAAATAGTAGAGTTTAAATATAAAATAAGAGAAAAGGCATGGATGGATTAGTAATGACAGGTCAACTGTTATTGGGATTATCAATTTTAATCATATTACACGAAGCAGGACACTTTTTTGCCGCAAGGGCATTCGGAATCAGGGTAGAGAAATTTTATCTGTTCTTTGATGCCTGGGGCTTTAAACTGTTCAGCTTTAACTATAAAGGTTGTGAATACGGTATTGGCTGGTTGCCATTGGGTGGTTATGTAAAGATATCCGGAATGATCGATGAATCTTTGGATACAGATCAGCTTGCCGGTCCGCCGCAACCCTGGGAGTTCCGTTCAAAACCGGCCTGGCAACGACTTATTGTCATGCTGGGTGGAGTTACTGTGAATATTGTTCTGGGTATCTTTATTTTCTGGATGCTTGTTCTGAAGAATGGCGAAACCTTTATCCCGAATGATAAACTACCGGATGGCATTGCGCCCGGAATTATAGGTAGGGAGATTGGCCTGCAGGCCGGCGACCGGATTACGGCAGTTAATGGAACACCAGTAAAGCGTTTTGAAGAATTAACCAGTTCAAAAGTATTGTTAGGAAATACGGAACTTACCGTGCAGAGAGAAGGTCAAACCATTCCGGTACAGGTTCCGGGAGATGTTCTCGAAATGGTTTCAGATTTGGGTATCAGTCAGTTTGTTGAGCACCGAGTCCGGATGTCGGGAGTGGTACAAGTTGCCCCCGGAGGAAATGCCGAGAAAGCAGGTCTGAAGGTTGGTGACAGTATTTTAGCAGTCAACGCCAAGCCCGTTACCTTCTATGATGAATTCAAAACCGAGGTTCAGTCTGCTAAAAATAAAATAATTGCGATCTCTGTTATTCGCGGACAACAGGCCATGGAAATTCCAACTCAGGTTTCTGAAGAAGGAACCATAGGGATTTACATCCCCCAATATTTCAATATTCCATTGGAGAGTGTCAACTATGGTTTCTTAGCTGCATTGCCTGTGGGAGCTTCAAAAGCATGGGGTTCTTTTATGGATAATGCAAAAGGACTGGGTAAAGTGGCCTCCGGACAAGTGAAAGCGAATAAAGCCTTCACCGGACCGATTGGTATTGCTACGATGTTTGGTGGAACAGTTGACTGGGTGAAATTCTGGAGTCTGGTTGGATTATTATCAATGGCATTGGCATTAATGAACTTATTGCCTATCCCTGCACTGGACGGTGGTCATGCTATCTTCCTGCTGATTGAAATGGTGAAAGGTAAACCGCTTGGCGATAAGTTTATGGAACGTGCCCAAATGGTAGGTTTCGTGATTCTGATTACTCTGATGGTATTTGTTTTTGG
>NZ_JAUYSS010000023.1 GCF_030695525.1 Daejeonella sp. | reverse complement strand
CGGGGCCTATTGAGCGAGTGCGCTAACAGCGGGGCTTGCTTTTTGAAATCAGGAAATAAAATCGTTCAGGATACTTTTTAAAAGGATATTTTTAAACATCTTATTTTTACCGGACAACAGTGATTCACAAATTTGCTCATTCTCTCGGGTCTCTGCTAACGATAATATAATTTCTTAATTTAGAGGTCTAAATATCTATGCAGCATACCGGCTTATTTCGGAAGAATGATTAACACTGAAACGAGAATCTCTGAATTTCCTTTAATATCTGTCGCCATGGCTACCTATAATGGAGGCCTATATCTCGAGGAACAGTTGGATTCGATCCTTTCTCAAACACTCAGACCTGCTGAAATCATTATTTGTGACGATCAATCAACTGATAATACACCTGAAATTCTCGAGAATTACCGGAACAGGGGACTTCTTAATTATTATATAAATGAAGAAAGACTCGGCTTTATAGGGAACTTTAAGAGGGCAGTTTCACTCTGCAATCCCGGGAATTATATTGCATTATCTGATCAGGATGATATCTGGCTGCCCACCAAACTTAGTCTGGCTGCTGAGTACATTCAAAAGATGGATGAACCTGATTCTCCGGCTATAGTTTATTCAGATCTGATTCTGGTTGACCAAGATAAAAATCTGATTAATCCCTCCTTCAGGGATGAATTGGGTCAGGGAGGATACATATATTGCCTGGAGACCTTATTTTTTGGTTGTTTTGTTAATGGATGTACCATGCTGATGAACCCGGCAATGCGTTCTTACTTTTCCACGATACCTGAGCAGGGGGCTTTAAATCATGATACATGGATCTCAATGATAGCCTATACTTTTGGAATGGCAGACATTGTGCCTGAGCCTCAGGTCTATTACAGGAGCCACAGAGATAATGCGTCAGAAGTTGGAGGTTTTAAGAAGAAAGGAAGGCTGGGCCGGCTATATGCTGAAATTATTCATTCCTTTAAAAAGAATGACCTGTTTGAAGATCAGATCAGCTTTGCTGCTGAATTCTATAAAACATTTCAAGACAAATTGAGCCCTGATCAAAAGGACTTATTTATCCGGTTCTTAAATCTAAAAGGCAAATCCTGGTTGCAAAAGAAAATTGCATTAAGAATGTTTTTTAGGGGGAAGTGGAAGTAGGAATTAGCAAATTAGAGAATTTGAAAATTAGCAAATGAGTATAATTTGTCGATGAGATGATTTGTCTATTTGTCGATGGGGGGAAATTAGATAATTTGAAAATGAGTAAATTAGCAAATGCCAATAGGTATTATTTTATTTTAGCAATTCTCCATTCTCCACTCTCCATTCTCAACTATATTTGTCAACTTGTTTCCTGCTAAGCAGCAAATACAATGCTCCTGCAATTCCTACAATTAATCCCCCATAAATTATAGACATCAGATAACCTGTACGGTTCTTTTTAAGAGGTAATTCGGGTTCATCAACGACCTGGAAAGTTGGGGTTTCCTGTATTAACATGGTTCTGCTAATTTCCAGATTTTTTACAATCTCGGCATAAATCGTTTGCAAGACAAGTTTATCTCTTTGCTTTAACTCAAGCCCAACATTAGCAGTAGGATAGGCGGGGTTTACGTCAAGCATAATACTGTTAGCCTGTGATGCGGAATAGGTTTTCTGATTAAGAAGTATTCCAATACTATCGGCCCTTGCCTGTAATCTGTTTACATTGTTGCGCTGTCTTTTGGTTTTGGTATCAATATAAAAGCGGGTTGCCTGATCAATTAGCCTGGTTGTAAAAACCTGTGCCAGTGCCTCATTGTGCATGGTAACTGTAGCTTCGAAAAAACTTAATTTCTTATCCGGTTTTCCTACTGCCAATTCTTTATCAGTTATCCGTTTGATTATTACCTGTAATAAACTATCCTGTAGCCGGGTATAGTTGTCGGAATTGACCGGAAAGCGGACCGGCTTCCCTTCATTATATTTTTTACCCCATGCTTCACTTAATTTGGCGGTTCTGGCATATTCATCAGCGATAGAAACAGTACTCGAATCACCAAAAGGGGTTAGGAGCGTATTTTTGATCATTTTCTGACTTCGCAATAATTGCTGGACATTATCACCGGCCAGCACTCCTCCGGTACCGGATAAACCACCAAGATCAAACCCAAGCTGGCCTGCAAGTCCTGAAAGAAGCGAGCCCCCACCTGCTTTGGATTCTTCCACCACAAAGGTTAATCTTGAAGTATAGGTAATTGGCTTTAGCCAGGCATAAACTATTCCCAGTAGTGCTCCCAGGATACCAAAAGCAATCAGCTTTCCCTTTTTACTCCATAAATAAAGAACGTTTTCCCATTGGCCTTCAATGGTCTGTCTGAATGAATATTCCGGCTCGTAAGGGTAATTGTCCTGCTTCATATTATCTGGTTAAAATTGCAATCAGGCCAATAAGGGCTGTTACAGCAGAAGTAATTCCTGAAATTTCTGCAAATCCTAACCTGAGCTTATTGTCAGGATTCTTCTTTGGAACAGTAATGGTGCTACCCGGTTTTACCGAAGGGTAGTTTCTAAAAAACAGGAAGTTGCGCACAGGCTTATTCAGACCATTTGGGTATTGTACATATGCACCTTTAATACGGGCATCTTCAAGAACACCTCCTGCAGCATTGATGTAATACTTAAATCTTCTACCCTGATAACTAACATACTGAGGATTACTGACCGCACCTGAAACCTGAACAAAAGAAATTATGCGTGGTATGTAAATACTGTCTCCGGGTAGAAGGATCATGCTTTTTCTAGTTATCGGATCTATTGTGCTCTGAGTTAAATCGAGGTCAACCCGTATTCTGTTCCGGTAAATCTGAGCACTTTCCAATGATCCGTAAGGGCTAAGTCCGCCTGCTCTTTGAATAAAGTCGAGTGCGGTTTCATCTCTTTTCTGGACTGCATATTCACCAGGGAATAATACTTCGCCCTTCACATAAATATTGCCTAATGGCCTGAAATTAACAAGCCTTGGTACATTGATATAATCGAGTGGCTGGAGTTCGATATCCTGAGAACTTTGTCCCGCAATATCCAGATTAATAGTAAAGGTTTCCACCAACTGATTAGCTACACTATCAGAGCTGTTTTTGATAATCCTGGAAATTTCAATGTGATGTCCGGCAGCCTGCTCATTTAATCCGCCAGACAATGCGATTACATCAGTGAGCTTCAGCCCTTTTCGGTAAAGAATGGTGCCCGGATTTTTAACATTTCCGTTTATTGTGATATACTGGTCGGTAATAAATTCTGACCGGTCCTGAATCATAACAGAGTCTTCCCTTAGCAGGGGAATATCTGATTTGCCATTAACAATGGTTTTAGGATCGAATGAAATAAACTCTTTCTCCAGATTTGGGAGAGTCCGTTTGATATAAGCACGTTCTAAATAGGCTTCAGGTTTCAATCCATCGGCTTTCTTCAGAAGTTCTGAGAGACTCAATCCCGAACTTAGTTCATAAACTCCCGGACGGTTCACAGCTCCTTCGAGAATTACACGGTTTGCATATTTGTTTTGGATAGATCCGATTTCAACCCGATCACCATTTCGTGGAACAAAGTCGCTGAAGAGACTTGCAGGAACATCTTTTACTTCCCGCTCCAGTTCAGTTATCTGATCTATTTTTGCAATAGACCGATAGGCGATATCCGTATATCCGCCAGCAAACCTGATCAGGTCATCCAGCTGTTCCTCCGGCTTCAGCTCGTATATCGCCGGCCTTTTAACCTCGCCATAAATGCTTACTCTTTTTCGATAAACCGGGAAATTGATCACATCCTGATCATCCAGACGGATATTTCCATCCATCAGGCCTTGCTGCAGGAAGGTGTAAAAGTCGACGGTTTTATAAATTTTATTATTGCGTATCAGTTCGATATTTCGCAATGAGCCATTCAGGGAAGGACCTCCCGAAAGATATAGGGCATTGAATAGGGTAGAAAGTGATGAAATAGTGTATGATCCGGGTGTTTTTACTTCCCCTACCAGGGTTACTTTTATGGTTCGTGTACTTCCCAGATTAATAGTCAAAGAGCTTTGGCCACTATTTAGTGATGGGTAAACTCTTGCCATTTTGGTTTTGATCAGAGCGGTGGCCTGTTCAATTGTAAAACCATTCACATAAACAATTCCAGCATATGGGATTTGAAGGTTCCCCTCCGGACTGATCTTAGAACGTACACTACTTTCATTAAGACCGGTTAATAGTATTATCAGTTCATCACCCGGACCTAAAACATAGCCTTTTGGAGTTGCAACATTAAAATCAGGGTCGAATTTTATAGAAGTCTGATTAAAGAATTCAGTCCCGTAAATACTTAATGCAGAATTTTGCGTTGGTTTTATTGCTTCTATTGAAACAGGTTTTTTGACAAGATTTACAGTATCCCTGCTGAAATCAATATCGTCTTTCTTATTGATCTCAGAAATTTTGGTTCCACTCTTATTCAGACCAAGCAGGCTTATTCTTTGCTTAAAAAGGTTAAGCTCGATTGGATCCATACCTCTTTGTTCCATTAGCTTATAAGCTTCCTGTTCAGGGATCCCCAGATCCTGTATTCTCTTCCAGGCTTCTGATATTTGGGCATCGCTAAGCTGGTCTACTTTTACATTCTGGAGTTTATCGAGGGATATATTCTGTGCCCGGCTTTGCTGGAACGATAAAACCAGACCGGTAATCAGAATATATATTAAGAATTTAATACGCATGATTTTATTTAGATTTTGCAAATATAAATATTTAATGCAATAAGCGTTCCTGTTATAATTAGCACATAGAAAAGGAGTAATTGATTTTAAATCTAATGTCTTTAGAATTAACCCTATTATTAAAAAATCAGTCTCGCAACTTCTCTATGCTACCGTTTAGCCACAAATTTTATCTATTATAATGAAGTGTCCAATCAATGCGGGAGGAGTAATAGCATTGCTTAAGAGAAAAAATCTGGACAAATATTAATTATGAATGGGCGCGTGACTTTCGACACAATTACAATGACAAACCGATTTTAGTATAGAAGTGTTTCTTTCGTATTGACAAACAGTATTAAAAAAAGGAAGTCGTGGCTTTTGATATGTTAAAATAGGTATTAAAAAAGGAGGTCGTGGGGTTTGATATGTTAAAATAGGTATTAAAAAAGGAGGTCGTGGCTTTCGCCACGATGACAAACCGATTTTAAAAAACAGGAGATTCCGGCGCGGGGGCCGGAATCGGATTGCATTAAGGCCTGGCAGCAGCGCAATTTTTCCTTTTAATAATTAAACAGTACCATTCATTCATATTAATTAGCACAAAAATTAAATGCGGGTATTTTTAATATATGAACGAATATTTTGTTTACATGCTTGCAAATAAATATAACAATGTGCTGTATACTGGCGTGACAAATAATATTAGAAAACGAGTTTATGAGCATAAAATGAAAGTATTAAAGGGATTCACAAACCAATACAATTGTAATAAGCTCGTTTGGTATGAGCCATTTGAGGACATCAATTTGGCCATTGCCAGAGAAAAGCAATTGAAAAATTGGAAAAGAGCCTGGAAAAATGCCCTTATTGAAATAAACAACCCGAATTGGAATGATTTAGCAGAAAAATGGTTTCTTAAATCATTTCCAGCACTGTAGTCAGATTCCGGCCTTCGCGCCGGAATCTCCTTTTCTCCCACCAACGGTTGTCATGGCGGGCTTGACCCGCCACCTCAATCAATCGCTCAGCACTTCATTGTCCTTGCGATTAAGGCCGTCTGACCGGACTGGTAGGCACGACGATTAATATTAGGAATAGTAAGGAGATTGCTTCTCCGCCTTGGGCGGATCGCAATGACAGGTCGTATTGTCAAATCGCAATGACAGGTCGCAATGATACTCCGTCCGTCTCCCTCTCCTTTGGAGAGGGCTGTGGTGAGGCTCCCTAAAACCCATAACTCACCCCAAATCGAAACTCATTCGGTACCGCTGCGGTCTGTAAATCCGGACGAATGATACCACCCTGTTTAAAATACGAGCCTTTGATGTGGAGGTTGTTGATCATTTCATAACCCGCTTCAATGAGTAATTGCTTTTGAATCCCGACATTCGAGCTTAAAAATCGGGGTTGAGGCTCTGCATAATACTGATCCTCCAGCGAACCATTATCACCTTTGCGTATATAGTCCAGACGAATTTTTGTTGACAAGCGGGGCATAGGATTATATTTTAACCAGGCCGTAAGCCTGTCTGCATTCTGACCAATCCAGTCGCCCATTAAATAGTTTTGATTTGTATAGGTTTGAGCAGGTATTAAGTTTTGGTAAACAAAGGGATTAATCCTTGTGTATTCCATCCCTAGTGTCAGGTATGGTAAAAAAACATCAGTGATTGATGCCCCGGCATTAAATCCAACCTGATTCCGGCTCTTATTCCTGTTAAATATTTCTGAAGCCCTGATTTCATCAATGAAAAGTGTCGAATAGAGGTGCAAGCCTTTTATATGGTTTCTTGAACTTGCCTGCAGGAAAAATTGTCCGTTAGAGCCCGAATTTATTCTGTATCTGCTTGTAATCTGATCATATGCTTTAAAGAACATAACAGGTATCAGGTATCCCGGGTCCATTTTGTCGCTGTAAATAATTGATTCACCAATACTGAGTGATACTCCCTTTACTGGAAAGAAGTTAAGGCTATGGGTTGCCATAAATTTAGACACGTAAATTTCGCGGTCGCTGCCGTAAATTGTGTTTCCTTTCGGATAGGATCGGGCAGAATCAGTAATTGCAGATTGCAGCCAGGTATGGGCATAATGGAATTTAACCCATTTTAGAGGTTGGTAATCAAGTCGGATAAAGGGATAGGTAGGGGCCTTATCAGACATAACCAGCCTGCCATTTTCACCATAACCCCACAATAACTGGTCATTTCCCAAACTTACAGATCCATTCTTGAATTCATAGCCCACGCTGCCTCTTAAATTACTGTAACTGAGCAATTTGGAATCCTTTTTAACATTTTCGAATCTAACTAAGCCTGTTTCATTGCTAAACTGCCTGATTGTGTCAATACCGGTTCCGTATTCGGTAATATCTGTGAAAAATGCCTGAAAAGAAACATTTTTTCCCATATGACCCCAAAGCTGCAATCCACTACTCATTTTAAGGAGATTTTTACTTCCACCCTGAGTCGTTTCAAAACCTACAGCAGGATCAATTCTTACAAGAAAATCGCCCTCTTCAGCCGAAAAAGCCCTCCAGCGTTGATAAGGATCCTTTTTAAAAAATAGAGTACTATCAACCCTGTTATTATTGAATTCAGTGTACTCCTGCAGGTAAAAAGCAAGTTCCTGTTTTTCTATGGCTGATAATTTGTGAAGGGAATCTTTAAGTGCAGACAGGTTGAAAGCAATTTCCTTTCTGTTCATTGGAAGAATGAAGTCTGCAATATTGATGTTCCCCTTTTGTGCCTGCCTTGAGAGGAAGCTATTAATTGGAAGTTTTGGGTTCTCCCATACTATTTGTGCCTGTACATTGCCAAGGGTCAATTGAGTAAGGAAAAACAAAATGACAGAGAAGCGGAAAACCTGTTTTTGTTTATTAATAAGCATTCTGATCTCCTTTAATGGTAAGAATTATGGTCTGTAAAACAATCTGACAATCCATCCAAAATGTAGATCGTTATATGCTACGGCATCTTGTAAAACCAGGGATTACAGGTTATGCCCAGGTGAATGGCTGCAGGGGAGAAACCTCTGCACCGGGTTCGATGCAGCGAAGAGTCAATTATGATCTCTATTAC
>NZ_JAUYSS010000009.1 GCF_030695525.1 Daejeonella sp. | reverse complement strand
AGCTATCCAGGTAAAAGATAGCTCCTTTTAAATATCCGCTATTGAAAATCAGTTCATTACAACAACACCTTTAGCTTCAAAAGCCAGTTGTTCTTTTGGACTTGTGATTGCAGCAATTTCTGCTTCAGACTTTCCACCATCTTTGGCATAATGCCTTAGCTTTTCAACTGAAGTAGTATCAGTATAAGCAAAACCCTCAAGTACAACTTCTTTTCCTCCAAGATCTTTAGGTACAAAGATCTTATAATCTTTAAAGGTTACCCTCATTTCATCACCATTATCGAGGGTCATGGTCATCCAACAACCCTTTTCCTGACATACCTCTTTCACCACACCCTTGATTTTCATGTCTTTCTTACTTTCACCCTTCATTTCAGTTTGAATGGATGCCAGTTCAATAACCTGATCATTTTTTACTGAATCGCCAAAAACAGCGGTACCTTTTACATTTTCAACAGTTTGGGTTTCAGTTTTTGGACTATTGCAGGCTGTGAGAATAGCCAGCGCAAAAATTGAGAGTATAATCTTATTCATAATTTATATTTGGTTTTTACAAAATTGATAATAAAAATTGTGATTATCCATTTATGGCAGAATAATCGCTCTCCGAGGTCTGATGTAGGAGGTCCGATGTAGGAGGTCTGATGTCAGACATCAGTCTTCAGATCTCAGACCTCAGTCCCACCTACCCAAACAAAGCATTGAACACTTCTTCAACCTTAGCCACGGTTTTGATCTTAATTTTATACTTCTGCCATTCAGGTTCCGTTTTTACACCCCTACCTGCAGGAAGATTATACTTGGAAATAAAAATTTGTTCGAAGCCAAGTTTTTCGGCTTCAGCAAACCGTTGTTCTATTCTGTTCACTGCCCTGATCTCACCTGATAAACCAACTTCTGCCGAGAAACATATTTTAGAATCCACAGGCATATCTTCATGAGAGGAAATTATCGCTACGACAACAGCAAGATCTATTGCCGGATCTTCAACCCTCAGTCCGCCGGCAATATTCAGAAAAACATCTTTTGCGCTTAATTTAAAACCGCATCGCTTTTCCAACACCGCAAGAAGCATGTTCAATCTCTTCGTATCAAAACCTGTAGCTGAACGCTGAGGTGTTCCGTAAGCAGAAACACTAACCAAAGCCTGGGTTTCAATCAGCATCGGCCTGAGGCCTTCAAGCATCGCCGAAATGGTTATTCCACTTAGCGGTTCATCCCTTTGAGATAGCAGAATTTCGGAAGGATTTGATACCTCTCTGAGGCCGCTGCCCTGCATTTCATAAATACCAAGTTCTGAGGCAGAGCCAAAGCGGTTCTTAACCGAACGCAATATCCGGTAAACATGATGCCTGTCGCCTTCAAACTGCAAAACAGTATCAACCATATGCTCCAGAATCTTAGGCCCGGCAATCATTCCATCCTTGGTGATATGCCCAATAAGAAATACCGGGGTTCCGCTTTCTTTTGCAAAACGCAGCAGTTCGGCAGTACACTCCCTTACCTGCGAAACACTACCGGGAGTTGATTCTATATGAGCTGAATACAAGGTTTGTATGGAATCAATAACCAGCAGGTCGGGCTGCAGAATTTCGATCTGTTTGAAAATATTTTGTGTGGAAGTCTCGGTAAGAATATAGGTATCAGAGGAGGCAGCATTTTTCAAACCTGTTGCAGGGGCCAATCTTTCGGCCCGCATTTTGATCTGTTGCTCACTTTCCTCACCGGAGACATAAAGTACTTTCAAACCCGGTAAATTGAGTGCAACCTGTAGCATAAGCGTAGATTTTCCAATACCCGGCTCACCTCCAATTAATATTATGGATCCGCTTACTATTCCACCACCCAATACCCGGTTCAGTTCTTTATCCGGAGTGATCAGGCGATTCTCTTCAGAATAAACAATTTCATGAATAGCCGCTGGTTTATTGGAACGTTGAGTGCTGGAGGACCCACTCTTCCAGTCAGGTACAGAAGCCCCTGCTTTTTCTATGATCTCTTCTACAAAAGTATTCCACTGATTACAGGAAGGGCACTTACCTAACCATTTTGCAGATTCGTATCCACAACTCTGACAAAAATAAGCAGAACGGGTTTTAGCCATTGGATAAATTAGCAAATGTGAGAATTCGTAAATTAGCAAATGCAAAATAATAAATGTGCAGATGAAATTTTAATCTGCACATTTGCTAATTTCTTCATCCGATAGCTATCGGATTACTAATTAAAGTTTAATCTCCTCTTCCTTAGAATTCAGAAAATGGAATTCAGTAAGGTAATAAGAAGGTACAGCCCTCACCTTGATCCATTTACTGAATTTAAAGAACCATTTCCACTGAATTGAGAAGAGTCCCTTTTTAATATAGGCTTCGATATAAGGATGTATACATAAAGTTACACTGCTTTCATTCTGCTCATTGAGAATATAGTTCAGGTTGTTTTCTATATCGTCCATTAAAATGATACTCGCTTTGATTTCTCCTGTACCATCGCAGGCAGGACATTTCTCATTGGTAACGATATTCATTTCAGGCCTTACACGCTGGCGTGTTAACTGTACCAAACCAAATTTGCTCGGAGGTAAAATGGTATGCTTAGCGCGGTCAAGTAACATCAGATCCTTGAGATGATCAAACAACTCCTTGCGGTTCTGAGGTTTGTGCATATCTATAAAGTCAATAACCACAATACCACCCATATCACGCAGACGTAATTGTCGGGCAATTTCCTTTGCAGCTTCCATATTGATCATCAGGGCATTTTGTTCCTGATTCTCAGTATTTGCTGTACGATTACCACTGTTTACATCAATTACGTGTAATGCTTCAGTATGTTCAACGACAAGATAAGCTCCTCCCGGCAGGTTTACAGTCCGGCCAAAAGCTGATTTAATTTGCTTTTCGATACCAAAATGTTCAAAAATCGGCTCTTTACCGCGGTACTGTTTAACGATCTTATCCATTTCAGGAGAAATCTCATGAACATAAGATCTGATCTCTTCGAATAAGGCGGGATCTCCGATATGTATATTCGTAAAATCGGTATTCAGAATATCGCGAAGAATTGTTGAAGTACGTCCCATCTCTCCAAGAATCTTCTTGGATGGCTCAGTATTTGGTAGGCGGGTTGTAAATTTTTCCCACTTCTCAATCAAATCAAGTAAATCCTTCTGTAACTCAGCAACGCCTTTTCCTTCAGAAACTGTTCGAATAATTACCCCGAAATTCTTCGGCTTAATACTTTCCACAATTTTCTTAAGACGGTTGCGCTCTGTATTACTTTTTATCTTTTTGGAGATTGAAATAACATCCGAAAAAGGGACAAGAACGGCGAAGCGGCCTGCAATTGAAAGATCTGAGCTTAAGCGCGGACCCTTTGTTGAGATCGGTTCTTTGGCGATCTGAACGGGAAGCAGCATGTTCCGGTTCAGTATCTCTGAGACTTTACCGGATTTACTGATATCCGTTTCAAGTCTGAAACTATTGAGTAGTTTATCTTTATAACTGCCATTCTTTACAATTTTTGTAAGTTTTAGCAGCGATTGAACCTGTGGTCCAAGATCCAGATAATGCAAAAAAGCATCTTTTTCGTAGCCCACATCAACAAATGCAGCATTCAATCCGGGCATGATCTTTTTGATCTTGCCTAAATATATATCGCCAACAGCATAATTGTTGCTGACCTGCTCTGTGTTTAATTCTACGAGTTGCTTGTCTTGCAGTAAAGCAATAGTAACCCCACTAGGGGATGAATTGATAATTAATTCCTTTACCAATGGCTAAATTTAAGACACCGGCTAAGAAAACCGGTATACGTTTAAAACTAGGGAATAAATAAAAACAAACAAATGGTTTAAACCTCCGGCGCAATTAAGCGGGAGGTTTAAAAATTTTATAAGTCTGCAATTAATCCGAACATAAAGAACCGATTAAAAATCAGACTATTTTTTCTTATGTCTGTTTTTTCTTAAGCGTTTTTTACGCTTGTGAGTAGCCATTTTATGTCTTTTTCTTTTCTTACCGCTTGGCATAATGTTGTTTTTTAAAATGTTTTATAATCTAATTACTTAATTCGTTTACTTTCCTGTCCACAAACGTGCTCATGTTCGGGTCAGCTGCAATTTCTTTAGTTTTCAGATAGGCAGCAATCGCGTCAGCCTTTCTATCCATATTCTCATAGCTTGAAGCCAGGTAAAACCATGCCTCAGCACTTGGAGCAATATCAATTACCGTTTTGAAACGCTCAACTGCCTTATCAAATTGACCTGATTTCATTGAAAACAAGCCCAGATTCAGGTTAGCCTTTAAATTTTTTGGATCTTGTTTTACTACGTCCAGCAACAAGGTAATACCCTGCATGGGATTTGGTGTTCCTGTAACGTACGCTATTCCTAATCCGGTTTTAACTTCAAGGGTATTCGGTTTGATTTTATCAGCTTTTTGATAAGAACTAATTGCCTTTTGAACAAGAGCCGGCTGAACAAGAGTATCCATGCTCTGTTGATAAGCATCAGTAAATTTATCACCGGCTTTAAGCCATGAATCAAAATTCGGTTCTTTTTCAGCTATAAATTCATAATAAAAAGCTGCTGGAGTACTTTGATTTACATCATCCCATTGCTGGGCAAGTTGCTTTTGAATACTTAGCTTCTCAGATTCAGAAGCGCTTTTTAATTGTGCTTCAAGGTCCGAAATCTGCTTTTTAAGACTGGCATTTAAATTCTCTTTGGTCTTTGTAGAAATATCTTCTAATGAAACTTCTTTAACTTTTTCCGCCTGAGTGGTACCTGAAGCATTCGCAGCAGCAGCACCTTCATTCGGTTTGACCAATCCCTGAATATCTAAAGAAAGCATCAAGCCCATCAGTACCACCACTGACCCAATTACCACAATTTGCTTTCTTTGTAACATTCCCTACTGAATAAATGATTACTTATTTCCGCTTTTTACCTTCTCAACAAATACCTTGGCAGGTTTGAAACTTGGCACGAAATGCTCAGGGATAATGATTGCTGTATTTTTTGAAATATTACGAGCTGTTTTCTTTGCTCTTTTCTTCACCACAAAGCTCCCAAAACCTCTCACGTAAACATTCTCGCCATTTACCATTGAATTTTTGACAACTTTAAAAAACGCTTCTATAGCTTCCTGAACATCTACCTTTTCAATTCCTGTTTTGTTAGAGATCTCTGTAATGATTTCTGCCTTGGTCATATCTATTTTCTTTAATTTTTTGTACTGTATTCTAATTGATTTGGGGTTGCAAAAGTATTGGTTTTAATTCAATTTGGGAAATAAATCTGCTTTTTTTTAAAACCAAGTCGCTATAAAACAAATAGTAAGGTATTTTTGTTGCTCTAATGAGTTAAACCCACGCAAGAGCAATGAAGTTTTCTGCAGAAATTATTGAATGGTACCAAAAACATAAAAGGGATCTTCCCTGGAGGAATACAAATGACCCTTATATAATTTGGCTATCTGAAATAATCATGCAGCAGACCCGCGTAGAACAGGGAATCCCTTATTTTCAGCGTTTTGCTGAAAAATACCCAACAGTCGAACATTTTGCTTCGGCCAGTGAAGATGAAATATTAAAACTCTGGCAGGGACTGGGCTATTATTCAAGGGGCAGAAATATGCATCAAACTTCACAGGCAGTAATGGAGGAACATGCTGGTTACTTTCCTAAAAATTATGATACCCTGATCCGATTAAAGGGAATAGGCGAATATACAGCTGCTGCCATCTCTTCATTTTCATCCAATGAAGCAAAAGCCGTTGTAGATGGGAACGTTTTCAGACTGCTTTCCAGATATTTTGGCATTGATACTCCAATCAATACCGGAAAAGGAAAAAAGATATTTACCGATTTAGCAAATGAATTGCTGGATCAGAAGCAAGCCGGGATTTTTAACCAGGCAATAATGGAGTTTGGATCATTACAATGCAAACCCAAAATTCCGGATTGCCCGATATGCCCCTTGCAAACTTCCTGTGAAGCGCGTTTGAAAAACAGAATCCATGAGCTGCCAGTCAAAATAAAATCTCAGAAAAGCAAGGAGCGATATTTCAATTATATACTGGCAATTAAAAATGATAAAGTTCTCATAAACAAGCGTCGTTCGGGCGATATCTGGGAAAACATGATCGATCTCCCTCTTTTCGAGACAGAATCCCGGACTGAGGTTCCAGAACTTATCCAATCAGAAAAATTTATAAATGCTTTTGGTAAACAGGTACTGGTTCGATCTGTTTCTAAACCCATAATACATGTTCTCAGTCACCAGAAACTTTACACCAGCTTCATTCAAATAGAGCATTTTACTGAAGATTTTCGACCGGATCAATCCTGGTTTTATGTAAGCAAAAAAGAACTTGAAAAACTGCCGCAGCCTAAACTAATTTTTCAATTCTTCGAAAATTTCTTTAAATTGTAACTGAACTATCTATTTTTAAGAACATGTCAGGTATTAACAAAGTCATTTTAGTTGGACACTTGGGGAAAGATCCTGAAGTCCGGCATTTGGATGGGGGAGTTACTGTCGCTAGCTTCCCATTAGCAACTTCAGAGACCTATAACAAGGACGGTAGAAAAATTGAGCAAACCGAATGGCATAACATTGTTATGTGGCGAGGTTTAGCCGATATCGCTTCAAAATACCTCCAGAAAGGTAAGCTGGTATATATCGAAGGTAAATTAAGAACCCGCTCTTTTGAAGATAAAGAGGGTCATAAAAAATACACCACAGAAGTAGTTGCAGAAAACTTCACCATGCTTGGTCGCAAAAGTGATTTTGAGGGACATGGTGAAAATAGTCAGCAGAAATCCGAGGAAGAGCATGGTACCGGCCAAAATAATCATAGTGTGGCCAAAGAGGATCATCCTATGAATTATGAAAAAGGGGCTGATGATGATTTACCGTTTTAGGTTAGGAATTAAGTAGCTCCCTTAATTTAGGATTTGCTTGTAAAGATGCTGTTAATTGAAAGCCGAATTGATGGATGTTAGGTAGTTTAGTTTTATTGATTAGACTGATGGGCTATTTGTTTAAACTATGTTCTGGTTTTGATCAATAGCTCAGAAAATTCCTGCTTTTTTGATTTGAAAATGAATGGTACTGCCTTTGGCGGCCGCTAGTCCCGTGATCCATTGCAAGCCCGGCATAAAATTCAGCATAAGATTAAATCATTGCTTGCCGGGGCTTTCCATTTCTCCCGGGTTTATGGCGGATCAAGCCCGCCATGACAATCAATAAGGTTTTACTTAATCACTAATAGGAAAAATTGTATTTTGGGCAGGCCTTATTTCCATTGCGATTCCGGACCCCGAGGCGGATTCTCCTGTATTATTAAATTTGATTTGTCATCATGGCGTATATGTCGACCACTTTTTATAATATAACGTGAACTCGACATAATATTTGAAACCACATAGAAACATAGCATTATATAAGTCAATCTATGTGGTTAAAAATTTATATATCGAACTCTCGTTATATAATAATTTTTCTCGTCGGGGTCATTCCTTCCCTGGAAACAAAAATAGTCCGGAAAATTCCAGGATATCAGTATAATATTTATGAATCAAAGAGATCTTATTTTACCTCCATGTAATCAAGTGTAAGCCCGGCCAGTGCTTTTACTCCAAGTTTAAATGAACTCTCATCGATCATAAAATCGGGTGTATGATGTGATGGGGCAGTTTTAGGATCCATTCCTTTAGGCATTCCACCTAAGAAGAAAAATAGTCCCGGAACTTTTTCCTGAAAAAAAGAGAAATCTTCAGCGCCTGTTATTGGTGGTATCAGCTTTACATTATCGGCACCTGCGACTTTTGCAAGGCTTGGAAGCATCTTTTCAGTTAATGCGGGATCGTTATAAGTAACCGGATAATGATTACTGTATGGGATCTTTACTTCAGCGATAGCACCACCAGCCTCAGCGGTTTTGGTTGCAGTTGTTCTGATTCTGTCGATCAGCATTTTTTCATCTTCAACACTTAAAGATCTTATGGTTCCGAGCATCTCTGCTTGTTCCGGAATGATATTAGAACGCACACCGGCATGTATGGAACCGATTGTTACAACACCTGCGTTTTCAGTAACGTTCAAATTACGGCTTATAATGGTCTGCAAATTATTAATAATCTGCGCTGAGATCACAATAGGATCAATTGAGGCCCATGGAGCAGCACCATGCGCCTGCCTTCCTTTCACAATAATCTGCATGTCATTTACACCGGCCATCATTCCACCGGGACGATAAGTTATCTTTCCGGCTTCTGTCTGTGCCCATATATGTAAGCCAAAAGCAACATCCACTTTAGGATTTTCGAGTACTCCTTCTTTAACCATTAATTCGGCACCACCTTCCACTCCGGGAGCAGAGCCTTCTTCTGCAGGCTGAAATACAAATTTTACAGTGCCCTTCAAGTCGGCTTTCATTCCGGCTAAAACCTCAGCAACCCCCATAAGAATTGCAACATGTGAATCATGACCACAGGCATGCATAACCCCTACCTCCTGACCATTGTATTGTGTCCTAACCTTTGATGCAAAAGGAAGCGAGTTTCTTTCAGTAACCGGGAGTCCGTCCATATCAGCCCGCAATAAAACTACCGGGCCCGGTTTTCCTCCCTTTAAAAGTCCAACAACTCCAGTTCTGGCAACACCTGTTTTCACTTCAATTCCCAGGCTTTCAAGATGTTTTGCAATAATTCCTGCTGTTCTGGTCTCATGATTACCTAATTCAGGATGTTCATGAAAGTCACGGCGCCATTCGATAACCCTTGCTTCAATTTTATCTGCTGCTGTATTCAATTTCGATCTTACAGGAACTGTCTGAGAAATTGCAGGTATAGAAAACAGGCATAAACCTGCAAACAATAATTTATTCATATGAATTGATTTGTTTTTAAAAGTAAGGAAATTATGAGAAATTCAATATACCCAGCCAATCTGCTTAAGTATATCCTTCAGCATCTTAACATGCTCTCCGTCTGCTTCTATCGTACGATATGGCTGGGCGCTGATTGGATCAATACTATTTTCGACAAGCTTTTTCGCCGTGGTGTGAAATTCGTAAGCTCCTGTTTCAGCAGCAATTTTCTGTAAATTTCGATGGCTTATACCTGAACCCGGCATAATATTGATCCTGAATCCTGCCTGCCTGACCAGTGATCTCAATTTTTCAGTTCCATCAGCGGCAAATTCCTTCCCTCCGGAGGTCAATACACGATGACATCCCAGCTCAACAAGGTCTTCGAGCGCCCTTTCCATAGAAATACAACGGTCAAAAGCACGATGAAAAGTGATCTCCATTTCTCCTGAGAGTGCTATCAGCTCTGCACATCTCTCCATATCAATGGTAGAATCCTTCCTGAGAATTCCAATTACAATACCTTCACATCCCATTTCCCTGCAACAGAGCACATCTTCCCGCATTATTTGAAATTCATCCCGGGAAAAAACAAAATCACCTCCACGCGGACGAATAATCGGAAAAAAGGGAACTGTTAGCTGAGATTTACTTTGTACAATCATACCATATGATGGAGTTGTACCACCTTCAGACAGATTATCACAAAGTTCAATCCTGTCGGCTCCAAATGCCTGTGCAATCAAGGCCGAATTGATGCTTCCAACGCAGATCTCGAGTTTATAAGACATGAAAAAACGAATTATTTGCTTTCATTTGAACTGCTTTCTGATTCTGGCCTAAGCTTATGCATGAAAGAGCTTAGCTTTTTTGTAAATGCATCAAGGTCTGCTGCAGAAGTTTTAAGATTGCTGATTAACTCTGAACTTTCCGGATCTAAATTACCAGACTCCTGAAGAATCTGAACTATCCCTAAAATCTGAGAAACCGGACTCCTCACTTCATGCGAAACCATAAATAGCATTTTTTCCAGATTTTTAACATGTTCTTTCTGCTCTTCCTCAATCCTCTTCCTGTCATTAATTGGAGTACGCAATGAAAAATACTCTGTAATCACCCCATTATCATCATGGATAGGAACAATTGTACTGTCGAGCCAGAAAAATGTGCCATCTTTCGCCCTGCTCTTCACATCAGAGCGCCACACTTTTCCACTTTTTATGGTATCCCAAAGGTCTTTAAACATCGAAGAAGGATGATAATTTGAATTAACGATACGATGATCCTGCCCAAGCAACTCTTCTCTTGAATACTTACTTATTTCGCAAAATTTATCGTTAACATAGATTATTTTCCCCTCCGGGTCTGTTACTGAACAAATGGCATTGATGTCAACGATTTCCTTATAGGCTTTAAGGAGCTGCAACAAGTCCTTTTTTGTGCTGCTCTTGTTGTCAAACCATGTTCTCATTGATATCTGCTTAATAATAACTGGGTGATTTTATTAATTGTTTCTGATCATTTTGATCGCATACCGCAAAACTGAAGCCTTTTTGAATTGCATATCCGCCAAACTGACCCTTTTTATTCAATGCAAGGAAACCTACCTGGATTTTTTTCGCTGTTTCAGGTTTCTTCCTGATGATGCGCATGACCGCTTCTTTACAGGCTTCATCAGGTGAATAACCCTGTCGCATCAGTTCAACAACCAAAAAGCTTCCTACGTTTCGAATTACCTCTTCACCTACACCGGTAGAAGTGGCTCCTCCAATTTCATTGTCAACATAGAGTCCTGCACCAATGATTGGCGAGTCACCCACTCGCCCATGCATTTTGTAGGCCATGCCACTGGTTGTACATGCACCAGACATATTTCCTGCTGCATCTAAAGCAAGCATCCCGATGGTATCATGATTATATTGATTGCCGGGTAGTTTCGCCGGACTGAAAAGTCTGTTTTCTACGTTTATTTCAGGATTGTACTTTGCAGTTTTAAGCCATTCTTTCCATGCTTTTTCTGAGGCAGGAGTCAGTAGGTTTTCCTTCTTAAAACCTTGCTCAAGAGCAAATTGCAGAGCTCCGGCACCTACCAGCATGACATGCGGAGTTTTCTCCATTACTTTTCTGGCAACAGAGATTGGATGAATGATATGCTCCAATCCTGCTACACTTCCGCAATTACCAAATTCATCCATGATGCATGCATCCAGGCTTACTCTGCCATCCCTGTCTGGCAAACCTCCATATCCAACAGATTGATTATTAGGGTCAGCCTCAGGAACATGGACTCCGGTTTCCACGGCATCCAGAGCCCTCCCCTTATTCTTTAAAATTTGCCAGGCCGCTGCATTCGCAGCAATTCCAAAATCCCAGGTTGAAATTACGATTGGTGATCCGGTAAAAACTGAATCATCTACATTCATTCCTAAAGGTTTATTTCCGGATAATACCGAGGCACCTGCCAAAGAACCCACTGCTAAAAATTTTCGGCGACTGATCATATTTAAAGTTAAGTAAAGATCCCATTCAGAGAAATGTTTTGGTATATTAAAATACGGGTTCGGGAATGGTAGGTGTGGATTATTTATCAGCATTTGGGCGCTAAAGCACCCGTATTTGTTCCGTTCTGGACGCTTAGGTTTTGGGCTGAAGCCCGATCCGAAAGCTGAACCTTCACCCGGAGCTAAAGCACCGGGCTATTGAGCAAAATGGCTATCCCAATGCTCAGTATTTGTTATTCAACATGACATCAGATCGATTGCTCAATAGGCCCCAGCTTTAGCTGGGGTTATCGAGTATGATTGTTTTCGGGCTTCAGCCCAACATTAAGCAAGGTGTGAGGAAAATTACATTGGGCTTTAGCCCAATCTGCAAACTGAATCTTTACCCGGTGCCAAAGTAAAAGGCTATACAGTTGTTTGGATTTTCAATTCTTTTAATTGCTCATCTGCAATCGTTGAAGGAGAATCGATCATTACATCTCTGCCAGAGTTATTTTTAGGGAATGCAATAACATCCCGGATTGAATCCAATCCGGCGAAAATTGAAACCAGCCTGTCAAATCCAAAGGCAATTCCGCCATGCGGTGGAGCACCATATTCAAAAGCATCCAGTAAAAATCCAAATTGCTTTTGTGCCTCTTCTACACTAAAACCAAGGTGTTTGAACATCAATGACTGAAGCTCTCTGTCGTGAATACGAATAGAACCCCCACCGATCTCGGTGCCATTTATCACCATATCATAGGCGTTGGCACGAACCTGTCCCGGATTGGTATCCAGCATCGCAATATCCTCAGGTTTTGGTGAGGTGAAAGGATGATGCATCGCATGATATCTGCCGCTCTCTTCATCCCATTCCAACAGTGGAAAGTCCAGGACCCAAAGCGGGGCAAATGTATCTTTATCACGCAAGCCTAAACGGTTACCCATTTCGAGGCGCAGTTCATTTAGTTGTTTGCGTACCTTATCAGTTTGTCCTGCCATGATCAGGATCAGGTCACCCGGTTCAGAATTAAAAGCTTCGGACCATTTCTTCAGATCATCCTCATTGTAGAATTTATCTACTGATGATTTTAAGCTTCCATCAGCGCCATGACGCATATATATCAGGCCTGTAGCACCAATTTGCGGGCGTTTAATAAAATCTGTCAGTTCATCAAGCTGTTTTCTGGTGTACTCTGCACAGGCTTTTGCATTGATGCCTATTACTAACTCTGCATTTTCAAAAACAGGGAAAGTGGCCTCTCCCCCGCCTCTCCAAAGGAGAGAAGCCTCGGAACCAGGTAAATTAGTATTTTTTAGCTCCACAAATTTCATGTCAAAGCGGGTATCAGGCTTATCAGAGCCATATAAACGCATAGCATCAGCATACTGCATTCTGGGAACTTCGGCAAGATCAATACCTTTTATATTTTTGAACAAGGCTCGGATAAGTCCTTCAAAAACATTTAGAATATCCTCCTGCTCAATGAATGCCATTTCGCAATCTATCTGAGTAAATTCCGGTTGTCTGTCGGCACGAAGATCCTCATCACGGAAACATTTTACGATCTGAAAATATCTGTCGAAACCCGAAACCATCAGTAATTGTTTAAAGGTTTGAGGGGATTGGGGTAATGCATAAAATTCACCCGGATTCATACGGCTTGGAACCACGAAATCGCGTGCACCTTCAGGCGTAGACTTAATTAACACAGGAGTTTCAACCTCAATGAAATCCATGCCGTCAAGGTATTTTCTTACCTCCTGAGCCATTTTATGTCTTAAAACCAGGTTATTTCTAACCGGATTACGACGTAAATCCAGATAACGGTATTTCAACCTCAGATCATCACCACCATCAGTTTCATCTTCAATCAAAAAGGGAGGAAGCTTAGCCGCATTAAGCAGTTCAAGTTTCGAAACCTTAATCTCGATTTCACCGGTAGCCATTTTCAGGTTCTTGTTGGAACGCTCAATAACTTTTCCGCTAACTTTAATGACAAACTCCCGTCCAAGTTCACGTGCCTGCGCTCTCATTTCTGCATTATCGTCTGAATTGAACGTAAGCTGCGTGATTCCATAACGGTCGCGCATATCAATAAAAGTCATTCCTCCAAGATCGCGCGATTTCTGCACCCATCCGGTTAGAGTTACTTCCTTATTCAAATCAGCTATGGTTAGTTCGCCGCAAGTATGTGTTCTTAGCATAATTTTGTCCTAATCCGCAAAAGTACAGTTTTTAGAAAAATGATAAGTATTTTATTGATTTTTTGTAAAAACGATATAATATCTCATCAAAATTGTGCCTTCAGGCTATTTTATTATGAAAAACTTATAAAAATCGCAAATAAAAAGCTAATCAAAACAATGGCCGAAACTATACTTTGAAGCAGTAATGAGGTATTCATTGCATGCCAGGTTCCCTAATCCAATTAGAATTAGCTTTTGAATACCAGTTCAGGCTTGATTCTTAACATTGCTGATTTCAGCATAAATTTTTTGATTTCTACTAAAATATCAATTTTTCTATATATTTGCCCCATCAACAGGGGTGCCTTGTTTGCGAAATCAAACACAAAAACAGGCTGAGAATATACCCATCTAATAGTTGACAATTGACAGTTGACAGTTGAGAGTTTCCGTACGAAACTTTTAGCTTTCAGCTTTCAACTTTCAACTTAAAGAGCACCTGATCCGGATAATGCCGGCGTAGGGAGGTACAAGTTAATAAGCTGCATAGAACCCCACTATGCAGAATTTTTAACTAATAAATTAATTACATTGAAAAAATTATTAATTATCGCTTTAGCGATTCTGATGCCTGCATTGGCTTCAGCTCAATTTTCTATTACAGGAAAAGTTTCAGAAAAAAATTCAGGTTCGGCGCTCAGTGCTGCCAGTGTTAGTTTAGAAGATCCGGACCTATCAACACGTACAGATCCGAATGGAAATTTCATTTTTAAAAATCTAAAGTCTGGTAATTACCGGGTAAAAGTTACTTTTCTTGGTTTTCAGACACTGGAAAAATCAATCAGCCTGAATGGAAATATCAGTCTGGATCTGGAATTAATCCCCAATAATCTTTTAGCCGATGAAGTACTGGTCAGAGCTACCCGGGCATCTGAAAATTCGGCCAGCACCTACCGGAATATCAGTAAGGAAGAGCTTGAAAAAAACAATCTGGGACAGGATTTGCCCTTTCTCTTAAATCAGACTCCATCGGTTGTAGTCAGTTCAGATGCTGGTAATGGAATCGGCTATACCGGTATCCGCATCCGCGGAAGCGACCCAACCCGTTTGAATGTCACAATAAATGGTATTCCATATAATGACCCTGAAAGCCAGGGTACTTTTTGGGTGAATCTGCCTGATTTTGCCTCTTCGGTTGATAATATTCAAATCCAAAGGGGCGTTGGAACATCGACAAATGGCGCAGGTGCTTTTGGGGGCAGCTTAAACATTCAGACTACCACCAAACAGGATTCGGCTTATGCAGAGATTAACAATACCCTTGGTTCCTATCAGACTGTGAAAAATACAATCAATGCAGGCACCGGCCTGATCAATAATAAATTCAGTTTTGATGGCCGCTTATCCAGAATCAAGTCGGATGGGTATATTGACCGTGGTTCGTCCATGCTCAAATCCTATTTCTTAAGTGGAGCCTATTATGGAAAAAAAGATCTGATTCGTGTCAATGTTTTTTCAGGATCTGAAAAAACCTATCAGGCATGGAACGGGGTACCAGAAAACTTGCTAAAAACTAACCGCACATTTAATGGCTTCAGTTATGATGATCAGACCGATAATTATACCCAGGATCATTATCAGTTTCTATACTCCCATACTTTTTCTGATAAACTTTCAGCAAATTCAGCACTACACTATACTTATGGAAGAGGCTATTACGAAGAATTTAAAGAAGATCAAAGGCTTGGAAATTATGGAATCAGTCCGCAAATAGTGGGTGGAAATACTATTTCCAGAAGTGATCTGATCAGGCGCCGCTGGCTAGACAATGATTTTTATGGCATGACTTACTCCCTGAATTATATTCCTTTTAAAGAGCTTACATTCACTTTAGGAGGAGCCTATAATGAATATGATGGTGACCATTTCGGCGAAGTGATTCGTGGTCAGTTTATACCAATTGCTAATACTATTTCGCCATACTATGAGGGTAATGGTTTTAAGACCGATTTTAATACTTACGCTAAGGCTGATTTTGAGATTGGGAGATTAAAGTTGTTTGCTGATCTTCAATACAGAAGCGTAAGTTATAAAGTTACCGGAACCGATAAGAATAGGATGACATTGGATCAGGAGGATCAGTTGAATTTTTTCAACCCGAAATTCGGTTTGAGTTATGCGCTCAACTCCCGAAATAATGTTTACGCATCAATTGCAGTTGCCAATAAAGAACCAAACCGGGATGATTATATCAATTCTACACCTGTTAACCGGCCTGGTTCAGAAAATTTGCTGGATATTGAGGCCGGATACCGGCTTGGAGGAAGCAGACTTACTGCAGGTATTAATGCTTATGCAATGATGTATAATGATCAGCTGGTTTTGACCGGAAAGGTAAATGATGTAGGTGAATATATCCGTCAAAATGTGGAGGACAGTTATCGTTACGGCATTGAAGCTGACGCCAGAGTACAAATCAATAATAAATTGTCATGGGCATTAACTGCTTCAATCAGTGATAACAAGATCAAAAACTTTACAGAATATGCCGATGATTATGATAATGGGGGACAAATTGTAAACAATTACAAAAATACAGCCCTGGCATTTTCTCCAAATTTTATTGGATCGGGTGAGCTGGGTTTTCAAGCTTTTAAGAACACCGAAATTGCTTTATTAAGCAAATATGTTAGTAAGCAGTTTCTGGATAATACCTCCAATTCGCAAAGAAGTCTGGATGCATTTTTTGTAAATGATCTGCGCTTAAGGTATAATACTTCGTTTAAAGGAGTAAAAAATATCGGACTGACCCTGCTGGTGAATAATGTGTTCTCTGAACTTTATGAAGCAAATGGTTATACCTTCAGTTATATGTACGGTGGAGACTTTACAACTGAAAATTACTATTACCCGCAGGCACCGCGTAATTTTTTACTATCCTTGGGTTTGAAATTTTAAAAGAACGCAGACAGGGTTTTGAACCCTGTCTGCGTTTATCCCGGATCTAATCCGGGACCGGGACTGTCAGCCTTACCCGGTCAGCGTTATATCTAGATTATGAAAAAATACATCTCCAAATTCCATTACCTGACACAGGATCTTCCTCATCGAAGCCATGTTGAGCAAACAGCAATTGCCTGTAAAGCCGGCGCTAACTGGGTCCAGTATCGCTGTCTGACAAAATCTGATTCTGAACTTATTGAAGAATTGCATCAGGTAGCATCAATCTGTGATGATTGGGGGGCCACCCTGATCCTGACCAATCATTATCATCTGCTGGATCAGGTTGATGCTCAGGGAGTCCACCTGGAGGATATGCAGGCAGATTTTAATAAGATCCGCGAAATCATTAGTGATGAGAAGACTCTTGGTGCATCTGCTAATACTTTTCAAGATATTCAGCGCATTTTTTCTTCAGGTGTAGTAGATTATATCGGCTGCGGGCCATTCTCTATCACTAAAACAAAGCCAAACGATTTTCCATTGCTGGGAATAAATGGCTATGCTGACCTGATAGCGAAAATGAAAGATTCCGGCATTGAGATACCGGTTTTAGCTGTCGGTGGAATAAAAATTGATGATACGGAGCATCTTCTCAAAACTGGAATTCATGGAATTGCAGTTTCAGCATCTGTTAATCTGGCTGATGACCCTGCAGAAGCAATCAGGGATTTTTATAAAAAGATCTATTGAAATTGAACAAGGATCAAAGATTAAAGTAAAGTGAGTTCGATATATAAATACTAAAGATTAATATTTAACCACATAGATTGACTTATATGAAGCTTTAAAGGAAACATAGATTGTAAATCATATATATTGAAGCGAAGCTTCAAGGCTATCTGTGTTTAAAATCTATGTTAGAAGCTATAAAATGCTATGTTTCTATGTGGTTTTTAAAATATTAGGTTGAGTTCATGTTAAAGTAATATCCCGAAAACAGACAATTCAACCAAGAACCGCAATCCTGGCTCTTGGCTCAATCTTTGTTCCTTGTTCATTGCTCTTTATTTCTATAAAATATCTAAGTTTGATATATGTCATCCCATCATATTGTTCGCGAAAAGCAGGAACCGGCACTGCTGATTCTGAGTCTTGAAGGTTTTGAATACGAAAACCTCGGACAAATACTGGAATGGTGCCCGACAGTAATCGTACAGCAGGATATTTATGAATTAGCCGATTCCCTGGCCTTTAAAATTGATGCCGTAATAACCCCTGACCCTCATTTCTATGCTCAGGAAAACACAAAATTGATCATAACAGATACCGATCCGGTGGAAGATGCTTTTAAATTTCTGCTTGCTGAACAATATAGTGCCGTCAATGTCATAGCCAATGAATTCGTTTTAAAGGATTATGCACTGTTCGTTGATGATATTGATATCGTAGTTTTTATAGGCAATAAAAAGATATTTCCGGTAAGATCCGGGTTTAGTAAATGGCAGCCTGCAGGTGAACAGATCCAAATTCTCCACGAGGTTCATAATCTTCATATCAGCGGATTAAGAAGACTGGAAGATCATATATTTGAAACAGAAAAGGACGGCTTTTATTCCCTTACTTTTGAGCAACCATTTATTTTTATAGCAGAATCAATTTAAGATGAGAATCAGAAAAGCAACCGAACAGGATATCCCGGTGATTTCTGAGCTTGCAGAAAAAATCTGGTGGCCTTCCTATAGAAATATCATTTCTGATGAGCAGATCAGCTTTATGCTGAAGGATATGTACTCTGAAGAAAGCTTAAAAGAACAAATGAATTCGGGTATTGAGTTTATCCTAGCAGAAAGTGAAAATATGCCTGTGGCATTTGCAGGATTTTCACTTACTGAGCCGGGGATCCATAAACTTCACAAACTCTATGTTCTTCCTTCTGAACAAGGCAGCGGAACAGGTAAAAAACTGATCGGACATATTTCGGACTTAGCCAGGGAGCAGGGTGGAAAGATCCTTGAGCTTAACGTAAACAGGGGTAATCCTGCTTCCGAATTTTACAAAAAGGCTGGATTTGATATCTACCGGACAGTAGATATTTCTTATCATAATTTTGTACTGAACGACTATGTGATGAGGAAAAACCTTTGAAATTTTCCTTTATTGTTTCCCTATTTTAAAGCACAACCTTAGTGGTTTGTGGTCAAGACGGATTAACCGGGAACATCGAATAGTATATGAGATAAACGATAATACAGTCTTTATCCATTCGGTAAAGGGTCATTATTAGTTGTTTTTAAACCTATAATAATAATGAACCTCTTAAAAATTCAATCTATCTAGTGTTTAAGCACAATATTGATAATTACGGTCTCCCGTTTAATTTCAGTATCCTCTTCGGCGTATCTGTTCCGGCCACAATGCTTCTCGCACTCAATGCAATCGCTTTGATTGTCGCATGGATATTTGCCACCTCCAGTGTTTCAAATTCATCTTTTACCGTGTGGTAATATTTATCAGTATCGATCTGGACAGTTGAAATCGTATGTGCCGGCACCCCCAAAGCAGCCAGGGTTGCATTATCACTGCGGTAAAATAGATTCTGTGTTGGATAGGGATCAGGGTGAAACTTGAAATCGGTACCGGCGAGATTTTTCTGAAGAATCTCCCCAAAATCAGACCGTTCATAGCCTGTAATAAAGGCCGCGTTTTTCCCGAATTTCGATTCTTTACCAATCATCTCGATATTGAACATCGCAACAACATCGTCCGGGTTTAAGAGTGAAGAGAAATGACGGGCACCGAAACCCCCAACTTCTTCTGCTGTGAAAGCAACGAATATCAGAGTCCGTTCATTATTGTTCAGTTTCTTGTAGTATTTGGCAAGTGAGATTACAGCAGTAGTTCCTGAAGCATCATCATCTGCACCATTTGCAATGGCATCACCATCAACTTCTTCGACAATACCCAAATGATCGTAATGTGCTGAAACTAAAACCAATTCTTTTACTTTAGATCTGCCCGGCAGCATCCCTGCTACGTTAAAAAGGGGAAGTTCTTCAATCTTATTGCGGAAACTGACTCTATACGAGGCCACATCCGATTCACCAAGGATGAATACCGCAGCTGCTGTTTGGTTTTGCTTTTCAACTATACGCCCCCGACTACTATTATCCTTAAGGCGCTTGAACATCTGAGCATGCTGATTATCAACCAGTACCAGAACCGGTGATTTCATTGCTGTAATCTCCCTGTATTTCTGAATGAACTGATCCCCGGCAGCAATAAGTATCACATTATTCCCGGAGCTTTGATCAAAACCTGATATTGGCAGATCAGAGATAATCAATACATTTTGCTGATCAATTGTTTTTCCATCTATGGTTGCCTGAATAGATTCAGGCTTGATTCTCTTAACCATAAAATCCTGCCTGAAATCATTATCACCATCAAGTGGTTTAAGACCAATTTGCTTAAACTCATTTTCAATAAATTTAGCAGCCCTGTCAATACCTGGCGTAAAAGTACCCCTGCCTTCCATTTCATCAGAGGAAAGGGTTTTTATCAATCTCTCAACATCGACCAGTTTAATAAGCTGCTCCGGTTTCTGAACTGTACATGCTGTCAGAAATAATATGGCAATAATGCCGGACAATTGTCTTTTCATATTGATTTATTCACTCTTTTGACGAATAAGATCATCCTTTGAGTATTTGAAGATAATATTAAACTAAACAAGAAAAGAAGTATTATCCTCATTGTTTATTTAATTACTTGTTGTGATTTATAAAAAATTGTATCGCGTTATAAGTCCTGAATATGTTGTGTTGGATTATTGTGCAAATCGGTTTCAAAACCACTTTCAATTGCTTTCTTTTGTCGGCTTACCCCGGTACTGACTCTGGTCTCATGAACACCCTCGATAAGCGATATGTCCAGATCTTTGGTTTTATCTGAATGATAAATAGCTGTATCATCAATGTTCTGAACAGCCACATCATAAGGGCCTTTATTGCTCATCAGTTTTACAAATACCGGCAAACATTCGAAGAGAATGAACAGGAATGCAATAAAGTATATTGCAAGATAATTATCCATATCCCGGCTTCCATCCTCTTTATAACTGAGCTGTCCGAGTGCTCTGTTTCTGTCGGCAAAACCAGCAACATTCGCAAGACTATCGAGCTGTTGGCCGCTAAACATCCTTTGTTGTGCTAATCCATCAAGTTCCTTTCTCTTATGAAAGAAGGTATCCATCGCGGCAAGCTCTTTGCGAAGAAGCTCCAGCCTTAACTCCTTCTGTACTACAATTGATTCTTTTTGTTTGGCATAGGTACCATAGCCGGTAATTCCTGAGGTCTGATTCGTTTTATCCCCGAAAACTTCCTGATTCAGAATATATCTGGAACGGTTTATATCTTTTTCCAAAGAATCCTTCTCAATTTTAAAATTTGAGGTTTTCTGCAGTTCCTGTGCATACTTCAGGTCAAAAGTACGGTTCAGGGTATCTATTCTGGCACGCTGCAGATTCAGGTAACTTGTTTTTAACTGCTGCCGGATTTCTTTATCAAAGATTTTGAGCTCCAAAGGCCTGGAAATAACGATTCCAATTATTGTTGCCAGAAGTATTCTGGGAGTAGCCTGTAATATCTGATGCCAGGTTGTCACGCTTTTACTGATACTGGAAACTATATAACGGTCCATGTTGAAAATGGCAAGTCCCCATATTATCCCGAAAAGGAAAGCCAAAGGTACTGCAGTTTCAGTTCCGGCAAAAACGAAGTACATGGCATATCCTCCGGAGAGCGAAGCGAACAGAGCCGTAAAAAATATAGTGGCACCTATGCCCACGTATTTATTATGCTCGGTAGGATACTTCAGAAGGGTGTCTTTATGTGCTCCGGAACAGAACCAAAAGAAATCAGTAAGTTTTTTCATTATATAATAAGACGTCCGGAATGCAAATTTGTTACAGAAATCCGGCTATTAAACGACTTAATGGCTAAGATTGTATTATCATTAATATTTAAGAAAATCGTACCTTTACACTTTATATTATTGCGATATGAGAGAAATCACAGTACAGGAGCTAAAGGAAAAAATCGACAAGAAAGAAGATTTTCAACTAATCGATGTCCGCGAGACTTTTGAATATGAGATGTCCAATCTGAATGGGCTGAATATACCACTGGCTGGTGTTATTCTTGAGGCCTCCAAGATCAGTAAGGATAAACCGGTTATTATCCAATGTCGTAGTGGTGCAAGAAGTGCTGCAGCTTTGAATCAGCTCGAACAGCAATTGGGATATACTAACCTTTATAACCTAAAAGGTGGCATTCTGGCCTGGAAAGCCGAGTATGAGCCAGATATGCAGGTATATTAATTCAATATGCTAAAAAAAGTCTTATTAAACATTTTTCTGAATGTTGCCATCATTGTTTTGGTAATGTGCATTGCCTGGGCGGTAAAAAACTCATTCTATCTTTATGTATTTGCCGGAATACCACCGCTTGCCATGCTGATCTATCTTAAATTCAGGCTGGTTAAGAGTGTCAGAAGTTTGACCCGAAAAAATCAGAAATAAGCAGGGAAACTCAGAACTTAATCAATCCCAGTCCCGGGGAATCTGATAATATCCATTTCCCATCTTTAAATTCAGGATCTTTATAGGGATTATTGCTGGTTAAGAAAGGACCGTCGAGATCTGCCCAATCACATAATGGAGCAAGCGCGGCAGCGGCAAGTGTACCACAGCTCGTCTCGCTCATACAACCAATCATAGTTTTCAATCCCAGTTCTTTTGCCTTCATAATCATTCGGTAGCCTTCGTGCATGCCCGCACTTTTCATCAACTTCATATTGATACCATGGTAAACGCCTTTAGCTTTTTCAACATCCGCAAAACGCTGAACAGATTCATCACCTACTATTGCAACCGGGCTTCTTTCGGTGATCCAGGCATTAGAATCCGGATCATCTTTTGCCATAGGCTGTTCAATCAATACCACACCTTGTTCGTGCAGCCATAAAACCATATCCAGACCTTGTTGCCTGTCTGTCCAACCCTGATTGGCGTCTACATACAATGGTTTATCAGTTGCAGAACGTATGGTATTGATCAGTTCCTTATCATTATCCCTTCCCAGTTTTACTTTAATAATGTGACAGTTTTCTCCTTCCCTGATCTTTTGAAGTAAAACTTCAGGGCTGTCAATCCCGAGGGTATAAGACGTTGGAGGCATTTTAGCCGGATCGGTATTAAAGTATTTATAACAGGGCTTTTGCTCAATCTTACCCCGCAGATCCTGTAAAGCAATGTCAATAGCTGCTTTGATATTTGGATTTCCTTGGGCAATACCATCCAGATAGGCAATCAGTTCATCAAAATTGAAAGGGGATTTAAGCCATGAAAGATCAACTTTTGACATGAAGGCATTTGCCGTTTCAATATTCTCGCCCATATAAGGCACCATTGATGCTTCTCCATAACCAGTATAGCCTTCATGACTTATCTCCATTAGAATGATGGGGGTAGAGGTACGTGAAAATTTTGCGATTGTAAAAGGGTGCCTAAGATTGAGTTCGAAAGGCTTATAGCTGATCTTCATTATAGTGATATATGATTTACGAAATAACGAAATATATATTATCTGCTAACAAATTTTTGTTGCATGTGGGTACAATCTATTGATAAACCTGACAAATCGAAGGTAATTGCCTCTATAAATGATTTATATTGCACTATATAAATAGCGAAAGCTCATGAATAAATTAATCAGGCTGATTAAGTATCATATCCTATTATTAGCTGCTTTTTCATCATTAGTTATATCAGCTTTCTATATTTCGGAAGGAGGTAATATAAGTACTCCTTTAGCTGTTGCCCTTTATTATCTGATTTCTGCAGCACTTTTATATATTCCATTGATATTGATTCTGACCTGCTTCAACTTTGTCATAATTGCTATCGGGCTCAGGACTCTTAAAAACTTTAAAAACCAGGTCGCAATATGCTTTTTGCCTGTTCTATTGTTTTCACTTTGGTTTATTTTCTCACAGAGTAGTAGCTTCGAAAGCTATTGGAAGCTCTCTGATTTTCAATTTTATATTATTACGGGGATTTGGATCATCCTACTCTTGACAGGTATGATCATTTACTCCGGACTTAGAAAATATACTCTTGCTGCTCTTCTTCCGGCCATGGTTTTTACCTTATTGTTTTTTCTACAGAAGTATAATATTAGCTCCAGACAATTGTCAATATCAAATTTTAATTTTAGTATAATGCTGGTTATTTGGATAGTTTTAAACTACTGCCTTTTGCACCGTTATCGTAAAATGATTTACTACTTAGAAAGGAAAGTGGCCATTGAACCAGTAGAGGAAGTTTAATTGATAGCTCGTTAAAATGGAAAAATTAAAAATAGCAACTGCCCAATTTGAAAATAAAAGTGCTGATAAGATCTACAATTTATCAGTGATTGAAAAGTTGGCCAAGGAGGCCGCCCAAGCGGGCTCAAAAGTAATCGCCTTTCACGAATGCTCAATTACCGGCTATACATTTGCCAGGAACCTTTCAAGGGAACAAATGCTTGATCTTGCTGAACTCATTCCCGATGGGCCGAGCATAATTCGGTTGACAGATATTGCAGAAAAATATGATATTGCAATTCTGGCCGGCCTTTTTGAGAAGGATAAAGAAGGGAACTTATTCAAAGCCTATGTCTGTGTAGATAAAAGCGGTCTTGTAGCAAAACATAGAAAATTACATCCATTTATCAATCCGCATTTAAGTCCGGGTAATAGCTATACCGTATTTGACCTTCATGGATGGAAATGCGGCATTCTGATTTGTTATGATAATAACGTAATCGAAAATGTGAGGGCTACAGTATTGCTGGGTGCCAATATCATCTTTATGCCACATGTAACCATGTGCACTCCCTCTACCCGGCCCGGTGCAGGTTTTGTGGATCCTAAATTATGGTTCAACCGTGAAAATGATCCAAGCTCCCTTCGCCTTGAATTTGATGGCATGAAAGGCAGGGAATGGCTGATGAAATGGCTGCCTTCCAGAGCTTATGATAATGGAATCTTTGTTGTTTTCTCTAATCCAATTGGATTGGACGACGATCAATTAAAAAACGGATGTTCAATGATTATCGACCCATTTGGGGATATTCTGGCTGAATGCCGGACCTTTGATGATTCATTAGTTAGTACTGTACTGATACCTGAAAAGCTGAAGCAAGCTGGTGGCTTCCGTTATACAAAGGCCAGAAGACCGGATCTTTACCGCAAGATCCTGGGGCAGGAGCACCAGCCCGAACTAAATGTGGTTTGGCTTAATTCGGATAAAGACAAAAATGATTAATTAACAATCCAGTTCTTTGCGGATACTGCAGAATACAAGATCTTCAATATATTCAACTACCAGTTGCTCGTTCTTAGTATCACCAAAATCTGTAAGTGAGGGCAAATTATGCATAAAAAAGACCTGCAAATGTGACATTTCAATAATTGTACTAGCAAGTGAACGCGGATGGGTATATTCAGAATTATATTCCATGATAATTCCGGCAATTAATGAGCATAGATCTTTATAAGGCTTGAATAACCTGTCCTTGTTATCATCAGATACATGCTTCGTCAGGTATGCTTTTGAACCTTCAGCAATAATTATCTGATGCAAAAGTCCCTCATTGACATATATCGTTCTATCGTCATCAGTAACATTAGATGCAAGAAGCTGAATCAACTTCTTCAATTTAACAGTTGGGTCAGTAATATTATTAAGATGATAAGTAACCCGGAACTCAAGCCAACTCCAATACCATGCAGT
The DNA here is from genome assembly GCF_030695525.1 of Daejeonella sp. Taxonomy (GTDB): domain Bacteria; phylum Bacteroidota; class Bacteroidia; order Sphingobacteriales; family Sphingobacteriaceae; genus Daejeonella. The sequence continues at coordinate 104,065 of NZ_JAUYSS010000009.1, read as the reverse complement.
CAAATAGATCAATAAACGATGTTTATTTTCAAAATATCTGTAAATACCTGCCTCAGTAGAACCAATCTCTTCCGCAAGTTTCTTAAAAGTAAAGGATTCAAAGCCATTTGTGTGAATTAACTGTATACCATACTGAATTATTTTTCTTCCAAGTTCTGTTTGCTCGGGATTACGAACAAACAATTTCTCATTCATCTTAATTTGAAGCTGTAATTCCATTGTTCTGAGCTATTTTTCTTAAATTAATTTGATTTTTCTGATTGGTACCTTACAAAAGTAGGTAAAAGTTTTACAATTAAATGAAATAGTATTACTATTATTTAAAATATTAATACTATCTTCGTATCATCAAACTAAACAAAAGATTTAAAATGGAATCGAAAAACATGTTTAAAGAACTTAAAAACGACCTGCCAGCCAGCATAGTCGTATTTTTTGTTGCAGTTCCACTTTGCCTTGGTATAGCACTGGCATCGGGAGCACCACTTTTTTCAGGAATCATTGCTGGAATTGTTGGTGGAATTATAGTTGGAATTGCAAGTGGATCTCCACTGGGAGTTAGTGGCCCGGCAGCAGGACTGGCAGTAATCGTACTTACTTCCATAGCAGCCTTGGGTTCCTGGCCAGCATTTCTACTTTCAGTGGTCATTGCCGGAATTATTCAGCTTGCAATGGGATTTGCAAAGGCAGGTTTCATTGCTTATTTCTTCCCGACTTCAGTTATCAAAGGGATGCTTACCGGTATTGGTTTGCTGATTATTCTAAAACAGATACCACATGCATTGGGCTATGACAAAAATGCTGAAGGTGATGATGCATTTCTTCAGGCGGATGGGGAGAATACGTTCTCTGCTATCAGCAAAGCTGTTGATTGGGTTACACCTGGTGCTGTCTTGATAGCGGTTATTTCTATAGCAATTCTGATTTTATGGGATGCCGTACTTACCAAAAAACATAAGGTCTTCCAGTTAATTCAGGGACCAATTGTTGTAGTATTTCTGGGTATTTTGATGAATTACATGTTCCAAAATGGAATGTTGAACTTTACATTGTCAAGTGATCAGGTTGTGCAGCTTCCTGTTGCTCAAAACCTTGCAGAATTCTTCACGCAATTTACTCTACCAGATTTCACACAGCTCAGCAATCCGGAGATTTACAAAATCGCTGTAGTACTAGCAATTGTAGCGAGCCTTGAAACCCTGCTTTGTGTTGAAGCTACCGATAAACTGGATCCTGATAAACGGGTAACACCTACAAACAGGGAATTAAAAGCTCAGGGATTAGGGAACATCGTATCCGGAATGATTGGTGGTTTACCTATCACTCAAGTAATAGTCCGGAGTTCTGCTAACATCTCATTTGGAGGAAAAACAAAAATGTCGGCAATTCTCCATGGTGTTTTTCTTCTGATTAGTGCCCTGACCATCGCGGGTTTATTGAATATGATTCCTCTGGCAAGTCTTGCAGCTATACTAATTATGGTAGGATATAAATTGGCGAAACCTGAACTTTTCAAACAAATGTACCGCTTAGGCTGGGAACAATTTGTCCCGTTTATGGCAACAATAATTGCAATATTGTTAACTGATCTTCTGATGGGAATTACCATAGGAATGCTCTTTGGCATATTCTATACCTTAAAACATAGTTACCGGAATTCGCATCATTTAAAAACCAGCATAAACAAAACGAATGGAGTTCAAGTATACCATTTGGAACTGGCAGAGGAGGTTTCATTCTTTAACAAAGCAAGTGTATTGCAAGCATTGGATAAAATTCCTGAAAACTCAAAAGTAATTATCGATTGTACAAGATCTAAATCAATAGCACATGATGTCATAGAACTGATTATAGACTTCCGAACAAATGCGAAAACCAAGAATATAGAAGTAGAAACAGTCAATTTTATTGAACCACAAACAACAAGCTAAAAAAAGATGAAAACACTAACAAAAGAATTACAGGAAGCCATTTCACCGGCACAGGCACTAGAGCTATTGATAGAAGGTAATAAGCGGTTCGTAAATAACCTAAAAGTAAACCGGAATCTACTTCAGCAGGCTAATGAGACTTCGGATGGGCAACACCCTTTTGCAGTAATTCTGAGCTGCATCGATTCAAGGACATCCGCAGAACTGATTTTTGATCAGGGTTTGGGAGACGTATTCAGTGTTCGTATTGCAGGTAATATCCTGAATGAGGATATTTTAGGAAGCATGGAATTTGGATGTAAGGTAGCAGGCTCAAAAATCATAGTAGTGTTAGGCCATACCAAATGTGGTGCAGTTAAAGGTGCCTGTGATCATGTTGAAATGGGAAATCTCACCGCACTTTTAACAAAAATCAGGCCGGCGGTAGATGATGAATCTACTGTTAAATCAGAACGAAACTCATCAAATGCCGAATTTGTTGAGAAGGTTTCTGCAATCAACGTGAAACGTACAGTAAAAGCAATTATGGAAAGAAGTCCGATTCTCAAAGAAATGATCGAAGCCGGACAGATTGGTATTGTTGGTGGTACCCACGATATAAGCACTGGTGTGGTGGATTTTTTCGAGGACACACAGATAATCAAATAAACCTTTATATTTTCAATATTCGGGGTGATTCGGTAATGCTTACCGGTGACGCCCCGAATTTTTTTTGAGTCACATAATAACTGATACTGATTCAGTTTAAAACAATTTTCTGAAATTAGCCGCATGAAAAAACTTGTTTTAGCCGCATTCTTAAGTGTTTATACAATCGTTTCCTTCGCTCAGAATACCAGGATCACCGACGCAAACACCATCGGTTGGATAGCCTATACCGGAACTATCAAATTAAATCAGAAATGGAGCCTCCACACCGAGCTGCAGGTTCGAAGGGATCGTCTGATTACTAAACCTCAGCAAGATCTCTACAGAGCAGGAATCAATTATACTTTAAACAATAAGATTGGTTTAAGAGCTGGCTATGCGCTCGCAGAAACCTATAATTACGGCGATATACCGCTCAACAATTTGGGGAAGCAATTTACTGAACATCGAATCTATCAAATGGCTACATTAAACGATAAATCCGGGATATTTGATTTCAGCCACCGCTTCATGTTAGAACAAAGGTGGATTGGCAGATATTCAAGCGCCTCACTTACAAAAGAGGACGATTTTGTTTTCTGGAACAGGTTGAGGTATATGTTCAGGGCAAATATTCCGCTAAAAGGAAGAACTATTGCCGATAAAACTCCATACCTGGCAGTCTACGATGAAATCCTTATCGGATTCGGCAAAAACGTCAATGAAAATGTATTCGACCAAAACAGGCTGGCTATACTTCTTGGATACCGTTTCTCCCCAAAAGTACGTATTGAAGGTGGCTACTTGAATCAGATAGCACAATTATCGAGAGAAGTTAATGGTAGAAATATATTTCAGGATAATAAAGGAATTCTATTAAGTACCATTCTGAATTTTTAATCTAAGGAATTTCTTTAAATTTTTACTTTGTCGATTCTTAAATCTGTATTAATTAATTTCATGAGGATTTTACTAAAAATGTCGCAATATTCACGTAGATTGGTAGTCAGCCAAGGCTGATTAGTTCTTCATCGGTTTATTAGCAGGCATAATTATGAAAAAGCCTAAATTGATTTTTTGCATTCTAATCATTTTTTGCATCTCCTGCAAAACTCAAAAAAAACCCAGAGCACCAAAAATTGATGTACCAATTGCAATCAATATCCAGGCTGAAAGCAGCACAAATACAAATTTTATAAACCTGAGTTATTACCGATTTCAGTTGCTGAATGGCATTGAACAGTTTCAGAGTGTAAATTTTGTGTTGGTTGAACCCGATGAAAACCCGGAGATTGTCCTAAATATTGATATTGAAAACTTTTCGCTCTGGCCAAAAGATGAAAGGGTTTCAAGAAGGAGGGTAAGCCGCAACATAGTAGTTGGAACTGATTCGAACGGCAAACCTGTATATCAGACTGTTACAGCAAGTGTAGATATTTTTCAGATCCAGCAAAGAACGAATGCACGATTTAAAACATCCTTATCAATTAAAGCAGAAACTCCGGTAAAATTTCAAAAAACATTCATTGCCAACTATAATTATGTGAATACTTATGTTGATAATATACAAGGAGATCCACGAGCTCTGGACCCTTCAATCAGTATGTCGAGAGGAATGGGATTTGAACCTACAGAGGACGACTATATTCTGATTTTGTCTAAACAGGAAATGATTCGCCGCATTGGAGATGAAATTCGAAAATTTTACGATGCGAAAACTAAAGTCCTGAAATAAAATAAGCGGGTTTGCTACCTTTGCCCCCATGGTGCTTCAACTGTACAAACCTTTCGAAAATTTAACTTTCAGCAAGCAATTTTGTTTTCTAAGCGGCAAAAAACTTCAGTCGCCTGAAGAGGAGATCACGGTATTCCCACCCTGGCTGATGCAGGAATACGACCTCCGGGATAAACCATTCAAACTCCTCGACGAAAGTATGTCGACTTACAGCGACATGAAACTACCATGTTCCGGGGAAATTTATGAACTGGCTATAGAGCCTCTGGAAAAAGAAATACAAACTGCCTTTTTATCGGGATATGATGCTGTTAAACAAATTCCCGAATTAAGACTATTTCAATGGATTGCCAAAATGGTTTATGGTATCCTATTCAATGAAATCCGCATTGGGATGATGCAGCAGAAAGCCAGGAATGAAGAGTTTGTCCTCTCACAATCCCTGATCCATAAGTTCAGTAATCTCCACTTAATGCTTCAATCATTGAATCAGCCTGTAATTTTTGAGGGAAATAATCCCTGGAGTATTCGGGTCTTCAAACTAGAGAGCAGCAAGGATTTGTTCAACTACCGCGATGAAATAAACACCCTTACATTTTCTTTAGGAATGAAGGATTTTGGAATCATTGCTTGTCTGCAGGACAACGGTACCAATGCGGTTTACCATAAGGATATTCTTTCAAAATTAAACGGTAAAGCAGTACATCCCGCACAATTGGAGGAAATATTTGCGCGATTTTTTTATTCCAATTACCTGTTTAACCGCTTACCCGAATATACTGTCATGCCAACCGAAGATGCGGTCTATATTGAGGCTATGCCATTACGTGGAATGAGCAATAAGCCCCTTTTTGATTTCTGGCAAAACAAAACCTATGCCCAGGTACTTGAAAATTTCTGGAAGCCCTGGGGAATCCTCTTATTTGAGATTCTGAAAGATCCTGAAAACCCGCTGAGTTATCTCCTCACTAAAAATTTGGAGATTATTTCAGCCAAGTCTGTTGATTTGCCTTCCTAAATCCCGGATTTTTCTTCGCGCCTTTTACCCCCATCTTAACGAAACCATCAGGCTGTTAACTGATTAACAAAATATCCTGCAATATCCGGGTAGTAAATAATTGTCAACAGAATTCCGGTCAGCGCCCCGTAGAAGTGAGCATCGTGGTTAATTGCATCTCTTGAATTACGCGAGGCATATACACAATAGCCCAGAAACAGAAATCCGTATAAAACCGCAGGAATCGGAATTGGAATTGGAAAGATTATCATTTTATTCATTGGATAGAATAAAATATAACTAAATACAACCGCACAAACGGCACCAGAAGCACCCAAACTGTTATACCAGAAGTCCTCCTTATGCTTAAAGATAGAACTGATATCACTCAAAATAATACTTACAATGTATAATAATCCAAACTGAAAATGACCCCAACTGCTCAGAGAAACAAAGGTTTTTTCAAGGGTGAATGCGAAGAAGTAAAAAGACAACATGTTCACAAGAAGATGTGGCCAGTCTTTATGAATAAGTCCGCTGGTAAGCATACTATATAGTCGGCGGCCACGACTTACACTGTAAGGGTGAAGCATAAATTTACCGTACACCTCTGCATTCGAAAAGGCATAAATACTGGTAACAATCGTGAAAATAAAAATAATTGTTGCAACTGGGGTATCATTAATAAAACTCTCCATTTAATTCAATTCAATTTTAGCAGGACTGATTAAACGGCCTACCGGGTATCTCATATGTGTTCTCTCGTAATGTTTTGAATTCCTGTAAACCCAATCCAACTGTGCTGATGGGCTTTGCAGTAATTCGGGATTTATTTTCTTCTCTTCTTCAAGCCTGACCATCAATTCAGGATCCTGCTTTAATAGGCGGGCTGCTTCATCCTCAAAAACATAATCGGAAAAATGTTCCTTCTGCCCAAGCACTGAATCAAAGAAATTCCAGGCAAAGAAAGAATCTACACCCTGTGGTTCAAGGGTTTCGACAATGTATCTGTTCTTCACCTGATCAGTATAAATGATATAATCGCCTTCATAATATTTCACACTTTGCATTTCAGTTCTGAGCTTGACCTGAGAATGAAGATAATGCCCCTCAAACGGTTTGTTCACGGTTTTATAATCTTCAATATAATACATTTCCGAATCGATCTCCATATCTGAGACAAGGCGTTGAATCTGTACATTATTCAGTAACATCAGATCAATTACCTTTTGCCAGGATTGCGGAATAATGTAAGCAAATGGTTTTTTTATCAGATCCAAGGGTATGTAATGATCAAAAATACGGATATCTTTTTCATAAGGCTCATTCCGGTCATAATAGAGTCTTTGTATACCGCTAACTTCACTGGTTTTATATTTGGCCATATAGCCTTTAAACCTGAACAAGGAAAAACTTCTATCATCCAGAGTCCATTGCAGCGGAAATGAAACCTGTGCTCTGACATCAGCATCAGCCTTTTGTTTATTTGTGGCGATCAAATCCGCATCACGCTTTACTATTTCAATTACATGCTCCATAAACTTGTAGGTACCCTCAACCCGCTGAGGATATGATTTAAGCATATGCGTTTCGGGCATAAAACCAATCGTATTATGTAAGGCAGCATAACCAGTTGAATAGCGTGGAGTCTCTAAAAAACCTGTAATTCCTGAATCCGGAGTCTCCTCTATGTTATTTACATAGGGTGTCATCTCGAAATTTGAAGACTTCATTTTTTTGTACAAATCGGGCAGCATACGGCTGCTTAAATATTCTGAAAGTACCGGATTCAACTTATCCTTCTGAGGAGCAATGAGGGTCATTATATACTGATAATCAGCTCCATTGCTCGTGTGATTATCTATAAATACTTCCGGTTGCCAGGTATTGAAGATCATTTGAAAGACCCTTGAATTCCTTGAATCAGCCTTAATAAAATCCCTGTTAAGATCGAGATTCTGATAATTTCCTCTAAAACCATATGACTCAGGCCCATTCTGATTCACTCTGGATTGGCCTCTGTTCAGCATTCCATCAACATTATAGATAGGGATGATGCAAATCACCACATTTTTGGGGATGGAATTCTTTTCCAACAAATCACGCACAAGAATCATGCTGGCATCTATCCCTTCAGGTTCACCCGGATGAATCCCATTATTAATTAATATGATTCTTTTGTTTTGCTTCCTTATCTGTGCCGGATCAAAGATTTTATCCGCGGAAAGAACGATCAGATTTAATGGTTTCCCAATATCGGTTTGCCCATACTCCAAAAGCTGCATCTGTACATATTTAGTGTCCAGAAGCCGATAATAATCCATAAGTTCCTGATAGCTTACAGTTATTGCATTGTCTTTTTCATAAGGGCTTATTTGTGCATTTGCCATAGGAAAATAAGTAATCAGGATCAATAAAATACAAAACCTACTAAACATTCCGTATCGGGACAAATATAAGATCAATGCCCAAGTTTATCGATAAGATCTGCAAGATTCCTGTCCTTTTCTGTAATTATATTACCGGCATCATGCGAGCTTATCATTATAATAACCTTGTTATATGAATTGGACCAATCCGGATGATGACCTGCTTTTTCGGCAAGCAAGGCAACTTTATTCATGAAAGCCCATGCAGAAATAAAATCCTTGAATTTGAATTCCTTTTTAAGGTATGCTTCTCCCTTATCTACATCTTTAACTTCTTTCCAATCCATAATTAAATCTTATAACTGCTTGTTTTTGGGAAGGCTTTTTAATATCAGATCGTAAGAATGATCGATCATTTCCATTAATTGTGTATTGCTTAACCGACCTTTCATAAATACGGTATTCCAGTGGGTTTTATTCATATGGTAGCCCGGCTGCACTTCTTCATATTCCTCCCGAAGTGTTACTGCTCTTTCAGGATCACACTTCACATTAAAACGATCAGGATTGTCAAGTCCGCAAAGCAAAAAGATCTTATCTCCTACTTTGAACACCAGAGTGTCCTCACCAAAAGGAAAAGTTTCAGTAACACCAGGCTTTAAAAGGCAATAATCTCTTAAATTTTCAATATTCATATCAGGGTATTCTTACATCTGACCAGCCCTGAGCGCACTCAGGTACATGAAGTTCAAAATACGGTAGTAATGCTTAATTTCGCATGCCAATTCTAAAATTAAGCAAAAATGACCTTAAGCGAAAATATAAGATATACTGTTACAGATCGATTTTTAAGATATACCGCAATTGATACCCAATCTAACCCGGCTTCTGCAAGCTTTCCTTCTACTGCAAAACAAAAAAATCTTGGTTCGCTATTAGTCAGCGAGTTAATAGAAATGGGTTTGAAAGACGCTCATCTAGACGAGTACGGGTATGTTTATGCAAGCATTCCGGGAAATACCGATAAAAAAGTGCCTGGCATTTGTTTCTGCTCTCATATGGATACTTCTCCGGATTGTAGTGGCGAGAATGTGAAAGCTATTATTCATAAAAATTATCAGGGCCAGGATATTATTCTTCCTGATGATCCTAACCAAATTCTTCGCATGAAGGATCACCCTGACCTGAAAGATCAGATTGGAAATGATATCATCACGGCCAGCGGATTAACCTTATTGGGTGCCGACAATAAAGCTGGAATAGCCGAAATTATGGATGCCGCAAATTTCCTGATCTCCCATCCTGAATATAAGCATGGTGAAATCAAAATTCTCTTCACTCCCGATGAGGAGATTGGGAGGGGCGTTGATAAGGCAAACCTTAAAAAACTTGGAGCTGATTTCGCATATACAATTGATGGTGAAACTGCAGGTTCCATTGAGAATGAAACTTTCTCGGCCGATGGGGTTAAGGTAATCATACAGGGACTGAGTGCACATCCCGGATTTGCGAAAAATAACATGGAAAGTGCCTTAAAGATAGCTTCGGAGGTCGTATCCGCATTGCCAAAAGAATATTTATCACCCGAAAGCACTTCAGGAAGAGAAGGATTCATACACCCTGTTTCTATAAACGGTTCAGTAGAGCAGGCCAGCATTGAATTTATCATCCGTGATTTTAATACCGAACTATTAAAAAGCCATGAATTGGTTCTGGAACAAATTGTTAAGAAAATATTATTGGATTATCCCGGTTCAGGTTATGAATTTAGCGTTGAAGAACAATACCGGAATATGAAATCGGTACTTGATCAATATCCTCAAGTTGTTCAGGCTGGAATAGAAGCTATTGAACGAAGTGGGTTAACAGCAAGATTGCAGAGTATCAGAGGAGGGACAGATGGTTCCAGGCTCTCATTCATGGGCTTACCCTGCCCGAATATATTTGCCGGTGAGCATGCTTTTCACGGAAAACAAGAGTGGGTATCTATCCAGGATATGCAAAAGGCAGTTCAAACCATTATTAATCTGGCATTAATTTGGGAGGAGAAGAGTTGAAGTCTGCTTTAGCTTAACATTCAATATCCTACCACAATTAATTTAAGCGGTTGAGCCTCCTGATTCAGAATATTGCCGGAATCGTATATAATTATAATTGTAATGAAATCATTACGAAGTCCTTTAAACCTTTAACACATACTTAGTCTAAAAACCATATGAAGACAAAAACTAAAAATTTTTTCGTTCTCTCATTATCAATTGTATTAATTAGTTCGCTTCCTGCCTATTCGCAGAAAAAAGCAGAGCTGATAAAATCTCTGTGGGCTGATAAACCAATACTAATTGACGGTCAGCTTAATGACTGGAATGATAGTCTAAGCCTCTATAACGATGCTACAAAACTTTACTATAATCTGGCCAATGACGATGAGAATATCTACCTGGCAATAAAAAATGGCTCACCAGAAAGTTTAACCCGAATTCTCGCCAGAGGAATAAGCTTTTCAGCCAATCTTGAAAATAAGAAAATTCCTGCAATGGTGACCTTTCCGCTTCTCGACCGGACTCCCGGAAAGAAGCGAAATGAAACCGAACAACCTGCACCTGAGGAGATACAAAGAAGAATCCTTGAAAGAATCAAAGAGATTAGAGTTGATGGATTCAAAGAAATTATTGATGGGGGTATTTCACTGTATAATGACTATGGGATAAAAGCTGCGGCAGCTTTTGATTCAAAAAATAATCTGATTCAGGAGATCGCAATACCTATCCGTTTACTGGGCATTGAACCCGGCAGAACTGAACCTATAACTTACAGCATTCGGATCAATGGATTTCAGGGACCCACAGCTGTGCAGCAAAGGGATATGAATGCATTTGATGATATGTATGGTGGGGGATTCGGTGGCAGATACAATGGCAGGTATGGCAGAAATTATGGTGGAATGTATGGTGGGATGCCTTCCAGAAATTATCCTCCTGCCAGAATATCAACATCAACTGAGTTTTTTATCAAAAGTATGCTGGCAGAAAAGCAATAATCAAGGTTTCAGCATATGAATTGCCGGTATTTTAAACCAATTATGAACCAAATAATAATAAACATGAAAAAACTGTTACCCTTCATTATCAGCTTACTTATTAGCTTTAGTGCTGTCGCGCAAACAAGCCGGGATATAAGTGGAGTGGTAAATGATTCTACAGGTACCAGTATCATCGCTGCTACAGTAAAGTACATTGCCGGAAAGGATACCTTGTTTACCAGAACTGATGCTGATGGCAATTTTATTTTCAAAGGGGTGAAATCATCCACTTTCCTTTTAACAGTAACCAGTTTAGGGTACCAGCCTTTAAACAAGCGGTTTTTATACAAAGATGGTGAAACACCGATCAAATTAGACCCAATCAGCCTGAAAGCAGAGAGCAGAGTTCTTTCAGAAGTAGTTATTTCGGGTACACCTTCGGTAACTATAAAAGAAGATACAATCATTTACAGGGCGTCGGATTACCCTTTAAGAGAAAATGCCCTGGCTGAGGATCTTTTGAAGAGATTACCTGGAGTTGAGGTCGATAAAGATGGAAATGTAACCGCTCAGGGCAAGGCGATTACCAGGGTTCGGGTAAATGGTAAAGATTTTTTTGGGGGTGATGTAAAAACAGCTACCCAGCAGCTTCCTGCTGATATTCTTGAGTCTGCTCAAATCATTGATGATTATGGTGACCAGGCCAACCTGACCGGGATCAGAAACGGAGATCCTGAAAAGATCTTGAATTTTACAATCAGAGCAGATAAAAACAAGGGATATTTCGCCAGAGGTACAGTTGGAGGAGGTGATAAAGAACGTTATCAGGCATCACTCACGGCCAATACCTATAACAACACTGAGCAGTTTTCTTTTATTGGGAATCTGAATAACACCAATAGCTCGGTATTCAATTTTGGTGGCGGCGGTGGATTCGGTGGCGGCGGTGGTGGTGCACGCGTCCAGGGTGCAGGTGGTGGAGGTGGTGGAGGTGGTGGAGGTATGCGCTTCCAGGGTGGCGGTGGTATGGGCGGTGGAGGTTTCCAGGGTGGAAATAATAGTGATGGACTCACTTCAGTTGGATCTGTCGGACTTAATTATCGTAAGGACTACGGAAAAAAAGTTAGTTCATACGGAAATTACAGTTTTTCTAACCGGGATAACGATGTAATCAGTGACCAATTACAACAAAACAACTTTCAGAATTCACTAATTTCAACTACTCAGAATTCACTAAAAAATGTGATTAATAATAATCACCGGTTTGGCTGGAATATTGAGTATCGTCCCGATACTGTAAACTACATTAAATTTAACCCTACCTTCAGCTACGGTTCATCAATCGATAATGGAAATTCAAGTTATTTACAATATGATGATGGCCGTCTTAGCTCCGATGGTACTTCACTCAATAATACAGATTCCAAAAACCCCAATTTCGGGGCGACGCTTTTGTTAAATCACCGCCTCAAAAAAAGAGGAAGAAATTTATCCTTATTCACTTCAGCTAATAACGCCAAAACCAAACAGGAAGATGATCAGTTAACTCAATATATCAACTATATTGTTGGGGGTGGAAATTCAAACGTTTATAGAAATCAGGAATTATATGATAATAATAGAAACTCTAATATTAATGCCAATCTATCTTACAATGAGCCACTTAGTCCAAAATCAAATCTGGAATTCAACTATAACCACAGCACCACAAACTATAAAAATGTAAGAGAAACCTATGATATTAGCCCGGCTGGATCGTCAAGCTATAATATAAACCTGAGTAACGATTTCAATTATTCCTTTAGTACCAACAGATTTGGATTTAATTACAGATTTAATGAGAAAAAATATAATTATTCCTTCGGACTGAGTGCCCAGCCAAATGTTCTTGAGGGCAGATCAATAGTTAATGGAGTAACTACACCAAACCGGAATACGGGATTTAATATTATCCCTTCTGCACGATATTCCTATAACTTCTCTAGAACAAGAGCAGTAAATGCATTTTACTTTGGCCGGGCAAATGAACCAACCTATATTCAATTACAACCCACTCCTGATATTTCAAATCCGCAATATCCTGTATATGGAAATCCAAATTTAGGTGCTGAATTTACACATATCATGACCTTCAGATATAATAATTTTAATTTCAACTCCGGAGATGTATTGTTTTTTAACTTATCTGGTAACTATACAGAAAACAAGATTGTGTCTAACATAGTACGTTCTATGGATCCGGTAGTTGGTTTGGTTCAGGAAACCCGATATTTGAATACTGATGGGTATTATACAGCAAATGCGTTCTATAATTTCTCCAAACCCTTTCAGGAAAAGAAATATGTGTTTTCATTCAACGGTTCAGCAAATTACATCAATAACATTTCATACACTGATGATGTAAAGAATACCGGTAAAAATTGGATCTTTTCACAAGGCTTGAATATGCAGATAAACCCAAACAGGAATCTTGAATTCAACCCCGGATTGAGATACAGTTTAAATACTAATACCAATGATGCAATTACCAATAACAATACAAAGGTTTCAACCTACTCACTGAATTTTAATAGCAGAGTATTCTTTCTTAAAACCTGGCTGATAGGTTCTGACCTTAGTAAAGCATTTAATAATGGCTATAGCAGTTCATTAGCCGTTAATCCTTTTATTATCAATACCTATCTTGAAAAGCAATTCTTTAAAGACAAACGAGCTTCCTTAAGATTTCAGGGATTTGATCTGCTCAATGAAAATACCAGTGTATCCCGTTCTGTAACCGGAAATGTGATCACAGATAGCCAAAACAATCGTTTGTCAAGATATTACATGCTTAGTTTTACCATGAGACTGCAAAAATTCAGCGGAAAACAACCTGAGCAACAACAGGAAAGAGGCCCTGGGATGAGACCTGGAGGCGGTGGCCCCTGGATGAGACCCGGAAGCGGTGGTCCGGGAAACTTTTGAAATTTTAAATAAACACTATACAAAGCTGTTCCTCAAAGGGCAGCTTTTTTATTAATAGGCATTTTATAAACTAAGGAATTTCTATATTAGAAATAGAAAATATTCTAATATGGAAAGAAGAAAATTTATTTCAAAGGGTTTGGCAGCAAGTGCAATCATACCTGCAACTTATGCCACTCTGTTGGGCTCAGAAGCAAAAGCGGCTGAAAATATGCCTAAAAATGACGCAGAAGCCAATAAAATGGCAGAAGATGATGGAATTTTTATCGAAAGAAGTGTATCCGGAAGACCCCATGAGGGAAAAGTTCTGGCAGTAATTCAGCCACATGTTGATGATTGCACTTTGTTTGCTGGTGGCGCTATCGCAAAATTAATTAGTGAAGGATACACCGGATATCTTATCAGAACCACCAATGATGATGCAGCAGGAGCGGGAACTGATGGTGACAGGGTTTTGAATAATGAGAGAGACAATGATAAGGTAGCCAAAGTATTGGGTCTGAAAAAAGTATATAATCTTGGATACCGAAACCATCGTATGGATGAATACAATACCCAGGAAATAAAAGGAAGATTAATATTCCTGTTCAGACTTTTGAAAGTTGATACCATTTTCAGTTATGATCCATGGGGGCATTATGAAGAAAATCCGGATCATTATGTAACTGCCCAGGCGGTTGAAGCAGCACGGTGGATGTCGGGAAGTGTCGATTACCCAGAACAACTGGATGCAGTTAAACCTTATGGTGTAAAAGAGCGGTATTACTTCGCCAGGGGTCCGCAACTGGTCAACCGTATTGTTGACATATCGAAACATATCGATAAAAAGGTTGAAAGTAATGTTGTAATTACTACTCAGGGGCCCGGAGGTAATAATGGCTCTAGAATCAGAAAGAGACTGGCAGATCAGGGTAAAAAATTACCAATACTTGGTGATACGGATGAGTCGGCAGATTTCAACTATGTCAAGCATTTTGTGCTCGATAAAGACTCTTTAACTCAAAGGGGTACTCCATCAGACCGGGAAGTAGGTAAAAAGTATGGATTGGAATGGGCTGAAGCCTACCACTACATTGGTAATCCGGTTTCCATTTTACCTGATTATATTGAGAAAAATGCAGTTCCTAAGTAAGAAATGCCTTATTAATCAAATAATCCCTGATGAATTTAATCCTCAGGGATTATTTTATTTTCAAATTTTCAGGGCTTTTTGGCTTTCTTCATCGGATTATCCCCTGTAGATACACCCCTTATACCTGGGTTGCCTTTAAAAAGCTCAAATCTGCTTGGCATAAACTGTCTTGGCCAGGAGTTATTATGTTCATCAATATCAGCAGTTTCACGTAATGGATCAAGCATAATGCTTAGAACCTCCTTATTTTTAGCGAATACTTTAGACACCTCTGTTTCATTTAATCTCCATATTTCGGCAGGAATTCTTTCAATCTCTGAACTTCCATCTGAAAAGTTAAACTGAATGATCAGAGGCATTACCTGACCTCCGATATTCTTAAATTTGAGTTCGTAAAAATTTAGATTGCTGTTCAGCAATTCCTTTTCCTTAGAACTTAATTTCGCAACAAACTCAGAATATGCCTTTTCATCATCGGGAGTAACACTGAATGGATTATAGGAGTTATAGAAATCTCGGGTTGCCGGATCTGACTCCACCACCGTCTTTTGATTATCCTTAAGGTTAATATTTTTACTTACATAAGCCTCTTCCCTTTCAAATATTTTCTTTGCATCAGATTTTTTTTCTGCCGGACTACGATTATCAAGTTTAAACCAACTCACCGATTCAAGTGAAATATCAACCGGTTCTGTTTTGAAGAACCAGCCTCTCCAAAACCAATCAAGGTCAACTGCTGATGCATCTTCCATAGTCCTGAAAAAATCGTCGGGGGTAGGATGTTTGAACATCCAGCGCTTTGCATATTCTTTAAAAGCATAATCAAACAAATCCCTTCCCATAACCGTTTCCCTTAAAATATTAAGTGCTGTTGCTGGCTTTGCATAAGCATTTGGGCCAAATTGAATAATGTTTTCAGAATTGGTCATAATCGGCTCAAGCAGGTGCTTCTCACTTCTCATGTAAGGCACTATTTTATGAGCCGGGCCTCTTCTTGATGGATAGTTTCTATCCCATTCCTGTTCAGCCATAAACTGCATGAAGGTATTTAATCCCTCATCCATCCAGGTCCACTGACGTTCATCAGAATTGACAATCATCGGGAAGAAATTATGCCCGACTTCATGTATAATCACAGAAATCATTCCGTACTTAACCGCATCAGAATAGGTTCCATCAGAATCCGGACGGCCATAATTGAAGCAAATCATTGGGTACTCCATCCCATTAGAAGCTTCCACAGAAATCGCCACCGGATATGGATAATCAAACGTTTTGGATCCGTAAGATTTGATGGTATGGGCAACAACCTTTGTAGAGTATTGCTCCCATAACGGATTACCCTCCTTGCCATAATATGACATGGCCATCACATCCCTGTTCTGTTGTTTTACAGCCATAGCATCCCAAATCAACTTCCGTGAAGAAGTCCAGGCAAAATCCCTTACATTTTCTGCATGATAGATCCAGCTCTTTTTATCTTTTGATCTGCCTTTTTCCAGTTTTTCAGCTTCGGACTGAGTACGAATGATTACAGGTTTATCATAACTTTTCTTTGCATCTTCCCATCGTTTCAACTCATCCGGACTTAAAACGGACTCAGGATTTTGCAGCACTCCTGTAGCGCCGACCATATGATCAGCAGGAACTGTAATTTTAACTTTATAATCACCAAAGGTTAAGGCGAACTCTCCCTTACCCATGAATTGCTTATTTTGCCATCCTTGAAAATCAGAATATACTGCCATTCTCGGGAACCACTCGGCCATAGTATAGAGGTAA
Source organism: Daejeonella sp. (assembly GCF_030695525.1). GTDB lineage: Bacteria > Bacteroidota > Bacteroidia > Sphingobacteriales > Sphingobacteriaceae > Daejeonella. The sequence continues at coordinate 87,506 of NZ_JAUYSS010000009.1, read as the reverse complement.
TTTCCATCTTTCTCGAAATATTCATACCCCGGTCGGCCACCTATAAAACTCATCCTGTCATGAATATTGAAAGTCCAGTCCATTGTGAACTCCATTTTCTCACCTGGTTTAAGGGGCTCAGGCAGATTAAGCCTCATCATTGTTTTATTAATCGTCACCGGAATATCCTTGCCCGACAGATCTTTCACTGAAATTATCTTGTAACCAAGGTCCTGATCGTGCCATAAAATACCCTGAAGCTGGGTCATGGACATATTCTGAGAGATTTTGTTTTCGGCAACTTTGGGTGTATTTGAATCCCTGGCTCTTTCGTTCTGATCAAGCTGGATCCATAAATAGGAGAGCGGATCCGGAGAATAATTATGATAAGTAACTTTCTGCCACCCCTTTATAGATTGATTCGCATCATTGAGTTCAACCTGAATTTCATGATCTGCCTTTTGTTGCCAGTACATATGTCCCGGTGCACCTGATGCCGTTCTGTAAACATTAGGGGATCGGAGGCTGGCATCTAATTGTTCGAATCTTTCAGCATGGTTTTGCTCAGTCTGCTGGGCAATGCCTTGAAGTCCGCAAAGCAAAAAAACTGCTAAAGCAATTGATATTCTTTTCATAATTTAAATAAAGGGCTTAACAATTGGTACTTAAATCAGGGAATCCCGGGATAAAATCCCCGCTAAGATAAACAGTCCTTTAAAATATAAAGAAAATACTCACCAAAACTTCGATTCAATCATCATCATTATTGCCATTCCAAGAATTATCGAAGAAACAACAAGCGTCCATTGCTTTTGATTTACTTTGAAAACCAATAATGGAACAAGCGATAAAAGAAGGAAAAACAGTACAATCAATAATTGACCTGCCTCTAATCCAACATTAAAGGCAAAGAGCGGGTTCAATATGGATACCTCATTGCCCAGCAGAGCCTGAAGGTAACTGGAAAAACCGAGTCCATGTATCAGACCAAAAAAAATTGCAAAAAAATAATTTAGTTGTATTCCTTTAGCTGCTTTTGGATGAATAATATTGCCGGCGGCTGTTATGGCTATTGTTACAGGTATTAAAAATTCTATCAGATTTGAATTGATAAATAGCAGTTTGAAGGTGGCAAGCGCCAAAGTAAGCGAATGTCCGATAGTAAAAGCCGTTACTAAAATGATTATCCTTTTCCAATCTGAAATTGAATATAAACTGCATAGGACAATAACAAATAGAATATGGTCAAATCCGGCAAGATCAAGAATATGATTTGTTCCAAGCCGGAAATAAAGTTCAAACTGTCCCATAAAAATCAGATTGTTAAATAATACCTGAGCTTAATCAGAATATCCATAATTTGCAGCAAATATCAGGTATTATGCTTTACAATTATATACTTTCAATATTTCTGCTCATTCAAAGCTTATTCCATCCATTCTATATAAGTCTAACGGAAATAAAATATAATGCAAGGGAAAGCAGTCTGGAGATCTCACAAAAAATTTTCTGGGATGATCTTGAATTAGAATTAACTGACTTATACGCTAGCAAAATTGATTTTTTAAAACCAAAAGACAAAGCCGATCTGGACAGGAAACTTAAGCAATACATCCTTCAAAACAACGAAATTCTAGTGAATGGAAAAAAAGCAGAATTAAACTATCTGGGTTATGAAATCGAAGAAGATGCCGCCTGGTTTTACTTCGAGGCAAAACAAATTCCCAGACCACAAAAAGTAGAAGTCAGAAACAGTATTCTTCACAAATATTTTGATAGTCAGCAAAATATTATCAATTTTTATCTGGATAAAAGCCCGAAGAGCCTGATTCTTCTTAAGGGAAAGGATAGCGGGAAATTGACATTTTAGGAATATATTTAAGCAACTGAATTCATTAAACTTCATTCAAATGCGGATTAAACTGATCTTATCAGGCTTACTTTTATTTGCAGGCATGTCAATTATTGCTCAGACAAAAAAGCCAAACATCATCCTTATTTACATTGATGATATGGGATATGGAGATATTGGTATAACGGGAGCAAATGCATATCAAACCCCCAATTTCAATCAGTTACAAAAAGAAGGTATCTTCTTTACACAATTCTACTCACCACAGGCAGTATGTACCGCATCACGTGCAGGTTTGCTTACAGGCACCTATCCAAACAGGATTGGTTTTGCAGGAGCATTAGATCATATGGCTAAAACCGGGCTTAATCCGGATGAAGAAACCATTCCGGAATTATTAAAAGCCAGGGCTTATGCAACAGCGGTTTATGGCAAATGGCATCTGGGACATTTACCAGAATTTTTACCACGACAGCATGGTTTTGATGAGTTTTTTGGTATCCCTTACTCCAATGATATGTGGCCAAATCATCCGACAGGGAAAAATTATTACCCTCCGCTGCCATTGATTGAAAATGAAGCCACAATTCAAACTAATCCCGATCAAAGCCAGTTTACAACTCAATTCACCGAAAAAAGCCTGAATTTTATAGAGAAGAATAGGAATAATCCCTTTTTCCTTTACCTGGCGCACCCAATGCCACATGTACCTCTGTTTGTCTCTGATAAATTTAAAGGCAAATCAAAACAAGGCCTCTATGGGGATGTAATCATGGAACTGGACTGGAGTATCGGACAAATCAGAAAGAAAATAAAAGAGCTGAAACTGGAAGAAAACACGCTACTGATTGTTACCTCTGATAACGGTCCCTGGCTTAATTATGGCAATCATGCAGGTAGCAGCGGAGGTTTTAGGGAGGGCAAAGGCACTTCATTTGAAGGAGGACAAAGAGTGCCTTGCCTGATGAGCTGGAAAGGGGTAATACCTGAAGGCATAATCTGCAATAACCTGGCATCATCCATTGATATTCTGCCAACAATTTCCGCAATAACCGGTGCTGCTTTACCTAAAAAAAAGATTGATGGGGTAAATATATTTGAACTGATGAAGGGAGATTTTAGTCAGAACCCAAGAGATCATTTTTTATATTACTACAGAAAAAATAGCCTCGAAGCAATCCGAAAAGGTAACTGGAAGCTGATTTTCCCTCATCCTACAAGAACTTACGAAGGTTTCGTACCCGGAAAGGATGGTCTGCCGGGGCAGGTTAACGAAAACTACTTTTTTGAAGGGGGTTTATTTGATTTGCGCCGCGATCCTGGAGAAAGGTATAATATTCGGGGAGAACATCCGGAAATTGAGGCTGAACTTTTAAAAATTGCTGCGGCCGCAAGAGAAGACCTGGGAGATGATCTGACCAAAAGCCCGGGTAAGAACAGGAGATCGCTTTCGATAAAACCATAAACCTGAATTCAGCAAATAATCTTTTGTCTTATTTCTATGATAAATTCCAGCAAAATAACCAGAATTCATTTAGTTTTTCTGTTTCTATCCCTTATTCAGACCCTTTCTGTTTTGGCTCAGCCCAGACTTCATCCCTTCAACCCCCTACCACAACAATGGGATGAAGCGATCCCTCAGGGAAATGGCATGATCGGTTCATTGATCTGGGAGAAAAACAAAACTATACGCTTTGCATTAGACCGCGCCGACCTTTGGGATAGCCGTCCGATGAAAGGCCTGCATCGCAAAGAGTTTAGCTATCAATGGATAGTAGAACAAAGATTGAATGGTAATTATAAACCGGTTCAGGAATATTTTGATCATCCTTATGACAGGGAGCCGGCTCCAACAAAAATTCCCGGAGCAGCAATTGAGTTTAATTTTACGAAAGGGCTAAGCCTTAAGGATGCTAAATTAAACCTCGATGAAGCTACCTCTGAAATCAGCTGGGAGAATGGTACACGCTTGTTTTCCTATGTTCATGCTGTAGATCCTGTTGGCTGGTTCAGATTTGAAAACCTATCCATAGATTTTGATATTGAATTGATCCCACCATCCTATCAGGCTGCGGTAAATATAAGCGGGGACCCGGTTGGAGGGGATGATCTTGGGCGGCTGGGATACGAACAAGGGATTGTCGAGAGAACAAATAACAGCATTATTTACCATCAAAAAGGCTGGGGTGCTTTTTCATACGATGTAATTGTAAGCTGGAAAAGGCTTGATGCTAAAACTGTTGAGGGTGCCTGGACCATCAGAACTAATCCTGATGTTTTTAAAAGCAATCTGGATCTCTCGAACTTACAGCAAAAACTGAAAGCAGGATATGATCAGAACAGAAAGAGTCATCTAGACTGGTGGTCGAAATTTTGGGCTAAATCTGATCTTCAGGTTCCGGATAAAACGCTGCAGCATCAATGGGAAATGGAGCAATATAAATTTGGATCCACTGCCCGACAGAATGCCCCGCCAATTTCCCTGCAGGCTATCTGGTCGGCAGATAATGGCCGGATCCCACCCTGGAAAGGGGATTTTCATCATGATCTGAATACCCAGCTAAGCTATTGGCCATCCTACAGTGGGAATCACCTTGAACTTGCAATGGGCTACCTGGATCACTTTGAACTCAATAAAGAAAACTATAAACGCTATACAAAGCTATTCTTTGACAAAGAAGGGATAGCAGTACCCGGGGTCACTACTTTAGATGGAACCGAAATGGGTGGATGGATTCAGTATTCACTTTCTCCAACTGTTTCTGCATGGGTATCACAACACTATTATTTGCAATGGCGATATAGCATGGATAAGGATTTCCTGAAAAATAAAGCCTATCCATGGATAAAATCCACTGCTACTTTTCTGGAACAAATTTCAGTGCTCGATCCTGAAACCGGCAAGCGTAAACTCGTAATTAGCTCAAGTCCGGAGATCAATGATAATAAAAGCAGCGCCTGGTTTACTAAAACAACCAATTACGACCTCTCACTCATGCAATTTAATTTTAAAACAGCAGCAGAGCTGGCAAGAGTGTTGAACCTTATGGAAGAAGCAAGGCATTGGGATAAAATATATCAGCAATTACCGGATCTTGCTATTTCCAATAATAATGAACTGATGATATCTCCTGACTATCCATATAGTGAATCTCACCGTCATTTTTCAAATACCATGGCCATTCATCCCCTTGGATTGATAAAATGGGAAGATTCTGATCAGGCAAAAAATATTATCCGCTCAAGTATCAAATTATTGGATGATGTTGGACCGAAATTATGGTGCGGATATTCTTACGCCTGGCTGGGAAACCTTAAAGCGAGAGCAAAAGATGGTGAGGGAGCGGCAAAAGCATTAACAATTTTCTCAACAGCATTTTGCTCAACCAATAGCTTTCACTTAAACGGAGATCAGACAAAATCCGGATACTCCGATTTTGTTTATCGACCATTCACTCTGGAGGGAAACTTTGCATTCGCAGCCGGGATACAGGAAATGCTGATTCAGTCTAATGCAGGTTTTCTCGAAATATTTCCGGCAATCCCTGCCGACTGGAACGATGTATCATTTAAGTCCCTGAGAGCTGAAGGCGCTTTTCTGGTTAGTGCAGAAAAGAAGGATGGAAAAGTAACGATACTCAATATCCAATCAGAAAAGGGTGGAATTCTTAAAGTAAAATCACCTTTTGGAAAATTCGAACAGAAGATCAGCGGGAAGGTAAAGATCGTAGAATCGGAGCCAGGTTTTATCCGGATTGATTTTGAACCAAATAGCAGAATTACATTAAATGCAATTTAATATTGTAAAAAAATGGCTCTGTAAATACAGAGCCATTTTTTACATTGATACAAATTCAAATGTGATTATTTCAACTTCGAGAAGTCCATAGGTTTCATATAAACGGATTCGACCTTTTCTACCAGTTTACCGTTTACTTCAGATGCCGTACTTGCCTTTATCCATTCGGGATCTTTACGGAAATTTTGCCATGCTAACTTACCAGCTGCTTCATCCGGATAAGCCAGGAAATATAGAAGTTTAGCCTGATCAGCAGGATCCTTTTCTATGGTTGTAAAATATGCAACATTCTGCATACCATTGTTCTTAAAGATCTTCATGGTATGATCCCTGAATCTGTTTTCAAGATTCTGGAGCTTTTCAGGCATTGCGGTATAGATACGCATTTCAAAGGTGCGCATTGCTGAGCCCCTGGAAGCTTTAATTTTAGGTGAATAATCTGTACCCTTTAGAAAATAAATATTTGCTCTTGCAATAAGTTTTCCATTTTCTTCTGATTTTTTTGCAGCTTCCAGCCATTGCGGATCTTTTCCAAACTCTTTCCAGGATGCATCCCTAGCTTCTTTACTTGGATAGGCCATCAGATAATAGAATGCATTATCCGGATTATTGGTTGGGACCCAGTATCCAAGTCCGTCAATTCCATGTTTTTTAAACAGGGGTACCGCATGATCCCTGAATCTGTCAATTAAAGCATCCAGTTTACCCGGATTGCAATAGTATACTCTTAATTCAAAATAGCGCTTGTCAGCTTTTTTTGCAAAACTTAGTTGTGAAACCAGAAGAAGGCAGATGATTAATAATTTTTTCATGATAGATAAAGAAACGAAGATTATTCTGATTTTTTTGTGTTTGATTAGAAATTTTAGTCCAATAACGAAAGGTTTCAAAAATTTAAAGCTGATACATCCAAAAAACATTTAGACTTTTATTTTCTTCCTAAGTACTGATTAAAAAACAGCCTAAAAATAATTAAATTAACCTGAGTTCGATATAAGGAAGGTTAAAAGCCAGGCTTATAATTATCCAATCGCGTTCTATATCAAAAACGAATAGCCGGAAGATACCTCCTCCGGCAAGGATTATTTTACCCGGTGCTGTATTTCATCGGGAAGGGCAGCCCGGCAAAAGATCCACTGCCCGTGTAATTAAACCCGGGTGACAGTTCTAGCTTTTTGCCCGGGCGAAACTTTATCTCAAAAAGCAATTTATGGGCAAAAACTAGGGCAGAACACGGGAATAGCAGGACCTAAGAGGCACAGACCCTGCTTTCTAAAATAGATAAAATTATTCAATCAAAACAGCGCGGCAAGATTTTATATGGAAGTCAGGTTAAATTAAAATCTTTTAATTCTAAATTTTATGCTGCCCGATCTCAGATCATTCCACCTTAGTTTTCTGTAGCCAATATCCTGAATAAATCTGCATTACTAACCAGATAACTATTTTCCAAATCAATCTGCTGAATTTTTGCAGAAATCAGACTGTTTTCACGGGAGTTGAGAATAAAAATTGAACTCTCTCCAAACGAAAAAAGGCGTTCCTCTGCTTCCAGCATCTTTTGATAATCCTTTACCAGATTACCTACCAAGCCGGCCTGTTTTTTAAATGATGTTTTCTCAACTAGTTGTGCATCAATCTTATTTTTGATCTGTAGTCTTTCCTGTTGAAGTTCAAATCTCGTTTCCCTCAATTTAAGCTTCGCTAAATTTAGTGACCCTCTTTCCACACGAAGAAATATTGGGAATGAAAAGTTTATCCCCACTTTGTAATCATCATTCCTTAGAGAGTGAAAATCCAAAGGTTCAGAAAAGTAATAATAGCCCAAGTCAATTTTAGGAAGTAAATAATTGGCTTTTAGTTTTCTTTCAACATCAAGCATATTAATTTTAGTCTCCATCATTTTCAGTTTAGGATGGTCTGCAATAATATCCTGAGTATCATATAAGTCTCCTGTACTTAAGATCCCTTCTATGCTGGCTGTGAGGTTTAGTTCAGGTTTAAGATTTTCCGAAGGCTCAACCGGGGTTTCGTTTATCCATAGGTAATTGGCAAGTTCAAGCCTTGCTTTGTTTAATTTGAGTATTGCATTTTCTAAATTCAGTTGGCGATTTTTTACAGCAATACCCGTCTCAACACTGTCAATCGCCGGTTTATCACCCTGCTTTATTAGTTTTAGCACCCCATTATAGCGATCCTGAGAATAATACAGGTATTCCCTATACATTTCAACTTCATTAAAATGTTTTAACCAGGAAAAATAAGCAATTGATGCATTGTACAAAACTTCCAGACTGAACAAACGCCGCTGCGATTCACTTAATTGAATCTGTAATTTGGCTTTTCTAAGATCTGCGATTCGTTGGTTAATGAACAGACCCTGTGCCAGAGGAACACTTACACCAAGTGAAGTTACTCCCTGATTGGGTGCTAAATTTTGAGGATTTAAATATATGCCTTCAGCATCATCAAATGCTGCCTTTACCTCTATACCATACCAGGTTGGTATTTTAAAACTGCTGTTTAAAATAGAGTAGTATTGAGTACCCTGAAATTGCTTATTGTCAAAATCTAACTCAATTTTAGGGTCAAATCCACCCCTTGCCTGCATTAAAGCTGCCTGGGCTTTGTCTAATTCTATGTTTGCACGGCTAACAAGCGGATGATATTTTTTTACATAACCCAAATATTCCCTGAAACTCAGTACTTCCTGATTAAACTCCTGAGCAAAAGCAGGAACATTTATTAAAGCAAAGACAATAAAAAGCCTATAAATTAGTTTCATAGCTTATTTCTTTTCATCCTTATTATTTGATCCTGTTTTACCAGATGCTTGAGATGTATAGTAATTTGGGGGGAAACCATTGAGGTTCCGCCATATCTCATACCAAATGGGTACATTTTCTAACAGAGCTATTGTTTGAGCACCCGCTCCAATACTTAATTCTTTTGGCCATGGCTCCTCATCTTTATCCGGTGAAACCAAAATTCTGTATTTGCCATTCGGACTGATAAAGTTTTCTATTGCGACTACATTACCCCCAAAAGTTCCATATGACATTCCCGGCCATCCGGAGAAGATAATTGTGGGCCATCCGTCAAACCATACCCTAATTCTGGAGTCTTTTTGTATTAAGGGAAGGTCAATAGGATTTACATATGTTTCCACAGCAATATCATATTTGGCAGGCATTATGCTAACAAGTGCCGTTCCTTCTTTAATTGTTTCTCCGATACCGCTAAGCAATGTCTTATTTACAATACCGCTTTGAGGTGCCCTGATGTGATACAGGCCATTACGTATGCTATAATTTACATACTGATTTTCAAGTTTTGTAACCTGCGCTTCGGTATCATAAAGGCTGCTTTTGGCAGTAAATTTATCGCTGTTGGCTTTTGATATTTTCTCGCTATACTCCGCTTTAATTCGATTTATTTCTACCCGTAAATTGATTAATTCATTTTTTGAAGCCAGCAATTTATTCTGCTGGGTAATAATTTTGGCCTGTGACTCCTGAAGTTTAAGTCTTTTTTCCTCTACATCACTTAATGGTTTCAGCCCGTCGCGATTAAGTGTCTCAGCCCTGCTGAATTGGGTTTGGGCAACAGTCAATTGTGTATGCACTGCTACGAGATCCATACTGTCACTTTTCACTTTCAAAAAAGCCTGTTGTATTTTATTCATTCCCTGCTCAAGCTTAAGGCTAAGTTCCATGCTCAAAGATGCCATCTGGCTTTCTAATGCAATAACTTTATCATCATATGATTCAAGCGCCATCTTTTTTGCATTTACCTGCTGCATTGTGTTTCCCACTAGATTTGGATCAAAATATTCTTCTTTTATTTCAGATATGAATGCAATGGTATCTCCCTTCTTCACAAAGTCACCTTCTTTAACAAACCATTTTTCAACTCTTCCTGCGATTGCCGAATGGATCGTTTGTGGGCGCTGGTCGGGCTTCAGTGTTGTCACAGAACCAGTTCCTCTTATATTTTGTGTCCAGGGTAAAAACAGCCCAATTAAATTTATCAGGCAAATAAACCAAATTATCCTATTTAGAATTTTGTAATGTGGTCTGTTGTTAAGTATCCTGATGGTCTCATATCCGGTTCCATCATCCATTTTTACCGGGTTGTTATTTGATATATTAAGCATTACCAATTGTTTTTATATCCCTGACAATTTCTCCAGTATTCATATCAATTTCTCTGTTACATGCCTTTTTCCAGTATTCATCAATTGATGACACAATTATTGTCCAATCATTTTCCGGACTAACAAGAAAGTCAATTATTTGTCTCGCAGATTTAGGATCCATGCTAATTGTTGGTTCTTCAAGAAACAGGACTTTGGGTCGGCAAATTATAGCTCTTGCAATTAGAATTTTCTGAATCACAGATCTTGTTAAGTGCCTGCCATCAGAATTTATTGTCGTATCCAGCCCATTGGGAAGCCTTTTAACTATAACTGTTAACCCCACCGCTTCTAAAGCCCATCTTACATCCTCACTACTAACTTTAGGGTTATTAAATATCAGATTTTCTATTAAAGTACCTTCAAAAAGTGTATCATCCTGCATTACAAGCCCGGTAAAATTTTTATAATAGCCACTTTCTGATTTTTTCATTACACTTTCGTTAACATATATAATACCAGATGTGGGGGATAGATATCCAGAAAGTAATCTAACAAGTGTTGTTTTTCCTGAATTATTTGTTCCTGCAATAAAGACCTTTTCACCAGGAGTAATTTTAAGGTTGATATTTTTAATTGTATCCTTGTCATCATCAGGAAATCTATAGCTCATATCAACAGTTTCTATGGTTAAATGAGTTTCAGGTGAATCAGAGTCAGGCTTTTTAATACTTTCATAAATTTCCAGATCAGTAACCAAGCCAATCTTCTCGACAGCTGTGAGAACATCATACAAAGTTTCCAAGCCAACTATCAGCTTTTCAACAGAATTGATGATTAATAAGATGATAATCTCGGCAGCTACAAACTGACCGATATTCATTTTTTGGTCCAAAACTAAATAACCACCCACTAATAAAAGTCCGGCTGTAATTAATACCTTATAAATTATTAGTTGGGAAAATTGTGTTTGAATTACATTAAAATGTTTTTCACGATAATGCAGATAGTTATTTACCAATAGATCATTCTTATTTAAAGCATAGTCAAAATTATTTTTTTTAATAAAACTGCTTTTATTACGCGCAATTTCCTGCAGCCAGTAAACTACCTTGTATTTATAGCTGGATTCCTTCAAACTGGTATATAAACCTTTATTAAAGGAAAATTTGAAAATGACATAAAGCATAATCAACAACACTATCCCAAATAGTATGAAAAAAGGGTGATAAAGAGAAAGCAAGATGAGTCCTAATCCTACCTGTAAAAGAGCCGTTGTAAAGTCAAGCAATAATTTGGACGTGCCTTTTTGAATTGCAAGTGTGTCGAAAAACCGGTTCGCAATTTCAGGGGGGTATTCATCATATAGTGCATTAAAGGAAATCTTCGGCAAGCGATATGCAAACTCAAAAGATGAACGGATAAATATCTTTTGCTGAAGGTTTTCTGTAATTCGTAATTGCATAAGTGTCAGAATACCAACCAAAGCAACACCCATAGTTACTATTAGAATAAGCACTTTCCATGAAACGCTAATCTGCCCACCCTGGATAAAATTTACAATCGCCTGAATCCCCAATGGCAGTGAAAGGCTGATTAGTCCGGAAAAAGCAGCGTAAATTATAATCTGGTAAACATCTTTTTTATCCAGCTTTAGTAAGTTATAGAAGCGTTTTAAAGGTGTCATGAGGACTTGATTACAATGCTGTTTACCATATTTAAATAAAAATCAGCAGGCGATACCGATTCATTACAGTTAGTAATTGTTTTAAGATGCTGCTTTAAAAAATGCTGATGCATGGAACCTTCTACTATATTACTTGCAAGACTCTCAGGGTAGGCATAAGCCGGGTTTACTTCCTTTATTATAGCGGCAATTCTATAAATTACACGTTTGTATATCTTAAAAAAACCCTCACGGTTTTCATCATCTACTTCCTTGGTCAAAAATGTTTTAGTAAAATCTGATATTATTATCCTTTTTAAAACGGATTCATCAATATAATCACTTGATATATCATCGGCTGTATCCTCTGTTACCAGTAAAACGGCCTTCATAAGCTGGTCATTTGCATCCACTAAATTTGCAGTTTCAAAAACAAGACGACATTCCATCCAACTCCAGTACCACGAGGAAATATAAAGCAGGAATTTATGTTTATTCTCGAAATACCTGTAGACAGAACTTTCGTTGGTTTGAATTCTTTCTCCTAGTTTCTTAAAAGTAAAGGATTCAAAACCAATTTCATCTATCAGTAAAACACCTTCTTTAACAATGCTTTTGCCCAAAGCTGAACTTTCGGGATTCTTCAGAAAGATGCCTTCCTGGATCTCGGGTCTAATATTTTGAAGTAATGTTTTCATTTTTGAATATTTTACATGCAAACATAATAGTAATACTATCATTTTAAAAAATAAGTTTGACGTATTACAGAATAATGACAGAATGGTTGGGTGTGTGAACTTACAAAGACAGTATGCTGTAAAATGTGATGTTCTATTTAGTTGATTTTAAGTTTAGGGAGTACCCTTAGATTAAACTATTCTAAAATCAGACTAAAAGACCGAAAATGGGAGGTGGAGGTCATTTTTTTTAATTAACCTGAGGTCGACGATATAAGGAAGAGCAACAAATACGGTTATAATTGGTCAGATAAGGCTCTTGAACCACAATGATTTGATTTTGGAAATCAATACCTGTGTGTTATGGGCCGGTTCAGCCCTTTCCTCCGGAGTATTTCCGGCAAGAAATCGCGTTCTGTTTCAAATTTCCCTGTGGTCGGTGTTCTCACCGTACCAAGCACGATAATATCATTGGTCGGTGATAACACCGACCACAGGCGAATAGCCGGAAGCTACCTCCTCCGGCAAGGTTTATTTTACCCGGGGCTGTTTTTCATTGGGAAGGGCAGCTCGGCGCTGCTGGTGCGCGCGCAATGTCATTATTTAAGGTTAAGTTCAACTCTGCCGATTGTCCTTTCAATTCGAAATTTTCTCTGTCGACCCAGAAGAAGGCCGAATATTTATAGATAACCTAGAATGGGTCACATGTTTATAGAACAATTTTCAACGAAATCTAAAGGAAGGTGGTCGAATGTGGTAATGGTACACATACGACCACCTACGGGGTCGCTAATCGGTTTGTATGGTCTTTCTATAAACATGCGACTACCTACGGGGTCGGCTAATCTATTATAACATGTGGCCTCTACAGGGCAAATGGGCAAAACGGTACCAAACAGAAAACTTGAATGCTTAAATAATGACATTGCGCTTGCGCTAGCAAGTGCAGAACACGGGAATTCGCGACCGAAGAATCACAGACCTTGCTTTCTAAAACAATAGAAAATCAGTGAATCTAATTAGTCCCACAAGATTTTACATCGAACTCGCTGTAAACTAAAAATTTAGGAAATGGGCGTCAATGGTATTAAATGAAACGCCTTCAAGAAAATTGAATTGCTGAGTTTATTTGTGGTCCCGGCGGGAATCGATTTTCATGCTTATGGCATTTCTTTACATGTCTTTGGGGTTCAATTAAGTGCATTTGAGAGTGCTAGAGGTCATTCACGTTTTACCCATTTTGTGACCCAATCATTATACCTTAATAAATCTATGGTAGTGCCACGCGTGTCCCGTGCTTTAAGATATTTGATATTTCAATAGCCAGAAATATTTATTTGCCGCTCCTGACTTTATCCCACTCAGTGTTTAGTTTTGATATGGTAGCGGTTTTTACAGCCTTAATATGTAACTCCAATTCTTCAGCTTGGCAATTCGTCTTGAGTAACTCAAAACAATAAACTTTGGCATTTATTAGAATCTCTGTAAAGCGCTCGTCCGTAGAGTCGGTCAACATCAATTCTGCTTGTGTAACCAAAAGCTGAAGCTTGGAGTAATCTTCATTGTTTAGACCCTGCTTGGTAACGAAAAATGAAAGAAGGGTAATAATCTCGCTCATGAGTGAGCGAAATTGAGTTATCCATATCTGTCTATTACCTGAAAGTACTGTTTTATTAAAATCACGTTCACTGTTTTTTCGGGATAATTCGATTTGCTGTTTAGTAGTCTCAAGACTGGTACGCCGCAAATTAATACTCGATACAATATTTGCCAAAAATGCTAATACTCCTATTACGAGAACTGCTATCCAAGGCATCTTCCTCTCCCAATCAGCTAAAGTGGTTTTCGTTGTGTCACTAACAATACCATTTTTAACTAGCAGGAAGGTATCAACCCTGCTTATTTCCCTGCGTTGTGATCGAAGGGAATCAATGTGCTGGGCTCTAGAGATATGACATCCAACAATTGAAATTAAAATAATTATGTAGACAGTGAATTCAATGGGCCTCATTACTTTTTCAAAGTTAATTGATGGAAATTTTGTTGAAAATATCATCTAATGAATCAGCCTGCAATTCCCACCTATAAGCTAAATGCACTTCCCATTCATAACCTTCATTCATGTAAGCAAGTGATAACTTCTGATTCTCTTCATAACTACTTCGAATAATCGCACCATCTGGCAAAGTCTTTCGAGCCGTAATAAAGTTGATTTTATACAAGAAATCTTTCAAGCTTTTGGGGTCTACAGGACTCGCTGAAGCGAAGTTGAAAGTATTATTTATCATGATTTGATGCAGTTTACTATGCAGTTCAGTAGTTGTGTACCTGTATCCATCCTCGGTTGTTCTCTCTTTCTTCGTGGGCCTCATACCATACAAGAGCTTTGAGATCGCTGGTAATTCAGAGATGTACTCGCCGATTGTATCCTCCATTATGCTTTTAGAATATGCCGGTAGAATTGCTTCGATATGTTCGGTACTTATTGTTGTTGATTTGGTCCGGTAAGCCTCTTCAGCTGCTTTTGTGCATAATTTTACGAGATCTCTGGGACGATTCCGAATTCTAGCATGAAAATCTGCCATTTAGCCAACTGTTGTTGCAAATATGTACCTAACAGTTGGTTCTCTTTTGTATTACTTTTTGGGCAATTATCTTTTACATTCCAATCTTTGAGAAGAGTGTATTTCCCAGTAGGAAGTCTCGAAGCGTGTGGACCAACTCTTACAGAGTAATAAATTGGGATTAAGTTGTCAGCCTTTTTCTTGTCCTGACGTAGTACTGTTTTGATGCTATATGTAAGTCTCATTTCTTTATATTTTTTACTCGAATTTCCAATCGTCTTTTTGGATTCTAAAATTTTTAAAACAACTATTTTCTATTCCTCACGTTTTCTGTAGCTTTTAGTTTGCGGGTCCCATGACTTCGGCTCATACTTATTTGACAAACTGTCGATGTATCGACGACGCAGGCTGTAAAAGTCAATGTAGATGTGTCTATGTGAGCCCATAGCATTCGGTACCATCTCAGATCTGATCAGTTTCGCTTTCCGGAGTTCTGACAAATAACGTTTGATACTACTAATCGTAACACCCATTTTCTGACCAAGGAAATCATTAGAAGCAAAGCAGTATCCTTTTTTTGGTGAAAGAGAGCTAATTATTTGAAATAAGAGTCTCGCATGGACACTTAGTTCGTTGTCTTCAAGAATCGGTTTCAAAGACATAAAAGTGGCCTTACGTCCTGCGAAGAGCGCATAGTTAGCAAGGAATTTCGGGTCTAAGTTTTGAGGGCCTAGGAAGTCATTTCCAAATTTTCTCATTTTTTTTGTGGCGATGTGACGCTTACTTTTCATAACTCCCATGAAATGGCACTAATAGCCAAAACTCGTATAGTAATTTACAACTGATTGATTATCAGTTAGAAAAAATTTGTTATAATACTTCAAGATGTTAGTAAGGTGAAAGTTTGATGAAGGTATGGCTCACTAACGAGCCTAGGTTGTCAAGCCGAGCCTAGGTTGTCAAGCCGAGATTCGAACTAGGGGGTAGGCTCGATTTCGGCCCCCATAGTTAAAGAGAGTAGAGATAAAAAGAGTAGATTATCTTCTTGTTTAAGAAGCACATTTAGAGGAGGAGCACTTCGTGCTCAAAGTCACTTTTTTTGAAGGAAGAAGCTCCGTTTCCAGAATAAATTTGGAACTCAGCTTGTGAACAAAATAACTGCTTATAGGTACAACCTCAGAAATATTCATATTTATGATTTTACGTTAGCTTCAATTGTCCTGGAAATGTAGATAAGTGATCGAAGGAAGTTAAAAAAGTGGAATTGGTGACGAAAATTACGTACGAGGCACTTATAATTCATTTTCATCCATTGGATATTCAATGGCGCTTTTCAACTGCCATATCATCACAGACTGATCACGGAGCAATTTTAAGCGTTTTCCGGCGACTTTGTCTCTCGACCAATCTTCCGGTCATCCCCGTGGGAGATCGGTGGACTAGAGTCTTACTTGTTCAATAGAATCTTAAGCTAATTTAAACTCGTTCGTCCTTCACCTACTAAGTTTACGGCGTTTATCTATTGACTAGCTTTTATGATTAAAACTATAAAGTGAGCTTACGTTTCTTGAAGGCCCGGAGCATTTATCAGCTTATGATTTATTCAACTTTCAAAACTAACCATAATAATAAGCGCCTATCATATTTCCATCCGGTGCCTTCGCAATATGACATGTTGTATACCATGTCATCCGCATTTTACCTATAGTGCGACCCACATAGCCAAAAACACATCTCTATTAGGTGAAAACTGCGTTTTTTGTGGTCCCGGCGGGAATCGAACCCACATCTAAAGTTTAGGAAACTTCTATTCTATCCGTTGAACTACGGGACCTATTATTTACCTTACCACGCTGCCATTATTCATGCCTGCCGGAGGAGCCACAAAACTAAGATTTCCATCCGGATTTTCAGCCATAAGAATCATTCCCTGTGATAATATTCCCTTGATCTCCCTGGGCTCCAGATTAATCAAAACTGAAACCTGTTTGCCAATGATATTTTCAGGTTCAAAATGCTCTGCAATTCCTGAAACAATGGTACGCTGATCGATCCCGGTATCGATCTGTAGCTTCAATAGCTTTTTGGTTTTAGCTACTTTTTCAGCAGCCAGAATCGTTCCGACGCGGATATCCATCGCCACAAATTGATCAAAACTGATATTTGGCTTTGAATCTTCCATTTTCAATGCTGCCAGTTCATTGGCATTTTTACTATCCATCAGCTTTTTAATTTGTGCTTCAACTGCATCATCCTCAATCTTCTCAAAAAGTAAACTTGCCTCATTCAACTGATGCCCGATTGGCAGCAAATCAGCAGTTCCTGCTTTGTCCCATTCAAGTTTATCCTGATTAAGCATTTGAAATAATTTATCGGAACTGAACGGAAGAAGTGCTTGGGCGAGGATGGCAAGGTTAGTGGTAATCTGCAATCCAATATTCAGGATTGTTTTTACCCGCTCTTCATCTGTTTTAATTAGTTTCCAGGGTTCGGCATCCGCCAGATATTTATTTCCTAAACGGGCCAGATTCATGAATTCGCTCAAAGCTTCCCTGAAACGATATTGCTCAATAGATGATGCAATCTTCGCCGGGTATTCCTTTAATTCTTCCAGTACTCCCAGATCTGCAGATGTAAGATCAGAACCCATCAAAACCTTGCCATCAAAATATTTATGTGACAGTACCAAAACACGGTTCACAAAATTTCCAAAAATGGCAACCAGTTCATTATTATTCCGGGCCTGAAAATCCTTCCAGGTAAAATCATTGTCTTTAGTCTCTGGTGCAGTAGCTGTTAAAACGTATCGAAGGACATCCTGTTTATTTGGAAAATCCTCAAGATACTCATGCAACCAAACCGCCCAGTTTCTGGAGGTGGAGATCTTATCACCTTCAAGATTCAAAAACTCATTGGCAGGAACATTATCAGGAAGATGGTACTCCCCATGTGCCATAAGTATCGAAGGAAAGATGATACAGTGGAACACAATATTATCCTTACCTATAAAATGAACCAGTTTGGTATCCTCAGCATACCAGTATTTCTCCCAGTTGTCTGCAGGTTTAAGTGCTTCATTAAAATAATAATCAGCTTTCTTCTCTGCACTTAATTCGGGATCACATAAGTCTTTAGTACCCGAAATATACCCGATAGGTGCTTCAAACCATACATATAATACTTTTCCATCAGCTCCTTCAACCGGAACTTTGACTCCCCATTCGAGGTCACGGGTCATAGCACGAGGGTGCAGGCCACCGCTTAGCCATGATTTACATTGCCCGTACACATTTGGACGCCATTCTTTATGGGAGTCGATATAGGCTTCTATTTGAGGCTGCATTTTATCCAGAGGAAGAAACCAGTTCCTGGTTTTCTTTAAAATAGGCTGAGCTCCTGATAAGGTGGATCTCGGATTGATCAGTTCAGTCGGACTAAGTGAAGTACCGCACTTTTCGCACTGATCACCATAAGCTTCCTCGTTTCCACAATTTGGACAGGTACCTATAATATATCTGTCGGCCAAAAACTGTCCGGCCTGTTCATCAAAATACTGTTCGGTTTCTTCTTCATTGAAAACACCCTTATCATACAGCGTTCTGAAGAACCCTCCTGCAGTATCATGATGCGTTTCTGAAGAAGTACGATGATAAATATTAAAAGAAACCCCAAAATCCCTGAATGAATCACCAATAATTTTATGGTATTTATCAACAACCTGCTGTGGTTGTATCCCCTCCTTACGAGCCTTTAGAGTGATTGGAACCCCGTGTTCATCAGATCCGCATACAAAAATAACATCCCGCCCTTTTGATCTGAGATACCTGACATAAATATCTGCCGGAATATACACTCCAGCCAAATGCCCGATATGTACCGGACCGTTTGTATATGGAAGTGCTGCGGTAACCGTATATCTTTTGAATTTATTATGTCCCAAAATCAGAATATTTATATGTTTTTTTGATTTGCAAAGATAAAGGCTAATGAGCTAAATTACTAATGACATCGGAGGTCAATTTGATGTGGATGTAATTTGTAAATTTGAGCAGGTAGCACTCAAAATTAAAGGAGATCTTCCTGAAAAAGCATAAACTAAACTGACTGAATAAGAGATCACAAAATTGATAAACGAAAACATTAGTTATAAATCGCCAAACTATCTGCAGACGGGAGATACTGTGGCCATTACTTGTCCGGCCAAAAAGCTTCCCCGTGACATTGAAGATGCTGTTAATCTCTTGAAATCATGGGGCTTAAATGTCATTCTTGGGGAAACTGTTCATGCTTCCTGGAATCAGTTTGCCGGTAGCGATGAACTGCGCACAGCTGATTTCCAGCGCTTCCTTGATGATCAATCGGTTAAAGCCATATTCGCTGCTCGGGGGGGCTATGGAACCATCCGCATCATTGACCGTCTCGACTTCACCGCTTTCATAAACCATCCTAAATGGATTATAGGTTTTAGCGATATCACGGTTCTTCACAGCCATATTCAGTCTTTGTATAAAACTGAAAGCATACACGGACAAATGCCCTTAACTATCAGGGAAGGTTCTGAAATTTCTTTAGAAACTTTAAGGAAAGCTCTATTCAATGAAGAAATTAATTATTCTTACACCAGTCCGGCAAATAACCGAAGCGGTGAAGCCGAAGGAATATTGATTGGGGGTAATCTGAGCCTGCTGGTCATGATGGGCGGATCGGTGTCTGAACAGGATTTCTCAGGCAAAATCCTCTTTCTTGAAGATGTTGGAGAGTACCTTTATTCGATCGACCGAATGATGTGGAACCTGAAGCGTGCTGGAAAATTGAAGGATCTCAAAGGTTTGATCATTGGAGGTTTTACTGAACTGAAAGATAATGACATTCCATTTGGTCAGACTCCCGAGCGGATAATCATGGATCAAGTTAAAGAGTATGACTTTCCGGTATGCTTTAATTTTCCGGCAGGTCATATTCCGGATAACCGGGCCTTAATTTTTGGAAGAATGAGCAGCTTAAAGGTAGATGGACAACAGGTTCATCTGAGTTATTCAGTCATAGACACAAAAATATCTTTGTAAATAACCAGGTTAATTCATAAAAATTCTAGCCTTTGTAACAATTACATAGACATTAATTAACATTTTACTACTATGTATTGCATATTACCAACCAAAGCATATATCTTTGTTATATGATAGTTGAAAACAGCCAAACTCAAATGAGGAAAGGAATACTTGAATATTGTATTCTTTCCATAATCTCCCGAGGGGAAATTTATGCATCAGATATCATTTCCGAACTAACAAATGCCCGCTTAATTGTCGTAGAGGGTACTATATATCCCCTATTAACGCGCTTAAAGAATAACGGACTGTTGGTCTATAACTGGCAGGAGTCGACATCGGGTCCACCCAGAAAATATTACACCTTGTCGCCAGCGGGTCAGGAAGTGTTGAAACGCTTGGATAATACCTGGTCTGAGTTATCTTATGCTGTGGAGGTATCATTAAATAACAGAATTATCGAATCCAATAAAGAAAATTTCTAAAAAATTGCTAACATTAATACCATGAATAAAACTATTATAATCAATATTAATGGGATTGTTTTCCATATTGAGGAAGATGCATATGAAATGCTGAGGACTTATATGACCGGTGTAAAAAGGCATTTTGCTTATTCCGCCGATAGTGAAGAGATTGTCACGGATATTGAAAACCGACTGGCAGAAATGTTTCTTGAAAAGTTGAAGTATGATCATAAACAGGTAATCATTATCGAAGACGTTGAGTTTGTGACTGAAAAAATGGGTAATGTTGATGATTTCGATGTAGATGAAGAGGATCCAAGCATCCGCTTGTCAACCGGCGCATTTAAAACAGAAAAGAAATTATTCAGGGATATTGAGGACAGCATAATCAGTGGTGTATGTTCAGGAATTGGGCATTATTTTGGCGTAGAGCCAAAGTGGATCAGACTGATTGCAATCATAACCTTATTTATGGGCATAGGTATTCCGGTGTATATTATTTTATGGCTTGTTATCCCCAAGGCTAGAACCAGGGTGGATAAAATGGCAATGAAAGGAGAGCCAATCAATATTCAGAATTTTAAAAAGAACTTTGATGAGGAGATTGAAAGTTTAAAAAGCGGACTCAAAACAGCACGAAAAGAAGCAAAACCGGCAATTCACTCTTTGGCGAAGTTTATCGGCAAAGCCGGGATGATTTTCGTAAAATTTATCGGCGCGATTATCATACTAGCGGGAGTCACCGGCTTATTTGTTCTAGGAATTGGTCTGATTACCTTTTTGGGCTATTGGAACGGTAACCAGTTAAACACCTTTCCTTTTAATGTAGTAAATCCGGGATATAAATCTATTATTACATTATCGGCATTTACCCTGTTATTTATTCCGATTGCAGCACTCGTTGTATTTGCAATCAGAGTATTGTTTGCTCATTTTGAAGTTTCAAAAACTGTTTACTTCGGAATGCTGATTATATGGCTTGCAAGTTTAGGGATTGGAGTGTATCATGTTTCAAAGATTGGTTCTGAATTCAATGAAGAAGCTCAATACTCTGTAAAATCAAATTTAAAACCATCAAAAACCTTTTATTTGAAACTAAATCCTGTTCAATATCTTACAAAAGAAGATAGTATTGATTATAATATAGACCCTAATGATTTTAAGGGCCGCATCATTCTGAATTCCAGAAGAGGGCAGTTTAATTTACCTAGAAATGTAAGTTTGAAAATTGTAAAAGCAAATATAAGCACTCCAATAATTATACAGGAATTCAGGGCCAAGGGTCCGGATTTTGAAACAGCATTATACAATGCACAGCGAGCAAAACATAGTTATATCCAAACTGATTCCCTGCTATTAATTGATGGTAATACCCATCTTCAAAAAGGAGAATTATGGCGCGACCAGAATGTTCATCTGATTCTAAGTATTCCCGAAAGTACTACACTTTTCATTGAAGGCACATTAAACAGGTATCTTGAAGATTATAGCCTATGGGAATGTCAGCCACAAGATGCAAAAAGTGATTTCCTTTCAGAATGGATTATGACAACCAATGGTTTAAAATGCAAAAATGACAGCTTGTATGATCAGAGTAGAAATAAGCCAGAGCAGGAAGCACAATTTTAAGAAACCCCGGATCAGGTCCGGGGTTAGGTTCATTTAATGTCCTACCATAAACACGGCATTGCTGAATAACAATTTACCATTTTCCCAAAAACCTCTGAATAAAGGATTATCAGCCATATATACAACTGAACCGTTGCCCATTTCCTGAACGCCGAAGATCAGACCATCAGCTAGTTTTTTCTTTGCCTGTACTCCTACAAAACCAGTAACATAATTATCTTTTTTAATTGTGCCCACATTCCATCCAGCAGTCAGATACTTATAAACTTTATCATCAAGTTTTAAAGTATAATAAAAGTTTGGAAAACCAAATCCCAATGGATGTGTATTGTCTAAATCGATTTTATAAATAGCTCCCGGAATATTTGTACTTACGTTCTCCCTTTCTCTTTGTTCATAAGCTTTGAGATCTTCATAAATGTTCTTTTCTTCCTTTTTGGCCTCATCCTTATTCTTCAGATCAAAACCTCTTTTGCCGGCCAGATCTGAGACAGCATTTTTCATAGCAATAAGCTTTCCACCACCCCGAATCCATTGCAGCATTTTCTCATTCCCCATGTCACTATATTTGCCATCAGGAAAAATGAGAACATCAAACTCATTCCAGTTGATCATATTCAGGTCCTGCGGCCTTACAATCGTTACGGGATATCCAATCTCCTGCTCGAAAAAATGCCATATCTCACCCAGAGAAAGTGAAGAAACCGTTTCCCCGCCAACCACAACGACCCTGGGTTTTTTTATAAATCGAACCTTACTAGACCCAAGATCTGCCCCCTTATCTACATATGCAGTAGGAATCGCAAAAAGGCTAATTCCTGTTTTTTTTGCAATTTCATTCACTGTCTTCTCAAATCCACTACTAATTGTACTGTTTCCGTTTCGGGTAATGATTAGGGAGCCGGAATTAAAGCGCCTTCCGGAAGTTTCAAATGGAATTTCGGAATACCTTACTTTTATCCCATTATTTAGCAATTCAGCCAGAAATTTCACATCGGCGATAGAATTCCAGTTCGCGATATAGGCAACCGGATTTGAGACTGTAGCAGCAGAAACACTGCTTTCCGGGATAAGGCTAGTTTCAGGTTTAATGGATTCTTTCGTTGCATAAGCCTGAAGTCCGTGAGCATAAGGCAATGACCATGCGGTAATATCATAGGTTGCCGAATCTGACACAAATGTATTTGGCTCAAACAAAACTTTCAGAAGTACTGATTTGGGCTGATGGGCGCTAAGCACCATATCCGTTTGTTCGACCCTGAAACTTTCCGTTTTCCCATTGAAATAATTATAACCCTGAGCCCCCTTTGCAATACCAAAACCAAATTCAATTCCATTCCTTTGAAGCAATGTGGCAAGAGATTTTATCTTCTCAGTATTATCGCCCTTGATAATGTAGGATTTATAAACCCCGGGAGGATTTGATTTGCTTGATGTAAAATAATTCTTAAATTCTATAAGCGCTTGTTCAGCATTTTGGGAAGCCGCTTCCAATGTTGAAAGACCTGATGTATGATGGTGATCAATCCGGTCTTTAAGGGTTAAAGTATCACCCTCGGCATTGATTACTGCAAGCCCTGCTCTTCCTGAGCCACCCTGTTCATAAGTCATTCCTATTGAACCGTTATATACCGGGTAAGTATCTCCATAAGAAGGATATAGCAAATCAAAATTCTCTCTGGTAAAATACATCCAACCATTTTGATCGAAGTAGCGTGCATTATTCTTACCAATAATTGTTTGAAATTCCCGCTGCCATTTGCTGATGTCCTGATGGTAGGGTTCGGCCGCCGGAGCAAAATAATATGGATTATTAATTCCCTGTTCATGAAAATCAACATGAACCTGCGGAAGCCATTGATTATAAACCGCTAGCCGCTGTTGGGATTCGACCTGACTTTGCCATACCCAGTCGCGGTTCAAATCAAAATAATAATGATTGGACCTGCCTCCAGGCCATGGTTCCATATGCTCACGGGCAAAAGGAAGGGCATCTGGAATCGAATTTTTAATTGGATTATAAAAATTAACGTAACGCTCCCTTCCATCAGGGTTTAAACAAGGATCAAGAATAAGCAAAGAATTTTTTAACCATTCTTTAGTTCTTGAATTGGAAGGGTCTAGAAGATCAAAAACGGTTTGTAATGAAGCTTCTGTTGATACAGATTCGTTTCCGTGAACATTGTAACTAAACCATACCAATATCGGTTGATCTTTTAATACTTCTCCAGCCACTGTGGTATTTAAGCCATCTTTAATTCCGGTAAGTTTCATATTATTCTTTCTGATCTCTTCAAGACGGGAAATATTTGAATCCGAACCAACAAAAGCAAGAAATAAAGGTCGGCCTTCATTTGTTTTGCCATAATCCTGCAACTTGATATTCTTTGAGACGGAAGCCAGATATTTGTAATATTCAAGCACCCTGTAATGTGGAGTAAATTGATCCCCCAGCCGATAACCGAGAAATTCGGATGGTGATTGAATTTTTTGGGCAAATCCATTCAATTGCAGTCCTGTTAAAAAGAGGAGCAGAATAAAATATTTTTTCATCCGGAATTCTGTGTTTATAATTGGTAATATCCCAGGTCAAAACGGAAGGACATAAAACAGCATAGATTGAACAGCATAAATTGAAGCAATTATACCGGTATGAGTGTCATTCAGCCATTTTAAAGCCTAAAGAAATCTCCCGAATGTACGAGAGAATCGCATAATTACCAAATTCTTCGCCTGAGAGGAACAAAAGTATTATTATTGTACCAAGCTATCCAAAATGAATATTGAACAGTTATATAAGGTATACAGGAAGCATCCGATAATTTGTACTGATACCAGAAAGATCAGTAAATCATGTCTGTTCTTTGCGTTGAAGGGGGATCATTTCGATGGTAATGAGTTTGCCCTTAAGGCCATTGAAAGCGGTGCAGCCTTTGCAATAATCGATGATAAAAAATATGCTGTAAATGAGCACTTTATACTCGTGTCGGATGTTTTGGAAACACTTCAGGACCTTGCCAGATTTCATCGGAAACAGCTCAGCATCCCGGTAATCGGGATTACAGGAAGCAATGGAAAAACCACTACCAAGGAGTTAATAAGATCTGTACTTTCACAACAGTTTAAAACCTTCGCAACAGAAGGAAACCTGAATAACCATATTGGGGTCCCATTAAGTGTTTTATCAATAGATGATTCCTGCGAAATTGCAATCATTGAAATGGGGGCAAACCATCAGAAAGAGATCGGCTTTCTTTGTGAAATTTCTCAGCCTACACAGGGACTGATCACAAATGTTGGTAAAGCACATTTAGAGGGATTCGGTGGAATTGAAGGAGTCAGAATTGGGAAGGGTGAACTTTATGAATTCATAGCGAAAACCGGGGGTACTATATTCATCAATGCTGATGATCAGGTTTTGAAAGAAATGTGTGTTGAACGCAGACTTGAAAACATAGTAAGCTATGGCTCAGGAAAGGATAATTTCACAAGCGCAAGACTAATAGCTTCTTCACCCTTTCTCGAGATAATCTGGGAAAGCAATGGCGAACCTTCTGATAAGAACAGCTTTACAGCAAAATCAAATTTACCCGGAATCTATAATTTTGATAATATAGTTTCTGCTATCTGTGTGGGCAGCTATTTTAATCTTAGTCCCGAACAAATCAATACCGGGATTAGCTCTTACCATCCTCTAAATAACCGCTCCCAGTTATTAAAAACTGAACAGAATACAATAATCTGCGATTATTATAATGCAAATCCAAGCAGTATGATCGTAGCTTTAAATAACCTTGAATCAATGAATACCGATTCTAAAGCAATAATTTTAGGTGATATGTTTGAACTGGGAAATGAAGCAATCAGAGAACATCAATTGATTCTGGATAAGGCATTGACGGTTAATACAGTCCGAAAGATTTTTATTGGAGAAGAGTTCTATAAACTGAAAGGAAGTAATACTGCTGAATTTTTTAGAACGGTTCAGGAGACACAGCAGGCACTGGAGAAAAATCCGATAAAAAATTGTACAGTTCTTGTTAAAGGATCCAGAGGAATGAAGCTTGAAATATTATTGCCAGTACTGTAATTCAGGGCTTCGTTCCAGATTTTTTGATCAGATTTTTTCGGTATTGCTGAAGTATTAAAATAACAGGTGCACAAAGGAATGAAAAAACATAAAGAGGATGCCCTGGCTCAAATATTAATACTGAAAAAAGGCAGAAAGCAATCAGAAATATTGTTAAATAGTTGTAATAAGTGCTGGTCAGAAACTTTTTAAATGCATTCATCTATTTAGCCTTTTCTACCCTGATTCCGGCATCAGTTACATAGTCAAGCGGATTATCCCTCATATTCTGTTCCAGTTCAATAACATAATTCCCAGGTAAAGAAAATTTATGGCCTTCCTTAAATAAGATCTGATAACTGTATAAATTCCCCGATCCGCTGCCCAACCACTCTCCATCGGGAAGAGCCAGTTTAAACTCTCTTCTTTCAGTTGTTTTTTTTCCATCAGGCCCAATAATATGGATCAGCATAAAAATATTTGAATACTTATAATCTGAGGTATGCCGGAGGTTGAGGTAAAAGTTATAGGATATATCTGTTGCCTCAATGCGCAATGGAATTTTGACTTTCTCTGTATAAGACCAGTTATGCTTATCCAGTTCAATATTGGTATCTACAATTGCCGACTGATCCTGACAGGAAGCCAGGAAGGTCGCCAATAAAGCAACAAATAAAAACAATATTTTAACCGGCTTCATTAAATTATTCTGTAGGTTTCCCTCCTGCTGCCTGATCTCCAGCAGGCTTTTCACGGTTGTTGTTATTCCTGAAATTTTTCCTTCGTTTATTATTTCGGTTTGGGCCTTCAGGTCTTTCAACTTGCGGACCTGCTGGTCTTTGTTGCTGATTAGGATTATGAGGCTTTGGTACCCTTTCAGCCGTTTCCTGTCCGGCAGGTGTAGCTGTACCTGCTTGTGGGGCACCGGGTCCTTTGGGTTTATTTCGGTTCTTGTTGCGATTACTTTTCTTGTTCTTTCCACCCTTGTTATCAAGACGGGTCAGGCTATCCTGCCCAACTACATTTTCGTAATCAAACACCTTAGCAACAACAGGTTTATCTTCTTCGGCAAGCTCTACTTTCAAATATTCCGGTTTAATTCCCTCTTTATTTAGTTTCTGAACCTCTTTTACTCTGGCAATATCTACCGGAATCCAGTTATCATCATTTGGATAACTAAACCACATCAGTTTCTTGAATATATCTGTTTTCTGATGTCTTACCGTCCCGGTCATTGTTTCGAGGCGTTCCACATTATCAGGAATATCCCTAAGAGCATCCATATAGGTATCCAACTCATAATTCAAACAGCATTTTAATTTGCCGCACTGCCCGGCAAGTTTAAGTGTATTCAAAGAAAGGTTCTGATATCTTGCCGCAGAAGTCGATACTGTCTTAAAATCTGTTAACCAGGTTGAACAACATAGTTCACGGCCGCAAGAGCCTATGCCCCCCAGCCGGCTGGCTTCCTGACGCATTCCAATTTGCCGCATCTCAATACGGATCCGGAAGGTCTCTGCCATTTTTTTAATGAGCTCCCTGAAATCAACCCGACCCTCGGCGGTATAATAAAATGTAGCTTTAGTCCGGTCACCCTGATAATCCACATCACTCAGTTTCATTGCCAGGCCAAGTTCCTTTGCCAAAACCCTTGCTTTGTGCATAGTTTCAAACTCGAGATCCTTTGAAACCTTCCATTTTTCTACATCTGTTGGAGTAGCTTTTCGATAGATCTTTTTTAATACATCATCTGTACGTACATGCCTCTTTTTAAGCTGCATACGAACCAGCTCTCCGGTTAGGGAAACATGCCCAATATCAAACCCACCGGTAGTGGTTTCAACAGCTACCAGCTCCCCGGCTTCGAGGTATAAATTTTCGGTATTTAGAAAGAACTCCTTTCGCGAGCCCTTGAATTTAATTTCTATGATATTAAAGGGTTTAAAATTAGAAGGCATATCCATATGCGACAACCAATCATAAACATCTAATTTACTGCAACCATTTGTAAGGCATGAACCATTACTCTTGCATCCGGCTGGGGCACAGCCACCCGTTGAACAACTACCACATCCCATATCTAATTCAATATATATTGAGTCCCCGCAGGGAGCGTATTAAACTTTAAAATTTTAACGAACTGTAAAGATACATCTAAAAATAAAATTTTCGGATTTGCATTACGTTCAATGTGATAATGAGCCTTTTCCAGTTCATTTACCAGGGCTTCGCATTTAGCAAGATCCAGTTGTTTGCTGAAATTTTTAACAAAATCCAGCTCTATTGATGGTAAATGTACTAATGATTCTGCACCTGACATCAACATAATGCATTCGCGGATCATCTGAACTCCATAACGCAACATATTTTTCTGGTTCTCCCGACCCAGTTTAGAAAGCTGATCAACAAAATCGATGATCTGAGCTCCTTTATCGGCAAAGGTCAACCGCATCCAGTTCGAAAAATTCCTGAAATCATCATGATCATCTTCTTTCAAAAGATTCAGGGCAGCCTGCATATTGCCATCACTCAAATAGGCTATGCGGGAAGCCTGGGTTTCAGATATGTCCTTATTGTCAATAAGATAACGCACAATATCTTCATTCTTTAAAGCCGGTATCTTAACTAACTGTGTTCTGGAAATAATGGTATTTAAGATCTGATCCTGATTTTGTGCGACCAAAATAATAAGTGTTTTACTAGCCGGTTCCTCCAATGTTTTTAAAAGCCGGTTCCCCTCATTCTTCAGATATTCGGGAAGCCAGATAATCATAGTCTTATACTCCGATTCAAAGGCTTTTAATGAAAGCCGGTGCAGAATATTCAGACATTCGGCTTTGTTAATATTGGGTTGTTTGTTCTGAGCATCCAGCCGAAGACGCCATTCATCGAGGTCAAAATAGGGATTGCCCAATACCAGTTCACGCCACTCGCCGAGGTCGGCCATTGAATCTTCCTTTTCCCCTCCTCTGAAAAATGGATAGGAAAAATGAAGGTCAGGATGTATCAGCTTATTATATTTCCTGCAGGAAGAACAATTGCCGCAACTGTCTGTTGCAGTTCTTTCAGTACATGAAATATATTGGGCATAAGCCAGGGCTAGTGCGAAACTGCCTGAACCTTCAGGACCAAGAAATAATTGCGCATGACTTACCCTATTCTCAATAACTGATTGAATCAGTTGTTCCTTTATCGCATTCTGACCAATAACTTCCTGAAACAGCATGGTGCAAAATAAGAAAAATTACGTTTTAGACACAGGTAATTCGGGAAGGTTGATAGTAAAATGGTCAGAATACTTGGGAGGCTGGAAATTATATGTCATTAACATGGTTCAAAATACATAGTTTTGCCTCAACTAATTATTATTTCTCGTTGAAATCTATTAAAAATCAGGGATTAAGGCTTTCAAAAGAAGCCATGAAAGACTTTGGCTACAAGGTTGTTGATGCTGTTATCGAACATTTTGAAACACAGGATAAAAAACTACCTGTATCCAATGCCAGCCGCATAGAGATGGACAAACTTTTTTCTGAAGAGGCTCCTGAAAATCCGATGCCTGCGACAGAGGTTTTGAACTTTGTTCTTAAAAACGTCATGACACAAAGCAATGTAATGACCCATCCAAAAAGCTATGCATTTGTTCCCGGACCGAGTAATTTCATCAGTGTGATGTCTGATACACTGGCAACAGGTTTTAATATTTTCGCGGGGGGATGGGTAGGTTCTGCAGCTGCTGCCGGGCTTGAGATCAGCACTCTGAACTGGATGCTAAAACTCTTTAATTTCCCGGTAAAAAAGGGAGGGGGTATCTTTACCAGTGGTGGTTCAATGGCAAATTTAACTGCTCTGGCCACCGCCAGAAAAGTGAAATGTGGGGAGGATTTTTCGAAAGCAATTATCTATTTATCAGATCAGGCACATTCCTCAAATATTAAAGCGATCAATATCCTGGGTTTTAAAAAGGAACAGATCCGGATAATTCCAACCGATATGGAATTTAAGTTTTCAATTAATAAATTGAAAAATGCAATAGCCCGCGATAAAATAGAAGGATTAAAACCATTCTGCCTGATCGCCTCTTCAGGCACAACCAATACCGGAACGGTAGATCCGCTGGAAGAACTCGCAGCCATCTGCAAAAAGGAAAATATCTGGCTCCATGTGGATGGTGCCTTTGGTGCTGCTGTTATTTTATCAAAAAATGGCAAGAAGCTTCTTAAAGGTATTGATAAAGCTGATTCATTGACGATAGATCCTCATAAATGGCTTTTCCAGCCTTATGAAATCGGTTGTCTGCTGGTTCGCGATCATAAAAGCTTAAGTGGCACATTTACTGAAAAACCAGTGTATCTGAGGGATATTGAAGGGAATGAATCGGAGATCAACTTTTATGATCACGGTATTGAACTGACCCGGCACTTCAGGGCATTGAAGTTTTATATGTCGATTAAAACCTTCGGGCTCAAAGCTTTCAGGGAGGCCATTGACTACAATATTAATCTTGCTGAGCAGGTAGAGACTGAACTTAGAAAGAGTGACAAATGGGAGGTCGTATCTCCTGCTACTCTGGCCATCATCAATTTCAGATACAATCCGGTAAAAGAGAATTTATCTGAAAAGAAAATAGATCTGATCAATCAAAAAATAGCCGCAAAAATGATGGCGTCGGGCGAAGCGCTATTGGTTACCACCATTCTGCTTGGTCAAGTTGTTTTGAGAATGTGTTTGATCAACCCCAGAACGACACTCGAGGATGTTAAAAGTACGATAGCGCTTTGTGAGAAATTTGCTTTGGAATAAGCAAGGGTCTGCTTCGGAGACACTTTAAATCTCCTATATTTATTTGATAAAATTTTAATGGCCTATGCGCATACTAGCTTTTGATTACGGTACTAAACGCATTGGAATCGCTGTAACTGATCCCTTGCAGATCATAGCTACCGGGCTGGATACCATTCATCCCAAAGACATTATTGATTATCTGAAAAAATACCTCTCAGCAGAGCAGGTTGAACTTTTCGTAGTAGGTGAACCCAGGCAAATGGATGGAAGCCCATCACAGTCCACACCCCAAATAAAAGGCTTCATTACTACACTTAAAAAGCATTTCCCGGAAATTCCCATCGAACGGATTGATGAACGGTTTACATCCAAAATGGCCTCAGCCGTGGTGGCTCTAAGCGGATTTAAAAAAACAGACCGCCAGAATAAGGAACGTCTGGATACGATTTCAGCGACAATTATCCTGCAGACATATCTCGAAAAGAAAAGTCTGGGCTAGGCATCCGGCTCCTTCGGCTAAATGCAATTTCTTATCTTTACAGCATGGATTTACTCAGCGATGAACTTAAAAGCTACCTGGAAAGCTCCTGCGATCCTGAAAGTGATTTGCTTAAACAGATAGACCGCGAAACCCATCTTAAAGTTTCCTTGCCACGGATGCTTTCAGGTCATTATCAGGGCCGGGTGCTTAGCATGCTTAGTAAAATGATCTGTCCAAGAAGAATTCTGGAGGTTGGTACATTTACCGGATATGCAAGCTTATGTCTTGCTGAAGGTCTGAGCGAGGATGGTATTCTGCATACGATTGATATTAATGCTGAGTTGGAAGAGATGGTGCGGGCCAGCTTCCTTAAATCAGGGCTGGGACCAAAGATTAAGTATCACATTGGAAATGCCCTGGAAATCATTCCGAATCTTAATGAGGTATTTGATCTTATTTTTATAGACGCCGATAAAAAAAATAATGAAAGCTATTATAAGCTAACTTTTGATAAACTGAGAAGCGGTGGACTCATAATTGTGGATAATGTGCTTTGGAGTGGTAAGGTGATTGGAGATAAGAAAACAGATTCAGCCACCACATTCATCAGTAATTTTAACGAAATGGTGAGCTCTGACCCCAGGGTAGAGAAACTCATCCTTCCGGTACGCGACGGTATATACTTAATCAGAAAAAAATAATAATCAGATGCAAAACCTTAATATTAAATCTTTATTGCTGCTCTTACCATGTATGATATTAATGATGGGTTCATGCGGCATTCTAAAAAAACAGCGCTCAAGTCCACAGGTTCAGACGCCGGTGACAGCTCCAAAAACCAAAGAGGCAGAATCAACAAAATCCAGAGAAACCCAAATTCCTGAAATTAAAAACTATACTGCAATATCCTACATCGAGCGATTTAAACAAATCGCGATTCGCGAAATGAATAATTCTGGAATTCCGGCAAGTATTACCCTGGCCCAGGGAATATTGGAATCCGGCAATGGAAACAGTCAACTTGCACTTGAAGGAAATAATCATTTCGGAATTAAATGTACACCGGAATGGAAAGGAAAAAGAATGCTTAAAGATGATGATCAGAAAGATGATTGCTTCAGGGTATATTCTTCACCGGAAGAATCCTTTAAAGATCATACCGAGTTTCTAAAAAGAAAGCGGTATGCCCCCCTGTTCGAACTGGATAAAAATGATTATCGTGGATGGGCAACAGGTCTTAAGGATGCCGGTTATGCAACAAATCCCCGCTACGCCGATCTGCTGATTAGTCTGATTGAGCGTTATAATCTCAATCGTTTTGACCGGATGGAAACCGAGACAGAGAAGATCATTCGGGAGGATAGAGTACTTACAGAAATTGCCAAAAATATTCCACAGGAAAAAAAGGAAGAAGTTCCCCGTCCACGTGTAATCATGAAAATTCATGAGGTAAAATCGGGAGATACCCTAGCTTCTATTTCAAAGCAATTCGGGCTAAGCATGGATGAGGTCAAACAGCTAAATGGTCTGGAAGATACAAATTTGAAACCCGGACAACTTCTGGTTGTATCTAAATAAGTTAAAATTGTTAAAAATCATATTTCTCCTGGTTGAAACACTTAGTTTTATTGTATGAAAAAAATCACCCTTGTTTTTCTGTTAATCTTCATTACCGGCAGTGGTTTGCAGGCACAGGATAAAACGGTGCAGGGAATTGTTTTTGATATGGATAGCAAGCAGCGCTTAACTAGGGTATATATTTACAATACCCGAACCGGGGATGGATTCTATAATACCACCAAAGGAGAATTTAAAACGAATGCCCGTGTGGGAGATGTTCTGGTTGCCGCATTACAGGGTTATGGTGTAGATACAATAAGTATTCATTCTGAAAACACCGTGCTTTTTTATCTCAAAAGAAACAGCATTCAGCTACAGGAAGTTGTGGTTAGGGATTCGATACAAACACCTGCCGACCAACTCAAAGCGAGTCAGGAAGAGTTTAATACCGCTTACAGTAAGGGTACTGTGAAGGATGTATTGACAACCGGCGGGAGTAATAGAGGGGGCGGGGCCGGATTAAGTATCAATGCATTATATAACCTTTTAAGCAGAGAAGGTAGGAATGCCAGGCTGCTTCAAAAAATTATAGAAAGAGATTACCGGGATGCGATGATCGATTACCGTTTTACCAATACCCTGATCAACAGGGTAACGGGACTGAATGGTGACAAACTCAGGGATTTTAAGCAGCAATATAAACCCGGATATTATTTTATCCTGGAAGCAAACGATTATGATTTAATCGAATATATCAGGAAATCCTATCAATACTATGTTGAAAATCCGGCTGCATACAGACTGGAGCCATTAAAAGGAAATTAAATTGAGTTATTTTAAAATTATTCAAATGCCCAATTTGCCCGTTCAGGGGATGGCATTGTTTCCATTTTTACTTTTAAAAGAGAAAAAGTTCAGACAAAACAAACAGCTCATGAATCATGAACTCATTCATTTCAGGCAGCAAATAGAATTACTAATCATCCCATTCTATATTCTATATTTCCTGAACTATCTTATAAACCTCATTCGTTACCATAACCACATGAAAGCCTACAGGAATATTGTATTCGAAAAAGAAGCGTACGAAAATGATTCAAACCTTTCATATTTATCTGAACGCAGTTTTGCCGGCTGGACTACCTATCTGAGGAGAATAACGTAAACTCGACATAATATTTTAAAAACCACATAGAAACATAGCATTTTATAGCTTCTAACCTACATTTTAGACACAGATAGCCTTAAAGATTCGCTTCAATCTATATGATTTACAATCTATGTTTACTTTAAAGCATTATAAATTCAATCTATGTGGTTAAATATTAATCTTTAGATAGTTTAATATCTAACTCACGTTAGAATATAACGAAAATCAAAAAACATATCAAAAAGAGGGCTTTTTTGTTTTTATTTGCTGAATGCTTTTCAGATTTTTAACAATTTCTTTTTTAATATTCGGATCTGCCTCATTAGCTTATTCACAAAATACTACTAATGAGAGCGATACTCTTATTTTAAAGGACTTAAAGCAATATCCCCGAAGAAATACACTCCCGGTACGCAGGCCTGTACTCTACCCTGAAACGGTAGCATTAAGTGATGCTTCTTCACTCGATTTAAAAGTAAATTACTGGCGAAACCTCACATCCTTTGGATTAAATATCAATCAGGCTGCTTTCAGTGAGAATTGGGGTGCAGGAGGAGTAAACTCTCTGGCATTGGGCGGACAATTTTCATACAAAACAGATTACACCAAAGAAGATAAAAACTTTGCTTCTGAGCTTATATTTCAATACGGAACATTAAATAATAGAGGTCAGCTGGCAAGGAAAACAATTGACAGAATTTTCCTCGATAATAAGGTTGCGCTAAAATTGTCTAAAAGCTGGTATTTTTTCGGATCCCTTAACTTTGAATCACAATTTGATATGGGATTTTCCTTTTCGAAGGATGCTCAGGGCAATGAAATACGAACCCTGCTATCCAAATTTATGGCACCGGGTTATCTGACAGAATCTCTTGGGTTTGAGTATAAGCCTGTAAAACATTTTTTCGTTCGTATTGGTACAGGAACCGCGCGACAAACTTTTGTACTTGATACCGAACTTTATAAGACGAATCCAAAGAATTTTGGGGTAAGCCACGGTAAGAGTTTCAGAAATGAGCTGGCCTTTCAGTTAGTTAGTTCCTATGATAAAGACGTTGCAAAAAACCTGAATCTCAAAAGCCGTTACTCCCTGTTTGCCAATTACGAAAAACTTTCAAGTATTGATAACAGGCTTGATCTGACATTAACCGCAAGTGTAAACCGTCTTATAAATGTATCCCTTGCAGGAATTGTTCTTTATGACGATGATACAGCCAACAAAATTCAGGGAAGTCAGACCATGGCATTCGGACTAGTTTATAAATTTGCGAACTAAGTTATTTTTTTACAAGTTGCAGATAATCAACGTAATAAAGAATCTTCAATGAAATATTGTTATTCTGCGGTATAGCAGTAACCCGGTCAAAGTTTTGGAAATAGCCGGGTCTGTTATCACTTTCCATATCTTCCGAAAGATTCTTATAAGCCATGCTCAATTCACTTCCCGGAGCAAAGCGCCATGAATAAACCAGATCGATGTTAAAGACATTATAATTCGTATGGGTACCCTTGAACTCAGCGCCATCATGGCTCTGCAATTCCCCGTCATCCCTTAGAAAATAAAAAGCTTTATTATTTCGGTTCGACCAATAATGTCTTCCCCTGATCATAATCCCCATATTACTACTAAAGGTATAGGTGGCATCAAACATACTCTCCATCGTATTCCTGTCAAATCTGGAAAAAATGATCTCCTTTTCTTTACTTAGCCCCAACCATGCAGAATAATCATACTGAGGTTGTGTACTGAAATCTACTCCCAATGAGAGCTTGTTCTTAACCCGAAAATTCTGGTAAAAACCGGTCACATATCCTACGCCATGAAATTGTTCTCTGAGTCGGGCAGAAAAGAATACACCGGCATTATATTTCCTGATCGGGTTAGATCTCAATCTGAAATTAGCATAAGTACTGGCCGGAGTATTGAATTCCTTTCCTGCCACTCTGGGTTCATAAAAATCCTTACCCATAAATTGTCTATAGAAATCCAGATTGAGTGTCCAGAAATTTTTAAACTCGAAAAATCCTCCTCCGGATGCTCGGGACGACTGAAAATCATTTGGCAGAAATCGATGGGTTTGAAAGATCCCGAGATAAGTATTGAAACGATTAAACAGCTTCCCGGGAGTATAAACGTTATAACCTACGTCAAAAGCGTTGAGAATGAAATTATTATTGTTAAAATAGCCAAGATCTGTTGGATCAAATTTATTGTCGGTCAGATTAAAATCGTATCCCCAGGTAAAATTTCCACTTTTCTTTCCTGTCCCGAGTTCAAAATTAAACCCGGAATTGTTTGAGCCGCCCGGAACTTCGGCACCCACATAACTAAACTTACCTGCCCCGGAAATATAATACTTGTTATTACGGTCGTTCAGATTCGTTAAAAATGAACTCACATTCGCATCATATGCCGAACCCTGACGTAAGACATTGGTATTCAAAAAGGTGACAGAACTATTATTTTTTAAGGACTGATCCAGCACCAGAATATTGTAATTACTTAAAGGATGAGCTTCAATAAGGCGTTCTTCCCCTAAACTGTTTTCAACTCTTGCAAATCCGCGTTTAGTAACAGCATTAAAGAAACCCAGACCTAAACCATTTTCTGAACGGCCTGAAATTTTAGTGGCATTGAGTAATTTACTTTCAGGAGGATTTTCGCGGATAGTTTCACCAGGCAGGAGCTTAGAACTTACATTTGCAGTAAAGGCAGGATTGGAACCAATCCTTCTGGAGTAAAAAAGATTTCCCTTGTTAAACAATTCGGTTCCTTCGGTAAAGAACTGTCTGTTTTCATTAAACCTTACTTCAAAAGGACTCAGGTTAAGAACCTGATTATCCGAACGAATCTGACCAAAGTCGGGAACCAGGGTCATATCCAAAGTAAAGCTCTGGCTGATACCATATTTTATATCCATTCCACCATTAAAACTACCGATGGTATTACTCTGTCCGATGATATTATGAGGATAATTATTAACCGTAGATGAGAGGTAAGGCGAGAAAGATAACCTGATGGGTGATTTGATCCCTTTTATTCCGCTTAATATACCTTCCTGATTAATAAACCCGCTGATCTTTGGATCAATAACACTCCAGCTGGTTTGCTGATTACTCATATGTCGGCGACGCGTCATATGTAAACCCCACTCCTGAATGTCATTAGAACCAAACCTGAGCGCAGAATAAGGGATCTTAAATTCAGCCGTCCAGCCCAGACTGTCAATTTTTACCTGACTATCCCATACTGCGTTCCAATTCTTGTCCTCATTTCCCGAATTGGAATATTTAGCATCAAACTGAGTACCGGTAGAACTTACATAAAATCCAAAAGCATTAATCCTGTCTAGGTAGGTATCAAATACAATCCCCAGAAAATCAGAATTTGCCAGATTATCCCTGGGCATTAGCTCCCGGAAAATACTATCGGGCACATCATACATTCTGGCACCTATGTAAATAGCTGTATTATCGTAAACAATTTTTACTTCGGTTCTTCTTTCTTCCGGCTCAAGACGTCCGGGAAGTGGCTTGAATTCAATGAAATTGCTGGCTGGTGCCGTCTCTTTCCAAACCCTGTCATTCAAATCCCCATCTATTTTGGGGGAATGATCTGTACGTTCCGCGTTGAATTTTCTGACAACCTGAGCCTCACAAATATTCCCAAACAGCCAGAAAATGCAAACAATTATTATTCTTAATTTCATTCCTAAATTTCAACGCTGCAAAGGAATTAAAATGTTACAAACTTTAAGTCTTAGCAATGGGAATGTTACTCTTATTATGTACAATTTTTTGATTTTGATCCTTTTTCCTTTGGATTAAACAATTATTTTAGTCCAGTAAGCTAGAAATCATACCTTTGCACCTGCTAAAAGCTGATAAATAAGATGTTTGAAAATTTACAGGATAAACTCGACAGAGCATTTAAGGTTCTTAAGGGTCAGGGTAGTATAACCGAAATCAACGTGGCTGAAACCATGAAAGAGATACGTAAAGCTCTTCTGGATGCCGATGTTAACTATAAAACTGCAAAAGCTTTTACTGATGATGTAAAAGAAAAAGCACTCGGACTGAATGTACTCACTTCCATTTCGCCCGGACAGCTATTAACCAAGCTTATGAATGATGAGCTGGCTGCCCTGATGGGTGGAACGGCAGAGGAATTGAATATTTCTGCAAATCCTACAATTATTCTTATCGCCGGATTAAACGGTGCTGGTAAGACTACTTTCTCAGGTAAGCTTGCAAATTATCTGGTCACAAAAAAGAATAAAAAACCGCTATTGGTAGCTGGTGACGTTTACCGTCCGGCGGCGATCGATCAGCTGGAAGTGCTTGGCGGACAGATCGGGGTTCCGGTATTTACTGATCGTGAATCAAAAGATCCGGTTGGCATAGCCAAAGCTGCGATTGCAGAGGCAAAAAAGAACGGGCAGAATGTGGTGATCATTGATACTGCCGGTCGCCTGGCAATTGATGAAGGTTTGATGAAAGAGATTGCCGAAGTAAAGGCACAAACCAATCCGCATGAAATTCTGTTTGTGGTGGATTCCATGACCGGTCAGGATGCTGTAAACACCGCGAAAGCCTTTAACGACCGCCTCGACTTTACCGGGGTAGTCCTGACTAAACTGGATGGTGATACCCGTGGTGGTGCTGCACTCTCTATCAAATCAGTCGTAAACAAACCAATCAAATTCATTGGTACAGGTGAGAAGATGGAAGCCCTGGATGTGTTCTATCCTGACAGGATGGCCAGCCGTATTCTTGGGATGGGTGATGTGGTTTCCCTTGTTGAACGTGCACAAATGCAGTTTGATGAGAAAGAAGCTGCCGAACTTCAGAAAAAGATCCGCAAGAATAAATTCGATTTTAATGACTTCCTGAGCCAGATTCAACAGATCAAGAAAATGGGTAATATGAAGGATCTGATGGGTATGATTCCGGGTGTTGGAAAAGCGATAAAGGACGTGGAAATTGATGATAATGCCTTTACACCAATTGAAGCCATCATCCGCTCAATGACTCCTTTTGAACGTGAAAATCCGGATTCAATCAATCAAAATCGCCGTACCAGGATTGCCAAAGGTTCAGGTACCAATATTACCGAAGTGAACAAGCTGATCAAGCAGTTTGAGGATATGCGTAAAGTTATGAAGCAGTTCTCTAACCCCGCTGCAGCTGCCAAAATGCTCAAGGGTATGCCGAAAATGCCGTTTGGGAAGTAGAGATTGGTGGTGGTTTGGTTGTGATAACACCAAGCACAGGGATATTGCGCCGAAGGGGGGGTTTACAAGCACAACTTTGGATCGCTTCACCTATTTTAACAAAGCTTAACATTTTTGAATTACTATTTTTTGTAAGTTAGGTAACCTAATCTATGAATTTATGTATTTGAAAAAGCTATTGTTCCTGGCTTTATACGTCTATACGTTTTTGCCAGGTTCCTCAGTATTAGCTCAGCACAATGAATTAAGTTTTCAACTCACTCCTCATTGGCTTTCGCCGCTTAAGTTAGATGAAACTAGTCAAATAGTCCAGGGAAAAGATCAGTTTGCCGGGCTTGGAGGGCTAAGCTACGCCCGTTTTACAAGCTCTGGTCTCGGCATAAGGGCGGGGTTTAACCTTGGTTATTTCAGACCAAAGTTTAGTATCAATCGTACTCCAGATGGTGATTTTAGTGAGCAGTTCCTTGGTTCTGTTGTGATGTATAACAGTTTAAGTTTAGAACCCGTTTACAGATTCAAGTGGCTCAGATCAGAATTTGAGTTCTTTGGAGGTGCTGATCTGCGTTATTTTCATAGCAACGGGTATACCAGCTATGGCTATAATTATCAGTCGGCCAATCCATCGGAATTTTCAACTTTTGAAATCAGTGTTGCGCCATACCAAAATAAATTCCAGTCAAATATCTACGGCGGAATAAGCTACATTAAGTCCATCAACACAAAAAGTCGAATTGGTATCAGCCTGATTAGCAATCTCGGTCTATCCAAACCCGGGGGTGGCCAATTTACTGCTACCGCAGATAATGGGAATAAGTTCCAGACCAATTTCAAACCTGTAACGGACTTTACCGGCATCCGTATCCAATATGGTTACAATGTCCGGAAGAATGAAAAACCCATTGAACCTTCTGATGGACTGATTCGTCAGGCAATTTTTTTGGAAGCTCTTGGCAGTGGAGGTCTGCTTTCCCTAAACTACGATCGGAGATTAAAATCTGGTAATGACGGATTTGGCGTAAGGGTAGGATTCGGAATAGGCACAGGTTATGAAAACAATGAAGATGAATTTATAAGACGTGTGGCTGTGCCCTTAATGGTCAACTACATCTTTGGCAGGGGCCGTAACGGCCTGGAAACAGGCATTGGAATTACTCCGGAATATGCTGTCAGTAAACCACATGATGATCAGAGAATGAACGCCTGGGGAAACCTGAATGTCCTTTACCGCTATCAGCCTGTTAAAAAAGGATTTATAATGCGTATGGGCTGGACTCCAATAATAGGCAGAGGAGGCAGTCTTGACCCATACTTTGCAGGTGTTTCTTTTGGGTATAGTTTTACGAAATAGCATCATGCAGGACTCAATACAGTCGGAAGCAAGCATTCATAAATATGAGTAAATTTTCCTTCGGTTGTGGTTATCACCACACCAATTTACACTGATAGGCTCCCTGCTATCCAGCTAAAATACCGTTCCCTCAATCCTTCCCACCTTTTACTAAATTCTTGCCCCCTTTGCAGCAAATGCTTCCATAACTTAGGTAACCATGCCAGCAAAAACCTTTGGAAGCGCCGTTTTTGGAATTGAAGCGATCACAATAACAATTGAGGTTAATATCAGCGGCGGACTCAATTATTTCGTTGTCGGTCTTCCCGATAATGCGGTAAAAGAGAGTATGCTGCGTATAGAAAGTGCCCTGAATAATTCGGTCTTTCATATGCCCAGACAAAGGATCATCGTCAATCTGGCACCTGCTGATATACGCAAAGAAGGTTCTGCCTATGATCTGCCTATTGCCATTGGTATTCTGGATGCCTCCGGACAGATTTTTAGCACAAAACTGGATAAATACCTTATTCTGGGTGAACTTTCTTTGGATGGAGGCATTCAGGCAATCAAGGGAGCTCTTCCGATTGCAATTCAGGGCAAACGGGATGGATTCAAAGGGCTGCTACTGCCAAGAGAAAATGCCCGGGAAGCAGCAATTGTAGATGATTTTGAGGTTTATGGAGTGAGCCAGCTATCGGAAGTGATTGGATTTTTTGATAACAGCCTTGAGCTGCATAGAACCATAGTCAATACCCGGGAAGAGTTTAAATACAATATCAACAATTATGACAGCGATTTCTCGGATGTCAGGGGACAAGAGAACATTAAACGTGCCCTCGAGATTGCAGCAGCAGGAGGACATAATGTGATCCTGATCGGTCCGCCGGGAGCCGGCAAAACCATGCTCGCCAAACGCCTGCCCACTATCCTTCCTCCTCTCGATCTGTACGAGGCACTCGATACCACCAAGATTCATTCTGTAGCAGGAAAGCTCTCTGCATCCGATTCCCTGATGACGGTCAGGCCCTTCCGCTCTCCCCATCACACAATCAGTGATGTAGCCCTGGTTGGCGGAGGCACCAACCCACAACCCGGAGAAATTTCGCTCGCCCATAATGGAGTGCTGTTTCTGGATGAACTGCCTGAATTCAAACGGACTGTGCTGGAAGTGATGAGGCAACCACTGGAAGAACGGAGGGTAACAATATCAAGAGCAAAGCTAAGCGTAAATTACCCGGCAAGTTTTATGCTGGTGGCTTCGATGAATCCCTGCCCCTGCGGCTTCTACAATCACCCTGAAAAGGATTGCATCTGCGCTCCGGGCGTGGTTCAGAAATATTTAAGCAAGATCTCTGGTCCCTTGCTTGACCGCATCGACCTTCATGTAGAAGTCACCCCGGTAAATTTCAACGAACTCTCTTCAGAACGGCTCAGTGAAAAAAGCGAAGCCATCCGCGAAAGGGTAACTGAGGCCAGAAATATTCAGCTCAAACGATTTGAAGAAAAAGCAGATGTGTTCTGCAATGCCCAAATGAGCCCCAATATGGTCAGAAATATTTGCAGGATCAATGAAAGCGGACAGGTATTATTGAAACAGGCAATGGAAAAACTTGGTCTGTCTGCTAGAGCCTACGACCGTATCCTGAAAGTTTCAAGAACCATTGCTGACCTGGCTGGAAGTGAAGAAATACAATTAGAACATCTGGCTGAAGCAATACATTACCGGAGTTTGGACAGGGAGGGATGGGCGGGGTGATATTTTGCCGTATGCTGGTTCGATCATTTAGCTTTTACCAAATTTAACTCCCATATCTAAGGATTACGACCATTAATTGACTTTCTTAAAGAAATTAAAATAGCCTCATAAGTTAGAAGCAAAGATCTGTATAACCAGTTACTCCTATAAAATATAATCAATACTTCGGTTTGTTTATGCCAAATCCCCCATGCTGTTATAAGGGTTTGTTATGTAACTATTTCTTTACATTAACGTATAACTACCTATCTATCAAAGAAAAACATGAAAACAATCAAACCACTTATGACACGCCTCAGTATGGTATGTCTCCTAGTAATTCTCCTAACCGGAGGATGCAAAAAGGAATTGGCTGATGATTCCACAAAAACTAAGAAACCCGATCTCCTATTGAGTAGCGAGGGAGGGCCAGGGAAAAAGAAGGTGCTCCGCCAAAGTCCTGGACTTAAAATTGAGGTAAAAGGTGAAACCATTGAAAGGATTTCACCAACCTTAAAAAGTATTGATAAAATAACATCCATCCTAAATGAGGAACAAAGCAAGAAAAATCAAGGCGGAGTAATGACAACTAAATCTGCAAACTTTACAGCATCATTGGCCGGAACATATTACAACTGCTATGCAGAGCTCAATGACCCAGGACCCTATGACTGGTACGTAATTAATTGGTATACTGGAGTATACACATATGTTGGATCATCAACAGACTATATTAATTTTAATGTTCAAAAGCCTTTAATGTATGGAAGTTACCGGGTTTGGGGTGAGGGACCGTATAGTGCTGGATTTACGGGGTACCAGTATATGGGTGATCCGTATACTGGTGTCAGTATTAGTAACGGAATTTTAACCTTCGCAGACTATGCAGTATTCGATGCTTTACAGGAGAGAATCAAAAACGCCTACGAGGTCCATCAAACAGTAATTGATCAGTGGGATTCACTTACCGACGACCAAGCTGACGCAGCAGCAATTACTGCCGGATTTGATCAATTCCTTCCATACAAAGAATTTGAATCATATTTCGGATTTAGTTCTCTGCGAGCGAAGATTCAAAGTGAGGTAGATTATTGGCTCACTCAACCCCACGACAACATGGACGATTTCCCGGAAGACAACTATTTCCCATACACCGCTGCAAAGCAAACCTTAATGACAGCTGGAGGTCAAATAGATTTTACCGGCTCCGAGGGCCCAGTCAGTTTATTTACAGATTGGCATTGGACGAATCCTTACAATCCTGGTTCAAACTCTTGCATGTTTCAGGCGAAAAAGAAAGGTCAAGATTCGTACGGATCTAACAGACAGCTAAAGAAAAAGGTGGTTATAGACTCCGAACCGGGCAAAACACTTTTCGTGGGACAAAGTAAAACCTACAAAAAATACTTAGGTTTGTGGAGTCCTGCACTCCAACGCCAACGAACCAAGGTTCATGGAAATCAGTATAGCGGCAATTGTACCCTTGTTACCACTGGCTTCGATACAGGGTACACCAATAGCGGGGATAAAAGACGATATTCAGAAGAACCTCACTTTAAGGTGGGGGCAGACCAAACTTCGAAGTCAAACGAATTACATATGGCAACAGTAATAAGTTCGGTCAGTTCAACACCGTTCACACTAACTTATTCCCATTAATTAGAATCTTGTAGCTATGATAACAAGATGTAAAGCTATATCAGTAATGATAACATTAGCCGCTTTTTTTGCGGCTAATGTTACGTTAGTGGACGCACAAACAACTTCTTTCGGTATTCGGGTCACTCCAACTCTCTTGCCATCTGTCGAGGTCAACAATCCCTCACCATCAAATATTTATGGCCCCCATAAACTGGGTATAAATGCAGGCATTTACGCTTTGAAATATTTCCGGTCTGGTCGTGTCGGAATGAAAGCTGGTCTGGAATATGGTGCACTGCCCTTTATTGTTGGAGTAGATGCACCGAGAAGT
This sequence comes from Daejeonella sp., assembly GCF_030695525.1. Taxonomy (GTDB): domain Bacteria; phylum Bacteroidota; class Bacteroidia; order Sphingobacteriales; family Sphingobacteriaceae; genus Daejeonella. The sequence goes on along the minus strand of NZ_JAUYSS010000009.1, from coordinate 43,371 downwards.
GCGTTCGGTTCAGGAGCCGGCGGCGATAGCCAAATCAACGTAAGCTTACAAACGTCTGATCTCGGGTTCGTCGCGTTAACTTTGTCACCGTCTTATAAGCTACCCCTTAAACACAGATTTCTAGAGTTTTCCGTGGGCCCGAACGTCCGATTTTACAATTATCCGCAAGACGGATTCAGTGAAATTGCATTCGCTTTTAATAGAAATGTACCTTATGATCCAGATGACCCTGCAGCAGGGCCACCAGATGTCAGAGCGCGTGTTGTAAATTTGGATAGATTATACCTCAGTCTTCCTATTTCTGTAGACTATGTAGTGCGAACCAGCATGCTTGGCCAAGTGAAATTTGGAATTATGTACAACATCTCGCAACCGCTTCGTGGTGAACTTGATGTTATGATGAATGGAAACATGTTCCGAGGGGCTTATAATCCTCGAACAGGCTTTTGGGGTGTTAATATACAGTACGAACGATTATCAAAAAGGTCTGTAGGATCTTATCAAAAGCGTGTTTTTCCTGCTGAACTAGAAAGGCACAGAAAAGCCCTGTTTGTGGAGGCGTATCTCGAGGGTGACTTTCTATCTGCCAATTACGATATGCGGCTAAAGAAAAACATCAATCATGGCTTTGGATTTAGCGCGGGTGCAGGAATGGGAGGGCACTATAGTACGGAAGTAATCAATAATAATAAAACAACTGACCGACGGATGCTTGCTCTGCCAGTTGCAATCAATTATATCGTCGGAGCAAACCGCCATGGAATTGAGCTCGGAATCGGTATTACACCGCAGATAGCGTTAGACAACGCTAGCGATAATTCATCTAAAAACAATGGGACATTTATCCCTTTACGAATAGGATATCGACTCCAGCCTAAAAAAGAAGGATTTACCGCCCGAGCGGCCTTAATTCCTATTATTAAAAATTCAACCGTTTCTTCAGGTGCATTCAACCTTCTCAATTTCGGGGTGTCATGTGGATATAGTTTTAGGTAGCTAAAATTAGAAATACACACCAATCCTCTTAAACCAAATGTTGTATTCGAGTTTCGTTACAGATCTAATCAAAGGGAAATCCAAGACATATGCGGATAATATAAAAGTGTCAGAGGTTGCTGATTACAACAATAAACGTCCAATCATAGTCAGTTGTATGGATTATTAAAAAAGCTCATCACTAGACTCGCTGGTACGATCCTTTGACTCCGAGCTGGTAAAGGAATTATAAAACAAGGTTATTATTAAACAGTTACCCCATGAGTGGCTTCTTATCTTTTGAAAAAAATAGTAAAGCCGCTCCAATTGAGCGGCTTGCTTGTTTATGAAATACAGATATTTATATCCCTGAGAGTGCTTTCATTCGGCATTGTCTTTCGTGCTTCCCAACTAGCAACCGTTGAGCCATCAACGCCAAGGCGTTTTCCCAGTTTTTTATAAGTCAGTCCGTGGAGGTGCCGGTATTTTGTGAGCTTGCCACTGAATGTATCAGCTTCCTCAAAAGGATAATACCCGAGAAAGGAAATGACCTTTGGAAAGAAGTGAATTTGCGGCTGTGACCTGCCATTTTCCCAAAAGGTAATACAGTCGATGCTTGTGCCGACTATTTCCGCAACATCTTTTTGGAATAGTCCTAAGTCCATACGCCGTTTCCTGATGTGCTGCCCCAGTGTTTCAGGAAATGTGGGATAGCCTGCTTTAAAGGCACTTTTTAGCGTTGTTTTGCCATACTCGGAAATAGGCAACGCAAGAATGCCCCTGCGGCTTCTACAATCATCCTGAAAAGGAATGCATTTGTGCCCCTGGCGTGGTTCAGAAATATTTAAGCAAGATCTCCGGTCCGCTGCTTGACCGCATCGACCTTCATGTAGAAGTCACCCCGGTAAATTTTAATGAGCTCGCTTCTGAGCGGCTCAGCGAAAAAAGCGAAGCCATCCGCGAACGGGTTACTGAAGCGAGAAATATTCAGCTCAAACGGTTTGAAGAAAAAGCAGATGTGTTCTGCAATGCCCAAATGAGTCCGAATATGGTCAGGAATATTTGCAGAATCAATGAAAGCGGACAGGTATTATTGAAACAGGCAATGGAAAAACTTGGTCTCTCTGCCAGAGCCTACGACCGCATTCTGAAAGTCTCAAGAACTATTGCAGACCTGGCTGGAAGTGAAGAGATTCAACTAGAGCATCTGGCTGAAGCGATACATTACCGGAGTTTGGACCGGGAAGGATGGGCAGGGTGATTGGGGTACGAGCCACAGGCTCGAAACAATAGAATATAACACAATAAAAGACGCTACCTGAAAATTTCATGTTCAATTATCCATGGAAGAAGTTGAAGATATGGTATCGCAAAATGCGATACCATCCCGACAATCATCAGGCGGAACCTTACCTTATGCATTTATCCACATGCAATTCTTATGTTTTCTATGTTGTTAAAAAATCATAACATAATTGCATTTATCAATAATTATTATTTACTTTGAAAATCAAAGTACTTTTAAATGGAAGAAAAAGATATACATTCTGAGCTGGCTTCTATCAGAACCCTGATGGAGCGCTCATCCAAATTCCTTTCCCTCAGCGGATTATCTGGAGTTATGGCAGGAATATATGCCCTGCTTGGTGCATTTATCGGATACAGGATCGTTTACGAAAAGTATGGTAGCTTAACTATAAGTAATTCGTATACAGACGATTCTAAAATTTACCATGAGTTGATTTTGATTGCAGTATTAATATTATTCCTCTCAGTAATAAGCGGCATCTTGTTGTCTATCCGCCAGGCAAAGAAAAAAGGCGAAAACTACTGGAATCCGGTAAGCAGGCGTTTGATCAGCAGCATGGCTATTCCGTTATTTACAGGCGGACTTTTTATAATTATTCTATTTTTACGGCTGGAATATGCCCTGATTGCATCTGCCTGCCTGATATTTTACGGATTGTCCTTAATATCAGCTAGCCAGTACACCTTTTCGGATGTGAAATGGCTGGGCTTTTGTCAGATTATTCTGGGTTTACTGGCGGCTTTAATTCCGGCATCCGGACTTTTGTTCTGGGTAATTGGATTTGGCCTCCTGCATATTATTTATGGTACTGTCATGCATTTTAAATACAACCGGTGAAGACATCCCTGGAACAATTTGATAAAGCTTTTGAAAACCGGATACGCCTGCAGATCATGAGCGTATTGCTTGCCAATGAGCATTATGATTTTAATTCCCTCAAAGACTTATTAGATGTAACTGACGGGAATCTTGCATCCCATATAAAAGCGCTCGAAAAAGAAGAATATATCATTGTGAATAAAACCTTTATCGGAAAGAAACCAAATACACAATATTCAGTTTCTGAAAAAGGCCGGAAAGCCTTTATTAAACATCTGGAAGCCCTTGAAAATTTAATTAAACAACAGAAACATTAATATTTTTTTATTCATTTACTTTGAATTTCAAAGTACTTTTAAACAATTAAAAATGAAGATAGAACTAACAACAGAAAACAAGGGATTTAACAACTGGTTCGGCGGATCAGTATTAATCAAATTAGGCCTGATCGGCTTTCTGACCATTCTATTATTAATCCCCTCTTCCCTGATACAGGATCTGATCGCTGAGCGACAGAACAGACAGGAGGAAGTCAACAGGGAAATTTTCGACAAATGGTCGGGCAGCCAGCTTGTACAGGGACCGGTTTTAGTGCTGCCCTATAAAACTACGGTCATCGCAGAAGATCCCAATACCAGCAAAAGCAGTACCAGGGAAATTCTGACCCATATTTATATACTTCCCGAAACCCTGAATATCTCATCAAAAGCAAATCCTGAAATGCTTCACAGAGGGATCTTTGATGCGGTGGTTTATAACAGCAAGATTCAGGTCAATGGTAAGTTCAGTGCGCTGGAACTGGTAAAATCAAACATTAATCCTGCGATGATTCAATGGGATCAGGCAAAAGTAGCTATCGGACTGAGTGACTTAAAAGGGCTTAAAAATAATCCGATCATCAGGCTTGGAAATGAAAATTATGAAGCGGAGCCCGACCTTACCTCACTTAAATTATTCAGCAATAACCTGATCATCCTTCCCAATCTGAGTACAGGGAAGAACACTGCAATAAGCTTTAGTTTTGATCTCGACCTGCGGGGAAGCGAGAAGCTCAGCTTTCTGCACCTTGGAAAGAGCACATCAGTAAAAATTGAGGGTGAATGGAATAATCCAAGCTTTACCGGAAGGTATCTGCCCGATGAACGTTCGGTTTCGGGCAAGGCCTTTTCAGCTACCTGGAAAATGCCCTATTACAACAGGCCCTATCCTCAGCAATGGATCGAAGAAAATACTAATTTTAATAAGGCAGATACACTTGTTAAAGGAAAGAATAACCCTGACACCCGGGCAGTTTTTGGGGTTGATTTTCTCCTACCTGTAGATCAGTATCAAAAGACCACCCGTGCAGCAAAATATGCCATACTGGTTATTTTACTGTCCTTTTTATCCCTGTTCTTTACAGAACTGCTGATCAAAAGAAATGTTCACTTCCTCCAATATATGCTGATCGGAGCCGCAATGACCATTTATTATACCTTATTACTTGCTCTTAGCGAACAAATGGGCTTCAATACGGCTTATATCCTTGCTTCAGCAGCCACAATAGGCCTGATCGGAACATTCATCTGGTCACTGCTTAAAAATAGCAAGGCAGCACTTCTCTTTGCCGGCATACTTAGCATGTTCTATGGATTTATTTTTGTAATTCTTCAGCTGCAGGATATGGCTCTTTTAGTGGGAAGTGTGGGTTTATTTGTCATTATTGCCGCATTGATGTATTTGTCGCAAAAAATTAGCTGGGAGAGTAACAAAGAGGAAGAACTAAATACCATAATTTAATTATGTACAGGTTTCACAAAGGCTATTTTGGATTGACAGCAGGACTATTTTTGACTGAAATACTGATCGCGATGTACGTTCGCGATGATTTTATCAGGCCTTATTTTGGAGATTTTTTGGTTGTTATTTTGATGTATTGTTTCCTCAGGACTTTTACCAAAATTGGAGTGAAACCAACAGTGCTGGCAGTCCTGCTGTTCTCTTACCTGATAGAAGTTTTACAATATCTCAAATTCGTTGAAATCATCGGACTGGGAAATTCTGAACTTGCCCGCACGCTGATTGGAACATCCTTTGCCTGGATGGATATTGTAGCCTATACAACAGGTTGTCTGACCATACTCTGGTTTGAAAAAATGAAACCAATAGTATGGAATTTTAAAGACCAAAGAGTATGAAGTATTTTGTGAGCAAAGATTCGATAGTCCGCAGGATTTGGGGGAATGGCGACACCATCCTGCTGATCTTTGCCGGGGCCTCTGCAGAGTTTGCTTTGAATAAAGCGGTCGATTGGCTTTACTTCACCGGGCGGCTACCTTCCGATCCCCTTAAAAGGTTATTCTCCACAGTAGCCTATGCCCGTCAGATTGTTTTTTATGAACATGATGAAGCTATGCAGGCAATTGATAAAATTTCAGCTATCCATAAGGGTGTAGAACATTCCCGTGGCAAAAACATTCCCGATTGGGCCTACCGGGATGTTTTGTTCATGCTGATTGATTATTCCATACGTTCCTTTGAGTTACTGGAACGGAAATTAAGTGCAGGCGAAAAGGAAGAAGTTTTTAATGTTTTTTACAGGATGGGATCGCGTATGGGTATTAAAGATCTGCCCTTAAACTATCAGCAATGGCTGCAAATGCGAAATTCATCCCTTAATGAAAATTTGCTCAATGGTGATTTCACCAAAGATCTTTACAAACAATATAAAAAACATCTGGGATTATTCAGATACCTGATCTTAAGACAGGCTCAAATTCTGCTTGTTCCTGGTAAAGTAAATCAACTGCTAGGACTTGGTAAGAACCCCCTGTCTGCTCCCATGCTGAATTTGTACAAGCTCAGCCGGATAATTCGATTAAAATCACTGTTAAAAAATGTGATCCTGCCATCAGCATATAAAAAAGAGATTTTGGCTATGGATACCTATACCGGCTAAAATTTGTAATCCCGCATGAATCGGATTGGGACCCGGAGCTCTGGCTCGCACCTTCAGAATGGCCACACAAAAGCTATTAACAATTGCGTTCGAAATTTTATGGACCGGGATTTGCAATAAAAATATCTGATTACCAATTAGTAAAATATAAGAGATAATCTCCTGACATCAGCCTAGAGAAACTCCTATCATTTAACAATAAAGTTCAATTGGGAAAATAAATCTAAATTTGCAAGGTCTTAAAAAGCCAAAATCAAGATTAATCAATACTCATATTCTTAAAGCGAGTTGTCCCGGAATGCATCATAAATATTTTATAACCCTACTTTTTTTCTTTGGTATCCATCAAGCTGCAAAAGCAAACTTTGTATTCAACTCCAATTCAATAACAGCATATCAGGCCATATTTGATTTACGGTTTAATGATGCAAGGAAATACATCCGGGACGAGAAAGTTAATAACCCTCAAAACGGCATTCCGGTCCTGCTCGAGAATTATATCGACTATTTATTCCTGCTTACTTCGGAAAACAAAATTGAATTTGAAAAGTTTAAGAACAGGAAATCAGGCAGGATAGATGCAATCAAAAAAAATGATAAAAATTCGCCCTATTATCTTTTTGCCCAGGCTGAGATTTACCTTCAATCTGCAATGGTTAAGGCTAAATTCGGAGAATACATGTCTTCTACCTATGATTTCAAAAAGGCGAAAGACTTATTAAAAGAGAATAATGAGAAGTATAAAGACTTTTTGCCCAATCAAAAAAGTCTGGGATTGATAGAAGTGATCTTTGGAGCCATCCCAACAAATATGAAAGGAATAGCCAGTGTTTTGGGTATTGAGGGAAATATTACAAAAGGGAATAAGCAATTGGAAAGATTCAGACAGCAGATTCCCAATAGTAAGTTTAGCTACTACAATGATGAAATTGTCTTTTTGCTTTGTTTTACAAATGTAGATGTGATTCAGAGCAGGAATAGTTACAGCTACGTAACACCGCTCTTGAATAGCATGAACGATAAAAGTCTCCTTAAAGCTTATTTACAAGCTTACGCTGCTTTTAGAACCGGGCATGCAGATGCAGCAATTAAATTTATTGAGGCCGCACCCAAAGGCAGTCAGTACGCTGATTTACCACTTATGGACTATCTGATGGGCAATGCTAAACTTTGCAGCATGGATTCGGATGCGAATCAATACCTCAGCAAATTTGCAAATGAGACCCTCAGTACGAATTACATAAAGGATACTTATCTAAGGCTTGCATTTTATTATCTGATAAGAAATAATATTTCGCAATACAATTATTATTTAACATTGGTAAGAATGAAAGGTTCAGTAATTAATGAAAAGGATAAGCAGGCTTTGAAAGAAGCAAATGACGGCAAGCCTAATCTGATTTTATTGAAAGCAAGATTATATTTTGACGGCGGCGATTATAATAATGCACTGGCTCAATTAAAATCAATACAGGTCAACGATTTAAAAAACCTGAAGGATAAAATTGAGCTCTATTACCGATATGGAAGAGCCTATGATATGATGAACAAATTTGATGATGCCATAATGAATTATCAGCGGGCAATTAATTTGGGGAAAAATCAAAGCTATTATTTTGCGGCAAATTCAGCTTTAAAATCGGGTAATATTTACGAGTACATAAAAGACAATAAGAAAGCTGCTGATTATTACAATATGGCTCTGGGAATGAAAAATCATGAATATCAAATTGGTATTGACACTCATGCAAAGGAAGGTTTAAGAAGGCTTAGTGAATAAGAATATTATTAATTTTTTAATCCGGCAGAGTATCTATAATTTAAAAATTATATTTGATTTTATACTTTTACAGGTTTCAGGATCTGTTCAATTCATAAAGAAGAGAATATTATTAAAACTTTAGCTTAATATGCCGGAAAAAAAGATACTGATAACCGGAGCAAGCAGGGGTTTGGGCCTGGCAATATCGAAGGCCTTATCAAAAGAATATACATTGATCTTACACGCCACACGCAAGGAGAGTTTTACCAATGTTGATCCTAAACACCACCTGCTTTGTGCTGATCTCAGCAATACAAATGAACTCAATGAATTTTGTAAACGCTTAAAAAAAGAACACGGAGATACACTTTACGGGGTCATCAATAATGCGGGCATAACATTTGATAAATCCCTGGTTTACCAGCCGGAAAATGAAATAGACAGGATGCTGCAGGTTAATTTGAAAGCACCAATCATGATCTGTAAGGCTGTCATGAAACAATTCCTTTTAAATAAACGCGGGGTAATTATCAATGTAAGTTCATGTGTTGGTGAAAGCGGAAATGCTTTTCAGGCGGTTTATTCGGCCACCAAAGCAGGTTTGGCAGCCCTGTCAAAATCTCTGGCCCGCGAAGTTTCGGCTTTGAGCGAAGAACATTCCATCAGGATCTTAAGCATAGCCCCGGGTTTTATTGAAACCGAGATGACCAATTCAGTACCTGAAAACTTCAAACAGGATTATTTAAAAGCCATACCTGCAAACCGTTTTGGTAATGTGAATGAGGTTGCAGATGTGGTTGCTTTTCTGATGTCAGACAAGGCATCATACATTAACGGAACTAACATAAATATAAATGGTGGGATATTATGATAAGGGCGTTCTTATAGAAAGCCTGTGTTCAATACATCCGAGAGAAATACTTATTGCCTACGGTCCTAAAAAGCTGCTTGTAGATAAATATCATTGGCACTCGCCCAAAAAAGGCGTTGTAGCGAGCTATACTCCCACAGATTATGATGTAGAGGACCATTTTGACATTTTCAGAGGAGTTGACCAGATAGAATCATTTGTTCAGGCTACCGCTGCTTCTTTATCCATGTTTTTGATTTGTCAGAAACATAATTGTGCGCCAATTGATTTGAAAGAAAAATCTGTCCCAAGCTTTATTAGCGTAGGCAATGTCAACTTCATGTCAGCACTTGAGAAGGGCGATACTTTTGTCATTCTGGGTAAAATAACATTTTATAAATTCAGGCAAATGGTTTGCGATGGAAGGATTTTCAGATGCCCTCCGGGATTGAACCTTGATGAGTATTTTGAAGATTTTAGCGAAGAACGTTTACTAAAATATGATCTCTCACCCGATTTTAAACTTATTTCTGATCTCTATGATATAACAGGGCGGGAAATTGACATAGAATATTTTAGAGCAAAAACAAAAAGTAAAATTTAAATGGAAAGACAAGAAATTATTGACGGTTTGATAGAGGTACTTAAAACTGTGAGAATGATAGACCCCGAAAGATTAATTGGAGTTACAGAGGAAACAGATTTTTTAGCAGATTTAAACACACCATCATCTCAAATGATCGCTATCGTCGCAAAAGTCGAGCAAAAATTTGATATTGAATTTGAGGATGATGATATTGATGATATGGGCTCAACAGTTAAGGATGTTGTTGATCTGATTTTAAAAGTTAAAGCACGTGGATAACATCCCTGGCAGAAAGGTGGCAGTAGTAGGTATGGGGGGAGCGTTTCCCACCTGCAAGGATATTTCTGAATTTAGCAGCAAGCTATTTGCTAACAAAAGTCTGATCCGCACTTTCGATGATGCTATGGCTTATGAGAAGCAGGTCAGATCCACTGTAGCAGGTTTTATCACCGAGCCAGAGATGGATCTGGAGGTAATTTGGGACTCTCTTGAAGGTATCTATCCGGAAACCTATGTGGATAAATTGAACCGGATCCCGGATGGGAACCTGGCTACTTCAGACGTAGGCAGCATCTGGTCAATGCTTGCAACACAGAATGCAATAAAAATGGCTGGCTGGTCAACAGATCTGGTCCAGTCAGAGCGAACCGGTGTGGTAATTGGCTCCGGCGGTTCAGCTAATTTGATTCTGAGAACCGGTTGGCAGAATTTTTATGTAAGTGGCAGAAAAACACGGCATTCAGGTGGTCATACTGTCGACCGAACCATGACCTATCGGGAAGCGGCCAATGTCTCGGTTCTGATAAAAAACAAAGGTGTTTGCGAAACCATTAGTTCTGCCTGCGCAACCGGACTCGGAAACATTGGCTACGCCTATCGGCTAATCAAATTCGGGCTGCAAGACCGTGCAATCACAGGCGGGGTAGAAAGCACATCACTTGAAACCTTTATTGGCTTTGATGGAATGATGGTTTTAAGCCGGGGTTTTAGTCCTGAAGAAAGCTCACGCCCATTTGATATGGCCAGAAACGGGTTTGTATGCTCATTTGGTGCAGGAATAGTAGCCCTTGAAGAATATGAACAGGCGGTAGCCCGTGGTGCTGATATCTTAGGGGTGATTGACGAATATTTTAACAATTCAGACGGCGATGGAGATATGTTCTATCCATCATTTGCCGGACAGCAAAGGTTATGGAAAGGAGTACTTGCAGGAACAGACGAAAAACCCGACGTAGTAAAGGTGCATGGTACATCTACCCCTTCCGGAGACGCAATTGAACTATTGAGTGTAGTAGATGCCTTGGGTGAAGAAGGCTATCACATATCTGCTCCAAAATCACAATTTGGTCATATGTTAGGTGGTGCCGGTTCTGTGGAATTTATAACTGCTTTACTGATGCTTAAAGAGCAAAAGGTATTGCCCTGTTTAAATTCTCCAAACCTCAACCCTGAATTGGAAACTTTCCAGAAAAGTCAGGAATGGACAGGTCCGATGAAGCCCCTGGCTGCTTACCGGCACTTACTTCCGCAAGAAAGTTTTTCAAAACCAATTAATAGCATTGTTTGTCTTAATTATGGATTTGGTGGCACCAATAGTGCCTTAAAATTGTCAAGATATGATAAATAATACTGGTAAAGTTGCAGCAATTTTTGGGGTGAGGAATGAAGAATCCATTGCTTATGATATTGCTGTGAAACTGCATCAGTCGGGTTGCAAAATTGCCTTAAGCTATGTTGAAGATACGCGTGATGAGGTGCTGTATCTGCTTGAAAAATTAGGCCTTGATACCCAACTTGCCATGCAGGTTGACGTAAGGGACGAAAATCAAATCAGCAACTTTCTGAATGCGGTATACCATACCCATGGCCCCATTGATTATATATTACATGGCGTAGCATTCGCTAACACCAAAGTACTGTGTTCGAATTTTCTTGGCAGTACAGAGCCTGTACCTGCTTACATTGATATTCCTTTCGAGGATCTGATGGATTCTTTTAATATCAGTGCATATTCCCTATTAAGGATAGCGCGGGTGGCTGAAAGTTTGTTACAGAAAAATGCATCGATCCTAACGCTTACCTATAATGCGGCTAACAGAGTTATTCCACAATATGGAGGAATGGCGATCAATAAGGCAGCTCTTGAAAATATCATGTTATACCTGGCAAACTATTTTCGCAATAAGCAGGTTCGGGTTAACGCCATTTCTGCTGGCCTGGTTATGACTACTTCATCAGGTGGAATCAATGGTGTACGCAAAATGCGTAAATTAGGCAAATACATGGCACCATTAGGGAATATTGATGCGGGTGATGTTGGGGATGCCGCTCTTTACTATTTTTCTGATCTTTCGAAAAAAGTAAGCGGCAATATTCATTTTGTGGATGGTGGATTTAATATCATGGGAGTACCAGTTTTAGATGCAGAGTGAGTTAGAAATATCTGTGAATCAAATCACTGCACAGCGAACTTTTGCTGTGGGCAATGATTTGGTACACATAGAAAATTTTAAACATTCACTATGCGATCTTTTCAAAAAAAAGGTTTACACCCCGGCAGAAATTGCCTATTGCGAAAGCTTTAGTGATTCTTTGCAACGTTATGCATCAACCTGGGCAGCTAAGGAGGCTGTGTATAAAGCCATTAAACAATTAGACGCTTCACCTCTGAGATGGAAAAAAATCGAAATTAGCAGAGCCAAAAAAGCAGGAATGCCGACGGTAGTATTACCGTCACATCTTAAAAAATTCGAGCTAAGCCTGACCATATCACATGATGCAGAGTATGCCTGGGCTTTGGCATTAATTAATGCAATAGTTTAATCCATTGACCTCACATTTTTATAATTCCGATTTTGTTGATCTCCATTATTATAAATATGGAACAGGTGAGGAGCATATGCTCTGTTTTCATGGTTTTGGCATGCATGGTAAACAGTTTCGGGAATTAGAGCCGGAATTAGGGAATAAATATACTTTTTGGGGCTTCGATCTGTTTTTTCATAAAGCCACCAGACTGAAGGATCAAAGCCTGGATGCCGTGAAAACCGGATTAACAAAAAGTGAGTTGGCCGGCCTTATTGTTGAATTTTGCAATGCACACAACATCAATCGCTTTTCGGTAATTGGCTATTCTATGGGTACCCACTATGCCACAACAGTTGTTGAAGAACTTCCCGAAATGATTAATGAATATATCGTAGCGGCGCCATCATCCATTAAACCGGGAAACATTATTAGGTTTTTTAGCAGGAGTAAATTTGGGAATAGGATCATAGAGAAAGTATCTTTGAGTAAAGATGCGATGCTTAAGCTCTTAAATATGTGCAGACGGGTTCGATTTATTGATGCCGAAGGCCATGCAATTCTTTTAAAAGAAATTGAAACACATGAATTAAGGTTTAACCTTTACGCAAGCTTAACTTATTTACGGTTTTTAACAACAGATGAAACAAAACTCATCTATTCGTTAAATAAGTATCCTATACGAAGTATTTTTATTTTTGGGCAGCGTGATAAATCATATCCGCTTAGCATTGGTAAAGCCTTTTTACCCCAAATTAAAAATGCAGAAATATTAAATTTAAATGAAGGGCATGAAATGATCAATAAAGGTTTTGCCAAAGTTTTAGGAGATTTGTTATCATGATCATTAAATCAAAACCCTTATCGCTTTTCTGGTTAAAGGTGGGGGGGTATTGCCTGACGATAATTTTCAGGATTTTTTTCTTCAATAAACTGATTATCAAGCCAGCAGATATAAAATCAGGCCATTCTTATATTTTATCAATCAATCATTTCAGTTTCGGTGATGGTTTTTTAGGGTTTTATCTGGCTTATCAGGTACTTATTAAACAGGGCAAAATGAAACGGCTCTACATAATGTCCTTAAAAAAGCAGATGGAAATGAAGTGGTGGCTAAGGCATCTTGGTTCCTTTTCTATTGAGCCCGGAAAATATTCTGTGAAAGAAAGTATGGCTTATGCTGCAGAAATATTGAATGAGCCGGGGAATTTATTGCTGTTTTTCCCACAGGGGAATCTGGAAAGCTGCCATATCAGGACCATAGAATTTCAAGATGGCATATCAGAAATAGTACCACAGATAAAAGGCAATTGCCAATTGTTATGGAGCAGCAATATTGCTGAATATTTTGAAAGCATAAAGCCATCGGTTTATTTTAATATGCTCGATTGCGGTACCGCAAAGGATTTTGATTTTGACCGGTTTAAACAAGAGATAAACCTGCATCATAAAGAATCGCTTAAAAAAAATGTACGATTCACTAAGGAAAAGGATTAACAAATTATTAAGTATAACGTGAACTCGAGATAATATTTAAAAACCGCATAGAAACATAGCATTTTATAGCTGCCAACCTTCATTTTAGAAACAGATAGCCTTGAAGCTTTGCTTCAATCTATGTTTCCTTTAAAGCATAATATAATTCAATCTATGTGGTTAGATAATTATATATCGAACTAAGGTTAAGTATTGACTTTGTTCAATTAATTAAAATCTATAAGGCTCCCTGTTACGTATCTTTAAAAAAGCAATAAAATGAACCGATATCTAAATATTTTCCCTGCACTTTCACTCATTCTGGTTTTATTCTCATGCGATGCAATTTCCCAGAAAAAAACGGATGTCAGAAAAGTGAAACTGACAGCGCCTCAGGGTAAAGCCATCGCTGCTTTTGCTGAAGGCTGTTTCTGGTGTTCTGAGCATATATTTGAGGCTGTTGTGGGTGTAGATTCAGCAGTTTCTGGGTATGCGGGAGGAAATGTACCGAACCCAACCTACGATTTGGTAAATACAGAGACAACCGGGCATGCAGAAACTGTTTTGGTATATTACAACCCTAAAGTTATCTCCTATGCAGAGCTTTGTAAGGTATTCTTTGCCTCACACGATCCAACCACACCGAATCAACAAGGTCCTGACAGAGGTTCATCCTACCGTTCCATATTGTTTTATACTGGTGCGACGGAGAAAGCTGCCGCTCAACAAGCTGTAAAAGATGCCACCAATTCGGGCAGATTCAAAAAATCAATTGTAACTGAGCTAAAACCGCTAAACGAATTCTATCGCGCAGAGGGATACCACCAGGATTATATCGAACACAATCCAAGTCAGGGATATGTTAGGGCGGTTTCTATTCCGAGATTTGAGTTGTTTAAGAAGACTTATAAGGGGAAGCTGAAGTAGGAGGACGGAAAACTGAGGTAGGAGGACTGAGGTCTGAACTCCGAAATCAGACTTCGGACCTCAGTCCTCAGACATCCCATTTGCTCATTTTCAAATTTACTAATTGATTTCTCTACCTTTGCTGAATGGATTACCAGGTACATCAGTTGCAGAACGGAATACGTGTTTTGCATAAACCAAGCCCTTCCAATATTTCACATGCCTGTATTATAATCAATGCGGGTTCCCGCGATGAAAATCCTTCCAAAGATGGCCTCGCACATTTCATTGAACACCTGCTTTTTAAGCAAACTGAAAAAAGAAATACCAATCAAATCCTTAATCGCCTCGAATTGGTTGGAGGCGATCTGAATGCCTATACCACCAAAGAATATACCTGTATTCATGCTTCTTTTTTGAAACCTCACCTGGAACGATCGCTCGACTTATTTGAGGATATTGTATTTCATTCCGTTTTTCCTGAAGAAGAAATGAAAAAGGAAAAGGAGGTTATTCTTGATGAAATATCTTCCTATCAGGATCAGCCCGACGAGGCCATCAATGATGATTTCGAAGACCTGCTTTTTGAAGGACATCCGCTGGGACGTAATATTCTGGGCACCCCGTCTACAGTACAAGGTTTTGAAAAAAAAGATATAGTCGAATTCCATAAGGCAAACTACCGCACTGATGAAATCATCATTGGTATCTGCGGGGATTATGATTTGAAAACAATTATCCGCCTCAGTGAAAAATTTTTTGGGGGAATCCCGGCCAACCTGCCTGAAAGAAAACGCGAAAAAACAGGAAAATACTCGGCGAAAAACCTGGTTTTCACTAAACCCATCAACCAGTCGCATTGCGTGATCGGTAATCGCTCCTACTCTATGCATCACAAGCATAAAACTGGCTTTCTACTACTCAATAATCTGCTGGGAGGTACCGGAATGAGCTCCAGGCTAAACCTCGAAATCCGGGAAAAATATGGCATCGCCTATACCATCGAATCAAACTACACTCCAATGAGTGACACCGGTATTTTTTCTATCTATTTTGGTACCGACAATGAAAAAACAGGAAAGGCAATAAAACTACTTGAAAAGGAATTGAGAAAACTCAGAGAGCAAAAATTGGGGCCTGTTCAACTAAGACAAGCAAAAGATAAATTTATTGGGCAGATTGCACTTGGTGAAGAAAACAGAATGGGACTGCTGATTTCGATGAGCAAAAGTCTGCTGGATTATGGCCATGTAGATTCACTGGAAGAAATATTTGCGAAAATAAATGCAGTTAGCGATTCTCAGATACTTGAAATTGCCAACGAGATGTTTGATCCGAAAGTACTGAGTTCTATGATCTTTAATCCGAAATGAAACGTACCAGATTATTTAATCATATTCAGATTGATGGGTATTCTGCGACACCGAAATATCTTCAATTAACAAACTCTATTAAAGATGCAATCCTGGCCGGTAAAATTAAAAAGGATGATCTCCTCCCTTCAATAAATGAATTAAGCTGTATTCTCGAAATTTCAAGAGATACGGCTGAAAAGGGTTACAAACACCTGAAAAGCCTGGGTATAGTCAATTCGGTTCCGGGCAAAGGCTATTACATCAGCAATGTTGATTTCAGGCAAAGACTTCGTATCTTTCTATTATTCAATAAGTTAAGTTCGCATAAGAAAATTGTTTACGATGCTTTCGTAGCTGCACTTGGTGAACATGTTGCCATCGACTTCTATATCTATAACAATGACTTTGCCCTGTTCAAAAAACTGCTTGACAATAAAAAGGAAGATTATTCACATTATGTGATCATTCCGCATTTTATTGAAGGAGGTGAAGAATCATACCGTTTGATCAATGAAATCCCTAAAGATAAACTGGTCCTCCTGGATAAATTGTTACCCGGTGTTGATGGTGAATATGCAGCAGTATATGAAAACTTCGAAAAGGATATTTACAATGCTCTGGAACAAGCAAGAGATCAACTAAGCAAATACCATACACTAAAGATCATTTTCCCGGATAAAAGCTATTTTCCCAATGAGATAATCAAAGGCTTCAACCGCTTCTGTCAGCAATATGCATTTTCCCATAAAATTGTAAATGATATCAGCACTGAACCGATTCAGGAAGGAGAAGTGTTCATTAATCTGATGGAAGCAGATCTGGTTACATTGATTGAGCGAATCATCTCTTTAAAACTCAAGGTTGGGAAGCAGGTCGGGGTAATATCCTACAATGAAACTCCCCTTAAAAAAGTTATTCTAAACGGAATTACTACCATTTCAACCGATTTTTCAAAAATGGGTGAACTGGCTGCACAATTAATTTTAAGCAATTCGCATGCTCATGCCGAAGTTCCCTTCCATCTTACGCTAAGGCCCTCACTTTAGAATATTTTAGCCTTATTAAATAATTGTCTAATCTTAACGTTAACTCGACATAATATTTTAAAACCGCATAGAAACATAGCACTATATAGCCTCAAACCTTCATTTTAGACGCAGATAGCCTTGAAGCTTCGCTTCAATCTATATGATTTACATTCTATGTTTCCTTTAAAGCTTAATATAAGTCAATCTATGTGGTTAAATATTTATATATCGAACTAGCATTATATAATTAAAGCTATCCCACTTGCATGACAGTGCATGACAGCTGGGCACTAACTATTCAATAATTTTAGATAAAATCACAATTCCTTAAACCCGATTCATGCAAGCAATTTTAGGTGTTATTTTTCATTTAATTGGGGGAGCCGCATCCGGCAGTTTTTACCTTCCATTTAAGAAAGTTAAAGGCTGGTCCTGGGAAAGCTACTGGATAATTGGCGGTCTTTTTTCATGGCTTATTGTACCCCCGCTCGCAGCCTACCTCACCATTCCTGCATTTGCTGAGATTATCAGCAATACCGAAAGCTCCATTTTAAAGGTTACCTTCATTATGGGTTTGTTATGGGGAATTGGTGGTCTAACCTACGGACTTGGTGTTCGTTACCTTGGTATGTCCCTCGGAAACTCTGTTGTTCTGGGATTCTGTTCCGCTCTGGGTTCATTACTGCCACCGGTATTTTATGATTTGTATCCGCAAGCCGGAAAGGTCAGTTTTACCCAAATGCTTAATGATGAAGGTGGCCGCATCGTACTACTTGGTGTTCTGGTCTGTCTTTTTGGAATTTTCCTATGTGGCCGTGCCGGGATGCTGAAAGAACGGGAATTAAGTGAGGAGACCAAAAAAGAAAGTATTCAGGAGTTCAATTTGGTAAAAGGTCTGATTGTTGCGATCATTTCGGGAGTTTTAAGTGCCTGCTTCAATTTCGGAATTGAAGCCGGAAAACCAATGGCAGATGCTGCAAACACCCTATGGAAAAGCGCCAATCCAACTGAAACAACTGAGTTCCTCTTTCAAAATAATGTAACCTATGTGGTGCTTTTATGGGGAGGTTTAGCAACCAACCTGATCTGGTGTATGATTTTGAATACCCGAAACAAAACATTTGGTGATTATGCCAATAAAAAGACTCCACTCCTCAAAAATTATTTATTTTCGGCAATAGCAGGTACAACCTGGTTTTTACAATTCTTTTTTTACGGCATGGGAGAAAGCAAACTGGGAAACGGAGCAAGCTCCTGGATCCTGCACATGGCCTTCATTATCCTGATTGCAAATATGTGGGGGCTGTTGTTAAAAGAATGGACCGCAGTCAGCAAAAAAACATTTTCAACCTTTATTATGGGAATTATCACGATCATTCTTTCAGTATTACTGGTAGGATATGGAAATTCCATATAATTAAAACCAATTCAATATGGACCAATCAAATTTTAAACACGTCAGTTACCTCTGGGATGATGCTGTAGCAGCTAAACTTGCAGGAGATGAAGTAGGATTACTTATTTACAGATCCAATATTTTAGGTGCAGACCTGCGATTAACCAATTATGGAGGTGGAAATACATCCTGCAAAGTGATGGCTAAAGATCCGCTGACAGGGATAGAAACAGAGATCATGTGGATCAAGGGATCGGGCGGGGATATCGGAACTTTAAAGAAAAGTGGACTTGCAGCACTATATAATGATCGTCTGCGTAATCTGAAAAATATCTACCGCGGACTAGAGCATGAAGATGAGATGGTAGAATTGTTTAACCACTGCATTTATGATCTGAACTCGAAAGCGCCGTCCATTGATACACCCCTGCATGGCTTTCTTCCATTCAAACATATCGACCATCTACATCCTGATGCGGCGATCGCAATTGCTGCAGCAAAAGATGGAAAGAAGATCACTGCAGAGCTTTTTGACAATAAAATTGGCTGGGTTGACTGGAGAAAACCGGGTTTTGAACTGGGTTTAGAGCTTAAAGCCTGCCTGGATAATAACCCTGGAATTAAGGGAATTATGTTAGGTTCTCATGGCTTGTTCACCTGGGGTGATACCGCATACGAATCTTATATAAATACCCTGGAGGTGGTTGAAAAATGTGCAGAATTCATTGAGGAAAGCGTAAGAAAAAATGGAAGTGTTTTTGGCGGGAAGAAAATTGATGGCCTTGCCGGACAGCAAAGGAAAGAACAGGCAGCGAAAATTGCTCCTGTTTTACGCGGACTCTGTTCTTCAGAACGCTCCATGATCGGACACTTTACAGATGATCCGAGAGTTTTAGAATTTATCAATTCCAATGATCTGGATCGCCTGGCTCCAATGGGAACCAGCTGCCCTGATCACTTTTTAAGAACGAAGATCAGTCCGTTGATACTCGATCTTAAGCCTGATACAGACCTTAGCAATCCGAAGGAACTCATCACAAAGCTTCAGCCACTTTTTGAAGCTTACCGAAAAATGTATGCAGAATACTACAATACATGCAAGCATCCAAACTCACCGGCAATTCGGGATTCAAATCCGGTAATTATTCTTTACCCGGGAGTCGGACTATTCTCTTTCTCCAAAGACAAGCAAACAGCCCGAGTAGCTGCAGAATTCTATACTAATGCAATCAATGTGATGCGCGGAGCAGAGGCAATTTCTGAATACACCTCACTTCCAAGACAGGAGGCATTCAATATTGAATACTGGTTACTCGAAGAGGCAAAATTGCAGCGAATGCCAAAACCAAAATCATTAAGTGGCAAAATTGCATTGGTTACAGGAAGTGCAGGCGGCATTGGGAAAGCAATCTCAAGAAAATTTGTTGAGGAGGGGGCAGTAGTCATTCTGAACGATCTGGATCAGGATCGATTGGAAGGTGCGGGAGCTCAGTTCATGAAAGAATTCGGCCGCGACAGCTATACTACAGTACAACTTAATGTTACTGAGGATAGCGATATAAAAAATGCTTTTGCCCAGGCCGCTCTGAGCTTTGGAGGAATAGATATCGTGGTAAATTGTGCCGGTTTGTCAATTTCAAAACCAATCGAAGAACATACCGACAAGGATTGGGATCTGCTTTATGATGTGTTGGTGAAAGGTCAGTTTAAAATCACTCAGGAGGCCGTAAATACAATGAGAAAACAGAGTATGGGCGGAGATATCCTCAATATTGTGAGTAAAAATGCATTGGTTTCAGGCCCGAATAATGCAGGTTATGGCTCAGCAAAAGCAGCTCAATTACACCTGAGTCGTTTGAATGCTGCAGAACTTGGCCCGGATAAGATCCGTGTCAATGTGGTAAACCCGGATGCAGTGATCGCCGACAGTAAAATCTGGGAGGGTGCATGGGCCGAGGGAAGAGCAAAAGCCTATGGCGTTACTGTTGCTGAACTCCCTGCATTTTATGCAAAGCGTACCCTTCTGAATGAAACCATTTTACCAGAAGATATTGCCAATGCATGCTACGCCTTTGTGGGAGGTTTGTTAAGCAAATCAACAGGAAATGTCTTGAATGTGGATGGTGGGGTAGCAATGGCTTTTGTGAGATAAGAGCATTAATAAATAGAAAACATGAAGCTTGACGACCGCATAATTGCTCAGCACAATCAAAAATCAGTAGATATTCACAAATCAAAATTTGAGTTTTTAATAACACAAGTTGATTATAGTGAGTCTATTATATCAAAATTAATCGATTTCCAAATTGCCATTCCAAGCTGGGCATTAGGAAATGGGGGTACCCGTTTCGGAAGATTTGCCGGAGGTGGTGAACCCAGAAACCTGGAAGAAAAGATTGAAGATGTAGGTTTGATGCATAAGCTGAACCGATCAGCAAATGCGATTTCACTGCATATTCCATGGGATATTCCTAAAGACTATCAGGCGATCCGGGATCTGGCAAAAGCACATGATTTGCGTTTTGATGCGATGAACTCCAATACCTTCCAGGATCAGAAGGGACAAGAGAAAAGTTATAAATATGGTTCATTGCAGCATGTAGATACCGCCGT
This sequence comes from Daejeonella sp., assembly GCF_030695525.1. Classification (GTDB taxonomy): domain Bacteria; phylum Bacteroidota; class Bacteroidia; order Sphingobacteriales; family Sphingobacteriaceae; genus Daejeonella. Next base: position 22,553 of record NZ_JAUYSS010000009.1, on the reverse strand, counting down.
GAGAAAGCAGGCCATTGATCATAATATTGAGGTCATCAAGCATGGCATCGAGCTGGGCTCAAAATCCTTAACTGTTTGGCTGGCTGATGGTTCCTGCTTCCCGGGCCAGTTAAATTTCAGAACTGCTTTTCAAAATACGCTGGAGAGTCTGAAAGAAATTTATGCTGCTTTGCCATCCGACTGGAAAATGTTTGTGGAATACAAAGCCTATGAGCCAAATTTCTATTCAACTACCGTTGGCGACTGGGGTCAATCACTTTTATATGCCAGTAAATTAGGGCCAAAAGCTTATACATTGGTCGATTTGGGTCATCATTTACCAAATGCAAACATTGAACAGATCGTTTCCCTACTCTTAATGGAGGGAAAACTGGGAGGTTTTCACTTTAATGATTCCAAATATGGGGATGATGACCTCACTGCTGGCAGTATCAAGCCTTACCAACTTTTCCTGATCTTCAATGAACTGATTGAAGGAATGGATGATCGTAAAATGAACCATGCTACAGATCTGGGCTGGATGATCGATGCATCACATAATGTTAAAGATCCGCTCGAAGATCTTTTGCAGTCAGTTGAAGCAATTATGATCGCCTATACTCAGGCATTATTAGTAGACCGGAAAGCACTCAGGGAAGCACAGTTGAAAAACGATGTAGCCCGTGCACAAGAAATTTTACAGGATAGTTTCCGTACGGATGTTAGGCCATTGGTCGCTGAGGCACGCTTACGCTCCGGAGGAGCATTAAACCCAATTAGCTTATTCCGCGAACTGAATGTTCGTGCAGAACTGATCAGGGAAAGAGGCATGAAGACTGCCGCTACAGGATTATAATCTATATTAATCAGGAAAATAACATTCAAACATGCAGTTACCGGTAATAGCCGTATTTGATATCGGAAAAACGAACAAAAAACTGCTCCTTTTTGATGAACAGCTAAAGATCGTTTTTGAACATGCTGATCAGTTTGCCGAAAGCAAAGATGAAGATGGATTTCCCTGTGATGATCTGGAGAAACTGAACAATTTTGTGTTCGAATCGCTTCATAAAGTTCTGTCTAAGTCGCAATTCAAACTGAAAGGGCTCAATTTCACCGCCTATGGAGCCAGTTTTGTCTATATTGATGAATCCGGAAAACCACTCAGTCCATTATACAATTACCTGAAACCTTATCCTGAAGAGCTGCTGGAGCAGTTTTATTTGGCCTATGGAGGCAAGACTGAATTCGCAAAAGAAACCGCATCACCGGTACTTGGAAGCCTGAATTCGGGCATGCAGCTCTATCGCATCAAATACGAGCGCAATGACTTGCTGAAACAGATCAGATACGCTTTGCATTTACCTCAATATCTGAGTTTCCTGATCAGCGGAAAATGCTATTCCGACATAACCAGTATCGGTTGCCACACCAATCTCTGGGATTTCAGCAAAAACAATTACCATTACTGGCTTGAGAATGAGGGCTTGATTGATAAACTCGCACCCATTTTACCTTCAGATTCGGTAATTAAAACAAGTTTTGAAGGTCATAGTTTTGATGTGGGTATCGGATTGCATGACAGCTCGGCGGCATTAATTCCATATCTGGTAAATTTTAAAGAACCATTCCTGCTGATTTCAACAGGTACCTGGTGCATCAGCTTAAACCCTTTTAATGCGAGTCCTTTAAGTACTTTTGAACTTGAATCAGATTGTCTTTGTTACCTGCACTATCAGGGTAAACCTGTCAAGGCCTCCCGTCTTTTTGCTGGGAATGAGCATGAACAGGAACTGAACAGAATTTCCCAGTACTTTTCAAAGCCAAAATCAAGATATAAACAGATGAATTTTGATTCTGCTTTTTTAACTCTCTTAAATCAGGAAGAGGTTTACTCAGGAAATGATCTCGCATCCTATGCATCTGATACAGAAGCTTATCACCGGCTGATGATTCACATCATTAAACAGCAAAAAATATCCAGCGGGCTGGTCATAAAAGGTTCGGACGTCAAACGAATTTTTGTGGATGGGGGATTCAGTAAAAACTCTATCTACATGAATCTTTTGTCTATTGTTTTTCCCGGGATGGAAGTCTTTGCTGCTTCAATGGCACAGTCGACCGCAATGGGTGCCGCACTGGCAATTCATCATAGTTTTGGTAATAAGGATATCCCTAATGACCTGATCGAATTAAAATTTTATTCAGCAAAATAAATCAGCATGAAAAATATTGTTTCCTTTAAAATGAAACTGAAACCGGGTTATAAAGAGGAGTATAAACGCCGTCACGACCAGATCTGGCCAGAACTCAGCGCTCTTTTAAGCGATGCAGGAATCAACAATTACTCCATCTTCCTGGATGAAGAAACCAATATACTGTTTGCCGTTCAAACCCTATCCGGTAATAATAACTCACAGGATCTGAGCAAAACCGAAATCGTTAAGAAATGGTGGGCTTATATGGCCGATATCATGGATACCAATGAGGATAATTCGCCTGTAAGCAGGCCTTTGCAGATGATGTTCCACATGGAGTAGACAAGCCCTGAAGCTCCTTTATCAGCTAATTAGACCGGCCTGAAACACTGTAATTTGCTATATAGGGGAAAGAAGGCTATTTTTGCAAAATGAAATTGCCCATCATCGCCTACGGAGATTCCGTTTTACGTAAGAAAGGAACAGAAATCACAAAAGATTATCCTGAATTGAACAATCTTATTGAGAATATGTTCGAGACCATGTATGGCGCTCATGGGGTAGGACTTGCAGCCCCGCAGGTTGGTTTATCGATTCGTCTTTTTGTAGTAGATGCCACCTCATTTGCTGAAGATGAACCGGCTTTAAAAGATTTTAAGAAAACTTTTATCAATGCTAAAATCATTGAAGAAAGTGGTAATAAATGGTCATTTAATGAAGGTTGTCTCAGTATCCCGGATATCCGCGAAGATATCGACCGACATGAAAGCCTGACCATTTCCTATTATGATGAAAATTGGAATCATTACGAGGAAACATACAAGGGATTAGCTGCCCGTATCATCCAGCATGAATATGATCATATCGAAGGAAAACTCTTTGTCGATAAATTAAGCCCGCTTCGCAAAGCCATGCTTAACAACAAACTCAGTTCCATATCAAAAGGAATTGTAAAGGTGGAATATAAAATGAAGTTTCCTGCGTTAAAGAAAGGTAGGAGATAGGATGATAGGATTAATGGATGGTAGGATTTTAGGATTAATGGATTATTCTGGAATCAAAGCGTAACAATTGAAATTAAATTTCCTTCATTCTCAACTCTCCATTCTCCATTCTCAACTAACTTACTGCTCCCTACTCCTATCCCCCTGCATAATCTGCTGAATAAGAGCACCCCAGGCAAAAGGGTTCAGCAAAGGATTGGCTAAGCGCTGGTTGATATTTTTATTGACGAGTTGGTTATGATTATTCTGAAAATTGAAACTTTGCATTTCTGCCCCATCCCGTGGAAGCGTAGCGATCATAGAAGCCAAACTCTCCCGGGAAAGATTCTTTTTAGCTATTTCCAGGTCATCATCCGCAAACTTCATGGTCATAAATTCCCTTTTGAACTCATCTGTACTTGCCCAGGGATAGACTCTTACCATTGGAAGATTAATTGATTCCTGCTGCATTTTCATCAATACGGTATACTTGCTATCATCCAGCCCGGTAGGTATGATAAGTGCCTCCCTTCTGTAACCTACAGCTGTAAAAGCAAGTGTATCACCCTCATGGGCCACAAATGAAAAATATCCTTTATAATTTGCCGAATAATACTGATCCCTTCCGGTCAGGTTGGTAATGGTTACATAAGGCACTACCGTATTACTGTCACGGTTCATTATTATCCCAGAAAACTGCACGATTTTCCTCTCCCTAACCTGGGAAAACCCGGAGAGGCTGCAAAGTAAGCATATGAGGAATAACCAGTTTCGCATCAGTCAAAGTTAATAAAATCGTACCTCAGTGGTGTTAAATTATGTTAAATCATACAATTTTTACAGAAAAGAATCTGTAATTATTGTAGTCTTTCGGGTAAAACAGCAGCAGGATCATCCATGTCTGTCAGGTTTACTGCTTCAACAGCAGTAATTTCAGGAACTGCCCGTTTAATCGCCTGCTCAATACCTGCTTTAAGTGTCATGATACTCATCGGGCATGAGCCACAAGATCCCAAAAGACGTAATCGCACAATATTTTCAGGAGTTATTTCCTCAATTGATACGTTCCCGCCATCTGTTTCAAGATAGGGTCGGATAGTGTCCAATGCAATTTCAACTCTTTTCAATAAATCCATGATATCGTATTTATATAAAGATACAAAAAATTTAAAAAATGCTATTTAACAGCATTCAGAATAGCTACCTGCTGAGCTACCCTTTCTGCAATCTGCATAAATACCGGACCCAGAATATTATCATCTTCCAGAATAACCGGTTTTCCAACATCCCCCGCATCACTGATACTCTTCACCAATGGTATTTCTCCTAAAAACGGGGCATTAAACTGTTCTGCCAGTGTCCTCCCACCATTCTTTCCAAATATATAGTACTTGTTTTCAGGCATTTCGGCAGGGGTAAAATAGGACATATTTTCAACCACCCCGATCAAAGGAATCTTGATAGAATCCATCAGGAACATTCCAACACCCTTGCGTGCATCGGCAAGTGCCACATTCTGTGGGGTTGTCACAATCACCGCACCTGTTACCGGGAATCCCTGAGAAACGGTAATATGAATATCACCGGTACCCGGGGGAAGGTCAACAATAAGATAATCCAGCTCTCCCCAGTCGGCATCATTGAATAACTGTTTTACAGCCGTTGAAACCATCGGTCCACGCCATGGCACAGGTTGGTTCGGATCAGTAAAAAATCCGATCGACAATAATTTTATTCCATATTTTTCAATGGGTTCAATTCTGGTCTGACCTTCCGCATTCTGAGATGCCTTTGGACGTGCACCTTCTACACCAAACATAATCGGAATAGAAGGACCATAAATATCTGCATCAATAAGTCCGACACTGGCCCCTTTCTTTGACAGACCGAGAGCCAGATTTACCGCTACTGTTGATTTTCCTACCCCACCTTTACCCGAAGCAACAACAATAATATTTTTAATGCCTGCCAGGCTTCTTTCGGGCCTGCTGGTTACCCTGGATGTCATATTGATCGACAATTCAACATCTTTGCTCACAAAATGACGGATTGCATTCTTACAGGCATTTTCGAGCATAGCTTTCATCGGACAAGCCGGGGTGGTGAGAACGACCGAAAAGCTAAGCTTATTCCCATCGATCTTGAGATCTTCAATCATATTCAGACTAACCAGATCTTTTTTAAGATCCGGATCCTCAACATGACGCAACGCATTGTATACTTGTTCCTGTGTGATCATTTTTGAATATAAAGGAGAGATTATTTTTACTAAGTTTATCGCAAATCTACTAAAAGCGGAAGGCTTATTGCTATAGACTTGAGGTTTTTACAGTTAACTGACCTGTAAGACCGGTGTTTCAAACTTTAATACCTTATCTTTCCATTTAGTGGAGAATTCAGCCCATGCAGATACCCGAAAAATACTATAAAATAATCAGTATTGCTTCAATCAGCCTTCTGGTACTACTATTGATTGGAGGTGCGATTGCCTATACAAAACGTGAGGCATTACTTAGCACTGCGATCAAAAAGGCAATCAGCAAGGCTGATAAAGAGTATGATCTGGAACTCAAAATAGAGAGTGCGGGCTTTGTCGGATTAAGCAGTGTTAGTTTTAAGAATATTACCCTGGTTCCCCGTGGCAGGGATAGCCTGGCCCGAATCCTCAATTTGCGGATAGGCGTAAAATTATTCCCTTTAATTTTTGGGGATATCAAACTTTCGGAAATTAAACTCGACCGGGGTATGATCAATCTGATAAAAAGAGATACCGTTAGTAATTATGATTTTATTTTTCGGAAAAAAAAATCGGATGAACCCAAAGAAAAAGCCGAACTGGATATCGCCAGTCTGGCGAACAGCCTCATCAACCAACTGCTATATAAAATTCCTGATGATATGGATATCAGGGATTTTGAGATTAAATTCAGGGATGATTCAGGTTCGGTTAGTTTATTCACCCGTAGTGCAACTATTGATGGCGGGGATGTCAACTCGACCATTCTTGTAAATCAAAATGAGTCAGTCTGGCATGTGGAAGGAACTGTGGATCCGGGCGATAAACAACTGAATGTGAAGCTTTTCGCTGATAATAAAAAAGTTGAATTACCCTATCTTGAGAAAAAATTCGGGCTTAAACTGAGCTTTGATACTGCAATGACTGAGATGAGAGGGCTTACCCGAAGTGGGAGTCAACTAGAAGTAAACGGCTCCTGGAGAGTTAAAAATCTTCTGGTAAATCATTCGAGGATTGCGGGGAATGATATAATTGTTCAGGATGCATCTCTGGATGCAGATATGGTGTTTGGAAAGAACTTCGTTGCAATTGACAGCACATCGACCTTTCATCTCAAGAAAATTAAGATACACCCCTTCATAAAATATACGCTTAGCCCATCAAAAATTTACGAGCTGAAACTCCATACAGAAGAGATTGATGCACAGGAGTTAATGAATTCATTCCCTCAGGGTCTCTTCGAATCGCTGGAGGGAATACAAGTGAAGGGAAAACTGCAATACGACCTCAATTTTCATCTTGATTCTCAAAATCCGGACAGTGTGATTTTTAATTCTAGATTAAGGAATGATGGATTCAAAGTTCTCAAATGGGGTAAAACCAATCTTCAAAAGATTAACAGTACCTTTGTCTATACCCCCTATGAATATGGTAAGCCCATGCGGGATATTATTATCGGTCCCGAAAACCCCAATTTTGTCCCGATCGATCAGATTAGTCCAAATTTAAAGAATGCTTTATTGACTGCAGAAGATCCTTCGTTCTATAGTCACAATGGTTTTGTCGAGGAATCTATCCGAAGTTCCATTATTACTAATTTTAAAGCCAAGGCCTTCAAAAGAGGAGGAAGTACAATTTCGATGCAGCTTGCAAAGAATGTTTACCTGAACAGGCAAAAAACTCTGGCCAGAAAGATTGAGGAAATCCTGATTGTCTGGATCATGGAAAGCGGCAAGCTATCGAGTAAGCAGCGAATGTTTGAAACCTATCTTAACCTGATCGAATGGGGAAGAAATGTTTATGGGATTGGCGAAGCATCACGTTATTATTTTGACAAGTATCCTTCAGAACTCAACATCGGTGAAGGAATATTCTTAGCAAGCATTGTTCCAAGGCCTAAATCAGGTCTTTACAGGTTTGAAGGCGATGGCAGCTTGAGGTCGGGACTTTCTTCTTATTTCAACTTCATTGGAGGAATAATGGCCAGACGAGGCTTGACAGAACCGGATAGCACCGGCTATGGTTTCTGGAATGTCAGGTTGAAGGAAAGCCTGAGATCGGGACTACCTATGGCTGACTCACTTATTGTAGATAGTCTGCTGATTGATGATGAATCGGAGGATAAAGAAACCTTCCTGCATGAGATCTTTGGCAGAAAACAGCCGGATACAATCCATGTTAAAGAACTAAATAAATTAAGGATAATACCCAAAGACACGACTGTAATAAATACACCAAGCCGTAAAGAAAGAAGGGAACAGCGAAAAAATGAGCGGGATTCCAAAAATAATAATCAATAATCACTAACCTTATATTTAAATTTATACCATGAGGATAGAAATTGATGAGAAGAATTTTGAGCTGATACTGGGATTGGATCAGATCGAAAAGAGAATCCGTTTATTGGGTATCCAGTTAAATGTTGATTTTGAAAACCGGATTCCGGTATTTGTTGGTGTTTTAAATGGAAGTTTCATCTTCCTCGCTGATTTGATGAAGGAAATCAGTATTGCTTCTGAGGTTACTTTTGTGAAAGTATCTTCCTATAAAGGAACTAAGAGCAGTGGAAAGGTTAAAGAAGATATGGGACTACAAATGTCATTAAAAGACAGGGATGTGATCCTTGTGGAGGATATCGTTGATAGTGGTACAACCCTTAGTTATCTTCTGGACATGATCTACAAAGAAAAACCGGCCTCCATCAGTGTCTGTACCCTACTGATGAAGCCTAAATCATTAAAAATGAAATTTAAGGAGATCAGCTATATAGGTTTCGAAATACCTGATGATTTTGTAGTTGGGTTCGGGCTTGATTACAATGGATTAGGCAGAAATCTTAATGATATTTACCGGGCAGTTGGACCAGGAAAATAATCAAATCACTAAAGCCCTTTAATTCTAAAATCGTAATTTCGCTGCGAAATGAGCTATAAAAAAATGACCATACACAAGGAGGGCTATACGTCAATAGCACTTTGTATTCTATTTATATTCGTCTTAAATGCTGTTGTAAACTTTCTTCTTCCGGAAACAGTATGGTTCCGCTGGATCATTTATATCCTTTCATTTGCCTTGTTTGTTATTATTCTTCAGTTTTTTAGGAACCCCTATATCGAGGTCTTAAAGAATGAAGAACATGTCATTTGCCCTGCGGATGGCAAGGTGGTGGTCATTGAGGAAACTGAAGAAACCGAATATTTAAAAGACAGAAGAATCCAGGTATCTGTATTTATGTCGCCAATAAATGTTCATGTCAATAGAAATCCAATTTCCGGGATCGTGAAATATTTCAAATATCATCCAGGTAAATTTCTTGTAGCATGGCATCCTAAATCATCCACAGAAAATGAACGTACTACTGTAGTTATTGAAAATAAGCAGGGAGTGTCTGTTTTGTTCAGGCAAATAGCAGGAGCATTAGCAAGAAGAATTGTATGCTATTCTCAGGAAGGCCAGACCGCAGAACAGGGAGAGGAGTTCGGCTTTATAAAATTTGGTTCAAGGGTTGACGTTTTCTTACCTTTGGGAACAGAAATAAAAGTCGGATTGGGAGAAGTGGTAAAAGGTGGAATCACCGTTCTGGCTCATTTAAAGAAATAAATTAACCAATATAAACATGAAAATTTATCAGGATTTTTAGCAATCGCATTCCTTGCAGGAACATTATCTCTAAGTGCTCAGGACCAGCCAAAACAAGACAAAAAAACGGCAGATAAAAAAGAAAGCAAAATGTGTGGTAAGGATTGTAAAATGAGCTGTTGCAAATCTAAATCAGCAGAAAAGGGTTCAAAAGCACCTGAGAAAAAGAATTAATTTTAAATCAGTCTTTTTAAAACGTAAAACGGCAATTTTTTAATAAGAAATTGCCGTTTTAATTGTTTGGTATTGTTAAAATTGAGTGATTTTCTCTCATTTTGGAAAGCAAGGTCTGTATTTCTTCGGTCATAGCAGTCCCGTGTTCTGCCGTAGTTTTTGTCCATAAACTTCTTTGTAATATTAAATTCTGCCCGGCCAAAAATCTACAGCAGCCACCCGGGTTTATTTCAAATAGCAAATGGTCCTTTTGCCTGGCTGCCCTTCCCATGAAATGCATCTCCGGGTAAAATAAACCTTACCGGAGGAATAGCTTCCAGATAATTGGAAGTTTGAGAAATAACATTTCCCTGTGGTTGGTGTTATCACCACAGGTGTTCGGAAGACTTGAAGTTATCCCCTTAAGTGGGAAAAAAGCGATATTTTCCATTGTTAAGATGGTTGATTTTTGTATTGTGGAAGTCAATCAGGTAAGCTTCTCAAGGTAGGATATCACCTGCAAGCCGGTGACACGGCGCATCTGCGGCAATTGAAATTCACCGTAGGGCTTTCAAACCTTCTCATCGCTGTGCATTTCTTTAATGACCAAACCCATAACAGCGAAAATGTAGCTTTAAAAGAGGCGATTTTAGCTCTGGAACCTGAAAATACGGAAAAAATAAGAGTGTTTGACCGCGGTATAACAGCTCGGAAAACATACGATGAATTTATAGAAAAGAACATCCCTTTTGTGTCACGTTTTAACATAAAGAGTAAGAGGCAGACCGTGAGTGATAATCAAGTACTCCAACCCATTGATACAGATACATTGTCTATATATAGCGATAGTTGGGTCTATCTATTCTCAGAAAGAGCAAGGGCGAAGTATCCTTTAAGATGTATTGAGTCAACCCGTAAAGAGACAAATGAACACCTCGTATTTATAACAAATATCAAAAAACTACCTGCACAGGATATCACATTACTGTATAAGCGCAGGTGGGATATTGAAGTCTTCTTCAAATTCCTGAAGCAGGAACTGAACTTTGCACATTTAATCAACCGAAGCTAAAATGGCATTAAAATCATGCTGTATTGTACCCTTATTGCATCTATCTTACTCTTGGTTTACAAAGAGATGAATCATCTAAAGGGATACAAAATCATGAAACAACGGTTTGTCGACAACCTGGAATAATGCTTATTAAAAGACTTCGTACAGATGTGTGGTGGTGACCCCGATTTAGTAGAAATAAACTTAAAATCACCTCCTTCCTGATCTTCCGAACACCTGTGGTGATAACACCTACCAATGTGATATGTTCGTGCTTGGTACGGAGAACACCGACCAGAGGGGAACAATAAACAGATTGTTTCTACCTTGAATATGTGGAACTCAATCAGGATTAAAGTATACTCGACATCATGTTTTTAAACCACATAGAAACATAGCATTTCATAAACGCTAGCCTTATTTGTAGACACGCATAGCCTTGAAGCTAAGCTTCAACCTATGTGATGCAACATCCTATGTTTCCTTTAAAGTATAAAATAAGTCAAACTATGTGGTTAGATATTTATTTGTCGTACTCATATTAAACTATCTCAGCTCCACCAGGAGGTTTTTCACCAACATATTCATGAAAAACCGTTCGGGATGGGAAAGCAAAATCAGCTCCATTTTCGGCTACAATTACCATGATCTTATAATTTAGATCCTGCCGGATACGCATATACTCATTGTAATCAACAATTTGAATAAAATAGAGCACCTGTATGTTCAAAGAGGACTCTCCAAAAGAATCGAAAGTTACCAAAGTATCATCACTCGTTGCCGGATGATCATTCACAATCTGTTGCACCTCATCCGATATTTTCTTCATCACTTCAACAGAAGTATCGTACCTAAGGCCAATATTGAATTTCATCCGCCGGAGATTCCGAAGACTTAAATTTTCCAGGGGACTATCTACCATTTTCTTATTGGGAATAATAACCAGGGTTTTATCCAGGGTACGAATAATTGTACTTCTAAAGCCAACCTTCTCAACTGTTCCTTCATAGTTTTCAATTCTGATCAGATCCCCCACCACAAAAGGCTTGTCAGCAAAAATGGTAAAAGATCCCAGCAGATTCTGAAGGCTATCCTGAGCGGCCAAAGCCACCGCAATACCACCAATACCAAGACCAGCAATAATCGTGGCCACATTGAGGTTGAACACAGAACCCAATACCACAAAAAAAGCAAAAATAACGGTTACGATCTTAGAAAGTTCCTTAATAAAAGGAACCATTTGATCATCAGATTTGGATAAAGTTAATGAAGCTTTATATTTATAAACATTTGCGATAAAATCTATAATCCTTAACAGGATCCAGAAGGCTGAAATAACAAAAAGCAGTAAAAAGAGTTTATCTACAACTTGTACAAACTTTAACTCATATAGCGTTGCAACGTTATTAATGAGATTTGTCCTCCTGAATATTACTTCATTGAGTGGATAATCTAATTGATTAATAGACAAATATATGATAACCAGTATGATGAGGACCTCTACAGGTTTTAATAGCATTTCAATAAACACTTTTGGTTCTGTATTCGGTTCAAGCCTTTTGAATAACATGAACATTAATCTGTTCAATAATTTGGAGAACACGCGCTTCAATAATAACCCCAAAAGCAGGATAGCAGAAAAATACAGATAGTTTCTAAGGCTGTTACCAAAAAAAATTTGTTCAAGAAACTCGGTATTCATGATATATAAATTAGCAAATGAGAGAATGAGTTAATGAGCAAATTGATATCTCGTTCCATTTAAAAATAATAGAATAAAACGGGATATAATTAATATTCGCCTTTTTATAGCATTCAAAAAAGCTTACAAACAAAAAAGCCTCCCGAAGATTATTCGGGAGGCGATAATATATTAAAAAATTACACTCTTTTAGACTTGATACGAGCTGCCTTACCGGTAAGTTCACGCAGATAGAACAATTTCGCTCTGCGAACTTTACCATGACTATTTATGTCAATTTTATCGATGTTAGGAGAATTAACAGGGAAGATACGCTCTACACCTACTCCGTTTGACATTTTACGTACAGTAAAAGTTTCATTCACACCCACACTATTACGCTGGATAACAACACGCTGATAGATCTGGATACGTTCTTTATTTCCTTCGCGAATTTTATAGTGAACACTAACTGTATCACCAGCTTTGAATGCAGGAACCTGCTTTTTAACTGCAGCCTGCTCTTCAACAAATTTTACTAAATCCATGATTTTAAGCTCTTAATTCGATTTTTAGCCCGTAAAAATCGGAGTGCAATATTAGGAAAAATTTTTTACTTAAAAAAGTTTGTTATGATATTTTTAGATTTTAATTTATCTGAGTGAATCGCCAAATAGTAAAGCCTGTTTATTCCAGCAAATCAGGCCGGCGCTTTTTAGTGCGCTCCAGAGCCTGCTCATGCCTCCATTCATTTATCGCAGATTCGTGTCCGCTCAATAGAATATCAGGCACCTTGTGCCCCTGCCAGTCGGCCGGACGGGTATAAACCGGCGCATCGAGCAGTTCTCCCTGAAATGAATCGGATAAAGCTGATGTTTCGTCATTCAATACACCAGGCAGTAACCTGACAATGCTATCCACCAAAACCGCAGCAGGTAATTCACCTCCCGAAAGAACATAATCCCCGATCGAGATTTCCCTGGTCACAAAAATATCCCTGATCCTCTGGTCGATACCCTTATAATGACCTGCCAGAATGATCACATTTTTTTTATCTGAAAGTTCATTGGCCATACTCTGATTGAGCGTCTCACCATCGGGTGTCATGAAAATAATCTCATCATAATCACGCTCTGATCGTAGTTTTTCTATACAATTAGCAAAAGGTTCAATACTCATCACCATTCCGCTGCCACCACCATACTGATAATCGTCAACCGATTTTTGCTTGTTGTTTGAATAATCACGAAGATTGTGAACATGAATTTCTGCAAGTCCCTTTTTCTGAGCCCTCTGTAAAATTGAATGGGCAAACGGGCTTTCAAGCAGGTCGGGCAATACGGTAATGATATCAAAACGCATAAGGCAAAGATAGGAAGGAGAATTGAGTATTGAGTATTGAGTATTGAGATATGGGAACTTAGTGCAAATACGAAATCGTGTCAAATTGGGAGAGCAAAATTAATTTGTTTCGGCTTTGTGTTTACTGGCCTGAGATAGATTTGTGTGTGTACCATCTTTGCGAGTAAAAAAATTTTAGAAATTCTAACAGAGAAATGACATTGAGTTGTCCCCGCGTTGTGCGGCCTTCACTTGTATGTGCTTTTTGCCTGTGACAGGTATAAGGTCGTGGCATCCGCCACGATGACAATCAGTATTAATTATTGAGGAGATTGCTTCACTACGTTCGCAATGACAAAATGCTTTACCCATTACCCGAACAATTGTAATTTAACAGTATTTTCATTTCGGATGTCATTGCGGCAGGCCTGTCAGCCCAATTAGGTGAGCCTCCTCCAAAATGAATTACAATTAAGTCATTTGATCAAAATCCTATAGCTTTAAGCTCTTTTCTTCAGCTTATTAATCCAGATCAGCGTACCCGTTACCGGCAGACTCGTAGCAATTAAACATGCCAGAAAATAAATGATCTTAGAGAACTTCCCATAAACATCCCCCACATGCAAAGCTTTTATGGAGTTAGAAACGCGTTCATTAAATGGTTTTTCGGAAAAAATCTCTGTTTTTATCGGTGCTGAAGTGTATTGATCGAGATAGATTTTATCTGCTGCTACAGGAGCAAAAAATCCGGTCTTCGTTTTATTAATCAGTACTGCATCTGCTGAGTCGGCTGGAATACTGATAGTCAGATCACCCTGATAATCAAGGGTTTTATTCGCTGATTTAATATAATCTATAAGTAATACCTGTTTTAATCCATTATTGTAAGTAGTATCCGATTGGGGTGTTTCAGGTTTAGGGGCATCTGCTGATTGGTAGGTACCTAACGTCTTTCTCAGACCGGTTCTATACCATTCGAAAGACCATTGCGGGCCGGTTATACCCATCAGAAACAAAAAAAGGCAGCTGTAAAAACCCAAACTATTATGAATATCGTGATTCACCCGCTTCCAGTTTGCATTCCATTTTATTTTCAAACCCTGTTTCCAGTTTCTGATTTTTTGAGGAAACCAGATGATGATACCAGTTATGACTCCCAAAGTAAACAGTATTGTTGCGGTTCCGCTGATATAGCTGCCCAGCTTCTTGTTTGGTAATTCTCCGATAAGTGGTTCTTCTATCCTGTCGAGTAATAACCAGCGATGCAAACTGAACATCGTTTGCATAAATTCAGAAACAGCGTTTTTGTCAGCGCTGCTTCCCAATATTTTTCCGGAATAGGGGTTAACCCAATACTGAATTCGAGGAGAAGGTGGGGTTGATTTTTCATTACCGCTCGGTCCGGTATTTCCTGTAGATTCCTCCGGCTTCATGACAGTCAGTACGTAGCTTCTTTCAGGATCAGCAGGAATCTTAATACTGATTACCTTCCCGCCAGTTTCAACACTCACAATCTCACTCAATTTATCTGCTGAAATTCTTTGTGAATCCCCAACTCTTTTAACCTTGTAAAGTTCCGGACTGGATAATTCCCTGATCTCCGTATTAAACACATAGATAGTTCCTGTCATACAAATCAGCAACACAATGATACCGCTTGGTAATCCGATCCAGAGGTGGATATCATTCAGAAATTTGCGCAATTTAGGCCAGGCAGCTTCGGTTTTTTGTTGTTTCATTGATTGTTTGGATCTATCCTGTTTCAGAACTTTAAAAGAATAGTAGGAAAAGCCACATAGCTCGTGAAAATCTTAATGTCACTATTCTTATTTAGACTTGTTCTATATTGGGACAAAAATAGAAATAGAAAGTGGGTTTCAAAATTTATTTAGAATAATTCTAATTAATAATATTGACAAAAACTCAAACGTAAATTTGGCCTAAGCCACAGTTAGACTACTGCATGGAAGGAAATGGAAGCTTCGAATATTTAAAAACACTTTCTAATCGAAATGTTTGATATATAAATAAAAAAGATATAGCTCAGTTACAAGAAATTAAAACTCAACATGGCAGAACCCGACTGAACCCTGCCATGTTAAATCTTAGAAGCCAGTTGTCGTAGTAATGGTTGTCGTATCTACAGTACCACCGCTACATGGAGTAGCCGATCCATTCTTTTTGAACAAAACGACCATTTTCGATTTGATCAGTCTCGTTGTTTTTTTTCTTTTTTTCATGATTTCATGTTTAGTGTTTCAGAAGTTAAAAAGACCTTTTCAAAACTGAAAATTTATTACACCAGGGTAGATTTACTGTAGATGAACTAGTATATTGCAGTGAAATGGACGAAAATTCAGCTCTGAATTCTAAGAGGTTTTGGAATAATACTTCAAAACACCTATTGGGATGGTCAATTTTTATTACCTATGAGATAACCTATATATACCTAATGACTGGGGTAGCCGATCTCAATAACTATGCCCTGAATTATACCTTAAACATCATCCTCTTTTATTTTAATGCCCATGTTCTCTTTAATTACTCTACGCGTAAATTTAAAAGAGCAGCCTTTATAACTATCCTTCTTGTAATGGCTGAGATTGCGCTCTTCGTTGCGCTTAAATACCCTATCAATTACCTGGTTCTGGGGGATGAGTTCATGCCAAAATCTGTTGATGAGTTTAAAAAATCTGTTTTCAGTAATGCGATGCGAACCTTCTATATTTTGGGTTTTAGCACTGCCTATTGGTTTGCAATGCAAACCAATAAACGAAACCGCAGAATCAGTGAACTTGAAAACCAGAGACTTATTGAACAAAACGAAAAAATAACCTTGCAGAAAAACCTGCTCCAGTCCCGCAATGCATACCTGCAGGCACAGGTTAACCCCCATCTCCTATTCAATACCCTCAACTTTATGTACAATACCTCGGTAAAGGTCTCCGAAAAACTAGCTGAAACAGTGATGAACCTTTCCGATATGATGCGCTATGCACTTACGAGTATTGATGAGGACGATAAAGTACCTTTGGAAAAAGAAATTGAACATATTCACAATTATCTGCGCTTAAACCAAACCCGCTTTAATGATAAGCTTTGTGTCGACTTTATTGTTATAGGCAGTCCTCAAAACCTGAGAATTATTCCCTTGGCCCTGATCACTCTGGTGGAAAATGTATTCCAATATGGTGATTTACAAGATCCCGAAAACCCTGCCTTTATCAACATTAATATTCATGATGGCAGGTTGGAGCTAGAACTGAAGAACAATAAGCGGACTAACCGCCGTAGTCACGGTCATGGAACCGGTATCCGGAACCTCAGGGAGAGACTGGATATCTACTACCCCGGTATGTACTCCTTTGATATACAGGAAAAAGAGAACAGCTACGCTTTAAAACTTATATTAACCCTAAATCAATAAATTATGTTTACATGCTACGTTGTCGATGATGAGCCTCATGCTATTGAAACTTTGGTATCGTATATAGAAAAGGCTCCCGGACTGGAATTACTGGGCTCTTCAACTAACCCACTGGAGGCTCTTAACCTGATCAACACCTCTGTTCATCCGGATATTACATTTCTGGATGTGGATATGCCCCAGCTTTCAGGGCTGGATCTTGCCGGATTGATCAGCGATCGTACTGCGGTAATTTTTACTACTGCATTCCCCAATTATGCACTGGGAGCATTTGAAAAAAATGCAGTCGATTATCTGTTAAAACCTATTTCCTTCGAACGCTTCTTAAGCTCAGTAAAAAAAGTAAGCGGGCACCTAAGAGCTCATATTCAGGATCCGGTAAACGACCATATTTTCATTAAGGCGAATATCAAAGGCAAGGTCACGCGGCTTAATTTTACGGATATTGTTTACGTTGAATCCATCAAAAATTACGTGATCATTTATACCGAAGAAGGAAAAATGATTACCTACTTAACCATGAAGGAACTGGGGGCAGCGCTCCCACCCGAAAAGTTTTTCCGGGTCCATAAATCCTTCATGGTGAATTCAGAAAAAATTAAAACGGTGAATGGCGTTAACATTCTGCTTCAGAACGATGTGACGATTCCCCTTGGGCAAATGTATAAAACCGCATTACAGGATTACATTAATGCAAAACTGGTACGCTCATCGCGTCTGCCCTGATACCGTTTCTGGCTTGTTCTGACAAATAATGGCGAAGGCAGAGATAGTAAATTACGAGTTCCTTTTTACGCTGTTCAGCACTGAATATTCGATTCATGTGCATATGAAGTAAATCTGAGGCAAGTTTTGCTTTGCGCGAATATTCAGTTCTGTTCAATTCTTCATTCAATAAACTGAGGTTTTGTTTGAAAGAACCCCATTTACTTTTATCGGCACTGCTTAAAAAGCAAGGCCCTTCAACTTTTAGTTGCCTGATCATGCGCTGGTGTTCACGGTATTTTTTGTTCAGATCTTCCCGCAGCTGTTTTTCAAAGCCATGTTCAGCCATCAGGTTAGTACATATATTTTCCAGAAGGATAATACGTGATGTTAAACTGATCCTGAATGCATTGAGCAGCAGATCTGTGCTAAGCACAGCAAAGCCAACAGTACGGAGTTCATCAGCACCACCCTTAAGATGTGCTGTTACCAATTCACTGCTGCTCATGAATGCCCGTTCGGCACTCTCCATAGTTTTTGCACCATAACGTTCAATCTCGCGATTATAAGTGTCCAATAATACACGATTGATCAATCCAATCTCAACTAAAGGCTTCAACACGCGATTAAATGTGCCCGTGATATCCTTTATAACCTCATTTTTCACCTTCAGACGAATACGAAGGTGATGACCCTGCTCATAGTACCTTATAAAGAACCACTGCTCAATTTCACCACACCTTATGTATTTTTTTATTAAAGGATATATTTTTCCCAGTAACAAATCATTAGCATTTTGCGGCGCACAATAGATCTTAAAATAAAGCCACTCATCCCCTGGTATAAAACCCCTTCGAATATTTTTTGAATTTTGATAGGACGTGACTGAATATGTATAACTTCTCTCCTTACAGCTAAGACTGGCTACAAACTGGTGGACAAATACTTCTCCCTTTTCATTTCTGAGAATTGCAGATTCCTCATCGGGCATAAAGAATTCTTCCAGTTTAATACGTGCTAAATTTCCTACTTCAGACAGAAATATAGCTATTCCGGCAGGGTCATTCATGTCAAATACCAGATATCTGTCGGCACTGCTCAATGCGAAAAATCTGCTGATACCCCTTGTTTCTGCAATCAGTTTGAATGTTTCATAAGAAGCCAGTCCTTTAAGTTTGGGAAGTTCTTCCTGCTTTAAGATCCAGGTTGCCGGACTCAGGATACATCTTTTATATTCAATTCGGGGATAGTACTCAAGTCCGGGTAAGAGGCTCTACACATGTAGACCCCAATTGACGGCAAGGCCCTGGTATTGCAGATCACAGAGAAACCTGAATACAGGAAGTTCACTTCGGTGATGATTATAAGCAGTACTCAAACGCGGTATAACCCGTTTATTGAGACGTGCAGAGCGAATGATCACTTCGCCACGGTAAACAGACACATAGAGATCATTCAATGCGATTACCTGCTCAGGTGGGAGAGTAGAATGAACCAGAACAGGGATCTCATAATCCCGGGTATGTTCACGTGTATTAATATTTGCGGCATGCTCATCCGAAAAACAGGCTATTTCTGCAAATATCACCTCTTTATTCTGTTCCTGCTCTGTATCAGCCAGAGCATTCACCTGTTCCCTTAGTTCCTCATCAAATGCGGTAAACCTGCCCGTTAATGTGCTACCACATGCGCCTCCAGCCTCTTCAATAAAAACCTTATCCTGAAAAATCCTGAACATGATTGAAATACCCGGTGGGTATTTCCCTTTCAAGGAAATGGGTAATCCTGCAAGATCCTTATCCGAAATTAAAATAGTCTGATTTTCTTTGACCGCCATACAGATTTTTCGCATCAGGAGTTCCTGCAAGGGGCCCCATAGTATCTGCTTGTTTTCTATAGCTGCTGTAAAGCTTATTCCTTTTAACAAATCACTTGCATCCATACTTTGTTCAAGCTGGCCGTAACCGATGCCTCCTTCAGGATCAAGCGCCAAAAGGAGTGGGATCTCACGGTCTTCAAAACGTGCGATATATTCCTTTTTAAACTCACTTATTGCGCTGGCTACCCCATTCTGCTGCATCCTGTCGAGGCAATAGAGCCCTTCAAGCAGGATTCCCTGATAATCATTGTTCAAAGATCCTTTCACAGTGCGTTGGAAATTGACATAAAAGGGATGTCTTAAATTTTCACACTCCTTTAGATAAGGATTTACAAGCCTATCGAGTCCTGCTACATCCACATCTGCAGGAAGTCTAATCTCATCAAGGACTCTGGTAAAAGTGCTCAGGTCAGCATTTTCTGACAGTTTAGCCAACCGCTTCAGATAAGCTTCTCCTGTGACATTTGGCTGAAAAGAGTTTGATATCAGTTCCTCCGCTATCATTTCCCGGAAAAGTTCCTCTGCCTCTTCCTCTCCGATAAGTTCCGTTAAAAAAGAATAAAATTCATCCTTACTTACCCCATTTTGACTTAAACGCATCAGTCTGCTTAACAGATGGTTCTTTTCGATAGCAGCAATGCCCTGGCTCTGCTGATCCTTTTCTCCACTGTTTATCGTTTTAATGTATCTCAATTCTTTCCCAAAGGTATACAGGCTTGGATTCGAATAATAGATCATACGGTCACTTTCTTCACTATTGGCAAAGCTCCCGGCCAGTCTGACGCTCAAGCGAAAATCGGCCCGGACATGCAGCTTCTCTTCAGCACTTATACAAATACCATTCTTATTCCCGGACCAGAAAACAGTAGAAAATGCAGAACACATTCCAAACGGTGTAGAACGGTAACACATTCTGTTAAAATATTTAAACAGACTCTGACGGCTGCGTTCATTCATCCTTTCACATCGAAAATCTTTTACCTCAGCCTGCCTGTAGAGGTCCACGCTGGCAAAATATAAAGCCGAACGAAAAAAGTGAGTATCCAGTACTTCCTGTAGCTTCTCCATTCCAAAAGTCTTGAAGCTGAATACGGGCGCTCTTAAAAATAATAACGGACCAAACTTGTATGGAAGCATGTCCTAATATAATCTATCTGGAAGGGAAAAAGCAAATCATGAAATTTAAAAAACCGCTCTTAAGATATCAAAAATGGGCTTTTTATCACTGGAATACCAGAGTTCATCTAGGTGATGAGACTGTGTAGATAGAGAATAAGATTGTATGGAACTATTTTTTGCTTAATAAAATTCAAGGCTATACATTTTTGTCTTATGCCCCTCCAAAAAAGGGGCAGCTTGATGCCTGAGAAATTTGAAGTTCAATGGAAATCAAATCTTTCCCAGGTCTATTCAAAAAACACTAAATACTTAATTTATATACTCCATCCTCCTTTGTGAATATACAATAAGCCCATTGGTGTAATATCCTTAAATGTGTCCTGATGGGCTTATAATTTCGCCCTCGTCTTATGAACAGTCTCTTTTACAGGTCAGACTGAGCTTATAAAGCTATTTAAAGACATGGATTTTCAAAACGCCGAATGAGCGCGAAGGCTAATGATTACATTTTTTCAGCATGAACTATCCATTTTATGGCTCAATGCTTTACCTGATAAAATTTAGTCCCTCAAACCCAACTGACGTTTCTCTTAAAAACAATACAGCTATCATGGATTATGAAACCTACCTTGAAAAAACAAATTATTTGCTTGAAATGTGCAGTAAAGGGCGCCTGATATCCTTGGAGGAAGCCGCCAATAAATTCGGATGCGCCACCCGAACCATCAGCCGGATGCTGGCCCGCCTGCGAAGGCAGGGTCATCCCATCCATTACGACCGGACTATCAAGAGATTTGTTCTGAAAGAGGATTTTCTGCCATAAACCCATAGTCGGTTTATGTTCGCTTGCTGGTGCGCACGTGTCGTGCGTTCCACTAAGCAATCCCAATCTTAAACAATTACGGTTCTCCAATATAAATGGCACCTAACACCTTTGCCGCAATGGGCTTGGGGTGATAGGCTTAGGGCCTTTAATAGTTTGTTTAAAAGAAAATTTTGCTATGAACTTTTCATTATTCTAATTTCTTAAGCCCTAATGCCTATAACCTAACCCCCACCTTCATTCTACCAAATATACCTCGCCACCTTATAAACAGATCTTACCAATCGCCGTTTTCTGTATACCCCATCACCCTCTCTGCTGCCTTCGATATTTGTATTCCCCTCAACCGTAATTAACCAGGTTTCCCCCCACTGATCCACAAAACCAGCATGCGCAATGCGATTCTTTTCGGGAAAGAATATACCGAAGATATCCCCGGTACCGGGAGTTGTCAGTTGCCTGTTGCCAGTTATCTGTCTGGTAGGATAGGCGTATGCTTTACTCCAGATTATTTTAGCAAGCGGAAACAATTCCGGCGACCATGCCGTGCGCGGATTCTCAATCTCTGCCTGCCCAAAAACCCAGCAGATAAAAGCCGCGCACCAGGGCTGACCTCTTCCCAAATTCACATAGTGCAGATATTCTTCAACATGCGGACCGGTATTAATGCCTCGTTCACGGACACCAATTTGCGAATCGTAGATTTTTTTTAAGCTTAGTTGCCGGAATCTGAGGCCTGTTACCAGTTGCCTGTTATCCGTTGTCAGGAAGGCAGATTTCGCTCCAAGTAAAACTCCTTCCTGATACCCTTTCTGCATTGGGCCTAGGGTGATGGGCGTTGAGCTTTGAGTGGTTTGTTTAGAAAATTCCGCTTCCCCCTTTCTGCTTTCATCTTTCAGCTTTAAGCTTTCCCCTTCCCAGGCAACTAAATAATCCCTGCCAGCGTAGCCACAAATGAATACAGCAGCAGCAGATAAAATCCCAAATAGATAATTACTTTTTGCCATGGTAGTAAAGATTTAAAATTCTGTTCAAAATGTTCTTTGGAGTATTCAGCAAATACCGGCCAGATGATATTGATGAGCCACCAGGTCACTGCCTTAAAAGCAAGCAGTGACAGAATAGCCATGATCACCGCACTCAATGCGCCGGGATCGATTGGAGCAGACGTTATGTCGATCCACCTGGATAAGCCGGGAAAATACAGGAACAGAAAGAAGGCTGAAAAAATAAGCAGATGTTCCTTTTTTAAAATGTTTTGCGGTATACGCAAATTGATGAGCTGGTTCATAATTGTTCTTCTTTAGGTTTAACAAATTCCCTTGTACCCGGGTCT
>NZ_JAUYSS010000011.1 GCF_030695525.1 Daejeonella sp. | reverse complement strand
GATGGTGGAAAGTCTGAAGCAGAAATTGCTGCAATCACAAGTCCAAAAGAACAACTGGCTTTTGAAGCTAAAGGTGTTGTTGTAATGAACTGATTTTCAATAGCGGATATTTAAAAGGAGCTATCTTTTACCTGGATAGCTCCTTTTTTATTAAATGGTTTTATAGCAAAATTCAATATTTAACACACCTTCACTACCTCCATATTCAATAATTGACCGAGTTTCTCAATTTTTGAACTGATATGTCCGATCCCTACAGCACAATGATGTGCAGGTCCATAACTGTTCCAATTATTAACAAAATTTCTTGCCCCGATGGGGAATTTATACCTGCTGTTTGTATTTCCTATCTGAAGGATTGGACCCGGGACTGATTCGCCTTCTGCTACAAGAAGCATTAGTCCGCCGCCACTTTTTTCCGCAACCGAAAGCAGTGTCACCGGACCATTTTTAACCATCATCTCAACTGAAACGCCTTTACCTACTTTTCCATGATAAACATGCAGTGGTCGAACTTTGGTTTTACCTTCTGCAATTGCAATATGCCCCGGACCATCATGTCCCATTAGGATCACATCGTCTTTAAAATCCATCGCATAGTATTCGGTAAAAGAGCCTCCTGCGCCAAAAGAATCCATTATTTTCATTGCCTGAACGTTCTTAATTTCATACTCACCGGCAACCGGGATCCCCTTTGCTGTAAGCAAGGAATTACCTAATATGATGGAGGAAATGGCTTCTTCATTTTCAATATTTCCTGTGCCTTTATAATAATAGGCCATTGAACCAAGCTGATGCTTTGCTACCAGTTTATCCAGGGCAACCGAGGTAATTGCAGCCTTTTCCATTTCGTCCAGGGGGCAATCAGCTTGTACATCAAAGGTCTCATTGAAAAGCTTCAATCTATCGGTTAATTCTTCATTGCTTACTTCTTTCCTGAGACTTGCCAGTTCTTCAACCTCAATAAGTTCTATATGACCACCGAAATGAGCATATTGCTGGGTTAGATCTGTGTAGATATCGAGCATACCGCTGTAGTAATGCCCCATACATCCCAGACGGTTATAGGCCATGATATTAGCCACTTTAGCAGCCTGAACCCATTCAGTAACCTCATCCCAGCATTCTTTATCATCATGAAGCATTCCGGTGATCTGATGGAATTTGACACCTACTCTATTAAAAACATTAGCGATTTCAGGTACAGGGCATGCCGAACAGAAGGAGAGCCATTCACCGGTCATTTTGGTTCGATCGCTCATTGCATTGAACGAGGTATAATCAATTGAAGCTTCGGGTGCCAGATTTAAAATTATGACTGGAACCTTGGCCCGCTGTACAACCGGCAATACAGTTGAGGACAATGCATAGGTGGTGACATATAAAAATATCAGATCTACATCCTCAGTTTTAAATAACTTTCCTGCCTTAAAAGCTTTATCAGGATTATCTACCAGTCCGGCGTTAACAACTGATGGATGAATATCAGAAAGCTTTTGTTCTACATTATTTAAATAGCCTTCCAGACGATCTTTCAAACCTTCAAACTGCGGCCAATAGGTATCCAGTCCGATGCCGAAAAGACCAATTTTCAAGCTTGATTTGTTTGCCAGATCGCTGTTCAATTTATTCATGAATGGTTAATTATTTAAAACGTTTTTTGGCACGTCTCGTACACAAGATAGTAAATAGCTGCAAAAAATCCGACAGTCTTATTCTGTGTGCTGTTACTAACCTACCATCCTAAAATGCCTTAATCCTAAACTTGTAAATATAAAAGGCCCACAGATTAATCTGCAGGCCTATTTATATTTAATCTTTCAGCTTTCCGCTTATTTAGAAAGGTACATCGATTTCTCCTTGTAAAGATGTCTGAAATATGGATCCTCAAGGTCACGGATAAATCGGATTGATTCGCCTGTAGATTTCATCTCAGGACCCAATTCCTTTTCAACTTCAGGGAATTTATCGAATGAGAATACCGGTTCTTTGATCGCGTATCCAACAAGTTTACGCTCGATCTTAAAATCTTTCAGTTTATTTACACCCAGCATAATCTTGGTGGCAATATTAATATATGGTACATCGTATGCCTTTGCAATGAAAGGAACTGTTCTGGATGCCCTTGGATTAGCTTCGATTACATATACCTTTTCATCTTTGATAGCGAATTGAATATTTAGCAAACCTCTTACATTCAAAGCTTTTGCAATTCGTCTGGTATACTCCTCCATTAAATCAGTTACCTGTTTAGAGAGGTTAAATGGAGGCAATACAGCATATGAATCGCCTGAGTGAATCCCGGCAGGTTCAATATGCTCCATTAAACCAATGATATGGCAATCATCCCCATCTGATATTGAATCTGATTCAGCTTCTTCAGCCCTATCAAGGAAATGGTCAATCAATACCCGGTTACCCGGTAGGTTTCTTAATAATTTTACAACCGCTTTTTCAAGGTCTTCATCATTGATCACAATGCTCATTCCTTGTCCGCCAAGTACATAACTCGGTCTCACCAGAACCGGATAGCCAACTTTATGAGCAACTTCCAGGGCCTCCTCAGCACTTTCAGCTACTCCATACAATGGATAAGGAATATCCATTTCTTTCAGCAGGTCTGAGAAACGACCACGGTCTTCGGCGATGTCCATGCTGTCGAAGGAAGAACCAATGATCTTAATACCTTTTTCATGCAGTTTCTCAGCCATTTTTAAAGCTGTTTGTCCGCCGAGCTGAACAATCACACCCTCAGGCTTTTCAAGTTCAATGATCTCACGCACATGTTCCCAGAAAACCGGTTCGAAATACAGCTTATCCGCCATATTAAAGTCGGTAGAAACCGTTTCCGGATTACAATTTATCATTATTGCCTCAAAACCTGATTCTTTCGCCGCAAGCAATCCGTGAACGCATGAATAATCAAACTCTATCCCCTGACCGATACGGTTAGGGCCGGATCCGAGGACGATAATCTTTTTCTTATTACTAATTATCGATTCGTTCTCATCCTCGAAAGTGGAGTAATAATATGGTGTTTGTGCAGGGAATTCTGCCGCACAGGTATCAACCATTTTATATACACGGTTTATTCCCAACTGTTTTCGGCGATCATAAACCTCATCTTCAGTTACATTTCCAAGCAGCCATGCGATTTGAGCGTCGGCATAACCTTTTTGTTTTAATGAAATGAAGAAATCGGTAGGGATATTACTTAATGAATAGCGTTTAAGTTCAGCCTCCATATTGACCAGTTCCATGATCTGTACCAGGAACCATTTATCTATATGTGTGATCTTACGGATTGATTCCAAAGGAACACCAAGGCTCATTGCATCCTTAACATGGAATAATCGATCCCAGCTCGGGTGCTCCAGACTATGCATGATCTCTTCCAGATTACGGCTTTGCCTGCCATCAGCACCTAATCCCAAACGGTTTGTTTCCAAACTCTGACAAGCTTTCTGAAGTGCTTCAATAAATGTGCGCCCAATGGCCATAACTTCTCCCACAGATTTCATCTGCAGGCCGAGTTCTGTATTGGCACCTTTAAACTTATCGAAGTTCCAGCGTGGTATTTTAACGATTACGTAATCGAGTGTTGGCTCAAAATATGCTGAGGTAGTTTTTGTGATCTGATTTTCAATTTCATCTAGATTATAGCCGATAGCTAGTTTAGATGCAATCTTAGCGATTGGGTAACCGGTTGCTTTTGATGCCAGGGCTGATGAACGTGACACTCTTGGATTAATCTCAATAGCAATGATTGTTTCAGTTGCTGGGTCAACTGAGAACTGAACGTTACAGCCACCGGCGAAATTACCGATTGAACGCATCATGAGGATTGCCTGATTACGCATGTCCTGATAACAACGATCGCTCAGTGTCATGGCTGGTGCAACGGTTATTGAATCGCCGGTATGGATACCCATAGGGTCGAAATTTTCGATCGAACAGATGATAATGACATTATCATTTCCATCTCTCAATAATTCAAGCTCAAATTCTTTCCAGCCTAAAACCGCTTTTTCTACAAGTACCTCATGTGTTGGCGAAGCCTGTAAACCGCGGCTTAATGCCTGATCGAAATCTTCTTTTCTGTGTACAAAGCCACCACCTGAGCCCCCCAGTGTGTAGGAAGGGCGTATAACGAGTGGATAACCAATTAGCTGTGCAGCTTCTTTACCTTCGAGGAAGGAATTGGCAATTTTGGAAGGGGCGACCCCTACTCCAATTTCTACCATTAGCTTACGAAACTCTTCGCGGTTCTCAGTCTTCTCAATTGCGGCAATATCTACGCCTATTATCCTTACACCGTATTTTTCCCAAATTCCTCTTTCTTCAGCTTCTTTACACAAGTTCAGGGCTGTTTGTCCGCCCATAGTCGGCAGAACAGCATCAATCTTCTGTTCTTTAAGTATTTGCTCTATACTTTCACAGTTTAAGGGTAGAAGGTAAATATGATCAGCAATGACCTTATCCGTCATAATAGTGGCGGGGTTAGAGTTGATGATTGAGACCTTGATTCCTTCGTCTTTTAAGGAGAGTGCAGCCTGAGATCCGGCATAATCAAATTCGCAAGCCTGACCGATAATGATGGGTCCTGAACCGATGATCAGGATGGATTGGATGGAGGTGTCTAATGGCATAGTTCTTCTAAAATTCTAGTTTCTAATGACAAAAGAGGAGATTACTATGCTGTGAAGTACAAAAATCCCGACTGTTTTGTCGGGATGCAAAGTTATATATTTTTATGCATTTTTAGCCTGTTTTTTTTGAATTCATGTATTTTTAGGATAAAAAAGATCCTGTGCACGGTTTTTTATTTAATTATAAATCAGTGGTTTATAAATCAGATAAAAATTAACTCTTTTTTGATGGATTGGAACGGGTTTTGTATATAAGAAGTGTAATACTGACATAAATTCATAAATCTTTATTATCCTGAATAAACTAGTCATTAAAAACTCAAAATCATGAAAAAATTAATTTTTGCATTTGTTGTAAGTGCCTCGATACTAAGTGGATGTTCAGCTATTCAATCGATAGTTCGTTCAACATTTCCATATACTGCTACTTTAAGTGTTCCTTCAACAACCAGGACTGATGTTGTACAATCGGTTACCGCGCAGGCAAGCAGTTTTGACCAGATTTTTACCGGCCAGGGTTCAAATACCAATGCCGTTACAGATGTTCGTTTATCATCGGTAAAACTCGATGCCACATATCCCTCAGGTCAGAGTTTTGGAGTATTCAAATCTGTAAAGATTTATATTTCACGTGGCGACAGCTCCAGAGAGCTTCTCATCGCAACCCGCGATAACATAGCCTCAACTGTTGGAAATAGTATTATGCTTGATGCCGATACTACAGTCCTTCTTGATGATTATATTAAGGAATCGACTGTTCGTATCAGGATGGAGTATGTTTTACGTAATGCCACAAATGCAGATATAACAATTAAAGCAAGTCTGGGCTTTAATGCCGCACCAAATACGAGCAAGTAAAATTTTTAACAGAAGCTTGATTATTACTCAGGGCGCTTATATTTGGCCTGATGTATTTAATTTCTGTTTTAACTGATTGGCTTTGGAATCAAAGTTTGCTCGAAACGGCAGGGGTGATTACGGGTATTTTATGTGTTTATCTGGCTGCAAAAAATAATATCTGGAACTGGCCGATCGCAATTATCAGCGTTCTGATCTATATTTTCATCTTTTTTGAAGCTAAATTATATGCCGATACAGGTTTACAGGTATATTTTTTAGTGATGAATTTTTACGGATGGTATTTTTGGAGCAGAATATCGGGGGAGCAGAAGAAAGTACCTGTTACGGCGGTTAAGTTGAAGGAGATCATCTTTTCATTTCTTGCAGTCATCATTTTTACATTTGTATTAGGCAGCTTACTCAAAAAGGAGACTGATGCTTCCCTTCCATTTATAGATAGTTTCTGTACCGCTTGCAGTTTGGTTGCACAGGTATTTCTTGCCCGTAAGATTTTGGAAAACTGGCTGATTTGGATCTTTGTCGATCTTATTTATGTGGGAGTATATATCTATAAGGATTTGCATCTGACTGCAGGAATGTACGCACTGTATATTATAATTGCAGCAATTGGTTATCGGGACTGGCGCAAAGAATATCAAAATAACCGGATTGTATTAAGGGAACAGGATCAGATTGTTTAACTGATATGAAAAACTCAGAGGATTTTGCCAATGAATTGATCAGGATAGCGATTGTTGGTCCGGAATCTACCGGCAAATCCACAATTTCCCGGCAACTGGCCCTGCATTATGATACGGTATGGGTTCCTGAATACGCCCGTGCTTACTGCGAAAAGCTTGTTGCTGAATGTACCTGGGAAGATGAGATCAATATGTTCAGAGGGCAGCTTGAACTTGAAGAGCAAATTTCTTCACTTGCTAATCGCCTATTGATTTGTGATACTACCTTTATAACCGTCAAGATTTGGAGCGATCATATGTTTGGCCGTGCACCTCAGGAAGTACTTGATAAGCTTCCAGTTCACAACTATGACCTGTATTTATTAATGGATATTGATCTTCCTTGGCAGGAAGATCCTCTTCGGGATTTTCCGCATATGCGGGAACATTTCATGGAAGTATGGCATAAGGAGCTGATAGCACTCAACGCTACATACCGTTTAATTTCAGGATCTGAAGAGGAAAGGTTTCGAAATGCAGTTAGCTATATAGACGGTTTTTTATTGAGTAAATGAGCAAATTTGAAAATGAGCAAATTGTGTCATCCCCAAAAACTTAATAGTTCAGAATAAAATTTCGAGCAGTGTTTCGTGAATTCGATCTACAATAATTTATTTCTTTGAGGGCAAAATGCTTAACTTCAGGTATATGCTAAACCCACCATTATAATATTTTTTCATCCCCCATGCAACGCAAATAAATTGCATGCGTCTCTTAGATAAGAAAAGCGTAAAAATTTGGAAGCTGTTTACGTAGATAAGCATTTTGACCTTGTGGTTGAATGCAGAAACGGTAGTAGGAAGGCACAAAATGAATTGTACAAGCTCTATTCAAGGGCAATGTTCAATATTGCCATGCGCATTGTGAATGATGCGGATGAAGCGGCAGACGTGCTGCAGGAAGCATTCATAGATGCCTATACCCGAATCACCGATTTCAGACAGGAGACCACCTTCGGCTTGTGGATGAAACAGATCGTCATCAACAGAGCAATTAGTCAGGTCCGTAAGCGTAAGATGGAACTGATTCCAATTGATGATACAGATGTCGAGTCCATTCCGGATGAGGAGATGACTGATAATTCAGAATTCGAAATGCAGGTGCGGCAAGTACAGACAAGCATCCAGCAGCTTCCGGATGGATATCGTTTAGTACTTACGCTGTACCTGTTGGAGGGTTATGATCATGAAGAGATCTCACAAATTCTGCAAATCAGTGAAAATACTTCAAGAACGCAGTTTATGAGAGCCAGAAGAAAACTTGTTGAATTGTTAAGGAATCAGGGAATAAGTTATAATTAAAAATAGGGTCCCCATCCGGGATCAGGGAGAGGAAAAAGATGAAAGAAAAATTAGAAAATTTTATCAAAGATAACAGGAGTGATTTCGATCAGTTCGAACCACCTGCTGATCTGTGGGCTAAAATTGAGAAAAAACTGGATGAAAAACAGATAGGTATACCTCAAAATAAAACTGAGAAAAGGGAACGGGTAGTTCGTCTTAGTTTCCTGCTTAAACTTGCGGCTTCAATTATTCCGATTTTGTTTGCTGGTATCTGGTTTTATCAATATCAGTTTAAGCAATCATCCTATCTGAGCAATATCGATCCGCAACTGGCCCAGCAACAGGTTCATTATGCCTCATTGATAGAAGTTAAAAGGAATGAACTTAAACATATTGAGAAAGAGGAACCTCAGCTTTATCAGGAATTCTCTGAAGAGATCAAGAAGATGGATCTGAATTTTCAAAAATTAAAACAGGATTTACCAGCAAGTCCGAATCAGGAAGAAACTGTTAAGGCTATGATCCGAAATCTTCAGATACAGATTGAGCTATTAAATCAGCAGCTGGAAATTATACAGCAGATTAACCAATTAAAAAAGGAACAAGGTGATGACACACAAAATATTTAAGAAAGCATTGCTCTTTGCTTTAGTAATGTTATTTATAGAAATAGCATCAGCTCAGACAGTTGAGCCAAGCAGGCCAAAGAGCCCCAGGGCTGACTCCGAACTTAAGAACATTGAATTTGAGATAGCAGAAGCATTCAAAACAGTTGCAATTGAAATTAATAAGATTGATTTTGAAAAGATCGGAAAAACTGTGGCGGTTGCGAGCCGGGAATTGAGAAAAGAGTTGGAAGATATACAGAATGTGATAGAGGGCCGCACTCCTGAAGATCCTGAAGTGCCGGTTGAATTAACTGCAACAGCCGAGAAGACAAAAAAAATTACCAGAACTTATACAGTGAATACTAATGATAAGCTTTCAGTAAATAATCAATATGGAAAAGTTTCGGTGCATACCTGGGCTAAAAATGAGATTAGGGTTGAAATTGAAATAAAAGCTTATGAGGCAACTGGGAGTGGTGCAGAAAACCTGCTCGAGAGTGTGGATATCGCCGAATTAAGAGAAGGGAAACTCATTAGTTTTAAAACGAATTTTGGCAAGACCTCATTGAATTTCTGGTCGAGGGTTAAGAATGGGCAGGAAGAACGCAGAGGGGTTCAGGTAAATTATCAGATTTATATGCCATCAAAAAATCCTTTGGATATCAGCAACCGTTATGGTAGAACTGAGATCGATGATTTTAGCGGCCCGGTTAACATTTCCAGCTCCTACGGTTCCTTTAAATCTGGACGATTGGATAACCCGGCCAATCAGATAAAGGTTAGCTACGGCTCAGCAACAATGGAAAACTTCACAAATGGAAATCTCTCGGTTGCGTATGGTAGTTTAACATTGAATCAGGCTGCTAAGCTTAGTGCTACAATTAAATACAGCAAAGCTACTATTGCACAACTCAGTCAGGGAGGTAATTTTAATCTGGCCTATACTGCCGGATTTAAAATTGATGAAGTGAACAACAATGTTAAAAATCTGAATATCAACTCTTCCTATTCAGGTGTTTCTTTGGGTTTGGAGGAAGGTGCAAATTTCGATTTTGATGTAACCGTGAACTACGCCGGATTTAATTACACTAATAGCCGGGTAAATCTTGTCGAGCAGTTCAGTTCTTCGGATAAGCCAAAAACCTGGAGCCCAAGCAAAAACTATAAGGGTCAGATAGGTAAGGGTTCTGATAGCCGGATCATTATTAAATCCAATTATGGGGGAGTAAAATTTTTATAAGCCAAATTGATTTGTTATTGAAACCTTCCTGCATTTTACAGGGAGGTTTTTTTGTTTTATTTCTAGATGCTTTTAATCTACATTTGTTGAAAGTTTAAAATATGGAATGGATAGCAAATCCTGAGATCTGGATATCATTGATCACTCTAACAGTACTTGAAATAGTACTTGGAATAGATAATATCATATTTATTTCCATAATGGCATCTAAACTGCCAGTTAAAAAGCAAAAGAAGGCACGGCAGCTTGGTTTAGCATTGGCTATGATAACCCGTGTTCTATTGCTGCTTTCATTAAGCTGGATTATGACATTAACAAGTCCTTTATTTAATGTTGGTGAATGGATAGGCTTGAGCGAAGGTGAATTATTTGAGCAGTTTGCTATTTCAGGTCGGGATCTTATTTTACTCAGTGGAGGATTGTTCCTGATATGGAAAAGTACCACAGAAATTCATGACAAGCTTGAAGGTCAGGAACATCATTCAGAAGCGAAAGCGGTTGTAACTTTCTCTGGAGTAATTATTCAGATTTTGATTCTTGATATTGTATTCTCTCTGGATTCAGTAATAACAGCCGTAGGGATGGCTGACCATATTGAAGTTATGGTTGCCGCTGTTATAATTGCAGTATTTGTAATGATGCTTTCGGCAGGAAGTATCAGTGAGTTTGTGAACAAGCACCCGACAGTAAAAATGCTGGCTTTGTCTTTCCTGTTGCTCATTGGCGTATCGCTTCTGGCCGAAGGTTTTGAACAACATATTCCAAAGGGATATATCTATTTTGCAATGGCTTTTTCAGTGCTGGTAGAAATGCTGAATCTAAAGATGAACAAGGGCAAGAAGCCTGTTCATCTGAAGAATTTACCTGAGGATTGACAGTTAAAAATTTAACTGACTCTGCATAGCAGCCCTTTTAGATATTCGCCTTCCGGGAATGATGACCTTACCGGATGATCTGCAGGTTGTGAAAATTGCTGAATGAATTGTACATTTTTACCGGCATCTAGTGCTGCCCAGGCAATGATTTGCTTGAACATACTGATGTCAACAGCTCCCGAACAGGAAAATGTCGCTAAAAGTCCGCCATCATTGAGTAGAAGCATAGCCATCCGGTTAAGGTCTTTATAAGCTCTGGATGCCTTGGTTATAGCTGAGCGGGAAGGGGCATATTTGGGTGGATCCAGAATGATAATATCAAACTTTTCATTTTCTTCCCTGAACACCCTCAATTGCTTATTTACATCAGATTGAACCAATCGGTGAGGGATATGGTGAAATTCATTGATTTCAATATTCTTTTTCAAGGTATCCAGAGCCAGTGCCGAACTATCCACACTGATTACTTCTGAGGCCTCCTGGCGCATTGCATTGAGGCTGAATCCTCCTGAATAGGAAAAACAATCCAATACTTTCTTTCCTTTGGCATATTCTGCAACCCATTTGCGGTTATCACGCTGGTCACAATAAAACCCTGATTTCTGACCTTCGGCAATATTGACCTGATAAAAAATGCCATTTTCCCTTACGCTTACAAATTCAGGCGGTTCTGTACCCAGCAGAACTCCCCCTGAAGAAGCTTCCATCCCTTCGTGTGCTCTTGCGGAAGCATCACTTCTGTCAAAAATACCTTTGGGTTTGAACAAATTCTGCAACTCATCTAGCAGGACAGGTTTAATCCGTTCTACTCCCGATGTGAGGATCTGTACAGAAAGAAAATCAGCATAACGGTCTACAATAAGTCCCGGTAAATAATCAGCCTCACTAAAAATTAAGCGATAGGTATTTGTTTTTTCAGAATGCAAATCTGTTCTGAGTTTAACTGCATTTCTGATCTTATTTCTCCACCAGCTTTCATTGATTTCAGTTTCCAGATTCCATTCGAGTAAGCGAACGGCAACCCGCGACTTATCATTGAAGAAACCGTAGGCAAGAAAATCATTATTGCTGTCGGTAACCATAATGATATCGCCATTTTCAGGCTTTCCTTTAACCTGATCTATTGCACCAGAAAATACCCATGGGTGTAATTGCCTGACAGCTTTTTCCTTGCCTTTTTTTAATCTTACAGAATCCATAATGCAAATTTACATTATCTCATCGATTAACCTGTCCAGGTCTTAATAATGGGTTGCTTGGATTTTCAAATTGTGACGGATTCTTCTGGACACTGATCTCCGGCTATAAGTATATTATTCTTGATAGTTAACAGATTTCTCTGTCGTTCATATTTGCAAATACAGAACAAAATTAATCTACTCGAAATGACGGAATAATACTTGGATTTTCCCTCTGCTTGGTATTTTGACCAAGCAGAGGGAAACCTTTTGAATAATCCCACCTGCAACTTACCTTTGGGCATGGAAGAAATTAACTGGGACGATTTTGAGAAGGTAGCTTTGAGGGTAGGTACGATTCTTGAAGTTCTTGATTTTCCTGAAGCCAGAAAACCTGCATTTAAAATAAAGGCTGATTTTGGGGATTTGGGTGTCAAGTGGAGCAGTGCTCAAATTACTAAACATTACACAAAATCTGAATTGATTGGAAGACAAGTTATTGGAGTTTTGAATTTCCCAAAAAAGCAAATTGCAAACTTTAATTCAGAGTTTCTGCTAACAGGTTTTGCAGATCAGGATGGCCATATCGTTTTGGCCTCTGTAGAACGCCAGGTTCCTAATGGTTCAGCATTAATATGAGATATGTGAATTTTACAGATGAGCCGGAACAAAGTCCGGATAATTTTTTTATGGCAGAAGCCCTGAAAGAAGCACATAAGGCCCTTGCTCTTGATGAAGTTCCAATTGGGGCAGTAATTGTTCATGGCGGTAAAATAATTGGCCGGGGGCATAACCTGACCGAACAACTGAACGATGTTACCGCTCACGCAGAAATGCAGGCTTTTACAGCGGCTGCAAATTATACCGGTGGGAAATATTTGAGAGATTGCACGCTTTATGTCACTATTGAACCCTGTGTGATGTGTGCGGGTGCGGCTCACTGGACGCAGATCAGTCGTATTGTTTACGGTGCTGTGGATGTGAAACGAGGCTTTTCACAGTTCGGTAAAGGAATTCTTCATCCTAAAACAGAATTGATTTCGGGGGTAATGGCTGAGGATGCCGCATGCTTGATGAAACAGTTCTTTATTTCCAGACGTAACAAAACTTGACAACTAATTGAACAATTTCTGACAATTCGGTCTTATATTTGTTATTGAATATATCATTAACCTAAATATAGAAATTATGGCATTTGAACTACCTGCGTTAGCTTACGCAACAGACGCTCTGGAACCGCATATTGACAAGATGACAATGGAAATCCACCATGGCAAGCATCACCAGGCTTATGTAGACAATGTAAATAAAGCATTAGCCGGAACTGATGGCGCGAATCTTAAGATCGAAGACCTGATGAAAAATATTTCAAATTTCCCGATGGCGGTAAGAAATAATGGTGGAGGTCACTTCAATCATACACTATATTGGTCGGTAATGTCGCCAAATGGTGGCGGTGCTCCTTCAGGGGATCTGGCTAATGCAATTAATGCAGCATTCGGCTCATTTGAAGAATTCAAGAAAAAATTTGCTGAGGCAGGTATGACCCGCTTTGGATCAGGATGGTCGTGGCTTTCAGTTAGTTCTGAGGGAACATTACAGGTAAGCTCTACTCCAAACCAGGATAACCCATTAATGGATATTGCTGAAGTTAAGGGTACTCCAATTTTAGGAATGGATGTATGGGAGCATGCTTATTATCTGAAATATCAGAACAAACGTGCTGATTATGTTGCAGCATTTATGAATGTTGTTAACTGGGATGCAGTATCTGAGCGATACGCAAAAGCAAAGCAATAGATTTGGCATTAAAATTGAAATAGTGATGTATAATTAAATATACATCACTATTTTTATTTTAAATACCTATGAAAAATCTATCCTTTGTATTGGCCTTTTTGGCAGTTAGTCTTTTATCGGGTTGTGACCTGATTACAGGCATTTTTAAAGCTGGTGCCTATACCGGCATTTTTGTCGTTATAGTGGTTATCGCATTGATTATTTTTGTGATTTCAAAATTCAGAGGTAAGGATTAATCAGGTTTAATTTCCATAATTTCCCTTTTCTTTTTACTGCGCATCCGTTTTGGAATAGCTTCAATGATTTCCTTCTCAAGGATTAATATTAGTTTGCGCTTAAGGAAATTACGGTGTGTAACTATGCTTATTTCGCGGCTGGGTTCGGGCGATTTAAAATATCGTACCCTGTCAAGCTGCTTAACTGAAAAATCACTAATTGAAAGTTCGGGCAAGAGTGTTATGCCTTTGTTCAATTCAACCATACGTTTTAGGGTTTCTACACTGTCAGTATTATATTCCAGAGGCTTCTGCTCATCTGATTTTTTACGGTTACATATATTCAGAATCTGATTGCGCATACAATGACCTTCATTAAGCAACCAAAGATCTTCCAGATTAATATCTTTTGCTGTGATATTCTTTTTGTTAATAAGCGGGCTCGACTTCGAAAGGTATGCGACAAATGATTCGTAAAAAAGCGGGGTTTCACTGAGGTTTTTATCCTCCAGAGGAGTTGAAAGTATCGCGCAGTCAAGCAGACCGTTTTTTAATTCCTGAATAATTTGATCAGTCATATATTCCCAGATTTGTAAGTGTACATCCGGGTATTTTTCCATAAATGCTGAGATCACTTTTGGCATAAGATAGGGCGCCATAGTTGGGATAATTCCTATTCTTAGTTCACCGGTAATTATATTTCTCTGATTGCTGATCAGTTCATTTAATTTATAGCTTTCCCTCAGTATAATTCTTGCCTGTTCTATTACTTCAGCCCCAATCTCAGTTGGAATCACCGGCTGTTTGCTTCTGTCGAAAAGCTTTACTCCTAGTGTTTCTTCCAGTTTCTGAACCTGCATACTCATTGTAGGCTGGGTTACAAAGCACTTTTCAGCTGCAATTCCGAAACTTCTGTAGGTGTCTACAGCAACAATATATTCTAATTGTACTAAGGTCATATAATAGATTTTACCTATGTAAATATAATTATTATTGATTATAGCGATAATATTATTATTCTTTATCTTTGTAAGATAATAAGACCAATTATAATCTATAAAGGGGTTCTGTCGTTAAGGCGGGGCCCTTTTTTGTTTCCAGCTTATATTGAGTTGAAATTATTTGCAATAACAGATTCTTCTTAATAGGTTTAGTTACTAAACGCCAATTATGAAGAAAACTATTTTCAAGCCTTTCAAGATGGGCAAACTGTGGATTGTCCTGATCATTTTTCTTGGATCTTATTCCGTCTTATCTGCCCAAACCGCTGATCCCATTTCAGAAAAAACAAAGAATATGAAGCCCTATCATGGTTTTCTTAAATATTTCTGGGATGAGAGTACGGGGAAAATATGGCTGCAGATTGATGAGCTTGATAAAGAGATACTCTATCAAACCTCATTGCCGGCAGGCCTGGGCTCAAATGATGTGGGTCTCGACAGAGGCAGCCTGGGTACCACTTATATTGTCAAATTCAATCGGGTAGGGAATAAAGTCCTGTTAATTGAACCTAATTATGCTTATCGGGCAGTATCTGCAGGAACAGCAGAAAAACAGGCAGTTGAACAATCATTTGCCCAGTCCACCATATGGGGCTTTACAGTTTCTGCAGAAAATAAGGGCTCAGTACTGATCGATGCATCTGATTTTTTAATGCGTGATGCCCTGCAGGTGGCCAATCGCTTGAGAATGTCCAATCAGGGGAATTATAATATAGATGTATCCCGAAGTGCAATGTATCTGCCGCGCAGCAAAAATTTTCCTTTGAATACTGAGTTTGAAACGACAGTCACATTCGTAAATACTGATGGAAAGCAGGGTGATTTTGTCAAATCAGTTGCACCCGCCGCCGAGACTCTGAGCTTAAGAATGCACCATACTTTTGCACTATTGCCTGATGATAATTTTGAAAAGAGAATATATGATGCCCGTTCACCTTATATAACGCATTCATATTATGATTATAGTTCAGCGGTTAATGAGTCGGTTCAGAAATATACTATCCTGCGCCACCGCCTGCAAAAGAAAGACCCCACTGCCACTAAAAGTGAAGCCATTAAACCCATCATTTACTATCTTGATAATGGTACACCTGAACCAATCCGAACTGCTTTATTGGAAGGTGCCGGCTGGTGGAACCAGGCTTTTGAATCAGCAGGTTTTATCAATGCCTTCCAGGTAAAGATCTTACCTGAAGATGCAGATCCGATGGACCTGCGCTATAATATGATCAACTGGGTGCACCGCTCTACCAGGGGCTGGAGTTATGGCGATGCGGTTGTTGATCCGCGGACAGGCGAAATTATCAAGGGAAATGTTACCCTGGGTTCATTGCGTGTTCGTCAGGATTATCTGATAGCACAAGGTTTGCTGGCCCCTTTTGAAAATTCGGAATTACCTGCTGATGATAAAATGCTGAAGATGGCCCTGCAGCGTTTAAAGCAGCTGGCCGCGCATGAGGTAGGGCATACCATCGGACTGATGCATAACTATATTTCCAGTGCACAGAACAGGGCAAGCGTGATGGATTATCCACCGCCTATGGTAAGTTTGAACAGCAGCAATGAAATAGATCTGAGCAATGCCTATACCAATGAGATCGGCGACTGGGATAAAGTAAGTATTCAATATGGATACTCGCAATTTCCGAAAGGAATCAATGAAGAGGATGCTTTGAATAAAATACTGAGCGATGCGTCAATGAATGGCCTGACCTTTATATCAGACCGGGATGCCCGCGATCCTGCTGGCATGAATCCTGATGCTCATTTATGGGATAATGGAAATGACCCGCTTAAGGAATTGAAGAATGTTATAAGTGTGCGTGCAAAAGCGCTCTCGCAATTTGGTCTTAACAATATCCCTAAGGGTACCCCGATGTCTATGCTGGAGGATGTATTGGTCCCGGTTTATCTTTTTCACCGTTACCAGGTGGAAGCGGTTTCAAAACAGGTGGGCGGGATGTATTATTCCTACGCTATAAAGGGCGATGGGCAAATGGTAACCCGCTCTGTTACCAGAGAAGCCCAGCTTGCGGCTTTGAATGCCCTGTCTGACTGTATGGATCCCAAAGTACTTGCCCTGCCTGAAAGTATTATCAAATTAATTCCTCCGCGTCCGGCGGGATACACTTATAACAGGGAGTTGTTTAAAAGGAGAACCGGTCTTGCATTCGATCCGCT
Organism: Daejeonella sp.; assembly: GCF_030695525.1. Lineage (GTDB taxonomy): Bacteria > Bacteroidota > Bacteroidia > Sphingobacteriales > Sphingobacteriaceae > Daejeonella. The sequence goes on along the minus strand of NZ_JAUYSS010000011.1, from coordinate 1,102 downwards.
GGCAGCAGCAGAATCGGCGGCAGATATGCCCCTTTCTTTTTTATTCAATACCAGCCGCCTGAACAGGATGATACAGTACCAGGCCTCAAACAATGGCCTTGGCATGGATGAAATGATCAATGTATTGATCGCAAAAACCTGGAAGTCGGCCAGGCTGAAAGGTTTAGAGGGACTGATACAAAAACAGAATGAACAACTCCTGCTCACCTATCTGCTGGCTGTTTCTGTTAATGAGGATGCATCATTTGCCACTAAGGCGCAGATATTAAAAGCAATTGAGGATCTGAAACTGTTTGTAGCAGCCCAGTTAAAAGCAGTGACTGATAATACAAATAAAGGTTATTTGTTACTCAGCCTCGAACGGATAAAATCTCCTGAAAAAGCAAAACCAACTCTCCACCAGGCGGCTCCTCCGGGAGCACCGATTGGCTGTGCGATGGATGAATAATCAATCCATTTGATCGGTTTCATTGATGCCCCGAGTATTATTGATTATTTTTATATATCTAAAAATCAGTACAGATGAAAAAAATATTATTCCTAACCGGAGATTTTACTGAAGACTATGAAACAATGGTACCCTTCCAGATGCTTGAAATGGTGGGTTATGAGGTTCATGCGGTTTGCCCCGATAAAAAAAAGGGTGATTCGATCAAAACGGCAATTCATGATTTTGAGGGTGACCAGACCTATAGCGAAAAGCCCGGGCATAACTTTGTGCTGAATTATAGTTTTGATGCTGTTAAAGTTGATGATTACAGTGGTTTGGTGATTGCAGGCGGAAGAGCCCCTGAATATTTAAGATTGAACCCCAAAATTCTGGAGATCGTCAAGTACTTTTTCAAAAATAATTTGCCTGTTGCCGCAATCTGCCACGGTATTCAGATCCTGACAGCCGCCAATGTTGTAAAAGGAAGAAGACTCACAGCTTATCCCGCTGTCGGTCCCGAAGTTACTTTAGCGGGAGGTGAATTTCAGGACATCCCGGTAAACCATGCATTTGTTGATGGAAATCTGGTAACTTCGCCTGCCTGGCCAGCCCACCCTGCTTTTATCCGGGAATTTTTGAAAGTACTTGGTGCTACAATTCAGATTTAAGGTT
>NZ_JAUYSS010000005.1 GCF_030695525.1 Daejeonella sp. | reverse complement strand
TGTGCCGCAGCATCTACAAAAACCGGAACATTTAAAGGTTTGGCAATTTTTGAAATGACCTCAAGGGGCAAAAATGATTCCTTCTCAGCGTCAATATAAATCATCGCTGTCTTAGGGCCAATTTTTTTTCTGAGTTCCTCTTCATTCTCAACAGTAATAATAGTAGCGCCAGTACTTCTGATCGCCTGGTCATAAACCGTGCGTGAAGCTCTCGGAATAATCACTTCTGTTTTTTCGAATCCCCTCAGATCAGGCATCCGGACAAGCTTTTCGGGATTACCGCCTGATAAACATGCGAAAGTACAAAGCTTGATTCCTGCAGCAGCACCTGAGGTTACTAAACCCCATTCAGCACCGGTGAGCTCAGAAAGGCGTTTACCCACCCCTTCCACCAATTCATCCATTTGCACATTCAGGGTTGAAACTGCCTCCATAGCCAATCTGACTTCAGGTCTGGCCACAGATCCGCCCATAATGGTATTTGTTCCTTTGCAATTGATAAATGGTTGGACTCCAATTGATTTTAAAATTTTTTGACCCCTTTCTGCCAGTTCATTATCAGGAGTTTTCGATACGTCAGATAAAAAAGCAAATCCGTTTTTACTCTGAGAAGCTTCGTTCTCCAATACTGATGCATTTGCAGCAAATGGGAGCAGGGTCAGACCCTTAATTATATCTCTGCGTTTCATAATTTTAAGAAATTTGACTATATATTTTTTAGGCTAATGCACAATTAATTATAAAAACTATTTCGATTCTATTTTTGTGGCTCCGCGGCCATTTAAATCCCATTCAATTTTTCCAGCACGCAGGGTAAGCTCTGTTTCAAGCTTTTGAGTGCCTTTTAAAACAAAACCATGTGAATCAATAAATCCAAAATCATCATTTTTAAGATTTAAAACTGCAATATCTGCCTCCGAGCCTACACTTAAATGTCCAAGTTCAGGCCGCTTGATGTATTGCGCAGGATTCCAGGTAGACATTAAAATTACATCATGAAGAGACATTCCCATATTCAGGAATTTTGCCATAATATTGTTCATATCTTTCATACCTGCATTCATATTTCCGGTATGAAGATCAGAGCTGATTGAATTTGGATAAAGTCCCTGTTTAAGTGAAGGCATAGCCTGGGAGTATACAAAGCCATTCCCGCCATGACCCACATCAAATATCACTCCTCTTTTCTGTGCATTTATAACGTATTGATTCACTCTTCCATTTGGATCTACTAATGCCTCCTTATAAAATGGTGCTACCGGAGATCGCTTCCCGGCATGATACATATGAGTTAAAATATCCCCGGGCCTAAGATGCTTCATCAGAAGGTTCTCAAGTGAATTTGAAGGAGGCAATCCGCGCCAATCGATCATGACAGGCATGTTTGATAGTCTACCGGCCTTAACTGCACTATCTACCGGAATGGATTGCAATCCATTGTAATGAGCTACCTTAAAACCTACAATATCCTTTTTAAAGTAATCAGCAAAACGGGAAGCCATTATGGGACTCATGTCGGTTGAATCCTGCTCATTGGCACCCATACCATCACCTACAATATTCAAAAAGGCAAGAACCCTGGTTTTGGACTGATCTATGATATTCTTTTTGAACAATGGGAATGACCTCCAGCCCGCACTACCGGCATCAACTACTGTGGTAACACCTGCCCTAAAGGTAAATCCGTCAGGAGGCAATGAGTTGGGACCATCCATATATTGCTGTTCCTTTTTGGTTCCGGCAAACACATGAACATGAATATCAATCAATCCAGGAGTAACGTATAAGCCATTTACATCAATTACTTTTTTTGCAGAAGAAGCAGGAATATCCGCTGCAACACGAACTACTTTTCCCTGATTTATGGCAAGATCCATTTTCTCATTGATCTTATTTTTCGGATCGATCAGATGGCCGCCTTTAAGCAAAATATCATAAGTCTGAGCATACAAAATGGTACTAATGCTCAGCAAAATTCCCGTCAGAAACGGGGTGGAAATACGAACTATCTTTGAATTCATAAAATGATTTTAAGAGGAATAAGGTAATTATTATATACTCAAATACTTCTAATAATTTGTAACGAATCAAGTACTTAAATAAAAAACGCTAAGGCCTATCCCATAATATAGATTAAATTGATAATTATTAAAAAAATATAATTAAAATCGATAAGAAAGATCCTACTTAAGACTATTAGCCTGCAGCCTACAAGGATAAAATTAAAAAATGGGCATGACCTTCAGGGCTTAGCCAAAATAATCATGCCCAATCTTGTACTTTCAGATATAAGCAATTGCATCTATTTCAACTATAGTATCGCCAGGAATACCCCCCTTTGCTACAGCCACTGTAGTACGAGCGGGTGGATTGCTACCGAAACGACCTTTATAAACTTCATTCATGCCCTGATAATCTGCAAAATCATTGAGATAAACATTTACTTTTAACACTTTTTCCATAGAAGATCCCGCTTTAATTAGCTCATCTTCAATCCGTTTCAAAACAATCTCCGTATGATTTTTAATCTCAAAGGGAGCAGTATGCGCTCCTTTCCCAGATACATAGACCATGTTACCATGCTTTGTATAACTGGAAAACAATGGCACGTCCTGAAAATTTGTAATGTTTCCAACCTCCTTTTCTGAAGAAGCCATAACTGGATTAGCTTTGCTTGCCAAACCAAATCCTGCAACGCCAAGAGCTGATGCAAATAATTTCTTTAATACTGATCGTCTTTCTGTTTTCATTTTTATTTTAGTTTTTGAATGGTTAATAACAATTTTTATAACACTCACCCTTTACACAATAATTTCCTATGAAAGGTTGTTAAACTAATATAAAGTTTTCCGGTCGATTTCTGTGCTCCTGAAAACCAAAAGAATCTGATTATCAATTAAATTACTCCAATAAAGCTAACTTGTTCCCTGTCAAGAATTAACTCGACTGGGGCCGGTGCTTAGGATACTCAATAGGCTTTTTATTTATCGGGGATTTATGCTTTCTTGCAGTAAATTTTGCATTATTAAACTCATGAAAGTCCATTTCTCCTGTTAAAACGCCTCCACTTAAATTCCCCTGCATTGTTGTCAGGATTCTATCTCCAGGCACATTATAATTACATAAGATTTTTATCTCATTGCCATCAATACTTCCAGTGAAGGGGCGGCTTGACAGGTCTGTTTTAAAGACCCCGGTAATCCAGTTCCCATCCTGACTATCAACAAATAAATGCTGGGTAACTTTACTGCTGTAATATTCAACTTCCATATCCCAGAGTCCTACCATGTTCATCACCGGATTTTTCATTGCCGGAACTACTTTAGGCTGTCTTTTTCTGGATAGAACTTCATGAATTCGATTTGCTGCAACTTTATCATTCCCAGGGATCATCATGTAGCCGACAAGGGTAATTCCGGTAAGTCCGGGTTCATCTCTGCCAACCTGAACTGCAATTCGTGGAGCAATTGTACCAAGTTCTTCTGCTACTTCCTGACCTGTAACATGCAGCTGTTCAGGATTCCATCTGATGTACAGGTATGGGGTAACATGGTGAATTAACTCCGGATCAGGCCTGGTAATATTTGTTTTAATTCCATTGATAGTAGACACCTTTTTATTTATAGTTTCGAGCCATGAAACCCAGGTATTCATTTCCTTAACATGGTCCAGCTTAACCCATGCCTCCACAGCAGCAAGCATTCCTATATGTTCTTCGCGTCCAACCTTATTGTCCCGGCCAAAACCATGATGCGGAGAATTGACCTGATGAGCAGACATTAAAAGATCTTTCCTGCCTAAAATTAATCCCGAACAACTCGGTGCTTTTATGCCTTTTCCACCGCTGTAACCAACTACGTCAGCACCCTCCGCTAAATGTACATCCGGAATGGTAAGAATATGGGCTGCCGCATCAACAAATACCGGAACATTTAAAGGCCGGGCAATTTTTGAAACGTTCGTGATTGTAAATTCATCCTCTGAAGGTGTCATATAAATCATTGCGGTACGGGAATTAATACTCCTCTTTAATTCATCTAGACTTTCAACCGTGATGATTTTAACACCAGCATTTCTGACTGCATGGTCATACACATTTCGGGAAGATCTGGGAATAATTACTTCAGATTTTGCAAATCCGCTCAAATCAGGAATTCTGAGCAATTTCTCCGGGTCTCCACCCGTAAGACAGGCCGCAGTAACCATCTTAATTCCTGCTGCACAACCTGCGGTAACAATACCCCATTCAGCACCGGTTAGTTCTGCAAGCCGTTTTCCAATCCCAAAAGCCAGCTCATCCATCTGTACATTTAGGGTAGTTACCGACTCCATCGCCAACTTTACTTCCGGCCGTACAACAGCACCTCCCATAATAGTATTAGTACCCTTACAATTCACAAATGGCTCAACACCAATAGATTTCAGTAGGTTCTCACCTCTTCTCACTAACTCCTCATCAATTATTCCGTAAAGTTCTGCATGATCCTTAACTCCGTTCGAATTAATTGAAAAGTCATTCAATGGTGAAGCAGCAGCGCTTCCGGCAAAAGGCAATAAGGTCAGGCCTTTAATTATTTCTCTTCGTTTCATCCGTTAATTCTTTATATATATTTCAATTTTTATTCCATCCCCTATTACCAATCCCATTTAGATCCCATTCAATTTTTCCGGCTCTGAGCGTCAATTCTGTTTCAAGTTTCTGTGTACCTGTGATGGTGAAACCATGAGAATCTATAAAACCAAAATCACCAGTTCTTATCTTAAATACTGCGATATCAGCTTCTGCACCAACACTCAAATGGCCAAGCTCTGTTCTTTTAATATACATGGCTGGATTCCAGGTGGATAGTTTGATTACATCCTTTAGTGAAATCCCCATATTTAAAAACTTAGACATGATGTTTGACATATCCTTCATACCGGCATTCATATTTCCAATGTGAAGATCTGAACTGATCGAGTTCGGAATAAGCCCTTGTTTTAATGCCGGTATGGCCTGACTAAATACAAAGCCATTACCCCCATGTCCAACATCCATCACAATTCCGCGCTGCTGTGCACGGAAAACATAAGGCTTAACTTTGCCATTGGCATCAACCAATGCTTCCTTATACATTGCTGCAGTAGCTCCAGCACCTTTTCCTGCATGAAAATTATGGGTTAATATATCACCAGGACGAAGATGTTTCATAAACAGTTCCTCCAGAGAATTCTCCGGCGGCAAACCTCTCCAGTCTACCATAACAGGCATATTCACTATATTTCCGGCAGCAACGGCACTATCCACCGGGATTGATTGTGGTCCGCCAAAATGCGCTACTTTGAAGCCCACAATATCATTTTTATAATACTGGGCAAAAGTGGCCGCCATTTTAGGATCCATATCATTCCTGTCCTGCTGATGCTCACCCATTCCATCCCCTACGATATTCAAAAATGCAAGCACCCTGGTTTTACTCTGGTCAATGATATTCTTCTTGAATAACGGAAAAGTTTTCCATCCGGCACTGCCTGCATCAACTACCGTAGTAACCCCTGCCCTGAATGTAAAACCATCAGGAGGCAGGGAATTTGGCCCATCCATGTATTGCTGTTTCTTATTTGTTCCGGCAAAAACATGAACGTGAATATCAATAAGTCCGGGGGAGATCACCATACCTCTCACATCCACAACCTTTTTCGCTCTTGCAGCAGAAATATCAGCGGCTACCTGGGAAATCTTCCCATTGGTAATGCCAACATCCATTTTTGCATCGATTTGATTTTTGGGATCGATCAATTGTCCGCCCTTTAACAGGATATCAATTTCCTGTGCAAAAGCATAATTATAATAGCCCGGTAAAATAACAACCAGCAATACTGCTGCTGCTAAAATCTTTTTTAAGTTCATATCTGTCTATTTAAATTATTCAAAAAAATTCACCATCTGAATTGATTTCCTTCACGAAAGAAATTATTCAATGGAGTGGCAATTCCGTTCAGATCATACACGATCCTACCACCCTTAATCGTCATTTCACATTCAAACTTTTTATTTCCGGTCATCTTATAAGCTGCAGTTTCATAAAACCCAAACTTTCCTTCCCTTAGGCTGAATACAACCAGATCAGCAATTGCTCCAGGTGACAGGTGCCCAAGTTCTTCCCGCTTTATTGCTTTAGCCGGGCTCCAGGTACTTGCTCTTACTACCTCTTTCAAACTCATTCCCATGGTCAGGAATTTAGACATTACATTCATCATATCCTTCATGAATGCATTTGTGCTTCCCGCTGAAAGATCGGTACTGATTGTGTTTGGGAAGAAACCGGCCTTCATTGCAGGGATGGCATTTGAATACCTGAAGGCAGAACCATGTCCAACATCGAAGATTATACCCCGTTTCTGAGCTTCAAGAAAGGATGGCTTAATCAAAGCGGTTTGCTGATCAACAATCATATCACGGGCATTGATATCTTCAATAATTGTATAGGTATGCGTGTAGATATCACCCGGCCGCATGTGTTTCATAAATAAGTCCCTGAGTGAAGGGTAAGGATGATTCCGGCCACCATCTAACATAATCGGCATATTGGCAATATTTCCAGCCTCTACTCCTCTATCGACCGGTGTCCAGTCGGGGCCAACGAAATCAACTTTAAAACCAACTATATCCCTGGTAGACAATGCAAGCTTAGCCGACTCGGAAGCTATTTTATCACCTGTTCCCTTTTCATTTGCACCACCCTTATAATCACCTCCCTTAATATTAAGAAAAGCCAAAACACGGGTATTTGATCTATCAATAATTTGCTTTTTGAAATTAGCAAAGGATTCATAATCAGAATCTCCGGCATCAACAATAGTAGTAACCCCAACTCTAAAAGTGTAACCATCAGGAAGGGTATAACCCAGACGTGAATGAATATCTATTAAGCCAGGTGCGACATACATTCCAGCAGCATCTACAACCTGAGTAGCCTGATCAGCATTAATATTTTTGGCAATTAATGCTATTCGGCCATCATTAAGGGCAACATCCATCACCTCATCAATATTATTTTTGGGATCAATCACATGGCCGCCCTTGATAATTATACCATAAACCTTACTGCTTTGTTGGGCAGCTAATGAAAAACTGCATAACAGCAGGAAAAGAAAAAGGAGTCGATTCAGTTTAAACATTACTTAATTTATTTTTTAAGCGGAACTGCATTTTTAGTAATATAATCATCCTGATTGGAATGTACAGGTCCAATATAATGGAATCTTTCTGCCCATTCCAAACCATACTTTTCACCTATTTTTTTATCCGAAGGAGAGTATCTCAGTCTGGGAGATTCTATATCCAGCACGAAATGCTTGATATAATTAAAATCTGCAGTCCTGTCGTCATCCCCAAGTATAGGAAGGCTTTTACCCTGGGCAGCAAGTTTCTTCCTCAGTCTTGACCCATTATTTCCTGCAGGGCCCTGGGTTACATTCACCATATTTGACTCGACCTTTTTATCAATATATTTTGAGATATCTACAATTCTATTGACATACTGCGGGCCTCTTCTAGTGAAGAAATATCTTTCGGAAACGCCATGGGGTTTAACAAGGTCGAGTTGTTCAGGGTAGTCTAAATGACTTCCAGCAGGAGTAATAGCCGCTTCAACTGCGCGTCCGGTAATATAATGATCCGGATTATTTTCGTAAGGCGCCCAGGGGTCATAGCATATAACCGTGTCAATCTTTAGCATTCTGATTAAAAAGATCATTCGGGCTTTGATTTCCTGAATGTTATTTTCATCCATATTATGATTCCGGTAATTCAGGTGATAGGTTTTTTTCAAACCCAAAACCCGCGCAACCTCTTCAGTATCAAATTCATTATTTGAAACAACCTCGCCGTAGTTCTTTCCGCTTCCTGCTGCATCGTCATTTGTAGTTCTGATCAGATAGCCGGTATAACCTTCATCAATTAATTTAGCTACAGTACCTCCGGCAAAAATTGGAATATCATCGCAATGAGGTTGAATTACCGCTAAAACTTTACCCTTGTGAGGTTGACCACTGACAGGTCTCTCAATGATCACCTCATCAAAGATTGTTTCATTATCATTTTTATCCATTGGCATTTCACTCCCTGTCGCCTGATTGTTAATAGCGGCAACAGAAGCTCCGGGTACTAGTAAAGCACCGCTGGTGGCCAAAGTCTTCTCTAAGAAATTTCTTCTTTTCATCTTTATAATTTTATTGTATTGCGTTAAACAATTTCGACAAAATAATATGGATTTCTAATTTTAACTTATTTAACATCCCACCAAACTCTGTTTGTTAAAATATTATAATTAGCCCCACCCTGTCGGGTCATTGCAGCGATAAAGTTTTCACTGTTTGAATTCTGTTCATTTGGTCCGATAACCATGCGTCTTGGAATTGTTCCTCCGGAGAGGTTACCCGGATAGTTTGTTGGAACTAAAGCAGGATATCCGGTACGACGCCAGGTTGAGAAGACCTCATATTCATCAATGAAACATAGACCGACCCACTTTTGGGTAGATATTTGCTCTAACTTTTCATTAAATGTGCCGGCTGTCTTAAAGGCATTCAGCTTTAAATAAGCATCTATCCTGTTGGTTGCAATTACTCCTGCAGGGCCATACATTCCCCACTGCTGTATACCTGATCTTACTCCTCTGTTAAATGATTCTTCCGCACTTCCGGAATACCAACCTCTGATAGCTGCTTCTGCTAGAAGTAAATTACTTTCAGATGCAGTAAACATGAACATAGGTGCATTATAGCGCAATAGTGTGTTAGGATTGGGTTCTGAATACGATCCAAAATTTGCTGGTGCAGCATCCCATATCCCATTCTGCATTCCTGATTGTAAAGCAGTAGCAGTATCTGCAACAAAAGCTGATGTTGGAGAAGCCCGAACCCATACAACTGCCAGGGCATTAAGTCTTGGATCTTTGGTATTCTTCAAATGGTCAATCAGTGTTTTTGCCAATTTTCCACCAAGCCTGTTATCTACTGCCTGAGGGGTATTGTAATCAGCATCCATTAAGCCTTGTGCAATTGGATTACGATTTGCGATCTGGCCTCCCTCAATATATTGAATAGTTGCCATATCGCTGTCATTGATAATAACGCCGCCAGCAATCGCTTTTTTGACCCAGGTTTCTGACATTGCAGGATCTATTTTACTTAATCGCATTCCTAATCTCAACATCAGGGAGTGTGCAAATTTCTGCCATCTTGGGATATTCCCTCCATAAACCAAATCAGCAGATCCGAAAGTAGGTTTAGCTGTATTAAAACTTTTTGCAGCTTCATCCAATTCCTTCAGCATATCTGAATAAATATCAGATTGCTTATCATATTTAGGTTTATATATCTTATCGGACGAACCCTTGCCTGCTTCTTTATATGGAATATCACCATACATATCAGTTATGCGATGATAGACAAAAGCACGCCAGATGCGGGCAACCGCAAGTTTATTGACAAAGTCAGGATTGCCAGAAACTGACCGGATGACTTCTTCTATTTCAAGTCCTTCATTGATGTAAAAGTTCTCGAAAAGATTGGATTGCCAGCCCAGGTTTCCAACATATTTATCGCCTTGTGCCTGACCAATGTTATAGTTAGCCATGTGCTGCATAGCACCACCAAGCATAAAATAATCGTATCTGGCCGAGGATAACTGCGCCTTTGTTAATAAAAACTCAGGAACTACACTTGTCGCGGCATTTGGATTCACATTGAGCTCTTCAAAACCCTTATCACAGGAAACTCCGAATAGCATTACTAAAATAATTGCTGTATTTCTGAAAAAATGATTTTTCATATCCATAAGATTAAATGATTAAAACTTTACCTGTAGATTCAAACCAATGCTTCTTGTTCTTGGC
>NZ_JAUYSS010000071.1 GCF_030695525.1 Daejeonella sp. | reverse complement strand
AACTATCGCTTTGAAATTTCATATATGGGATATGACAGCAAAGAACAACCGTTGTTTATCGGTAGCCTTTCAGCATTTTTGGATATTCCGGCTATTGAGTTAGACGAAAAATCGACAGTTTTAGAAGGGGTAACCATTACTGCAAAAGCAAATGATATAAGCAGTAAACTGGACAAGAAAACATACTCCGTTGCTGACAATATCAGCCAAAGTGGTGGTTCGGTTTTACAGAGTATGAAAAACCTGCCCGGCGTTACAGTTCAGGACGGTAAAGTTCAGTTACGGGGAAATGATAAGGTTACGGTTCTAATTGACGGTAAGCAGACTGCTTTAACAGGTTTTGGCAGCCAAACGGGTTTAGACAACATTCCATCATCTGCCATTGATAAAATAGAAATCATCAACAATCCTTCTTCAAAGTATGATGCCAACGGTAATGCTGGTATCATTAATATCATAATGAAGAAGAACAAGCAGAATGGCTTTAATGGTAAGGTAGGTTTAACTTCGGGCTTGGGGTCACTTTGGGTACGGAAAGAAAACTTGCCAACCATCAGACCGCAATACACTTTTACACCTAAGATAAACCCTTCGCTATCCTTGAATTACAGAAAGGATAAGGTAAACATCTTTTTGCAGGCAGATAACCTATATACAGAAACACTGAACAAAAATGAGTTTGTAACAAGAAACTATGACGATGGGACGGTTATCAATTCTCAACTGAAGCGGAACAGGAACACCAACTTTCTTACCACAAAAGCAGGACTTGATTGGAATATTGACGAGCAGAATATGTTGACCGTTTCGGGAATGTACGGCAGTGAGAAGATTATTGACCGTGGCGACCAGCCGTTTTTTAACGGGGATATTTCGCAACGTTTACGACTTTGGCAGTTTTTGGAAGATGAACTGAAGACAACTGCAATGGCTACGGCAGCTTACCAGCATAAGTTTAAAGAAGCAGGGCATTTGCTGAACATCGGTTTCAACTATACCTTTCACAGAGAAGACGAGCAATATTTTTACGACAATTACCTGCCCTCATCCACAGGAACGGATGCCTTTAAATTATTATCGGATGAACAGGTATATGACTTCAATATAGATTATATCAAACCCTTGAAGTATGGACGGATTGAAACAGGTATCAAGCTCCGTAACAGAAACATTCCTACCAATATGGAGTTTATACCCGGAGCCAATTCTGTTTTGGATATGGATGCGGGAGGTTGGGCAGACTATAAGGAACTGATACCAGCAGTGTACGGCAACTATGTTTTTGAAAACGAAAAATGGGAAGCAGAATTGGGCTTGCGTTTGGAGTATGTGAAAATCCAGTACGATGTTAATCCTAACCACAGCACTTACAAAAGCGATGGCTACCATTATACGCAACCGTTCCCGAATATGAGGTTAACTTATAAACTGAATGACAACAATAAACTTTCGGTATTCTATAACCGCAGGGTGGACAGACCCAATGAAGTGGATATCCGTATTTTCCCGAAATACGATGATGCCGAGATTATCAAGGTCGGAAATCCCGCATTAAGACCACAGTTTACCAATTCCATAGAGTTAGGTTATAAGAACACTTGGAACAGCGGTTACTTCTATTCTGCACTGTACCATCGTTTTGCTGACGGAACCATCACGAGAATTTCGAGTACTGTTCCAGGCAGTACGCTGATATATGCCATATTCCAAAATGCTGGCAAGAGCTATAATACAGGTTTGGAAGCTATTTTAGACCAAAAGGTTTCTGATGTTTATTCCTTCAACATCAACGGAAATATTTACAGAAATCAAATCAATGCTTTCACTGTACAGAATTTGTATCCCGAACCTAACAACTTTTCTGCCGATAAGCAAACAGGCATTTCAGGCAATCTGAAACTGAACAATACTTTCCGATTTGCGAAAGATTGGGATGCACAATTAACAGCCGTTTATTTAGCTCCCGATATTATTCCACAGGGGGAAATTATGTCCAGATTTTCAATAGATGCCGGATTAAAGAAATCTGTTCAAAAAGGTAAAGGAGAGATTTTCTTTAATGCTACCGACTTGCTGAATACAATGGTCATTAAAAGGAAGATAGACGGAATAGGTTTCAATTACACCAGCGATGATTATTACGAAACGCAGGTTGTCAGATTAGGGTATAGCTATAAATTTTAAATCATAAATAATGATCAACGAAGATATTGTTAATATAGTACGGGATTATGTGCTGGAACTTTTATCCAATAAACTCCAAAATGACATTTGCTTTCACAATGTAACGCACACGCAGGAAGTTGTAAAAGCGGCGATTGAAATTGCCGGAGAATGCCGTTTTAACCCCAAGCAATTAGAGATAGTTATGTTAGCTGCCTGGTTTCACGATTGTGGATATACAACCACCTATACCCTCCACGAAGACAGCAGTAAAACTATTGCAGTAGATTTTTTAAACAGGAACAACTATCCGAAAGAAGATATAGAACAAGTGTTAGCTTGCATTGAAGCGACACGTTTTCCCAAAAATCCAACATCGCCCGAAGAAGAAGTCCTGGCGGATGCAGATTTGTATCATTTCATAAAGCCGGATTACCCTAAGTATGAGCAACAGTTAAGAAAAGAGTTTAAAACCTATTTGGGTAGAACTTATACCGATATGGAATGGGCAGAAATAAACTATACTTTGTTAAAAAGCCACAGCTATTATACGGACTATGGAAAAAATGTTCTTCAGCAGTTTAAGGAAGTAAATATTGAAAGACTAAAAACAACATTAACTAAATGAAATGCTATCAAATTAATAGAAACGCTTTAATCTTAATTCTTTTGCTGGTAAATATCTATCAAGTATCGGCACAGGATACAATACGAAATATAAATGCTGCTTTACAAGATAGTACAATAAAGAAGACGAACTACAAAGGATATAAATTAAACTACAAGCATTTAATTGCCCCAACGGTGTTTATAGGTTTCGGAATAGTGAGCTTGGAAAGCGATGGATTGAAATATCTCAATTTTTCTACCAGAGAAGAAATAAACGAACACCAACCTAAACATATATCGTTGGATAACTATACTCAATATGCTCCGGCAGCAATGGTATATGGTTTAAATGCGGCAGGTATAAAAGGTAAGCATAATTTCAGGGATAGAACTATTATTTATGCTACATCGCAGTTGATTTCTGCTGCATTTGTTGTTCCATTAAAACATATTGTAACAGAAGAAAGACCAGACGGCTCCAATAAGCTGTCCTTTCCATCAGGGCACACTGCCACAGCATTTTCTTCTGCACAATTTATGTTTAGGGAGTATAAGGATACCAGTTTTTGGCTAAGCATTTCCGGATATTCATTTGCTGTTTTTACAGGAGTGTACAGAGCAATAAATGACAAACATTGGGTAAATGATGTTGTGGCTGGTGCAGGTTTTGGTATCTTATCAACAGAGTTGGCATACTGGCTTTATCCCAAAATCAATGGATTGCTGTCCGATAAAGAAAAGAAAGCTATGACTATGATAATGCCGTTTTATCAAAATAAAAGTTTCGGCATTGGGCTTGTACAAAATTTTTGAAATCTGCTTGCTGCTCTCAATGTAATATTTACTAAACTGCTAGTAGATAAAGCCAATTCCAATCTCGCAACAGGAATAAGTACAGTTATCATACTAGTGATTTGGACAATTATCATGGCAGGGGATGAAACAAAAGGATTTACTTCTTTGTCCATTGAAGTATCGACTTCTTTTGTACTTTTACAATATTCTATTCTAAAATCATGGCTACACTCTTTATAAAAAATATGGTTTGCAACCGTTGTATCATGGTTGTGCAGAGTGAATTGGATAAATTGGGTTTAGGAGTAAAAACTATTAAGCTCGGAGAAGTAACATTGGATAAAGAAATTACACCCGAAGAAAAAAATAATTTAGATAAGGTTTTAATTCCATTAGGCTTTGAACTCATTGACGATAAAAAAAGCCGTATCATTGAAAAGATAAAAAATATAATTATTGACCTTGTGCATCATCAGGACAATGACACCAAATCCAATCTTTCAGATGTATTAAGTAGTCAACTACACCACGATTATAATTATTTATCCAATCTCTTTTCGGAGGTAGAGGGTATTACTATTGAGAAATACTTTATTGCCCAAAAAATTGAAAAAATTAAGGAACTATTGGTGTATGATGAATTGTCGTTGAGTGAAATTGCTTTCCGTTTGAATTATTCAAGCGTAGGTTATTTGAGTAATCAATTCAAAAAAGTAACAGGACTGACGCCAAGTCATTTCAAGCAAATACGGGAAGATAAAAGGAAGTCTTTGGACGAGGTGTAAGTAAATCTTACAAATCAATTCCATAATTCCACAATGAAAAAATGGAATCAATATGGAACTTTGTATCATAATAAAACTCATACAAAATGGTACACAAATATCAAGTAACAGGTATGACCTGTGGAGGTTGCGAAGCAAAGGTGAAATCGGCTTTATTAAAGGTTGAAAATGTGACAAATGTTGAAGTTTCAAAAGATGAAAACTCAGCTACCCTGACTATGGATAAACACATTCCAACTACACAATTGCAAAAAGCATTAACCGCTGTTGGAAAATATACCATAGAAATGAGCAATAACAAAAGCCCACAACATACCACGACAAATGAACCAGTGGCAAAATCCTGCTGCTCCGCTCATTCTCACGATGATAAAAAAACAATCGAAGTGACTAGCAATATAAAAGGCAAATACTATTGCCCAATGCATTGTGAAGGCGATAAAACCTATGATAAAGCTGGCGATTGCCCTGTTTGTGGAATGCATTTGGTAAAAGAAGCAGAATTGGATGTAAAGAAAACGATGTACACCTGCCCAATGCATCCCGAAGTTATTCAAGATAGTCCAGGTTCATGTCCTATATGCGGAATGGATTTAGTACCCATGGAACCAAGCGATTCCGAAGAAAAAAAAACCTATCTGGATTTGCTTAAAAAAATGAAAATTGCAACCCTCTTTACGGTGCCAATTTTTATTATTGCCATGATGGAAATGGTACATAACAATCCGTTATTTCAAATAATGGACAGCAACATGTGGAACTGGGTGCAATTTCTGTTTTCAATTCCTGTTATTTTCTATGCTGGTTGGATGTTTTTTGTACGAGCTTGGAAATCCATAATCACTTGGAATCTAAATATGTTTACCCTTATCGGAATAGGAACTGGAGTTGCATTTTTGTTTAGTATTGTAGGAATGCTGTTTCCGAATATCTTTCCCGAAGAATTTAAAACCGAACACGGAACCATTCATCTTTATTTTGAAGCAGCAACAGTAATCATTACACTGGTCTTGTTGGGACAATTGTTAGAAGCAAGAGCACATAGCCAAACCAGTGGAGCTATAAAAGCGTTATTACAATTAGCGCCAACCGAAGCTACTTTGATTGGTGAAGGGGGCGATAAAGTGATTTCCATTCATGATATTAAGAAAGGTGATTTATTACGCGTAAAACCAGGAGATAAAATTCCAGTTGACGGAAAAATAACCGATGGTGAAAGCAGTATTGATGAAGCAATGATTACAGGAGAACCAATTCCCGTTGACAAAAAGAAAGACGATAATGTAATTTCGGGAACAATCAACGGGAACAAATCATTTGTAATGATGGCCGAAAAAGTAGGTTCTGAAACATTACTTTCTCAAATTGTACAAATGGTTAACGATGCTTCTCGTTCAAGAGCACCCATTCAAAAATTAGCCGATAGTATTTCTAAATATTTTGTACCCATTGTAGTAATCATTTCAGTAATTACCTTTTTTGTTTGGGCACTATTTGGTCCAGAACCAGCGAAGGTTTATGGATTTATAAATGCCATTGCAGTTTTAATCATAGCTTGTCCTTGTGCTTTAGGTTTAGCCACGCCGATGTCTGTGATGGTGGGTGTAGGCAAAGGAGCACAATCTGGAGTATTAATTAAAAATGCCGAAGCCTTAGAAAATATGAATAAGGTGGATGTTTTAATAACAGATAAAACAGGAACGCTAACAGAGGGAAAACCTTCGGTAGAAAAAATTTACGCATCAACTAATAACGAGGATGATTTATTGCAAAATATAGCTTCCTTAAACCAATACAGTGAACACCCATTGGCACAAGCAGTAGTCAATTATGCCAAAACAAAATCTATTTCATTAATTGGAGTCAAAGATTTTGAAAATGTTACAGGAAAAGGAGTTACAGGAACGGTTACCAATAGAAAAGTAGCATTAGGCAATAAAAAACTAATGGAACAGGTTAAGGCAACTATTTCTGACGATTTAGAAAACAAAATTATTGCAGAACAAAAACTTGGTAAAACGGTTTCTTACATTGCTGTTGATGGTGTTACAGTTGGTTTTGTTTCAATTACCGATGCGATAAAAATTTCGAGTGCAGCAGCGATAAAAGAACTAATGCTCCAAGGTGTAGAAGTAATTATGCTTACTGGCGACAATGTTAATACAGCCAAAGCAGTAGCGGATGAATTAGGTTTGTCTTCCTATAAAGCAGGATACTTACCCGAAGATAAACTCAACGAAATTAAACGTTTACAAGCAGAAGGGAAAATTGTAGCTATGGCTGGTGATGGTATAAATGATGCTCCGGCGTTAGCACAAGCCAATATCGGAATAGCTATGGGAACTGGAACCGACGTAGCCATAGAAAGTGCCAAAATAACTTTAGTAAAAGGCGATTTATTAGGTATCGTAAAAGCAAAAAATTTGAGCCATGCTGTTATGAAAAACATCAAGCAAAACTTATTCTTTGCCTTTTTCTACAATGTGCTTGGTGTTCCAATTGCAGCAGGTATTTTATATCCGTTTTTCGGAATTTTATTATCACCAATGATTGCAGCTTTAGCAATGTCTTTAAGTTCTGTATCGGTAATCGTAAATGCATTGCGATTACGCAGCTTTAAACTTTAAATGAATTATTCAATAAACAAAATGGAAAAGAATATCAAGACTTACGATTCAAAACAAATATTAACTGTGGTGGATGTGTAGCATCTGTAAAACCTCATTTGGATAATACCGATGGTATAATGCCATTGGGAAGTAAGATACAATTAAAGACAAGGTGCTTACCGAAAATCAGAAGGAAGTACACAAGAACAGGTAATTGAAACTGTACAGAAAGCAGGTTTTAAGATGGAACCATTAAGCAGAGATTAATTTCCTTATCGTAATACCTGTTTGGTTATTTAGCTAATAACAAACACTTTAGGTAATTAACTATATATTTATTTTAATAAGCATAAAAAGGACTATGCAGAATAGTGATTTAGACATTTTATCTATAATTCTGTGTTTGCAGTTCACGAAAGTGCAAAATATAGCAATTAAAAGAAATAATTTCATAATTTTGTAATGTTGAAAAATTTGAGTAAACATATCAGCTTTGTCATCTTATTGTGTTTGGGCTTTTTCCTAATGCCAAACATAAGCTATGCTTGTGCCAAAAAAACAGCCAATACAGAACAAAAAAGTTGCTCAATAGACCAATCTGCAAAAGCAGAACATAAAAGCAGTTGCACGGACAAGTCCTGTAAAAAATGCAAAGATGGTCACGACTGCGACAGCAATTGTAAGCACAGTTCTTGTGGATGTAGTACTTCTTCATCTTCGGTAAGCTTACAAATCCCCATCGATTTAAAAATAACAAACCCTTTTGCCGAAATTAAAAAGCAAAAATTTGGTTTCAAACAAGCCTATTATTCTTCAGGTTACTTTTCCATTTGGCAACCGCCTAAAATAAGTTAAAACGATGGCTTGTTAGCCATACGTGTGCCTTGTCGAAAACTGAATCCAGTTTTTGCAAACTCTTCGTATATCTTATTAAATTAAAAAAAATCAAAATGAAATCAATTTCAAAAATATTGATGATAATCACCGTATTACTATCAGCCGTAAACAGTTTTGCACAAATCAAAAATGCAAAAACAGAAACCGTAAAAATATATGGCAACTGTGATATGTGTAAAACCACAATTGAAAAAGCAGGAAACGTAAAAAATGTAGCCACAGTAGAATGGAATAAAGACACCAAAATGGCTACACTTAACTATGACAGCAAAAAGACCAATCAGGATGAAATATTGAAACGTATTGCTTTAGCAGGTTATGACAGCGAGAAATTTTTAGCTCCAGATGATGTATATGCAAAATTATCCGGCTGTTGCCAGTATGACAGGGAACTAAAACCAGTTGCCACAACCAAAGATGCAGGTATGGATATGAAAGCTGATCACGGCAACCACAACGCTAAAGAAATGGCTACCACAAATACGGCAACTACCCAAAATGCATTACAACTGAAAAATGTTTTTGATAACTATTTTTCAGTAAAAGATGCTTTGATAAAAACCGATGCAGCTGTCTCATCTGCAAAAGCCGCTGAATTGGTAAAGGCAATAAAAGCGGTAGAAATGACAAAACTTTCTACCAAAGAACATACCGTTTGGATGAAAGTAATGAAAGATTTAACTGCTAATGCAGAAAAAATTGCTGTAGCAAAAGATGTTACCAAACAAAGAGAAATTTTCGCTTTACTGGCTAATAATATGTACGAATTAGCCAAAGTTTCAAAACAAGAAACACCTGTTTATTATCAGCATTGCCCAATGTACAATAATGGTAAAGGAGCAAATTGGCTAAGCAAAGAAGAAGCAATTAAAAACCCGTATTACGGCTCCAAAATGCTTACTTGCGGTAGCGTACAGGAAACTATTAATAACAAATAAAACGCTATTGTTATGGAAAGTATGGAAAACCAACACGAAATGCAACATAACCATAAGAATGAAAAGTATAATACTAATCACTCTTTAGCAATGTACAAACGCTTTGCTGTAATGGCTGTTGCTATGTTCATAGCTATGTACTTCATTATGTATGCTATGATTGACGGCTTACAGAACCTTATCCTGAACATCAATAATTTATATATGACATTGCTGATGGTTTCTGCAATGTTGATTATAGAACTATTGATAATGAAAGGAATGTATAAAAGCAAAAAAATCAACTGGGCAATCATAACGGTTTCCCTTGCGATTGGTATCTTTTCTTGGTTTGGTATTCGGGAGCAATTATTTGTGGGCAATAAGGAGTTTGTAAAAGGTATGATACCGCATCACGCAGCAGCAGTATTGATGTCTGAAAAAGCTAAGCTTACCGACCCCGAATTGATACGGTTACAAAAAAACATACTGGAAACACAGGCACAAGAAATCGAATTTATGAAGCGTAAGCTAAATGAATTTGAAAACAAATAAATAAGATAAATTTCTTCAATAATATCAAAAATAAATAAAATGAAAAATATAATTTTCTCAATCATTACATTAGTAACAGTTGCAGCGGTAACAATTTCCTGCAATCAATCTTCAAATAAAAATAGCGACCAGCAAGCTAATGATAGCACAACAATTGCTGCAACTCCGGAGTTACAATCACCTACACACAATGATACGGTAGCAACTGTTACTTCAACGGATACGTCTTCTCAAGAGGCAGAAAAATCCGATGTGAAGCAAGCTCAAAAGTTTACTATCGCACCTATAATTAAGGATTATTTGGCTTTAAAAAATGCACTTGTTGCAGATAATGACAAAGCAGCTGCTAATGCAGGAAAGCAATTGTTTACTACCTTAAAAAATGTGGATATGAACGCTATCCCAGCGAATAAACATAAAGAATATATGGAAATAGCGGAAAATGCCAAAGAAAATGCAGAGCACATTAGTGACAATGCTGGTAAAATAGACCACCAGAGAGAACATTTAGCATCGCTAAGTAAAGACGTTTCTGACCTTATCACATTATTTGGAACTACCCAAAAATTATATCAGGATTATTGCCCAATGTACAATGATGGAAAAGGTGCGATTTGGATTAGCGAAGCTAAGACTATCAAAAATCCTTATTATGGCAGCAAGATGCTTACGTGTGGCTCTGTAAAAAAAGAGTTCTAAAAATGAAGAGAGTATTAAAGATAATGTTGGCAATAGTGCTGTTTATTTTTATTGCTATTCAATTTTATCAGCCTGCCCTTAATGTAGATAAAGGGCAGGTTTACACAACTGATTTTACCCAAGTATATAAAATGCCTGTTGAAGTAAAAGCGATGTTTCAAACCTCTTGCTACGATTGTCATAGTAACAACACTAATTATGCTTGGTATGACTATGTACAACCTGCAAGAGCATTGGTAGAAAACCATATCAAAAACGCAAAACAGGATTTGAATTTTTACGAATGGGGTACATACTCAAATCGGAAACAGGAAAGATTATTAAACTCAATTAAAGAACAAATCGAAACTAAGCAAATGCCTTTATCATCATATACAATAATGCACAATAATGCAAAACTGAATGATGAGCAAATCAAAGTATTAACCAATTGGTTAAAAGAGCAGGACTAAGTTTCATTAATAAAAAATATTAAAATGAATATACCCAAAAACATTACCACAAGGTTGCTACAGGCAGTTTTCATACTGTTGTGTTCGCAATCTCTTTTTGCACAAAAGGTGGTTCGTTACGACCTTTATGTAAAAGACACACTTGTAAACTATGCAGGCAAAGAAAAAAGAGCCATTGCCGTAAATGGTCAAATACCAATGCCAACGCTCACTTTTACCGAAGGCGATACAGCTGAAATCGTTGTACATAACCAATTAAAAGAAAGTACATCACTACATTGGCACGGTGTGTTTTTACCCAATAAGGAAGATGGAGTGCCGTGGCTTACACAAAAACCGATTGAGGCAGGTACAACATATACCTATCGTTTTCCTATTATCCAACACGGAACACACTGGTATCACTCACATTCTGGTTTGCAGGAGCAAATTGGGATGTATGGCAGTTTTATAATGAAGAAAAAGGAGGAGGATAAAACTTTTAGAAAAGGAATTGATGATTTACCTACTGTACCCATCATTTTGAGCGAGTGGACAAACCTTAATCCCGATAACATCAACCGTATGTTGCATAATGCCAATGATTGGGCAGCGATTAAAAAAAATGCGACACAATCTTATGCAGAAGCTATAAAAGAAGGTCATTTCAAAACAAAAATTAAGAACGAATGGAAGCGTATGTTGGCAATGGATGTAAGCGATGTTTATTATGACAAAATTTTAATCAACGGAAATCATACGAGCGATTTAAAAACGGCTGATGGTAAAACACTAAAAGCAGGCGATAAAGTACGGTTACGAGTATCAAACGGTGGTGCTTCTTCTTATTTTTGGTTGAGGTATGCAGGCGGAAAAATCACCGTAGTAGCCAATGATGGTAATGATGTAGAGCCTGTAGAAGTTGATAGATTAATTATTGCAGTTTCTGAAACTTACGATGTGGTGGTAACCATTCCTGAAGATGGTGTTGCCTATGAATTTTTAGCAACTACCGAAGACAGAACACAGTCAGCAAGCTATTTTGTAGGTAATGGCATCAAACAGCTCATTTCACCACTTCCAAAATTGAAATATTTTGAAGGGATGAAAATGATGAATGATATGATGAAGATGAACGGCGATTTGGACGATATGGGAATGAAAATGAGCTTGAACCAAATGGATATGAATGTGGTAATGTATCCCGAAATCACAGGAGATAGTAAGCAGAAAGAAGACCATAGCCAACACAATATGAATATGGAAAATGATCCCAACCGTTACAATGCAAATGCTTTGGGAGAAATCAAAACGCTGAATTATGCAATGCTACAATCTCCTTCCAATACGGAGCTTCCTAAAGATGCGCCAGTAAAAGAATTGAAATTTACTCTTACCGGAAATATGAACCGTTATGTGTGGAGTATGGATAATAAAATACTTTCAGAAGTTGATAAAATACCTGTAAAAAAAGGAGAAATTCTACGAATTACTATTCATAATAACTCAATGATGCGCCACCCGATGCATTTGCATGGTTTCGATTTTAGGGTAATCAATGGTAAAGGCGAATATTCACCCCTAAAAAATGTGTTGGATATAATGCCAATGGAAACGGATACCATTGAGTTTTTAGCAAACGAAGAAGGAGATTGGTTTTTCCACTGTCATATCTTATATCATATGATGTCGGGAATGAACAGGGTTTTTGCAGTAGATGATTATCAAAATCCGAATTTACCTAACAAAAAACAAGCCTATAACAAGTTGCAGAGAGAAAGCAATATGCCGCATTTTATGGCGCAGAATGATTTTGCAACTAATGGTAATGATGGTGATGCAATGCTCCAGAACTCAAGATGGTCTTTAGGTACAGAATGGCGTTTAGGCTATAATGATATGCATGGTTATGAAGTAGAAACTCATTTAGGAAGATACATTGGGAAAATGCAATGGTTTATGCCGTTTATTGGTTTTGATTGGCGATACCGAAAAATGGGAATGGATGAACACGAAACCAATTTATTCGGACAGAAAAATGAAAAAGATACACGTAGAGCTATTAGTTTAGGTTTTATGTATACTTTGCCAATGTTGGTAAACTTTCAGGCAGAAGTATATCATGATGGAATTGTTCGTTTGTCATTAATGCGGGAAGATATTCCGATTTCCAAAAGAATAAGAGCAGGATTTATGGTTAATACTGATCTGGAATATATGGCAGACCTAAAGTACATCATCAACAAAAACATTGGCATCCGTACACATTACGATAGCGATATGGATTTTGGAGTGGGGCTCGCACTGAATTATTAGTAAACAGTGTATATAGTACGAATTAAGGGTTAAAACCATCAATTAATTTGCGGTTTATTACAAAAAATCAAATATTGCAAAACCATAACTATTAAGACCCAACCCTTAATTCGTATTAATAAGAAATTATATTGTAGATTAAATAGCAAAACCGTTAGTTTGAACACCCATTTTAATATAGCTTCTCGATTTTGGAGTAAATGGCAATAGAAATTGATCATTATGAAAAATGAAGAAAATATTTTACAACAAAGAAATATTAAACCCACAGCAATGCGTTTGTTGGTAATAGAAAAATTGTTGAAACAGCAATATGCCATCAGTCATAAGGAATTAGCAGAACAGTTTGAAAATGCAGATAATGTTACGCTATTCAGAACGCTGAAAACTTTTTTAGAGCACAAACTTATCCATACTATTGACGACGGAACAGGAGTTGCGAAATATGCACTTTGCCAATCTGGGTGCAGTTGCAAACCTTCAGAACAGCATACGCATTTTCATTGCTCCCAGTGCCAGCGAACTTTTTGTCTTACCGATACCGAAATTCCAAACATCAATATTCCACTAAATTTTAAATTAGAAGGTATCAATTTGGTACTTAAAGGACGGTGTGACAGATGCAACTAAAATACTATGAAACTTTGCAATCCGATTGCAAAGTTTATTTTTCTATATTTGCACTATAAATGAGATGGATAACCGCAATATGGACTATTTACCTGATGGTACTTTTTTCATTGCCTTGTAGCGATGGAAGCAATCAGTGTGAGGATACCATTCCTAAAATTGAAACCGTTCAATCTCACGACCACAACCAAGATAGCGATGACAATTGCGGTCCTTTTTGTTATTGCAATTGTTGTAGTATAAGTATTGCTACTTACCATTTCAAACCTTTTGAAATCAAGCAACCTAAACCCATTCTTGTTGTTAAAAAAATTACACTTCGTGATTTTACTTTAATTCCCTTCTACTCAGGAAGTATTTGGCATCCTCCCAAATTTACTGTTTAATTTTTTCAGATTTTCTTAATGCTATTGATGGTTTGTTGCAAGCCTCAGTAATTGTATGTCTTTTATTGGCTTTATGGTACTGTCAGCGTGTTCGTGTTATGTATTTTCTATGAATGTTTGTTTATAGAAATAATTACAGGCATTATCCACTTCATTCAATAGTTATTTGATTATCTGTTGCCTTCTTATGGCAAGAGGCAATAATTTATTTATCAAAAAATTAAACAGATACACGTGTTAGATAACATTATAAAATTTAGTATTCAGAACAAGCTCGTCATTGGGATAATGACCTTGTTACTCATCATTTGGGGAGTGTGGAGTGCCACAAAACTACCCATTGATGCCGTACCCGATATTACTAATAATCAGGTGCAAATAATTACGGTTTGCCCTACATTGGCAGGGCAAGAAGTAGAACAATTAGTAACCTTCCCTATTGAGCAAAGCATTGCCAATATTCCAGATATAGAAGAAACAAGGAGTATTTCAAGATTTGGCTTATCGGTAATTACAGTGGTATTTAAAGATAAAGTAGACATTTATTTTGCCCGTCAGCTTATCAATGAAAAACTAAAAGAAGCAGAGGAAAATATACCTAAAGGTATTGGCAAGCCAGAACTTGCACCAGTAAGTACCGGATTGGGAGAAGTCTATCAATACATCATCCATCCAAAAAAAGGCAGTGAAAAAAAATACAATGCAAAAGACCTACGCACAATGCAGGATTGGATTGTAGCAAGACAATTATATGGAACTCCCGGAATTGCCGAAGTAAATAGTTTTGGTGGCGAACTGAAACAATATGAAGTAGCAGTAAATCCCAATCGCTTAAAAGCTATGGGGGTAAGTGTTACCGACATTTTTACCGCATTAGAAAAAAACAATCAAAATACTGGTGGTGCATATATCGACAAAAAACCAAACGCTTATTTCATCCGAGGTATCGGTTTGGTAACTTCATTAGATGATGTAAAAAATATCAGTGTAAAAAATGATGGCGGCAGTATTCCCATTTTTATAAAAGACGTAGCAGATGTACGTTTCGGAAGTGCTGTAAGATACGGAGCAATGACCTACAACGGCGAAGTAGATGCAGTTGGCGGTGTGGTAATGATGTTGAAAGGCGAGAACAGCAATGAGGTTGTAAATCGCATCAAAGAAAAATTACCTATTATTCAAAAATCCTTACCCGAAGATGTAATTATTGAACCCTATTTAGACCGTACAGATTTGGTTGACAGAGCTATGAGTACCGTTGAAAAGAACCTGATAGAAGGCGCACTGATTGTCATTTTTGTATTGGTGCTTTTCTTAGGAAATTTTAGGGCAGGATTGATTGTAGCATCCGCTATTCCTTTGGCGATGTTGTTTGCATTGGCTTTAATGAATGTGTTTGGCGTAAGTGCCAATTTAATGAGTTTGGGAGCAATAGATTTTGGATTAATTGTAGATGGTGCGGTAATTATTGTAGAAGCTACATTGCATCATTTAGGTTTAAGGAAATCTACACAAAGGCTCACACAGCAAGAAATGGATAATGAAGTATTTACCTCAGCTTCCAAAATTCGTAATAGTGCAGCCTTTGGTGAAATCATTATCCTTATAGTTTATATTCCTATTCTTACATTGGTAGGTGTAGAAGGTAAAATGTTCCGTCCTATGGCACAAACAGTAGGTTTTGCAATATTCGGAGCATTGATATTATCTTTAACATATATCCCGATGATGTGCGCTTTGTTCTTATCTAAAAAGCCGATGCTCAAAGAAACCATTTCGGATAAAATGATGAATTGGTTGCAAAAAATGTATCAACCATTATTAGAAAAAGCCATCAAAATAAAATATTGGCTAGTAGGAATTACCGTTGGTATATTTGTTTTTAGTCTTTTCTTATTTAGCAGAATGGGTGGCGAATTTATACCACAATTACAGGAAGGAGATTTTGCCTTCCATTGTATTTTACCACAAGGCAGTTCATTGAGCCAGAGTATAGAAACCTCTATGCAAGCTTCAAGAATTATTAAAGAATTTGATGAAGTAAAAATGGTAGTAGGTAAAACTGGAGCGGCAGAAGTGCCAACGGATCCAATGCCACCCGAAGCTACTGATATGATGATATTGCTAAAGCCTCAAAATGAATGGAAAAGTGGTAGAAATTATGATGAATTGGCGGATGCAATCAATGAAAAATTAGAGGCAATACCTGGTGTGTTCTTTGAAAAAAACCAGCCGATACAAATGCGTTTCAATGAATTAATGACAGGTATTAGGCAAGATGTAGCAGTTAAAATATTTGGAGAAAATTTAGATACGCTTGCCTTGAATGCTGATAAGGTTAGTAAGGTTATACAAACAGTAGAAGGCGCTACATCTCCACAAGTAGAACGTGTGAGTGGTTTACCGCAAATCAATATAGAATACGACCGTACACGTTTAGCCAATTATGGGATAACGGTAGAAGATGTAAACAATGTAGTAAGCACTGCATTTGCAGGAAAAAGTGCTGGTGTAGTATATGAAAACGAAAGAAGATTTGAACTGGTAGTTCGGTTGGATAGTGTTTACCGTAACAGTATCGAAGATGTAAACAATTTGATGATACCAACTTCAACTGGTAATCAAATTCCGCTTTCGCAAGTAGCAACTATTGATTACAAATTAGGACCGGCACAGATAAGCCGTGAGGCAGGAAAACGTAGAATTGTAATCGGGTTCAACGTTGCAGACAGGGATGTACAAAGTGTGGTAGAAGAAATTCAGCAAAAATTAAATACGCAGATAAAATTACCACCGGGCTACTATTTCACGTATGGCGGTCAATTTGAAAACTTGCAGGAAGCCAGTAACCGATTAATGATAGCCGTTCCGGCTTCTTTGTTATTGATTTTTGTATTGCTCTATTTCACGTTCCATTCCTTTAAACAGGCAGGCTTAATATTTACAGCTATCCCAATGAGTGCGATCGGTGGTATATTGGCTTTAATACTTCGTGGTATGCCGTTCAGCATCAGTGCAGGAATTGGATTTATTGCTTTGTTTGGTGTAGCAGTTCTCAACGGAATTGTATTGATAGGCACTTTCAACCAATTAGAAAAAGAAGGTGTAAAAGATGTTTTCAAACGAGTAATAGAAGGAACTAAAATCCGACTGCGACCAGTATTGATGACGGCAACCGTGGCCAGTTTAGGATTTTTACCAATGGCATTGAGTAGCAGTGCAGGTGCAGAAGTACAAAAACCTTTAGCAACCGTAGTTATTGGCGGATTAATTACAGCAACATTCCTTACCCTATTTGTACTGCCATTACTCTATATCATTTTCAATTCAAAAATTAATTTAAAAAGAAAACCACAAGTGAAACCCATTGTAACCATAATTGTATTGTTTTTATCAATGGTAGGCTTTACAGCAAATGCACAGACAAAAAGTTTAATTAACGTTGACGATGCGATAAATATTGCACTTCAAAATAATCAAACCATAAAAGCTTCAGATTTAGAAATTGATGCAAGCAAAGCCTTGAAAAAAACTGCTGGAGAATTACCCAAACTTGATTTTAATGCACAATTAGGTCAATATAGCAGTGCTAAATTCGACCAGTCTTTTCAGGTGTCACAAACCATTCCGTTTCCATCATTATTCGGAGCTAAAAAGCAACTGATTAATGCCGAAATAAAAAGTAAAGAATTGCAAAAAAACCTTACTGTATTGGAGTTAAAAAATCAAGTACGTACTTATTATTATCAAATTTTGTACTTGCAACACAATGAAAAACAGTTACAGCAATTGGATAGTTTGTACAACGATTTTATTAAAATAGCCCAGCTGCGTTATAAAACTGGCGATACCAAAAAAGTGGACATCAGTACAGCGGAAGCTAAGAAAGGCGAAATCAATTTATTGCTAAAACAAAATGGAGTGTTCTTATCCAATGCTGTTGCCAATCTGAAAACATCGATGAACACAAAAGACGATTTTATCATTGCAAAAAACGGAATATTTCAGCCTCTACAAATCAGTAATTTGTTGGATAATGAAGCCGTAGCAAATCATCCAGCCATTCAATCTTTGTATCAGGATGCCATTATTGCCGAGCAAACCAAAAAGGTAGAACGTTCGCAAGGTTTACCAGATTTTACGATTGGCTACGTCAATCAGTCTTTAATTGGTTTTCAAAATGTAAACGGAGCCGAACAATTTTTCAATGGTGGAAACCGATTTAGTTCTGTAAACATTGGTATTGCTATTCCCATCACTTATGGTGCTACCAAAGCCAGAATAAAATCTTTAGATTACAGAAAACAAGCAGCCGAATCCAATGCACAGCAACAGCAACAAACATTGGCTACGCAAATGCAAAATGCCTTGCAACAATACCAGCAAGACATACAGCAATTCAATTATTTTGAGAAAGAAGCATTGCCAAATGCCAAGGAAATTGTATCAGCAGCACAATTGGGTTACAGAACAGGCGAAATCAGTTATGTAGAATATCTTTTTGCGCTGCAAACTGCCACCGATATTCAGCTGAATTACCTCAAAAGTATTCAGCAGGTAAACCAATCTGTAATCACTATTTATTCATTCATTAATCAATAATTAAAAATGAAATTCAATATAAATAAAATCACCTTTATAGCAACGATAGTTGTTTTAATATTTAGCTTTTCGGCTTGTAAAAACGATAAGCAAACAGAGGGACAATCTGCTGAAACAAAAAAAGTGGATAAAGAAGCTCACGAAGAAGAAACGCCAACCATTGCCACACTTACCGAAGAACAAATAAAAACGGTAGGTATAGAATTAGGTACAATCGAGCAAAAAGAATTAACGGCAACCATCCGAGCAAATGGTTTGCTGAAAGTTCCCAATAACAACAAAGCCAACGCAACTTCTTTGTATGGTGGTGTAATAAAAACACTGAACGTACAAATTGGAGATTATGTAAAAAAAGGACAAGTAATAGCCACTATTGCCAATCCGCAGTTTATACAATTGCAGGAAGAATATTTGAGTACTGCCAGCAGAATTACTTTTGCAGAACAAGAATTATCAAGGCAAAAAGAACTTTTCGAAGGTAATGCAGGAGCGAAAAAAAATCTACAAAGTGCCACAGCCGAACTCAATAGTTTACGTACCAGAAGAGCTTCCTTACAACAACAGATACAATTAATGGGCATCAATCCAAGTTCTGTTTCAAATGGTAATCTAAAATCAGCATTAGTTGTAACCAGTCCTTTAAATGGTACCGTTAGTAAAGTTTCCGCTAAAATAGGAAGCTATGTAGATGTTTCTTCACCTGTTATAGAAATTGTAGATAACAGTGCCTTGCATTTGGATTTGAATGTTTTTGAAAAGGATTTGCCAATGCTCAAAGTAGGACAAACTATTCATTTTAGAATAACCAACAATGCAGTAGAAGACTATAATGCTAAAATATTTGCAATAGGTTCATCTTTTGAAAACGAAAGCAAAACAATTGCCGCTCACGCCGTGGTACAAGGCAATAAAACAGGACTTATAGACGGGATGAATATTACTGCCATTGTAAGCCTTAACAATGTAACTATTCCTGCTGTGCCCAATGATGCTATTGTAAATGCTGATGGCAAATACTATGTTTTTGTGCAAACCGATAAAAAAGCAGAAAAGCATCACGAAGAAGGCGAAAAAGAAGGAAGCCATAAAGAGAGTGAAGAAGAACATAAGGAAGATAAGTCCAGTAAAAATTTTGAAAAAGTAGAAGTACTGAAAGGCGTATCTGATATGGGTTATACCGCTGTAACCTTTGTAAACGAAATTCCTGCAAATGCAAAAATTGTGGTAAAAGGAGCCTTTTTTGTAAACGCAAAATTGAGCAATACTGGTGGTCACGAACACTAAAAAAAAGAAACTATGATTTGGCTAAATTTTTATTTGCCTTTGTATTTGGTGTTGTATATGATGGTAGCTTTTGTGCTACCGTCATACCGCACCTATAAGCAAACAGGCATCAATCCGATAACATTTGGCAAAACGGATAACGCACACCATTACATCGGTTTTGTAATGAAAGTATTGATAGCCTTGCTTTTTATAGCGGTATTCATTTATTCATTCAGCGATAAAGCATATCAGTATCTAGTACCCATTTCTTATTTAATGAAAGAAGTGTTTATGACAGTTGGATTAATCTTGATACATCTTTCACTACTCTGGATTTCGGTAGCTCAATATCAAATGAGCAACAGTTGGCGTATTGGTATAGATGAAAACAATAAAACCGAATTAATAACAAAAGGCTTATTTTCTTATAGCCGAAACCCGATATTCTTAGGAATGATAATCAGCGTTACCGGAATATTTTTCATACTGCCCAATGCAATTACACTTTTCCTGATGCTATCCACTTACATCGTTATCCAAATTCAGATAAGATTGGAAGAAGAATTTTTAGAAAAACAACACGGACAAGAATATCTATCCTATAAACAAAATACTAAAAGATTACTATAATGGAACACAAACATAAGTACGATCAACAAGGTAAACAGCTATGTTGTACACCTCAAGAAGAAAAAATATATACCGATGCTGATGCTAAAAAGCTATTGGAAAAACATCACGACGATGATGGACACAACCACGAACACACCGATGATGACGGTCATAACCACGGAAGTAGCGATAGATCTACCTTTCAAATGTTTTTACCTGCTATCATCAGTTTTGTATTATTGATGATAGCCATAACTTTCGATAATTGGCTTCCTCAATCTTGGTTTACAGGTTGGATAAGAATTGTGTGGTATGTGGTAGCGTATGCACCTGTTGGATTACCCGTAATTAAAGAAGCATTTGAAAGCATCAGAAAAGGTGATGTGTTTTCAGAATTTTTATTGATGAGTATTGCTACCATCGGAGCTTTTGCCATTGGCGAATATCCGGAAGGTGTTGCTGTAATGTTGTTTTATGCCGTTGGCGAAGTATTCCAAACATTGGCTGTAACAAGAGCCAAAGCCAACATCAAAACCTTGCTTGACCAAAGACCCGATGAAGTAACAATTTTAGAAAACAATCAGCCAAAAACAGTAAAAGCAGAAAATGTAAACATTGGCAATATTATCCAACTAAAACCCGGAGAAAAATTAGGATTGGACGGAGAATTGTTATCCGAAACCGCTGCATTCAACACCGCTGCACTTACAGGAGAAAGCAAGCCGGATACCAAAACCAAAGGTGAAACCGTATTGGCAGGAATGATAAATCTAAATACTGTTGCACAGGTAAAAGTCACAACGGCTTATACTGATAGCAAGCTAAGCAAAATTTTAGAATTGGTACAAAATGCAACCGCACAAAAAGCACCAACAGAATTATTCATTCGAAAATTTGCAAAAATCTACACACCGATTGTTGTATTGTTGGCAGTGCTAATTACCATAATTCCTTATTTTTTTGTTAGCGATTATGTATTTAGTCAGTGGTTGTACAGAGCATTGGTGTTTTTGGTTATTTCTTGTCCTTGTGCTTTGGTTATCAGTATTCCTTTGGGTTATTTTGGTGGAATTGGAGCAGCTTCCAAAAATGGAATTTTGTTTAAAGGAAGCAACTTTTTAGATGTAATTGCCAGTATTCAAAATGTAGTAATGGACAAAACTGGTACAATGACCGAGGGCGTTTTCAAAGTACAAGAAGTGGTATTAAAACCGGAATTTAATAAAGAGGAAATCCTGAAAATGGTAAATGCTTTAGAAAGTCAAAGTACACATCCGGTTGCTACCGCTATCCATCAATATGTAGGTGAAATTGATAGCTCGATAAAGTTAGAAAATACAGAAGAAATTGCAGGCCACGGTTTGAAAGCCAATGTAAATGGAAAAGAATTATTGGTAGGAAATTTTAAATTGATGGATAAATTCAACATCAATTATGATTTAAACCCAACCACAATTGTTTATACCTTAATTGCCATTGCTTACGATGGAAAATTTGCAGGTTACATTACCATTGCCGACAGTATAAAGGAAGATGCACAGCTAACTATTGACAAGTTAAAAGCATTAGGAGTAAAAACCACAATGTTGAGCGGAGATAAAAGCACCGTAGTAAAATTTGTTGCAGATAAATTAGGAATTAATAATGCCTTTGGCGATTTACTACCTGAAGATAAAGTAAATAAAGTAAAAGAAATCAAATCCAAAAACGAAACCGTAGCATTTGTAGGCGATGGTGTGAACGATGCTCCTGTGGTAGCATTGAGCGATGTAGGTATTGCAATGGGTGGTTTAGGTAGTGATGCTACCATTGAAACCGCAGATGTAGTCATTCAGGACGATAAACCGAGCAAAATACCGATGGCAATCAATATCGGTAAGCAAACTAAGAAAATCGTTTGGCAAAATATCACATTGGCATTTGTGGTAAAAGGAGTTGTTTTAGTTCTTGGAGCAGGTGGTTTAGCCACAATGTGGGAAGCCGTTTTTGCTGATGTGGGAGTTGCATTATTGGCAATTTTAAACGCTGTACGCATACAACGGATGAAATTTTAAAGAATAGTATGAACAATAAAACCTAACAAATTTAGGTATTTTTATTAGTAACCAAATTTTAAGACTTCAAAATAAAACGAATGAATAAATTTTATACCGAAATCCTTTTAAAATTGGAAACAACAATCAATCAGCTGGAGATTGAAGCTGATTCTTCGATACAGGGGATAGAAACCATTATACATCTTATCGTTGAATGCTTATCTGAAGTAAAGGAACATATTTTAAAAAGTGGATTTCAAAATATTGACGAAGAAATCCACTTTTTCAAACATAAGAAGCCTATTATTGTTTCAAAACTTATTTACTACAATGCCATATATAAAATTGAGGCGAAAAAGCCTTATGGAGCAAAACCAATCAGAAAATATCTTAACAAAGAACTAAAAAAACTCAAAGGGTTCTTTGACAATAACATTGATTTTTATAAATATTACCGCAGTAATAACTCCTTTCTTGACGAAAGATTTTTTGTTCGTGGCAAACACGATATAAAACTATGGTTGGACACAATTTATTTTGAAACGGACCAAAGCTTCTCTACATCTCACGATTATAAAGTAGCTAAAATCATCGCTAATGATTTGATACAAGTTTACATTGAAAACCAATTGAATACTAAAAACTATAATAAGATTTCTCATGAATCTCCTTTAAACTGGACTGGTAACAAAACAGCATTAACCGAATTGATTTACGCATTATATTCATTAGGCGTATTTGAAAACGGAAATGTTGACATAAAGCTTATCTCCAAAACTTTTGAAAGAACCTTTAATATTGACTTAGGTGATTTCTATCATACGTTCATGGAACTTAAATCCCGGAAGATAAACCGAACAAAGTTCCTTGACAGCCTCCGAGATGCATTGATTAAAAAAATGGATGAACAGGACGAAATATAAGCAACGCAGTTACAATATACCTCGTTGTAAATGAATGCCTTTTGTCCGTACAATACTCTCCGAAACTATTGAAGTTTCTTTCCTTTTTTCAATTTGTTCCGCAGGTTCATTTTTAGGTTCTGGAGCAATAGATAACTGTATTTTTCTATCAATAGAAGCCAATTCTGTTTTCAATTCGCTTAATCTATTTTCCTTTGTCCACGTACCTTTAACTATTTCCTGAAGTATAGGTACATCTTTTTTCAGTTCCGTAACTTTCTTTTGTTCTTGCTCGATATAGCCAGGGATTTTTTCCAATGCATTGAGAAAGTTCATTGTTGCCAATTTTGCATCGCTGGCAATGATTCCATTGTTATAAGTGTATTTGATATTGCCTTCGCCCTGCACCAAAAAGCGATTTACTCTTATGTCCACGCCTTCTTTTTCGGATATTTCGGTTTTAACCAACAACGTAAATCCATATAAAGCACCTATTTCTTCATACTGACCTCCTGTACGGGATTTGTCTGCAATCTGATTGAGTTTTGCACCAATCTGTTTTATATCCGCATTGAGCGATAAACCATCCAATAAAACAGGGTTTGCAATTGTATCGTCCGAATTTTTCTGTATGCGTTGTTGCAGATTATTCCAATCGAGACTCATCCGTTCCAAACGAGATTGGGCACTTTCCAACGTAGAAGTAACATCTTCCAGTTTATATTTAGAACTGACTTTGGAACGGTTGAAAGCTTGCTTTTCGCTTTCCAGTCCTGCAACTTGTTTTTCAATTTTCGCTTTATCCAAAAGGTCGGTATTTCCCGAAAGGATAGCTACATATTCCGAAAAGTTCATTCCCGATTTTTCGTCCATACTTCCTTCATCAATAGTACGTTTGCCAAGGTTATTAGTTTTAAGTTGGTCTATAAAAAGTTGTTTGTTGTACAAAAGATTGAACTTATAGCTATCCAACGATTTTTCTGTAGCATAAATAATTACATCCACTTTATTGTTTGCGAAATACTTGGCAATTTCATTACCCTTTCGTATTGCTCTTCCATCCCTTTGGGTAAGGTCGCTTGGTCGCCAAGGCGTATCTAAATGATGAACGGCAACTGCTTTTTTCTGTGCATTTACACCAGTTCCAAGCATACTTGTAGAACCAAAAATCACACGAATTTTACCCTCATTCATATCCTTGATAAGACCTTTACGTTGGTTATCGTTTTTGGCTTCCTGTATAAAACGGACTTCGTGTGCCGGAATACCGTGATTTTCCACAAGTTTGCGTTTTATTTCAGAATATACATTCCACTCGCCAGGCTTGTAGGTGCCGAGGTCGGAAAAGACAAACTGTGTACCTTTCTGTGCATTGAATTTGTTGTAATATTTCGCAATGTTTGTCGCACAATGGGATGCTTTATTGTCGGGATGGTCATCATATCTACCGCCAACCATTCGCATATCTAAAGACATTTTTCGGGCATAGTCGGTAGCGATAAGCATTTTTGCTTTTTCTTCTCGTTGCGATAAAGGTGCTCTTCCCAGCAAAGTCGCATTACCCGATTTTGCAAAATCCATCAGATTTTGGATAAATGCTGTCTGGTCGGGCGTTGGTGGAATGTTATACAGTATTTCGTTCTTTTCAGGGCGGTCAATGCCAATATCTTTTGCCGTTCTGTAATCTGTAATTTCAGAATAGAATTGTGCCAATTCTGGCACTTTAATAAAGTATCGGAAACGTTCTTTTGCTACAATATTGTTGGCAACCGAGAATTCATAATCCGTAGTTTTTCTTGCATAAATAGCAGACCACGCATCGAAACAGTTAATTCCTTGCTTTTCCAACGCTCTTGGTCTCATGTATTTGAACAAAAGGTACAATTCTGTAAGTGAATTACTGATTGTTGTTCCAGAAAGGAAAGTCGCCCCCATATCCGCTTGTATTTTGTCTTGAATGGTTCGAATTGCAAAAAGCAGGTTCATTGCTTTTTGGCTTCCATCTACATTTCCCAATCCTGCAACCCTTGTGTGGCGTGTGTTGAACATCAAATTTTTGAATTGATGGCTTTCGTCCACAAACAAATGGTCGATGCCCATCATTTTGAAGTCTACTACATCGTCCTTTCGGTTATCAATATCGTGTTGCAGGGTTTTCAGTTTTACCTCAAGATTTTCTTTCCGTTTGATAGCACCCGCAAGCATCCCTCGTGTAACTTCACTGCCTTCAGATTTTAGAGCATCGAGATTTCGCTCTACACTGTCCAATTCAATTTCGAGAATTTCCTTTTGCATTTCGGGCGATTGCGGTATCATACCGAACTGGTCGTGGGTTAATATCACACAATCCCAATCGTTGTTTTTAATATCCCCGAAAATCCGCAAGCGTTTTTTGGGCGTAAAATCTTCTTTGCCAGGATAGAGAATTTTTGCGTGTGGATAGGCGGTTCTGTAAGCTTCTGCAATTTCGTGAACGTTACTTTTTAGCCCGATAATCATCGGTTTGTGTGCCAAACCCAAACGCTTCATTTCTTGTGAAGCCGTACACATTACCAATGTTTTTCCAGCACCAACTTCGTGGTCACAGATAGCACCGTTGTTCAGCTTTATCATCCAAACGGTGTCCTTTTGGCTTGAATACAGGTCTTCGATGCCCAATGCTTTACAGTCTAATCCCGGAAACTCCTGATGGCTACCGTCATAGTTCGGTCGGACGAAGCAATTAAAAGTGTCGTTATATTGGTCGGTTAGCCTGTTTTTAAATTCATCACTTTGGGCGTAAAGCCAATCAGAAAAGGCAGTGCGGATTTCGTCAATCTTGGTATTCGCCACCTGTACGGCTTCCATATCCCTGACCTTGACTTCTTGGTCACCAACCTTGATTTTTTTGGTAATGTCTGGTGTGGTATTTACGAGTGCGTGTTTGAGCAAAGCAATCCCATCAAAGTTTCTACTCTCTGATTTTACGGCATATTTATCCCATATATGCACATTCTTTTGGTTGCACTTTACCGAAAAATCATCCGAACTTTCGGAATAATGGATATTGACTTCCGTATCAAACAAGTGCGAAGCAAAACGGGCATAAATCCCTGTGGGTATCCAGCGTTCGCCGAGATTGAAATCCAGTTCTTCAAACTCAATGCGTCTTGGTTTGGCTTCTTCCAAAACCGTAAGACTTACTTTGGCTTCTGCATCATTGGGACTACTTTCAAGATAGGCTTTGACCTCTTCAGATTTCTCTACTATATTTCCAGCAATCCATCGTTCGGCTATATCATATTCCTTTTGTAAAGGATTATAGAAAATACGCCCGTGTAGAGCTTCTTTCAAAGCATCGGTAGGCATACTGCTGATTTCGGACATATAATACAAATCCACCTTGCCGTATTTGTTCAGTGATGATGCTAAAGCCTCATCGGGATTGTCTGTTGCTAAAATGGTAGTAGAAAAAGTAACGGGACGACTGAATATATCCGCCTTATGCACCACACCACCAACTACACGTTCCAGATAAGGAATTTCTTTCCCTGCACTGTCTGTTTTAATCAATTTGATATTTTCGGCACTGTTCAGATTGCCATATCTTTTTACAAAAACATCATACAAATTATTCAGCGTTTCCCTTTCTACTATATGTTCGTTTTGCTTTTCGGCTTCCTTTTGATACAAATCGAGATAGCTATCTCTTACTGAAATGTAGGCTTCGGCTCTTACTTTCTGCAATGATGGTAATTGCAAGGGATGGAACATTGCCGTTGCTCCATTTTTATCAACATCTTGCAAATGACCAACCCAACCATTATCTATAACAAGACAATCACTTCGATGAAATGATTGTAATCCTTTGCTGTATAGAGCAGGTTCGGGAATGGTACTGACAACGGTTTGCTTTTGAGCCTGACCATTTCCGTTTAAGCCCGAAAACAGGTCGCCGATAACTTCCTCTTTTTTGCTGACAGTTGAAGTATTTCCATTGGTATTTCCATTTGAAATTGGAGAGATATAAGGTGGTTGTATCGCCGAACTGAACAAGTCTGCTTGGCGAACAATATTGGCTCTTCGCTTCTTGGAAGTTTGCCTTTGAGTTTGAGTACCTTTTTTTGGTGGAGCAATAACCGCTACTGGTTCGTCCACATTTTCAAACAAGTCGAAAATGCTTAATTGTTTTAATTCATTTGGATTTTCCTGAATGGTTACAGGTGTTGGTTTAATCGTTATAGGCTCTACAATGGGAGCTGTAACAGTTGTTGTAATTGGAATTTGTATGTTCGGCTCGCCTTTGTATAAACTCAAATTCAGATGATTTTCAAAATCTTCTGAAAGCATTTTTTTAAGGTCTTTGGTAATGCCGGTAACGCCTTCTTTATGCGTATAAATTAAGGCTGGTTTTCCATAAGGGTCGGTGTCTAATTTTCTATCTGTATGAACAATTCTTGTGCTATCCTGAAAAAAAGCATTGTTTGGTGTATTATATTCTGTTGTATTACTTTGGCAAAACAGTTCTTCCACTTCGGTCAAACTTTGTTTTGCCGTATTTTTTTGCAGGATAATCAGGTCGCTTCCAACGTCTGTACCTGCATATTCAGTAAACAGATTATTTGGCAATCTAACAACCGAAACCAGATTACTATTCTGCATCAACCCCCTGCGTATCGGTTCGTTTTTTGGGCTATTTAGAATACCCTGCGAGGTAACAAATGCCAACAAGCCACCATCACGTAGCATATCCGTTCCTTTTAAAAAAAAATAATTGTGGATGCTTCGGGATGCCTGTATTTTTGCTTCGTCCTTACTTCGGGAATACGAAAGATCAAATATGGAAGTATCGCCAAAAGGGATATTACTTGCAATTACATCATAAGTGTTTTGTTCCTTTTCGGGTATTTCCTCAAAACCACTTACACGGATATTGCTTTGTGGATAAAGCTGTTTTAAAATCTTTCCTGTAAGCAAATCCTTTTCATAAGCAGTTACATTGGGTTGCTGGTTTTCGGAAAAGGATTGTATGAAAGAGCCGATACCTGCGGAAGGTTCAAGGAATTTTTGAATGTTCAAACCGCTATCACTCAATGTTGAAGAAATTGCATCTATAACCTGTGGCGGTGTATAAAAAGCCGTCAGCACCGAACTTTTCATACTGTCCACATACCTGCGGTATTGCTTTTCGTCTTCGGAATTTTCTTTTAATAGTTGGTGGAGCTCCTGTGTAAGTGGAAATAAATCATGTTCAGTTTTTCGCCAATTATTGATGTCTATTTCATTTTCTATGGGGTTCAATACGAATTTAAGACCGCCAAATCCGCTGTATTGCATCATTAGCAGTCTTTCGCCTACGGTGGCTTGTTGTTTCTCCTTTTCCAGTTTAAAAGCAATTCGCAGGGCATCAATGTTTTGTTGGAGATGTTGCTTTTTACTGAAGCCCATTTTCCGCTATCCATATTGCGATGGTTCCGGTTATTTCGGTGTAGAGCTGGTCATACTCATAACCATAAGCGAAGTCATCAGTTAGT
Organism: Daejeonella sp.; assembly: GCF_030695525.1. Lineage (GTDB taxonomy): Bacteria > Bacteroidota > Bacteroidia > Sphingobacteriales > Sphingobacteriaceae > Daejeonella. Next base: position 59,707 of record NZ_JAUYSS010000071.1, on the reverse strand, counting down.
TCATAGTTGGAGAAAATAGGTTCACAAACACGGAACATTTTTAAAGCAAATGGTCGCAATTCTTCATCTGCCATTATGGTGTCGAACTCATTACAAACCACCTGAAATACGGTATCGAACTTGGAAAAATGTAAACCATCGAAAAGAATATAATTGGCTATTTCGTTACATTTTTCAATATCATTTCCCGATTGAAAAGCACCTTCATAGGCATTGGTAGCCCAAGAGGAACGCTGGTTTATGAATTTTTGGTCGTTTGCTTTTTCGGGGAAACTGGTGTTTAATAATTCTTGTAATCGTAATCTGAAATACGAAAGGTCTTTTTGTGTATCCATACTTTAATTTTGTTTAGAATTTTGCTTGATGTCTAAAATTAAAGAAGGAAGTAAAAGCCATTAAAAAAGTGGTAGGGTTTGGCTTTAGAAGGTAGGATTTGTCGTAATGGACAATAAAAAAACCTCTGAATATTCAGAGGTTCGTTCTATGGTTTTTTTAAGATTTGAAGCATCCTGCCGACTTCAATATCCATTCTCGAAAAGGCAAACCATTTTTTGCCCAGGTCTTTTAGTGATGCTCCAATATGGTAAAGCTCCGTATCGTCAATAATTAAAAAGCGGTCGTGGGCATCGGAGAAAATCTCAATTTCAATGGGAGGATATTGGCTGTTGTACCGTTGTAAATCCAGACGTAACTGATTGCTGATGCTTTTGGTATAGATTGTTGCGGTTACATTATTATTCCGTTTGCCCAATAAGATCAATATCGTGTCATCCACATAATTATCAAGCAGGATAATAGAACTTTTGGCACTTCGGATAATATCCGATACAAAAGTATAAGCATCGAAAATTTGACCATCATAGAAAACACCTCTTTCACTTTGCAGTTTGTCGCTTTCCAAAGCCTTAAAAATATCTTCAAATTTTTGGTCAGCTTCTAATTGTTTTAGTTCAATCTTATCCAAACGATGAAAAAGCGAAGCATTGCTGATGAGCATCCTACGCATTTCTACAAAGGCTTCCATAATTTCTACACTGACTTTAACGGCAATATCCGAACGGAGTATGGCAGAAGCCATTGCAATACCTTGTTCAGTAAAAACATAAGGCAAATAACGCCTTCCGCCGTAGCTCAAACTTGAGGTTCCAATTTGGAACCTCAAGTTTTCAACTTCCTCTTCGGTCAGTTGAAAGCAAAAAGAAGCAGGAAATCTTTCAATATTCCTTTTTACGGCTTTGTTAAGGTTCTTTGTTTCCACTTGGTATAAGGAAGCGAGGTCGCTATCCCGCATTACTTGTTTTCCACGTAGGGAATAAATCAGGTTTTTGATTTCCATTGTGCTAATGCTAGGCTTATTTTCCATTACGTTTATAGCTTTTGTTTTTTTCAAATTCAAAAGAGGTTTTGTAATCCTCATTCAACACTATATAAGCATCGAATTTTTTTCCAGCTTTGCTTTTCATCCCTTTAAGCAGAGCCGTTTTGCCTTTATTGACGAGGCTTTCAATATCAGCAATGCTGATTTGTAGGCCACAAACATTGCGGAACTGTACCCAGTTACAAACTTCATCAGGGCATTTAACAATCTTATCTCTAATAATCAGTTGCTGGGTTTTACATTTTGGGCAAATAAGTTGAGGCAGGTTTTCGTGGGCAATGGTAGTTTGCAACAATTCATTCGTAATAGATTTTGCATACGTTTCCATTTCCTTTTGAAATGCTTCGGCATCAGCTTCGTTGTTTTCAATTTTCTGCAAAGCAAGTTCCCATTCGGCAGTCATAGCCACATCCGCAATTTTTTGGTCTTTGACTAACTCATAAACCTGCAATCCTTTTTCAGTCGGGATTAAAGATTTCTTTTCCCGTTGGATATAATTTCGGGTAAACAATGTTTCAATTATTGATGCCCGTGTTGCAGGTGTGCCAATGCCTATATTTTGCAGAGCTTTACGTTCTTCTTCATTTTCTATCCCCTTTCCGGCAGTTTCCATAGCTGATAAAAGCCCAGCTTCAGTATATAATGCAGGCGGTTTAGTTTGTTTTTCCAAAACCGAGGCTTCTTTTATTTTAAGTTCATCGCCCTTTTTCAGTTCGGGTAAATCCTGCAAAGGTTCGGTGTCATCATCTGCGAAACTTCCTTTTATCGAGCGCCAACCTGGTTCGGTTATCTTACAACCTTTTGCAGTAAAATCATAATGTATAGCTCGTAAAGCAACGTCGGTAATCTCTTTCGTACAAGCTTGAGAAATCGCTTCCAACAGTCGAAAAGCAATCATATCGTAAACTGCATTTTCTTTTGCATTTAATGCCGATGGAATTTTTTCGGTAATCAATAATGCGTGATGGTCGGTTACACGCAAATCGTTCACGATGCGTTTATTGAAACGTCCCCATTTTATTTTAGACAAGGCTTGTTTGCAGTTTTCACGGTCCTGTAATGCTCTTACAAGATTGGGGATTTCAGCCCACATATCTTCGGGAATATATTTGCTTCCGGTACGAGGATAAGTGATGAATTTCTTTTCGTAAAGGCTTTGGGCAATGTTCAGCGTTTCTTCGGCAGAAAGGTTTAGCTTTTTATTGGCTTCTTTTTGCAAACCTGTCAAGTCAAAAAGCAAAGGCGGTTGTTCCGTTACGCTTTTGATTTCTATGGACGTGACCGTTACCATATTATTGTTTCTTTCGATGGTTCGCAATGTATCGTCTGCCAGCTTTTTATCTTCCCATTTGGTTGTGGAAACACTTTTAAAACCAATCATTTCTTTGTGATGCAACAATTGTATCTGATAATATTTCTTTATTGAGAATTTCTTGTTGTCGAGATAACGTTTGCAAATCAAGGCAAGTGTTGGTGTTTGCACTCTTCCGAGCGAATAAATCCCATTTCCTGCAACAATGCTCAATGCCTGCGTAGCATTAATTCCTACAAGCCAATCGGCACGGCTTCTGCCTTGTGCAGATTGATACAATCCGTCAAATTCTTTTCCGTTTTTGAGGTTATCAAAACCTTGTTTAATGGCTTTTTCAGTTAATGAACTTATCCATAATCTTTGAAAAGGTTTGTTGCATTTGAGGTATTCGTAAATGTACCGAAAGATGAGTTCGCCTTCACGACCTGCATCAGTAGCTACAATAATACTATCGCACCGATTAAATACTTGCTCAATTATTTTCAATTGCTTTAATGCACCTGTATCAGCTACATAACTTTTGTCCTTTTTTACTTTACGAACGGTTAATAAAAATGGGTTAGGAAGTATCGGAAGCGAAGCTTTCTGAAAACCTGATATTCCGTAATCTTCGGGCATTCCTAATCCAATTAGGTGTCCAAACGCCCACGTAACACAATAGCCGTTGCCTGTCAGATAGCCATCCTTTTTTTCGGAAGCACCCAACAAGCCGGCTATTTCTCTTGCTACGCTTGGTTTTTCTGCAATTATTGCTTTCATAATTTACTACATTTTTCTGCCTTTAGATTTAGCAGGTGCTTGAGGTTTTTCCTGTTGCTCTTGCTGTTTTTTATCTTTTGGCGTTTGTTGTTTCGGTTGCAAAGGCTCTTTGATATTCTTTGTTGCTTCATTGGTTTTACCATCCGAATTAACCGCAGTTTGCGTTTTATGAGCTTCGGTAGGTTTCGCTTGTTCTTTGAGTTTATCGGGATTTTGAAAAGAAAAATTGGTTTTGTTGGTTTCCTTATTCAGCGTGATATAACCTTGATACGGCTTACCTTGCTTATCTGTCAAGCCATTGATGTAAATAGTCTGACCCGCTTTGAACTTATCATATTGCTCATTATCCAATTCCTTACCTCTAAAAGTTCTCGGAACTTCCTGCAAATTATTTTGCTGATTATTTTGTCCGTTGCTTTGCGTTTGCTGATTAATATTGCCTCTATCGAACAGAAATTCAACATAGCGTTTGTCTGCATTGAATTGAACCGTAGCTTCAAACTCAGTTCCCTTCTTAGAAATCATTCCCTCTAAATGAAGTGGTTTGCCGTCCATTAAAGTTTGTTTTTGCTCATCATTCAGTTTTATGCCTTTTATTTCATCGGGTATTTTTATGTATTCTATTTTCAGTGCAATCAATTCATTGGTTAACCTATCCACACTAATAATTGACGGAATGGTTTCGCCTGTTTTGGGGTTTTTCAAATCAACCACACGTCCCATATTTCCTGCATCCAGTAAGTTTTTCTTGTCTTCATCAGTAAACTTGTGTCCAAAGAACTCAAAGTTTAAGTTCGGTTCTTTACGGATACCGTGAATGGCGACCACTACCTTACCTTCGTCATTGTGTTGCAAGGAAAGACGGGCATCCATTCGGGTAACGGCAGTGCCGAGATTTAGGCTTACGGGTACCAATTCATTGGTTTTAAAACCTTTCAATAAAGGTTCAAGTAGGTTCATTTTTTCAAGGCGTTCTTTGCCTAATCCAAGGTTGTTCATTGTTTCCCAATCAATTTGTTCCGGCTTGTAACGGTATTCGTTATTTTCCGGTGCTTTTTGTGTTGTTTCCATATTATTTTGATTTTCTTGTTTATGTTCAGGCTCAACTTTTACTTCGTCTTTTTTCATTTGTTTTTCGCCTTTTGGAGTAGGATGATCTACCTGTTTTTGAAATTCTTTTGCTTTCTCTAAAGCTTTATCGGCTGGTACTTTGAAGAATGTAAATTTGGTAGGATCTTTTAGCTGTCTGTAAAAATTTGAGAAGAAATTAGAAATCAAATCACCCTGTTTGTCCACCCGCATAAATTCGCTTTGGTTCTTTTTTGTGGGATCAACGGTTTCCATTTTCCCGTTTTTGTCGATGCTTTTTACAGCTTGGATTTTCATTTTTTCTTTATCCAGCACCAACAATATGTCCGATAATTGTTCGGGCTCTTCTTGCTTATTTGTAGTTTCTTCGCTCATAATCTGAAAATTTTAAGATTTCAATGCCGAAAATAAAAGAAGCGTTTACTGCATTGCACTAAGTGGCATTCAAAGGCAGTATTTGTCGCTTAATGGCATCTATTTAGGTGTCGGAGGATTAAAACTCTCTCTTATAAATTGATGAACATCAGATAACTTATAATACAATTTTCCGCTTATCGTATAATAAGGTAGTTTCCCGTTGGAGCGGTAACGTTGCAATGAACGATTGCTGATTTTCAGCATTTGAAGTAAATCCTGATTGTCGAGTAATTCCTCACCATCAATATTATTTCGTTTCTTTTGAAAGTCCTCGATATTGTTGCCAAGCATATCAAGTCTGTCCATCAGGCGTTCCATCCACGCCAAAAATTCCATTCTGTCAATATTCATCGGATTATACTTTTAAGGGTTCGTACCTATTTTTTATCGGTCTTTAGTTTCCTGCCTTTTTCGATATAGCTTTTGCCTTTTGCTATAAGTTCCTGTACATACTCATCACTGCTTTGTACAGCATTGGCATTGAGCATATCTTTGATAGCACCAATAGTGTAGAAGTATTGTCCATAGATTTTTGAATAAGCAATCTCACCTTTGGTACGCATACGCCATAAGGTTTTCTCGCTTATGTGTAGGTATTGGCATACCTCGTGGTTGTTGAGCCACAGGTCTTCATAATTGGTCACTTCCAATCTTTTCAGATAGTCAGCGATAGCAGTGATACGATTGTTTAGCTGATCCCACGCTTCTTCTTCAATGGTTATTATTTTCATTGCATAACTTTTAAAGTTTACTATGCAAAGTTGAAAAGAGTGGCAGAATTTGTCTGCCAAGCCTTGCCAATTGGTTTGGCGGTTTTTTGAAAATTTTTATAATTAGGGAAAGCCTTATCAGTAAAGGTTTTTAGGGGATTTTGATAGTTTAATAATAGTGTTTTGCAAATCTTTACCAATTGGCTGATATGGGCAAAAAAAAACAGTACACGATGATGTACTGCTTTGAAATGATAGCTCAATTAAACTAAAGGTCTTTATCCATATATTCTTCAAGAGAAAACTTAAGCTGGTCTAAAAATGAAGTTCTGGAACCACTTCGGGTTTTCATTCTATGGAAAGCGTGGTGCAGGTCGCCGAGAGGAATACGGAAAAGCATTTGAAACATCAGGCTAATTTTTCGGATACCGATTTTTCCGTGAGAAATTACACCCGAAGCATAAAGGGCATATATCAATTCGATTATAGCATTTTTGCTGTCGGTCCAAAATATATCTTTGGAACTTTCCGGCTTTTGCAATATCACATCGGGATTTTCATCGGGATTAATTTTTGTTAGCAGATAGGTGTAGAGCAATTCATTGGAGATAATCCTTGCAGTTTTATAATCGAAGAAAGTCGAGAATTCCGGGTCTATTTCAAATACGATGCTGTTAAGCCCATCGTGGTAGTTAATGTTTCCACGTTTGAAGTAAGTATCATCACGGTCTGTCCGTCCTGAGCGGTAGTATCTGTAAAAATCCGAATTGCAGAGGTGTTCAGTGTATTCTCGCTTTAGATTTGCCAACTGTCCAGAAAAATAACAGTAATACATTTTACCGTTACTGACAGGGCAAGTGGTTTCAATGCGATATATCTTATTATAATAGATCAGCTTACCGAGTATTTGGGGTTTAATAGAACGAAAGAAATGGATTTCTTCCTCATCGTTTTTAAATCCTTCCTCAGCAAGGTATTTCTTAACTGAACCTAAAAGATCTTGAAGATACAGGGTCATTTCGTAAGCCTCATCAATCAACCTTTTGCTTTGTGATAAAATCTTCTCTTCTTTATTGTGTATCTCTAAAAGGATGTTGTCTAAAGAATATTTCATAGCTAATAAATTTTGTGATGCTTGCCAAATTTTAAATTTGGTTTACGCCTAATTAATTCACAAAATTTCAAACATTTAATGATAATAATTCCACAGTTTCACCCCACTGGGGAGAAATTTTTTCTAACGATGAAGACAAAAAAACCATCAAAATTCCTAAAAATTATAATAGTTAGGTCGTGAAAAGGAGTTTTAAATCACATAGATTTATTATATTTGCTACTGATTTACAAGGAAATTGAGTAAAAATGAATGCAATGAGCACCATTACTAAATCGTTACCTGCAACGATTTCCAACAGTGTAAACCCCTCTATTTAAGCTACTTTTTGCTACATTAATCTTTTTGCTAAAAAAAAATTACTTTACAAAAAAAATGTATCAAGAATGTTTCATTTACTGAATTATTTATAATTTCACATTTTATACTAAACCAGTTAATTATGAAAAAAATCTCTACACTATTATTTTTGCCCATTCTATTGTTTCTAACCATAAGTGTCAATGCACAGGTTAGGGAGATAACCGGGAAAGTTACCATCGCCGAAGACGGATCCAGTCTACCGGGAGTAAGCGTAAGGGTAAAAGGTACCAGTATTGGGACCACAACAGGCCCTGAAGGTAACTACCGTATTCAGGTTCCGGGGAACGAATCTACACTAGTATTCACATTCATGGGCTTTTCAGTGCAGGAGGTATCCGTTGGCACAAAGAGCACAATAAATATTGAAATGAATACTGATAGCAAACAACTTCAGGAGGTAATTGTAACCACCGGATTTGGCATTAGCCGGCAGCAAAAATCGCTGGGCTATGCTGCCCAGGGTGTTAATTCTGAAGAATTGAATATTAACCGTCAACCTAACGTTCTAAACGCATTGCAGGGTAAAGTTGCAGGTGCAACCATCAGCAGCGTAGGTGGAGGTCCGGGTCAGGGTGCGAATATCCGTATCAGGGGTATCAACTCAATCGATGCTTCCGCATCAAACGACCCTCTTTATGTTATTGATGGAGTACAGATTGACAACTCTACTTCTACACAAGGTGCCGGAGCAGGAGCAAATGTACGTTCGGTAGGAAACAGAGTATCTGATATTAACCCGGATGATATTGAAACAATCAATATTCTAAAGGGAGGTGCCGCAACGGCTATGTATGGTCTAAGAGGATCAAACGGCGTTGTCTTAATTACCACTAAAAAGGGAAAAGGAAATGAAGTCAGAACCAATTTTACAAGTACGTATGGTTTTGAAAATATTAATAAAACTCCTGCCGTTCAGAAGGAATATACCGCTGGTATTTTGGGTGTCTACACTCCAATCGGACTTGGTCCGGCCTGGGGACCGACCATTGCAGAAGCAAAAGCCATTGACCCAACCCATCCTGATTTTCTTTATGAGAATTACAAAAATGCATTTGATACCGGCAGCCAGCTTAGAAATACAGTATCGGTGACCGGCGGTTCAGATGCTGTAAAATTCTTTTCATCGGTCTCACAGTTTAATCATGATGGTATGCTCCCATTTACAGATTATCAGAATCTGTCGGCCAGATTAAATACTGATATTAAAATTAGTCCTAAGGTAGTTGCCGGAGTGAATATGAGCTATAACAATTCAGGAGGCTATCGTTTTGATGCTGATCGTTTTGGTGAAAGTTTAACCTATTATTCAGGTCGCTGGGATGTAAGAGACTATATAAATGAAAATGGAACCCAAAAATTCAGAGGAACCAACAACCCGATTTTCGGTGCAGCAACAAACAGGCTTAGAGACAATGTAAACCGTTTCATTGCGGGAGCTAATGTTGGTTATGCACCTACCTCCTGGTTGAATTTCAATTATCGTATGGGCGTTGATACCTATACTGATGCCCGAAAACGTACTGCTCCGGGAAGATTAGGCCTTCCGGGGGAAGCTGTTTATGACAATGCTGATGGTTTTGTAGGCGAATACCTTACTCAATATCGTGCAATCAACTCCACTTTCCTTGCAACGGCTACTAAACAACTCACTAAAGACATCAATGGAACACTGAGATTAGGCTATGAGCTTTATGACAGAAGTACAAAAGACCATGGTGTTCTGGGCAGTGTCTTAAGCATTTACAACGACTTCAGATTGATGAATGCAAAAACGCTGGCAGTAAGTCAAGGTTTAAATGAATATCGTTCTAACGGTTTTTTCGGAGAGGCAACTTTTGATTATAAAAATTACCTTTTCTTAACCTTAACAGGTCGGAATGACATCACTTCAACCCTTTCTGCAGATAACAGATCCTTCTTTTATCCTTCAGCCAGTTTGAGTTATGTATTTTCTGATAATGTCAAATTGCCTCAATTTATTGGCCAGAGTAAGTTGCGTTTATCCTATGCCAAAATTGGTAAGGACGCAGCCCCTTATTCTACCTCTTCGGGCTTTTCAAATTATACCGGATTACCAACAGGAAGCACCGGGCTTACCATGTCATCAAATCTGGGTGATATTAATTTAAGACCTGAGTTTACTGATACTTATGAAGCAGGTCTTGAAATGGCATTTCTTAAAAATCGCCTGAGTTTTGACTTTACCTACTATTACTCTTTAAGTAAGGATCAGATCACTCAGGCCCAGATATCCTCAACTACGGGTTATGTAACTGCATCAATTAATGCGGGTTCTATCCGTAATAAAGGTATCGAACTTGTTTTAGGGGGAACACCAATCCAAACAAAGAATTTCACATGGGATGCATCACTTAACTTTTCTGCAAACAGAAATAAAGTAATGAGCCTTAAGGAAGGTTTAACTGAGATTATTTATGGTGCTGCTACAGGTGGTTACATCAACTCACCAGTGCAGTTCAAATTGATTCCTGGAGAGCCTTATGGGAATATTTACGGTTCTTATTACCTTCGTTATTATGGTACTGATGTAGAAGATCCTAATCGTACAGATAAATCAAGACCTTTATTGATTGGCGCTAATGGCTTCCCTATTTCATCATTAACACGAAGAAAATTATTAGGAAATTCTCAGCCTGATTGGATTGGTGGATTATCAAACAACTTCACTTATAAGCGTGTAAGTTTGTCAACATTGATCGATGCGCGCTGGGGCTTTGAAAAATTCAACAGACTGGAAAACTTTAATTCAGCGTTTGGTATTGCTGATTATACTGCTAATCGCAGAAGCTTTTACACTTTCCCCGGAAATCTTGCCAACGGCACTCCCAATACCAAACAAGTTTGGTTAGGTCAGGCTGTGGGTCCTGATGGTGTGAATTATGGTGAAGGATATTACAGACTATACCACAGATCATTGTCTGAACCATTCGTACAGGATGCTTCCTGGATTCGTTTACGTTCGGCAAGTCTTTCGTATTCATTACCATCAAAATGGTTGCCTAAAAAAGCGATACGTAATGCATCTGTATCAGTAACAGGAAACAACCTGCTTTTGCGCACAGATTACTACGGTCTGGATCCTGAATCGATATCTGCGGATAGCGGAAGCAATGTGGATGGTTCTGCCGGAATGACCTACCCTGCTGCAAGAACCTTCCTATTTTCACTTAATGTTGGCTTTTAAAGAATATGAAAATGCATAAATTAAATAAATATACCCTGATCCTCTTAGCCACTTCCGTATTAGCCTTACATGGCTGCGGAAAGGAGTATTTTGATGAGCTTAGTAATAACCCTAATCAGGTGACTAATGCCACACTCCCGGCTCTTCTGGCTACCTCAACGAGCAAGGCCGGAATAAATTCATTTACGGTTGCCAGCAATACATCGGCCTATGTACAATATACCGCCAACCCTACTGCTGCTGCTGCAAGCGATATCTATGAAACCATTGATCATACCAGCATGTGGGATAACCTCTACTTCGCTATGGCTGATGTTAATCAGATGAAGAAACTTGCAGTTAGCCAGAGTTCAAGTGAATACCTTGGTGTTGCCAATGTTTTACTTGCTTACAACCTGATTCTGGTCAATGATCTATGGGGAGCGGCACCGTTCTCCGAAGCTTTTAATCCAAGCAATTTTACACCGAAATATGATACTGACCAGGCAGTTTACGCTGCAAGCATGTCACTTATCGACGAAGCGATTACTGAACTGGCTAAAACTACTGCGACCATTAAGTTAGCTGCTGCAAGTGACCTGATTCATGCCGGTGACCGGGCTAAATGGCTTAAAACAGCTCATGCACTCAAAGCCCGCCTTTTGATCAAAGCCAGCAAAACTACTACCTTCAATGCGGCATCTGTTCTATCGGCCGTTGGAAGTTCATACACTTCGAATGCCGATGATGCTGGTATGGCTACATTTGTTTTGCGAAATAACTGGGCAACTGTTTCCAGGAATAACGCTTTGTTAAGTCTGGGAGGGTGGCTATCAGAACAGTTTGTTGACCACCTGAACGGAAAAACCTATGGTTTGTTCGATCCGAGGATCAAGAAAATTACTGATGTAACGGTTGTTCCGGGAAACCCGACCTATCCTGCCTATATTGGTACAGTGAATGGCGCAGGAAACCGGATCAATCCACCGCATAACAATACGGTAAAAGATGAGAACTATATTTCCAATAGCTCTCCCTGGACCAGTGATACTGCCCCATTATTGATTGTAACTTTTGCCGAATTAAAGTTCATAGAAGCTGAAGCTGCATTTACATCCGACCGGACCAGAGCATATACTGCCTACCTGGCGGGGATCAGAGCTAATATGGATAAATTACAGGTACCTGCAGCAGAGCGTAATGAATATCTTGAAAGCCCAATTGTTGCAGTTGGCCCGGCTAATCTTACAAAAGAGCTGATCTTTAAAGAAAAATATGTCGCTACCTACCTGAATCCTGAGGCATTCAATGATGTACGCAGAAATGATTTTAAATATAAAGATTTCACTATGCCGCAGAATGCAGTGTTGACTACCTTTTTAAGAAGACTTGATTATCCTTTGGGAGAAAGAAGCAAAAATGGTGTTAATGTTCCGGCTGGTGTACCAAGAACTACTAAATTATGGTGGGATTTATAATATATCACAGATAAAATAAGAAAGCCCTAAATCGTTAGGGCTTTTTTTATGCTTTTTAAACTGTTCCCCCCTTAATTTTTGTTTCAAACAGTCCTATTTGTAACTAAAATCAATATTTTATGAAAAATCGTTCCGTTTTGTATATCCTTTTCTTCAGTTTAATTTTTCTTAGCCTTCGGCTTTCAGCCCAATCATTTTCTGTTGAAAGTATATTAAGCTATCCTTTTCCCTCTGAGCTTGTAAGCAGTTCGGGAGGGTCTAAAATTGCCTGGGCAATGAATGAGAAAGGCTTGAGGAATATCTATGTAGCTGATGGGCCGAATTTCAGCCCCAGGAAATTAACAGCATATACTAAGGATGATGGTCAGGAGATCAGCAGTCTGGCGATCTCTCCTGATGGGAAATGGATTGTATTTGTACGTGGTGGTGACCATGGCTCAAGGGAAGCAAGTATACCCGTACAGGCCGCCTTTGATCCTCTTGGTGCGAAGGTACAGGTAATCAGTATTCCCTTTGATGGGGGGCAGCCTATCGTTCTGGCAGAAGCTGATTATCCGGAAATTTCACCGAACAGTGAGCGTGTAAGCTTTATAAAAGGCGGACAAGTTTGGTCTTCATCAATAAATGGTTCTGCACCTGCAAAAGCCCTCTTTTATGCCCGGGGTTCTAATGGCTCGGTAAGATGGTCTCCGGATGGTTCAAAATTAGCATTTGTATCTTCCAGAGGTGATCATTCGTTCATTGGCATCTATACAAACGATGAGACTCCAATCAACTGGATATTCCCATCATTTTCAAGGGATGCATCACCCAGATGGTCACCTGACGGGCAAAAACTGGCATTTATCAGAACGCCGGGCACTGGCGGAGCTCCCGATTCTATTTTCGCAAGAAAGCATCAGCCCTGGGCAATCTGGACAGCAGATATCACTTCTGGTACTGGAGAACAGATATGGAAAGCTCCTGAAACCCTCGAAGGATCATTTCCATCAACAGAAGGCGGCACAAATTTAAATTGGGCCAAATCTGGGCGGATCGCATTCGTTTCATTCCAGGATGGCTGGCCTCATCTGTATTCAATTCCGGCAAAGGGAGGCAAAGAACTGCAGTTAAGTCAGGGGAATTACATGGTAGAACATATTAAACCAAGCCCTGATGGTAACTGGCTCGTATTCGCAGCAAACACAGGAAAAGATAAATTCGATCTGGATCGCAGACATATTGGTAAAGTCCGTATAGACCAGCCGGGAATTGAAATTCTGACTCAGGGAAACGGCATTGAATCAAATCCTGTTTTTACCGGTGATCAGCATACGATTGCCTACTTAAGTTCGACGGCGCAAAGGCCTGTTCTCCCAGCAGTGATGAATACTGATGGCAAATCTCGAAAAGTTCTCTGTGAGGACCTGATACCGGAAGATTTCCCACAAAAACAACTGGTAAGTCCGAAGCATATTACATTTAAGGCACCTGATGGTCAAACTGTTTACGGTCAATTATTTGAACCCAAGAATGCTTCTTCAGATAAGAGAGCAGCCATTGTTTATGTCCACGGCGGACCACAAAGGCAAATGCTTCTTGGTTGGCATTTTATGGATTATTATTCGATAGACTACGCACTGAACCAGTATCTCACGAGCTTAGGATTTACAGTTCTATCGGTCAATTATAGATTGGGTATTGGTTATGGTTTCAAATTCCAGAAAGCTTTAAACGCAGGTGCTTTGGGCGCCTCAGAATATCAGGATGTTAAAGCAGCAGGAGAATGGCTTGCTGCACAGCCAGGTATCGACCCTGAAAGGATTGGAATCTATGGAGGTTCCTATGGAGGCTTCCTGGTTGCATTGGCATTAGGAAAGGATTCAAGGCTATTTGCTGCAGGGGTTGATATCCATGGGGTAAATAATCGTTTTAGCAGTGCAAATTCAAGCTCCAGAGCGCTTGCTCCGGATGCCGGATTAGCAGAACAGGCGATGATTAAATCTTCGCCTGTGAGTTATCTGGATACCTGGACATCCCCTACCCTTATTATCCATGCAGATGATGACCGGAATGTTTCCTTTAGCCAGAGCGTGGATTTAGCCCGACGATTTGAAGACAAAAAATTCGCATTTGAATACCTTGCAATTCCGGATGATACCCATCATTGGATGAAATTTACCAATGCACTAAAGGTTAGTGAGGTTACTGCTGAATTTTTGAGGAGGAAACTGATGAAATAGTTGAGAGTGGAGAATGGAAAGTGGAGAATTATGGGAATAGCTTCATTCTCAACTCTCCACTCTCAATTTTCCATTTTGTAAATAGAAAACCTTGTTTTCCTTCTCAAGTTGCGTCAAATTGAGTGCTTCCTTAAAAATCCCGTAAACTGATGAACCGCTACCGCTCATAGAAGCATAAAGGGCTCCGGCATCATACAATGTAGCCTTTATTGCGGCAATCACGGGATACTTTGAAAAAACTGAAGGTTCAAAGTCGTTTTTGATGTGTAATTTCCAATCCTCAATTGGAAGTTTAATTAACTCAGTTAAGGGAGTATTAACCGGAGCAGCACGAACACCCTGATAAGCTTCTGCGGTTGACACCTGTACATCAGGCATCACCAAAACGATGAAATAACTACTTAGATCCAGATCGAAAGTACTCAGATGATCACCCTTTTCTGTCGCATATACAGGCTTGTTTTGAATAAAAAATGCACAATCAGAACCAATTTGTGTGGCATACTGCTCCATTCGGCAATTTTCCATGCCTAAGCTGAATTTCTGATTCATTAACCTGATGAAAAATGAAGCGTCGGCAGACCCTCCTCCCAATCCGGCACCAATTGGAATATGTTTGTGTAAATGTATATTGACCGGTGGCAGCTCTGGAATATCTTTTTTCAGTAAGTGATAGGCCTTCATGCAAAGATTATCATCAGCATTTCCTGGGATTTCTATTCCTGATGAACTAAACTGTAGCTTATCCCATTCAATTACTTCAATGGCATCCCTGATGGCAAGAGGATAAAATATCGATTCCAGATTATGGTATCCATCAGTACGCTTACTGACAATATTTAAACCTATATTGATCTTGGCATTCGGAAAAAGAATCATATTGTGAACATACTGATATATTTATGAACAATTTTAGGATGCCAAAATTACATTTATTTTATTTGCACTTGAGTTGTAAGTATTAAGTTGTAAGAATTAAGTTATAAGTTGTAAGTATTAAGTTATAAGTACTAAACTTGATAACTCCTGGCAACAGATAACTCGTAACAGGTAACAGATAACAGGCAACAGATATCCCGATTATGAAACAATATCACGAGTTGATGCAGCATGTCCTGCAAAACGGCACCCAAAAACACGACCGCACAGGAACCGGTACGATCAGTGTATTTGGCTATCAGATGCGTTTCAATCTTCAGAAAGGGTTTCCGCTTGTGACCACCAAGAAAGTGCACCTGAGGTCTATTATTCATGAGCTGATCTGGTTTTTGAGAGGTGAAACCAATATCAAATACTTAAAGGAGAATGGGGTTAGTATTTGGGATGAATGGGCCGATGAGAATGGCGAACTCGGACCGGTATACGGTTCCCAATGGCGTTCATGGCCTACTCCGGATGGTGGGCATATTGATCAGATCACACAGGTCATCAAACAGATTCGCAGCAATCCTGATTCAAGACGCCTGATTGTATCAGCATGGAATGTTGCAGAAATTGAGAATATGGCGCTTCCACCCTGTCATAGTTTTTTTCAATTTTATGTTGCAGATGGTAAATTAAGCTGCCAGCTTTATCAGCGAAGTGCCGATATATTCTTGGGTGTGCCATTTAATATTGCTTCATATGCGCTCCTAACCATGATGGTTGCACAGGTTTGCGGTTTGCAGGCAGGGGATTTTGTTCACACCTTTGGAGATGCACATCTTTACAACAACCATCTGGAGCAAACCAGACTACAATTAAGCCGGGAGTGTAAAGCACTTCCAATAATGAAACTAAATCCGGAGATTAAGGATATTTTTGAATTTAAGTTTGAAGACTTCAGTCTGGAGAACTATGACCCGCATCCCCATATAAAGGGAGCTGTAGCTATCTAATCTAAGCATATGAATATTAATCTGATTGTTGCCATTGACGAAAAGAATGGAATTGGCAAAAACAATCTCCTTCCATGGCATCTGCCGGCAGATCTTAAGCATTTTAAGACGATCACTACAGGCCATCCGATAATTATGGGAAGAAAAACCTTTGATTCTATCGGGAAAGCCCTGCCCAACAGAAGAAATATTGTAATAAGCAGGCAATCCGGGCTTAAAATACCTGGAGTTGAAATATGCAGTTCATTGAATAATGCCATTGAATTATGTAAGGACGAAAAAGATGTATTTGTTATTGGCGGGGCACAAATATTTGAACAGGCACTTCCTGTTTCTGATGTAATTTACCTGACAATCATTCATGAGGATTTTGATGCTGATGTATTTTTTCCTGAAATAAATATGGCTGGTTGGAAAGAGAAAGAAAAAATTCATCATGAACCTGATGAAAAGAACTTATATTCTTATAGTTTTATCAAATACAAAAAAGCCTGAATTTCGTCTGTAATTTTCTGTGTTAAAGAATTATTCCAAAAAACAAAAATTTAGTTAGCTTTGGCGTCTTAACCAAAATAGGCTTAAATCAACATTAATAGACAATTAAAATAAAATGCAAGGTAAAGGATTAGTAAAATTCGCAGCAATAGCTTTAACATTAGCGTGCTTGTATTCCCTCTCGTTTACGTGGATAGCGAATAAAGTTGAAAAAGATGCTCAGGAATTTGCAAAAGGTGATGCGTTAAAAGAGAAAGTTTATCTTGATTCGGTAGCCTCATTGCCAGTGTTTAACAGCCTGGGTTATATCACCTATCAGTACGCAAAAGAACGTGAAATTCCTCTTGGGCTTGACCTTAAGGGCGGTATGAACGTAACCATGGAGATCTCTTTGAGTGATATGGTACGTAACCTTGCAAATAATAGTACTGATGCCAATTTCAATGCAGCGATCAGAAATGCTGAGGCGGCTATGGCAACAGGTGAAAGTGATTTTATTGGCGTTTTTGGAAGAGAGTTTGAAAAAATTAGTCCTAATAGTAATCTATCCCCAATATTTGCAACCAAAGAAAATTCAGCAAACCTGAAGATTGATGCCAGCAATCAGGATGTTTTAAACTTCCTGAGAAAATCTGCTGATGGTGCGATCGATTTATCATTCAATATTCTTCGTACCCGTATTGATAAATTTGGCGTAACCTCTCCTAACATTCAAAAACAGCAGGGAACCAATCGCATCCTGATTGAATTGCCAGGAGTAACTGATCCTGATCGTGTGCGTAAATTACTCCAGGGTTCAGCCAAACTTGAGTTTTGGGAGACCTACGAGAATACAGAAATCTTTAGTTTACTTCAAAATGTGAA
This sequence comes from Daejeonella sp., assembly GCF_030695525.1. Classification (GTDB taxonomy): domain Bacteria; phylum Bacteroidota; class Bacteroidia; order Sphingobacteriales; family Sphingobacteriaceae; genus Daejeonella. The sequence continues at coordinate 42,445 of NZ_JAUYSS010000071.1, read as the reverse complement.
CAGTATTCTTGCATCAACCATTAAATTAACTGACACAACGGATGCAAAAGTTGCTCAGGATACCAGCAAAAGTAAACTTGCAGCACTAGGCAAAAAAGACAGTTCTGCTGTTGACAGTGCGGCTGCCTTGAGTAAAGTACAAGCTGAACAGGCAAAACAGAATCCATTATTTGCCCTATTAATTCCGGCTACATTTCAGGGACAGGACGGTCAGGTTAATTTACGTCCGGGGCCGGTCGTTGGATTTGCGGCATTAAAAGATACAGCAAAAGTAAATTCATATCTTTCTTCAACGGCTGTCAGAGCGATTATTCCACAAAACATCAGATTATACTGGGGCGTTAAGCCAATGTCAGAAGATAGCAAGGTTTTTGAGCTTTATGCTCTTAAAACCAGCAATTTAGGCGGGGGGCCTGCCCTGGAGGGAGACGTGATCTCTGACGCACGTTCGGATTACGATCAGAAAGGCAATCCGGAGGTTGTAATGGTTATGAATGCTGACGGTGCACGTGCTTGGCGTACTATAACTGCTGCAGCATCAGCTGATCCAAACAATAAAAAAAGTGTCGCTATTGTACTTGACAATCTGGTCTACTCTGCTCCTACGGTTCAGGGAGAAATACCGGGCGGAGTTTCATCGATAAGCGGAAATTTTAAAGTTGAAGATACTCAGGATCTTGCAAACGTTTTGAAAGCCGGACGATTACCTGCACCTGCAAAAATTGTAAGTGATTATGTTGTTGGTCCTTCATTAGGAGCAGCTTCAATTTCATCGGGTTTAATTTCTACAATTGCTGGGGTAATCTTTATCCTCCTGTTCATGGCGATGTATTATAGTACTGCCGGATTAGTGGCAAACATTGCCTTATTAGTAAACTTATTCTTCTTAATGGGTGTACTTGCTTCTTTGGGTGCTGTATTAACCTTACCAGGTATCGCAGGTATAGTTCTGTCCCTTGGTATGTCAGTTGATGCCAACGTACTTATCTATGAAAGAATCAGGGAAGAGTTGGCATCCGGAAAATCTTCAAGGTTAGCAATTACAGAAGGATTTAAGAAAGCAATGCCTTCCATCCTTGACTCCAATATTACCACCTTCTTAACAGGGGTAATTTTGTATATTTTCGGACAGGGTCCAATTGTAGGTTTTGCTACTACGCTGATGATTGGTATTATCACTTCCCTTTTTGCAGCAATATTCATTTCAAGATTAGTATTTGAGTGGCTGCTTGATAGAAAAAAGCCGATCAGCTTCTCTATCAAAGCAACACAAAACTTATTTAAAGATTCGAAGTTTGACTTCATCACTGGCAGAAAACGGTTCTATATCCTTTCATCTGCGATAATTGTGGCCGGAATCATCTCTGCCTTTACTCAGGGTTTCAGCCTGGGAGTAGATTTTCAGGGTGGAAGGGCTTATTTTGTCGCATTCGAAAAACCGGTGGAAGTTGAAAATGTACGATCAATTTTAGTTGATGAATTCGGAACAGCAGTTGAAGTAAAAACCTTTGGTTCATCCAATCAGGTTAAAATCACTACAGCTTACCTTATCAATGACAATTCGGATGAAGCAAATGATCAGGTTAGTGCAAAACTGGCATCCGGCTTAACAAAGGTTAATCCGGTATATGAAATAATGGATTCACAGAAAGTTACGCCTACAATAGCCGAAGACATTAAAACTTCAGCTATCTACGCTACTATATTTTCTATTCTGGTTATTTTCCTATATATATTGGCGCGATTCAAAAGAATGGCATTTGGCTTTGCGGCGATTCTGGCACTCGTACACGATGTATTGGTATTGCTTGCGATCTTCACCATATTTAATGGCTGGTTACCTTTCTCATTAGACATCGACCAGGCATTTATAGCGGCGATATTAACTGTGATGGGCTATTCCATTAATGATACAGTAGTTGTATTTGACCGTGTAAGGGAATATATCGCGCAGCATCACTCCAAAAACGAGGACCTTCCATCTGTAATTAACAATGCACTGAACAGCACATTAAGCCGTACCGTGATCACGGGTATTTGTACTATCGCGGTATTATTGATCATCTTCATCTTTGGTGGTGAAATATTGCGAGGATTCTCTTTTGCAATGTTAATTGGTGTGATCTTCGGAACATATTCTTCACTGTTTGTTGCAACACCATTCGTTGTGGAATTCATTAAGGAAAAGGATAAAACAAAAGCCTAATATTCCCCTTTAAAGAAATATTTTTTAAGCATCCGCCCCTGGCGGATGCTTTTTTTGTTTTATAATAAAATTATTCAGATATTTGTCATACGAACAATAAGCATGGCAACAGAATTATTCAGCACCTATTCCTATCTGCTCGATCGAACGGCACGGAAAGTAAAACAATATGCCCAGCGTCGCTTTAATGCTTCGAACTACGACATCACTGTTGATCAATGGTTAATCATAAAAAACCTGAACAGCAATAACGATATGAATCAGAGCCAGTTAGCTGAGATAACAGGAAAAGATCATCCCACCTTAACCCGTATTATCGATCTCTTATGCAAGAAGGGCCTGACAGAAAGAAAGATCCAGCCGAACGACAGGCGATGCTTTACCATACATCTAACCGAACTAGGGAAACAGCGGGTTGCTGAATGGGGGCCGAATATGGCTGAGATAAGAATGAAAGCATGGCAGAATCTGACAGAAGAAGATTATAAGAATCTGAAGAGGATACTGGATACGATCTACACAAATCTGGACGAACAGGAGAAACTTTTACCCTAATTATAGACAAACAATATCACAATACAAATACAATGATTTCAACAGACATTTGCATAATCGGAGCCGGCCCGGTAGGACTATTTGCCGTATTTGAAGCAGGATTACTTAAAATGAGATGCCATTTGATTGACACCCTTCCACAGATCGGCGGTCAGTTATCAGAAATTTATCCGCAAAAGCCAATCTATGATATACCCGGATATCCTGAAATAAAAGCCCAGGAACTGGTTGAGCGCCTCATGGAACAAATTGCCCCCTTTGATCCCGGATTTACGCTTGGAGAGCGTGTGGAGTCTCTTGAAAAGCAGGAAGATGGTTCTTTTATAGTCGGAACCAATGATGGCACAAAAGTACATTGCAAGGTAGTGGTTATTGCCGGAGGTTTAGGTTGTTTCGAGCCACGCAAACCTGAAATTCAGGGCTTACTTGACTTCGAAGGCAAAGGTGTAGAGTACATGGTTAAAAAACCTGAAAACTTCAGGGACAAAAGAGTTGTTTTGGCTGGCGGAGGTGACTCTGCTCTGGACTGGACCATATTTTTGGCTGATATCGCCGAAAGGGTAACCCTGATCCACCGTGGCGACACTTTTAGGGGTGCTCCCGATTCAGCTGAAAAAGTTCATGAACTGGCCAGTAAAGGCAAAATCGATCTGATCCTGCAGTCAAACCTCTTGAGTGTTGGCGGTAATGGCAGCCTGAAAGAAGTATCCTTTGTTGGACGTGATCAGGTTACCAGAACAGTTCAAACAGATTATTTGATCCCTTTATTTGGATTAAGCCCGAAACTGGGTCCAATAGCCGGCTGGGGACTGAATATTGACAAATCTGCAATACTGGTAGATACATTTGACTATTCTACCAATGTAGAACGCATTTATGCTATTGGAGATATAAACATCTATCCCGGAAAACTTAAGCTTATTCTGTGCGGCTTTCATGAAGCAGCATTAATGGTGCAAAGTGCCTTCAAATATGTTTATCCAGACCAGAAATTAAGTTTTAAATACACGACAGTATACGGCGTGAACGCATTCTAAAATGATCAATATTACAATTGAAGACAGAAACGGGGATCGTCAGGATGTAGAGGTACCGGAAGAAATAAGCCTTAGTTTAATGGAAGTTTTGAAGGCATCAGATTATAACATCCTTGCAACCTGTGGCGGAATGGCTTTGTGTGCAACCTGTCATGTGCAGGTTCTCAAAGGCCTGGAAGATCTTCCGAATGCCGGAAATGAAGAAATGGACATGCTGGATACCTTACCTGATGCGGGATTTGACAGCAGACTTGCCTGCCAGATCAGAATTACCGAGAATCTTAATGGCATGATTTTTCGAATCAGAGGAGACGAACTTTAAGGCTATCAAAATAAATAAAACAAAAAAGACACTGCTATGGAAAAACCTATGAATAAATCAACTGCATTTCCCAGAGTAATTATTATAGGCGGTGGATTTGGGGGAATTGAAATAGCTAAACGTTTAAAAGACAAAGAAGTTGAAATTATTATGCTCGACAGGCATAATTATCATACTTTTCAGCCCCTCCTATATCAGGTAGCCACTGGAGGTCTTGAGGCTGATTCGATTGCATTCCCTTTACGAAGAATATTTAAAAATCAGAAAAATTTCACGTTCAGGGTAACCGAGGTTGAGCGCATTGAGCCTGAAAAAAAGATCGTCCATACATCAATTGGCGAAATTGAATATGATTTCCTGATTATTGCCACCGGTTCTGAAACGAATTACTTTGGTCAGAAGGAAATTGAACATTTTTCAATGCCTATGAAATCGATCCCGGAAGCTTTAAACCTAAGAAGTATGATTCTTCAGAATCTTGAAGAAGCATTAATTGAATCTGATCCGGTAAAAAAGAGTGCTCTCTTACAATTTGTAGTCGTAGGGGGTGGTCCTACAGGAGTCGAACTTTCAGGTTCTCTGGCGGAATTAAAGAAGCACGTACTTCCAACCGATTACCCGGAATTGCGGGTTGATGACATCAAAGTCTATCTGATTGAAGGCTCGCCTGAATTATTAGGCTCAATGTCAAGTCAGGCATCCCAAAAAGCAAAAGAGTTTCTGCAGACATTAGGGGTTGAGGTATTTACAGATCTGAGGGTTGAAAGTTATGATGGAAAAGTCATTAAGCTTTCTAACGGACAGGCGATTGACACTAAAAATGTCCTTTGGTCGGCAGGAGTAAAAGGTGCAACTCTTGAAGGCTTGAAATCAGAATCAATAACCCGGGGAAACCGGATCCTGGTAGATGAATTTAACCGTGTAATGGCAGAAGAATATATCTTTGCGATCGGTGATGTTGCCGCCTGCATTAGTCAGGAGAATCCTAATGGCTTACCTGGAGTAGCTCCCGTTGCGATACAACAGGGCACTCAACTGGCAAAAAATATCATCCATTTCATTAATAATGAAGAACCCGAGCCATTTAAATACTTTGACAAGGGTTCTATGGCCACTGTTGGCCGTAACCTTGCGGTAGTTGATATAGGAAAAATCCGCTTTCAGGGAATTTTTGCATGGTTTGTCTGGATGTTTGTACACCTGATGTCGCTGGTTGGATTTCGAAATAAAGTTGTCACCTTTGTGAACTGGGTCTGGAGTTATTTCAGCTACGACCGTGGAACAAGGCTAATAATCAGGAGATTCAACAGAGAATCGATGACGGAGGATACTTATTCCAAGTGAATCCTTCCGGATCGGGGTCCGGAAGGACAGGATTGTGATATTAGAACGTTTTATATTAAATTTTGGAATAAGATAAGGCTTCAATGACAAAACTGATCGAATGTCCGCGTGACGCAATGCAGGGAATCCATGATTTTATTCCCACCGAAATTAAGGCCGAATTTATCAATCTGCTTTTAGAGGTTGGATTCGATACCATCGATTTTGGGAGTTTTGTTTCAGAAAAGGCCATCCCTCAATTGATAGACACCAGCGAAGTATTAAATAAACTGGATCTCAGTAAGGGAAAAACAAAGCTTTTAGCAATTGTCGCCAATCTGAGAGGGGTTGAAGAGGCCATTAAACATCCGCAAATTACATACTTGGGATTTCCTTTTTCAGTTTCCGAAACATTTCAGCAGAGAAATACAAACTCCGGAATTGAAACATCCTTACTAATCGTTGAAAAATTACTTAATCACTGTGAAAAATCTAATAAACAAGCGGTTATCTATCTTTCGATGGGCTTTGGAAATCCCTATGGCGACCCCTGGAGTAATGATATTGTAGCACATTGGGCTCAAGAATTGGCAGAAAGAGGTGCCGGTATTATATCACTTGCTGATACAACAGGGGTTTCGAGCCCTGAAAAGATTAATTACCTATATCCACACCTGGTGTCCAGCTTCCCAAAAATCGAATTTGGGATACACCTTCACAGTACTCCTTCAACCTGGTATGAAAAAGTAGAGGCAGCCTGGGAAAGTGGCTGCAGACGATTTGACAGCTCGCTCGGAGGCTACGGAGGCTGCCCTATGGCATCCGACAATCTCACCGGAAATATTGCAACCGAGAGCCTCATTTCGTTTCTGGAAGCAAAAGGGGAAAATCATGGGCTGAATCTTGAAAAATGGGAAGAAGCAATTACCTATTCTAAGAAGGTATTTTATTAAATGAAAGTGGAGAGTGGAGAATGGAGAACCGATAGCACTCGGGTTGACAGTTGATAACGGTTTCCTATTTCAGCTTTAACCTTTCTGCTTTAAGCTTTAAGCTTTCTGCTTTAAGCTTGAAGGATCATTTTAAAATGCTGAATCCCAGCCTCTTCAAATTGTTCACCGGCCTTTTCAAACCCGAATTTAGCATATAATGGCATTGCGTCAAGTTGTGCGTGCAGATAAACATACTCAGCATCCTTAGGAAGGTCATTTAAAACCTTAGCCACCAGTGCCTGCCCCATTCCTTTTTCCCTGAATTCTTTCAACACGGCAAAACGTTCAAGCTTGTATCCATTTAGGGTTTTACGCCAGCGGGAAGCTCCTGCAGGAACACCATTGAACTTGCCCAGAAAATGAACAGACTCTTCTTCGAACTCCCATTCAAGCTCAGGAGGGCAATTTTGTTCATCAACGAATACTTTTCTCCGGATGGCAAACACCTGCTGAAGGTCTGTCTCGTTACTAACCCGTTCAACTATTATCTGATCTTCCATTTCCATGAAATAATTTATACTAATTTAAAGGGCCTTTCTCAACAGAAAAGCCCTTTAAATTAGTTTATAGTCTATCGTTGACGTTTATACAATTAAGATCATCAAAGGCCTGAGTCAGCCTTTTAACAAAATTTTCCTCCCCTTTTCGAAGCCAGACACGCGGATCATAATATTTTTTATTAGGCGAGTCCTCCCCATCCGGATTGCCTATCTGACTTTGGAGGTAAGCTTCTTTTGATTGGTAATAATCTTTTATACCTTCCCAGAATGCCCATTGCATATCGGTATCAATATTCATTTTAATAGCTCCATAGGATATCGCTTCCCGAATTTCTTCCTGTGAAGATCCTGAGCCGCCATGGAATACAAAATTTACAGGTTTCTCTGTGCTGATATTAAACTCAGAACGAACAAAATCCTGGGAGTTCTTCAGAATAACCGGTTGTAATTTCACATTGCCAGGCTTATAAACACCATGGACATTTCCAAAAGCTGCAGCAACAGTAAATTTCTCACTGACAGTACTTAGTTCTTTATAAGCATAAGCAACTTCAGAAGGCTGAGTATATAATTTAGAACTGTCAACATCACTGTTATCCACACCATCCTCTTCTCCGCCGGTTACCCCGAGTTCAATTTCAAGCGTCATCCCCAGGCCTTTCATACGGCTTAAATACTTTTTACTGATCTCAATATTCTCTTCAATCGGCTCTTCCGACAGGTCGAGCATATGTGAGGAATATAGTGGTTTACCAGTTTGAGCAAAAAAACGTTCCCCATGATCCAATAGTCCATCAATCCAGGGTAATAGTTTCTTAGCAGCGTGGTCTGTGTGTAAAATCACGGCCACTCCGTAATGTTCAGCGAGAAGATGTATATGTTGTGCCGCTGATACTCCCCCAAGTATACATGCATTTAAATTATCATTTTTCAGTGACTTCCCGGCGTAGAACTGTGCCCCACCATTTGAAAGCTGAATTATTACCGGAGAATTGACAGACTTAGCTGTCTCCATTACTGCATTGATCGAATTTGTACCAATTACATTTACTGCTGGCAGGGCAAATTGATGTTTTTTGGCCACTTCAAATAATTCCTGAACCGCATCCCCATGCAAAACACCCTTAAATTCTTTTAAATTCATGATTTTAATTTTATGTACGATGATCGAAATTATGAAAAATAGGCTCAAAATCAAGCAATAAGCTTAATAATTCTATACCATGAATGATAAGTTTAATTCTATTATTATGATGGGCATTGCTTTCTTAAAATTTTTGTTTCTTTGTAGGCTATACACACATCCGAAATGGCCTGGTTTAAGAGAGAAAAAAAGGGGATTATAACTTCCACAGAGGAAAAAAAAGAGACACCCGACGGGTTATGGAATAAATGTCCTTCATGTAAAAAACCTCTGCATTACGCAGAACAGGTAGAAAATAAATACGTTTGCCAATACTGTGCCTACCATTTGCGCATAGGTTCAAAAGAATATTTTGAAATTCTATTCGACAATAATGAATTCACTGAATTATTTCCCAATATACGATCAGCTGATCCCCTGAATTTTACCGATACTAAAAAGTATACCGACAGACTGGAAGAAAGCTATGCTAAAACAGGATTAAACGATGCCATACGCTCTGCCACGGGTAAATTAGCAGGGCAGGGTCTGGTCATTGCCTGTATGGATTTTAATTTTATTGGGGGATCGATGGGTTCTGTTGTTGGTGAAAAAATCGCCCGTTCTATTGATTTCAGCATCAAGCATAAGATTCCATTCATGATGATCTCAAAATCGGGTGGTGCAAGGATGATGGAGGCTGCATTTTCACTGATGCAAATGGCCAAAACTTCCGCGAAATTAGCACTGTTGAGCCAGGCAAAAATTCCCTATATTTCATTGCTTACAGATCCGACAACAGGCGGAGTTACCGCTTCTTATGCGATGCTGGGCGACATTAATATCTCGGAGCCTGGCGCTTTAATAGGCTTTGCAGGTCCCAGAGTAATCAAAGAAACCATAAAAAAAGATCTTCCCAAAGGCTTCCAAACATCAGAATTTGTACTGGAGCATGGTTTTTTGGACTTTATTGTTGACAGAAGGCAAATGAAAGCGAAACTGGGATCATTTTTGAAAATGCTGGCGTAAAGAGGCCTATTGGTATAGCCTTATCGCTGAATAGCCCGGTGCTTTAGCTCCGGATAAAGATCCGGTTTTCATTCCGGGCTTCAGCCCAAAACCTAAACGAACAGAACGGAACAAATACTGGTGCTTTAGCACCGAAATACCGATATATTATCCACATTTACCATTTTCTAACCCGAATTTTTAATATTACAGCACTTCCAAATATTGTAGTCTATGGGCTTAAGCCCGAAAACGAACATACCCGTTGACGAAAGCTGGAGCCTATTGAGCAACCGTACTGGTGTCATCTCATAAATACTTTGATTAATACATTGGATTACTAAGAGGCTAAAATAAAATTAGAGTTTACCCGTGACAATGAAAGGGTGAAATTATTGAAACTTAATCCTTCAATTAATGAGTCAAATAACGCTAAGAACTTAATTCTTCATAAGCCGCAGTCAAACTTCTTTGAATTCCTTGTCCCTGAAAATCTTCTGCACCGGGAATTGTTTGGGCTTTTAATATATCATCTTTAGATTTTCCAGCTTTAATCTCATTTTTCACAAAAAGAAGCAGCTTTTCAAGGTAGTTCTGCATAGCTCTAATTTCCTCTTTGCCACCTGTAACTTTTGCAGGATCTGCAGAATGGCCGAAAACAAATAAGGTATCTTTATCGAATTTAGCAATGGTTTTATCCAGTACATTCACCCAGCTTTGAATGTTTGCACCCCCAGCTCTGTCAACAAAAGGAAATCTTTTATTGAACATCAGATCTCCCATATGAGCAATGTTTGCATGCTCAAAATGCACAATTATATCCCCATTGGTATGTCCTGCACCAAAATAATGCGCCTGAATACGTTCAGAACCAAGTTTAACTTTCCAATTATCCTGAAATACAGTATCAGCAAATAATTGCTTGTCTTCAGATTTCTGAGTTGCGGCCGTTTTCCTATGGTTCGCAAGACAGTTAATATGTCCAACTACCTTCTCAGCCAATCCCTTAAAGGCAAGATTTCCACCCGTATGATCTCCGTGATGATGGGTATTGATCACATAATTCAATGGTTTTGACGAAATTTTCTTTAGTTCTGCTATCAGATGAGTTGCCGGATCAACAAATTGTGTATCGACTACTGCCATTCCCGAATGATTTGATAACCAAGCTATAGTACCTCCCTGCTCAGTAAATATCCCCACATCATTTCTTAAAGGGGTAAATTTATAGGCAGGCTGCCTTAAAAAATTAGCCAGAGTTTTATTATTCGCAATGGCCAACATAGCCAATGAGAGACCAGTACCTTGTAAAAAAATTCTGCGTTGCATCAACAATCAAATTAAATAATCCTAAATATAAAAAAATCCCGCGGCTGCGGGATTTAAAACTTACATCGTTCCGGGTTCATGATTGAATCCGATGGAATGATGATTGACACGCCCATGGGAATGCTGACTGAAACTGTATCCCCGTACCAAGCCTGTAGTGAAATGCTTTTCATGTGATGGCTTTGTCTGCTCATCTTTAGGAATACCTTTAACAGAATGTTTGGGAACATGTTTTTTAGCCATGATTTCCTCCTTTTTCTAAAGTATTTAATCAATTTACGAAAAATCGATAATAAAAGCAAATTGATACGATGTTTAGACTCAGTGTTCAAGATTAAACCTCAACATGGCAAAGCTCTTTTAGCTTCAAGACTACATAATCTATCTCTTCCCTGGTATTGTATTTACTAAAAGAAAAGCGTACCGCAGGTCGGTTTGGATTGGCATGAATTCCGTTCAGAACGTGTGAGCCTATATTGGTGCCCGAACTGCAGGCACTTCCACCCGAAGCGGAAATTCCCGATATATCCAGGCTAAAGAGCAGCATATCAGCCATCTCCATTTCCGGAAAAGAAACATTCAATACTGTATAAAGACTTTTTTCAGGATCTGTTTCCCCATTAAACCCAATTCCGGGTATATTTTTTATTAATTCCTGCATCATATAGGATTTAAGTCCCTGAATATATTCCTGATGCTCATTCATGTCTTTATAGGCAATTTCAAGTGCTTTTGATAAACCTGCTATACCATATACATTCTCTGTTCCACCCCTCATGTTTCTCTCCTGAGAACCTCCAAAAATCATCGGATTGATTTTAATCTTGTGGTTAATATATAAGAAGCCTACTCCTTTTGGTCCATGAAGTTTGTGCGCTGCACAAACTAGAAAATGAACCTTCAGCTTGCTAAGATCATGTGGATAGTGTCCCATGCTCTGTACGGTATCACAATGAAAGATTGCATTATACTTTTCACATAATTCCCCTACCAGTTCAATATCAGTCAATGTTCCCAATTCATTATTAGCATGCATCAGGGAAACAAAACTGCGTTCATTTGAGTTCAGAAGCTCTTCAAGATGCTGGTAATTAATAATTCCCTTTTCATCTGTATCAACATAACTCAACCTGATCAAACCACTATTTTCAAGTGCTTGAAGGGTATGCAAAACAGCATGGTGCTCAATAGTACTGCTAATGGCATGTTTGATACCATGATCGATAATACCGCAACGAATCGCCATGTTATCTGCTTCTGTACCACCTGAAGTAAAGAAAAATTCGGATGGTGAGGCATGCAGAAGGCTTGCAATACTTTTTCTAGCCTTTTCGATCAAAGTACGTACTTCGCGCCCATGAGCGTGAATGGAAGAAGGATTGCCATAGTGACTTTCCATTACCTCATAAATCGTATTCAGTACCTCTTTGTCTAAAGGGGTAGTGGCGGCATTATCCAGATATACACGCATTTTAATAAATTATTCAACAGATTAAATTAATTACAGCAACCTCGGTAAAAGCAGATGTAAAACATTAATGTTTGTAGTATTCAACAGATTAATGACTTTTTTTAATGGACAGACTATTCAGTTAAACGCAAAATTTCTTTTATATCTGATATGATTTTCTGGGCGAGGTATTCAGCACCTGTTTCGGAACTACTCTCTGAATAAATTCTGATTATAGGTTCAGTATTCGATTTTCGTAGATGTACCCATTGTTTATCAAATTCTATTTTTAATCCATCAATAGTGCTGTGGGGCTGCTTCTTGTATCTCTTTTCAACATCTCTTAATAGGGAATCGATATCCATTTCCGGGGTAAGTGTGATTTTATTTTTTGAAATATAATATGCAGGATAAGAAGCTCGCAGCACCGAAACAGGTTGCCTGCTTTTTGCAAGATGAGTCAAAAATAAAGCAATCCCGACCAGGGCATCCCGGCCATAGTGAGATTCAGGATAGATCACCCCTCCATTTCCCTCTCCTCCAATAATTGCCTGGGTTTCTTTCATTTTGTTGACCACATTTACTTCACCTACAGCAGCAGCATGATAAGTTCCGCCTGCAGATTCAGTAACATCCCTTAAAGCACGGGTTGAGGATAAATTGGAAACCGTATTCCCGGGGGTATGTTTGAGAACATAATCTGCAACCGCAACCAGCGTATATTCCTCTCCAAACATTGATCCATCCTCACATACGAAACATAATCTATCAACATCAGGATCCACAGCAATACCAAGGTCGGCCTTTTTGGCCACTACCAGACGTGAAAGATCAATCAGATTTTCAGGTAATGGTTCAGGATTGTGGGGAAACTCACCATCAGGTTCACAGTAAAGTTCAAAAATGGTCTTTACACCCAGCGCTTTTAGAAGTGCGGGTACAAATATCCCACCTGAAGAATTTACACAGTCAATTGCTATTTTAAAATTGGCATTTCGAACAGCTTCTGCATCTACCAGAGACAATTCCAGTACCTTATCTATATGCTTTTGTAAATAGCTGTCGTCATAAGTAACCTTACCCAATGCACCAACATCCGCAAATTCAAAATCACTCTCCTCTGCCATTGATAAAACTAATTGGCCCTCCTGATCAGAAATAAATTCTCCTTTTTCATTCAAAAGCTTCAGGGCATTCCATTGCTTTGGATTATGACTGGCAGTCAGAATGATACCACCTCCCGCATTTTCATCGGGCACCGCTACTTCAACCGTTGGTGTGGTTGACAGGCCCAGATCGACCACGTCAATTCCTATGCTTTGCAGAGTACCAACCACCAGATTACGGACCATTTCGCCCGAGATTCTGGCGTCTCTGCCAATAACTACCTTATTCTTGCCTGTACTGGCTTTGACCCAACGGCCATAAGCTGAAGTAAATTTCACGATGTCAGTTGGTGTCAAACCATTTCCTGCCAATCCACCTATTGTACCCCTGATTCCGGAGATTGATTTTATTAAAGCCACTTTAAAAAATTATTGAGCAAAAATAACAATTACATCCAATTCATAACTGTAAAACAGTAAATGTATATATTTGCCTCCATATCCTGTGATCTGCATATGCCAAAGAAGTGGTTTCAAAACTGGTTTAATTCTCCTTATTATCATATTCTGTACCATCAGCGCAATGATGAAGAGGCTGAATTTTTTATAGATAATCTATGTGCCTACCTTAAACCAACCGCAAACTCCAATTTACTTGATATTGCTTGCGGAAGGGGAAGACACTCAGTATATCTCAACAAAAAAGGATATAATGTGACTGGAATTGACTTGTCGGTATCCAATATAAAGTTTGCCCAGCAGTTTGAAAATGAGAAACTTCAGTTTTATGTGCATGATATGCGGTATCCGTTTTACATCAATTACTTTGATATTGCGTTCAACCTTTTTACCAGTTTCGGATACTTTGAAGCAGAAAAAGATCATATTAATGCCTTAAAAACTTTCAGAAAATCATTAAAAAAAGGGGGTATTCTGGTACTCGACTATTTGAACAGCTATAAGATCTTGCATCATCTTACTAATCAGGAAGTGAAACATGTAGATGGAATTGATTTTTATATCAGCAAAAAAATAGCTGATGGCAAGATAATAAAAAGCATTTCCTTTGAACATAAGAATAAAGATTATTCATTTAAAGAAGAAGTAAAGGCATTTACTCTGGCCAACTTTGTACATATGTTCGAAAAAAGTGGCTTTAAAATATTAAATCATTACGGAGATTATTCTTTAAATCCCTACAACGAATTCAAATCAGACCGTCTGATATTTATTTGCCAGAAAGACAATGCTTGAACAGATTATCCAGTTTGATCAGAATTTATTCTTTGGCATCAATCAGGGGCTGAGTAATTCCTTCTTCGACTGGCTGATGCCGGCTTTGAGAAACCGCTTCTTCTGGACTCCCCTATATTTGTTCATTGTAATTTTTTTAGTCAGAAACTATCGTAAAAAAGGCTGGTATATTCTGTTATTTGCATTCTTATGCTTTGGACTTACAGATTATATTTCATCCTCCGTAATAAAGCCCTCAGTTGGACGCTTAAGGCCCTGTAATGACCCTGAGATTAAAAAAGATGTCAGAAATCTCATTGCCTGTGGAACCGGGTACAGCTTCCCCTCATCTCATGCGGCTAACCACTTTGGACTTGCTGTATTTCTTATCCTCGTTTTCTATTATAAATGGAAGTTAATTCTACCTGTAGGCTTATTCTGGGCCATCTCTGTAAGCTTTGCCCAAATCTATGTCGGTGTCCATTTTCCTCTTGACATCCTGGGAGGAGCAATTCTGGGTTCTATGATCGCATATATAATGTATACCATATTGCTGGTGAATAAATCATTTAAAGAATGGGGACCTGGGAATTAATTTTGCTGTTCAGCAGTTCCATGCTGGGTGGACTGGGGATCTTTCTTCTAAAGACGGATAACACCAACCGTTTGAAACTGGTATTGTCTTTTAGTGGCGCCTATCTGTTTGCAATCACAATTTTACACCTTATGCCGGATGTTTATCATTCCGGAAACCCTGAGATTGGTTTATACATCCTGGGAGGCTTTCTGCTTCAGATTGTGATGGAGCAATTTTCTGAGGGAATAGAACATGGACATATCCATAAACACCATCATCAACAATATGTTTTTCCGATTGGGATTATGGCAAGTTTATGTTTACATGCCTTTCTGGAAGGGATGCCTTTAGCTCAGAAACAGCATAATGAGCTTGTTTTTGGAATTGCGCTTCACCATATACCGGCTGCATTCGCATTGGGTAGTGTACTGATGCAGAATAAGTTAAGTAAAACAAAAATAGTAGGATTACTTATTCTATTTGCTGCGATGAGTCCGATGGGCTATTGGCTTAGCTTTGAGATTGGAAGAGGATCAATAGGCAATATAGATGCATACTTTGATCGCATTATGGGAGTTGTTATTGGTATATTTCTACATATTTCAACTACCATTTTATTTGAATCGAGCGTGGATCATAAATTTAACCTGAAGAAGATGGTTGCCGTGCTGTTTGGAATTGGTATTGCCCTGATTGGGTTTTATTTACACTGATTAAGCTTAAAGCAGTAAGCTTAAAGCCGAAAGCAGGAATTTACATTTTTGTGTAAAATATGTTATATTGAAGGTTCAACTCTCAACTCTCAACTCTCAACTAAACCCTACCCCCTCATCTTATCCAGCAGTCCACTTAAAGTATTGGCCTCCTCATCACTCAGATTTTTGGAAAGCAAATCCTTCAAAGAGACTTCACTATCAAGTTTTTGCAGGATATCCAAACCTTTCTGACTAATCAGGATGTCCACTGCTCTTCGGTCCTTATTGCTGACACATCGTTTAACAAGGTCCTTCTGTACCAGACGCTCAACAATTCTGGAGGCATCAGACATTTTATCGAGCATACGTTCTTTCAGAATGTTAATTGTTGCCGGATTTGGGTACTGGCCTCTTAAAATTCTCAAAATATTGTATTGCTGGAGCGTAATACTGTGTTTATTGAGCTTTAATCTGAGTAAATTGGTTATGCATCCGTAAGTATATATCAGGTTTACAACCACTTTCTGATGATTATCCTCAAATTTCTTGTTGTAAATTTCCTTTTCTATTTCCATTTTGACGCTTATTACATTGGCTGGCTTACAGTGAGTGTTAAGACCAAAAAGGTGTTCAAAATTAATAACAAATTATTTAACCTTACCCTTTATTTTTATATCCTGCCCATATTTCCAGGGGCAATTCAAACACTTATTCTTACAGCAATATCCTCTTTTTAAATGGTACTTTTCTGTAAACACGAGATTACCCTCTTCGTTGATGTAATAGTCTACATTTTCAATCAGCATGATTAAGCAATTTTACAGTTAACTGATCCTTGAAATAAGATTTCAAATATTTCCCATTACCATGAAGTGTCCAAATCTCAGTAGGCTCAACTTGCTGGATCATGCTAAGAATATCATTCCAGTCTACATGATCTGAAATCAAAATTTTTAAATCGTTGTTTACCTGCAAATTCATCCATCCAGATGCGAATGCCCTGACCACATTCTTTGCCCTGATATAGCTATTAAATGTTAGTGGAGGCACAATATAAACTATATTCTGATCTGGTTTCTTCATTGGCTTACGGGTATAAAGCTCATATTTACCCGGGTAAAAGCCAAATTGCTCGTAGATCTTATTCAATCCAAAAATAGAATGGTGTACCAGCACCTGACGCTGCGGACAATGATCAGAAATCAGACTAATAAGCCTTTGTGCTTTACCCAATGAATAGGCTCCAAGTAAAACATTATGATTGAATAAATTCAGTTTTTTGATTTCATCAACTGCCGGAGGATGTTGAACAGCAGGATCCGCAAAAGTAGATTCGGTAATCAAAACATCTGCTTTGAAAAACTCTATTTTCTCACAGGTAGCATCATACTGTAATTTATAATCGCCTGTATATAAATATTTCATGCCTTTATACTCCATAAGTACCTGGGCTGAACCCAGAATATGCCCGGCTGGAATGAAGCTGATTGATACTCCATTTAAATTAAATGATTCAGACCAATTAAAAGTCCGGATATTGTTACCGGCACTCTTTTGATACCTGTGCTGCATAATCGCAGCAGTTGCAGGGGTGCAATATACATAGTCGTTGCCTCTAACAGCATGATCGCCATGTGCATGTGAAATAACAGCATGCTTAGAAGCCTCTTTGGGATCCAGGTAAAAGTCCCCATAGCGACAATACAAACCACGCTCGTTAATGGCCAAAAAATCGGCAATAATCATATCAGGATTCAATCTTCAAAAACTGCTGATGCAATTCAATAATTTGGGGTATCAATAATTGCTTTTCATCATTATTCAGAATATGATCCGCATACTTCATTTTCTGTTCATCACTAAACTGCCGGTCCATTCTCAATTGAATATCTTCAGAACTAATCCCGTCTCTGGCTTTCACCCTGCTTATTCTGGTTTCAATAGGTGAGATTACAAGTATCGACTGATTACACATTTTATAGGCATCACTTTCATATAACAAAGCTGCTTCCTTAATCACATATGGCGCATTCTTATGACCTGATACCCAGGTATCAAAGGCTCTGAAAACCGCCGGATGTACCAGAGCATTCAATTTCTCTAATTCAAGCTTATCATTAAAAACTATGGATGAAATATAAGTTCTGTTCAATTCCCCTTTGCTGGTATAAGAATTCGCTCCAAATGCATCAAGAATACCGGATTTTAATGCCTGGTCGGTGTGCATTATGGACTTGGCGACATCATCAGCGTAAAATACAGGAACATTCAACAGCTCAAATACTTTACAAACTGTTGTTTTACCACTTCCTATTCCCCCTGTTATACCAATTTTCAGCATCATTTTTGAATGATAAAATCCAAGGTTTGAGGTTCAATTTTTACGAGTTGGGAAAACTCCGGAATACGTATAATTCTAACCGGTAACTGGGTATATCCTTTAAGCTTCCAGTTGTTCAGGTCAACTAGCATTTCAAAATCACTTTTGTCTGTTTCCTGATATTTACCCAAAGGACTAAGAATAGTAACACTTACTTTATCGGGTAATAGTTTTACATTCCTAAACTCTTTATTGTTCAAAATCTTAACAGGTATTTCAATTACCTTCTCAGTAAATTCATCAATATTTATACCGAGATCAACAATGCCTGGATGTATCGTAATATTTGCCTTATCTGGCCGCTTCAATTTAATTTTCATATTTAAGCTTTCACTTACTCCCTTCAAACTGAGTTGTTCTGTTTCCCAGCTATTTATGTTCGCAAGTTCTTTTACAGGCCCTGTAATGGTAATAAATTGGGGATTAATCTGAACCGAGTCAGCAATACCAAACTGTGCTTTAAATTGAATATCCTGTTTCAATATCACAGGAATTTTCTTAACGGTGCTGGAAGAAAAATCAAAATAAAGTGTATCAGGATGAATATAAACAACTTTCTGTGTTGAACCTACCTGATTATTGATCATTTGAATCTGATTAGAAAGCTCAATAAAAGCCTGGCTTTGTAGTTCTTTCAATTTAATATCAACAGACTGTGGATTGATCCTTAGTTTAGAAAACAATAATTGCCATCCCGTCCCTTCAACCTGGAGACTGATGGTATCTGACTGAAGTGGATGAAAGGCTCTGTTTTCAGGAAGATCAACAAAACGAACCAGTGTGTCAACCTTGTAAACATACCTGTTAGAAAGTGCAAAAAACAACCATGCTCCAACTGCCATTAAAAGGCAGAGGATAAACAGGGAAATCCTGCGTCTTTCGATTTTCGTAAATTTAATTAAAGGCATATCAGATGATTAATCAAATTTAGTCAAATAAAAACGCCGCTTCAACAATGGAGCGGCGTTCATATTAAATTAACAAAATTATTTAGCAGCGGACTGACTAAGGGCTTTTGAAGATTCCAGAGAAACAGAAGATTTCTCAAAACGAATCTTTGTACCGCTCTCCACTTCGATTAGAAATGTGGTATCGTTCAAGTCAACAATTTTACCATGTATCCCGGAGGTTGTGATCACTTTATCCCCTTTTTTTAATTCTTCCACAAACTTTTTATGATCCTTTGCTTTCTTCATCTGCGGGCGTATCATAAAAAAATAAAACACCACAATTATAAGTAGCATTGGTAAAAACTGGCCGATTTGTTGCATGTCCATATTGATATTGATTAAAATTGATTTCTATTTTTTTTCTGCTGCCTCAACCATTCCAAGTATATTTAGTTCGGTTAGGGATGGAATTGTATTGGCTGTAAGACTTACTATTTTGTTTTGCATACCCGGCTTTCCGGCACTGTCAAAAACCACACGAATAACTCCTTCAGCACCCGGAGCAACAGGCTCTTTTGGGTATTGAGGCACTGTACAACCGCAGGTTGCAGTTGCACTACTTATAATTAAAGGTGTATTACCTATATTCTTAAATTTAAAATCGTAGGTAACAACTTCCCCATCGTTGATTTTACCAAAGTCATAAACCTCTTTTTCGAATTTGAATGCAGGTGCATTGGCAGTATCTATTGCCGCAATTTCACTTGTTTCCTTTGAGTCGGCCGTGCTTTCAACTGATTGTTGATTATTGCATGCTGCTAAAACCACCAGACATGCTATTGATAAAAAAATTTTTCTCATTTTTTTTATAGTTGTTGTTAATATTTATACTGTACAAAATAACATTTATAAGGCGGCTTAAAAAAAATTATTCCATTAATCCGCGTCCTGACTTATGAACCTTTCCTGAAGTTTTCAAGTCCGCCAAAATTTTATCTAAAATACCGTTTATGAATGAATTACTCTTAGGCGTACTGAATTCTTTTGCAATTTCAATGTATTCATTCATGGTGACCTTGACAGGTATTGAAGAAAAATGAATAAGCTCAGTAATGGCCATCCTCATCAACAGGGTATCCATCACTGCAATACGCTCTGAATCCCAGTTTTTTGTCTTTTGTGCAATCATCTCCTGATATTCAGATTCAAAAGCGACCACCTTTTTAAACAGATCCAGAATATAAGGACGGTCCTCATCCCAGTTTGAACAAACCTTGGCAAGTTTATTCTCTAAAGGATCTTCACTCGAAAAGTTCTTAAATGTTTTAGCTACCAGAGCCTGGAGCACTTCCTTATCCACCGGCCAGTTAATGAACTTTTCCTCGAAGACCTGCTCAATACCCGGTGATTTAAGGATGAGTTTTTTAAAGATATACTTGATTATATCCTTGTCTGACTGGATAGTGTGTACCGGAAGATTATTAAATGAGACATATTCAGGCGAATTCTTTAAAGCAATGAATATTGATTTACTCACTTCAGGATCAAAATTCCAGGAAATCTTATACTTTTTGACAGCCGCAATATATTCGGAATTCTGCTTTAATGAATTGATAAAGAGATTATTCTCTAATTTCACACTGGCATTAAGATCAGCTTCAGAGGGTAAATGTTTGTTGGCCCGTTCATCTGCATCAATGATACTGTAATCTGCAACCTCAATTAATAGTGAAAGTAACCAGAAATACATCTCATGTACCTTATCTACACTTTGTAAAAGCGCCTTTTCAAAAGGCAATACTTCCTTTACCTCTGATTGCTGGTAGGAATACAATACCTGCAATGCTTTAACCCTCAGATGCCTTCTATTTAACATGTATAAGAACGATTTTTTATTTTTGTTGATCCTAAATCAATAGGAAGCTTTTATTTTTCTGATATCCTCAATCCGTTTCTCAGCAATTTTATTTGCCGCTTCATTCGCCGGAATATTCTCTTGTTTTGACTTTTGCAATACTTTTCGGGTGGCTTCATAAATATTTTCGGCCATCTGAAATGTCTTCTTTTTATTAAAGCCGGCAATTTCTGAATAACAATTGATCAAACCACCGGCATTGATCAGGTAATCAGGCGCATACATTATACCTTTTTCGAGTAACATTTTGCCATGAACAACCTCATCAGCAAGCTGGTTATTCGCTGATCCTGCAATAATAGAACATTTAAGACGATTTATAGTTTCTGTATTAACCGTTGCACCCAAAGCACATGGTGAATAAATATCGATATCGAGATCAAATACGCTATTATTTGCAACAGCAATAGCCCCATATTTCTGGGCTATTTGTGCCAAACGTTCCTCATTAATATCACTGATATAAACTTTTGCATTTTCATTTCTCAGTAAAGAAACCAGATTCTCACCAACTTGCCCAATTCCCTGTACTGCGATAGCTTTGCCGGCGAGACTATCATTTCCAAAACATTCTTTCAAACAAGCCTTTATTCCCATAAATACACCTCTGGCTGTCACGGGAGAAGGGTCACCGCTTCCTCCGATAGATTCAGGTACACCGGTTACATATTTCGTTTCCATTCGGATATATTCCATATCCCTGGGATTGGTTCCTACCTCCTCAGCTGTGATAAATGACCCGTTCAGGTTTTCAATAAAACGGCCATACCTACGCATCAGAGCCTCTGATTTATGTAATCGGCTATCCCCGATAATTACTCCTTTACCTCCGCCCAGGTTTAAACCTGTTATCGCTGCTTTATAGGTCATGCTGCGTGATAAACGCAAGACATCATGAAGTGCTTCTGATTCTGACTTGTAAGGCCACATGCGTGTCCCTCCTAATGCAGGGCCCAATGTGGTATCATGTATGGCGATAATAGCCTTTAATCCGGTACCCGGATCACTGCAATAAACTAATTTCTGATGACCAAATGTGTCAAGCTGACTAAAAACTGAATGTTCTTCAAATTGAGATAAAATCATGTTGGATGCCTGGCTTTACCTCACAAAAGTAGTAAAAAATGTTGTTTTAATTTTTCATAATGGTTTGGAATAGTTTTTCTTGTTGCTGGATGTCAGATGTCAGATGACAGATATAAGCGGAAAACTCCTTATTCTCTAAGCAATACATTGTCATTACGGGCTTGACTAGCAAAAATTCGTTTACCCTATTGTCCCTTGTTAGCCATCAATTCCCTAAATTCTATCTACTTTTGCACGACAGGAATCAGATGAAAGAACTGGCTTATCTCAATAAATTCTTCTATAAATATCGCTGGCGCTTATTGCCGGGTATCCTTTTCGTTATAGTCTCAAATCTTTTTGCAGTGCTTCCAGCACAGGTGATACGTATATCCTTTGATCTTGTGAATGAAAATATTGCACTTTTCAGGCTTTTCGATGGCTTTGAACGTCAGGAGCTCATCTCCAGGATATTTGGCCAAAGTTTATTATTATTTGGTGCAATTGTACTCATATTAGCCTTGCTCAGAGGAATATTCCTTTTTTTTATGCGACAGACAATCATTCTGATGTCAAGGCATATTGAGTATGATCTGAAAAATGAGATTTATCAGCATTATCAAAAACTGTCGATGGCCTTTTATCGCAGAAATAATACAGGCGACCTGATGAATAGGGTAACTGAGGATGTAAGCAGAGTCAGAATGTACCTTGGGCCGGGAATTATGTACACAATTAACACAAGCGTTCTTTTTATTCTGATTATCATATCCATGTTCAGTGTCAATACAAGACTGACTGTATTTTCGTTGCTGCCACTACCTCTTCTGGCGATTACGATCTATTATGTTCATTCAATGATCAACCATCGAAGTGAAAAAATTCAACAGCAGCTTTCATCATTATCAAGCTTTGTCCAGGAGACCTTTTCAGGTATTCGGGTGATCAAAGCCTATGTCCGGGAAGATGACATCCGGAAAAAATTCAATGCTGAAAGCGAAAACTATAAATCACATTCTATGTCTCTGGTACAGGTCCAGGCACTTTTCTACCCTATGATGCTTTTACTTGTAGGACTTAGTACCATCCTAACAATTTATATTGGAGGTATTGAAGTTATGAATGGTAATATCTCTTCCGGAAATATTGCTGAATTTATTGTTTATGTCAATCAGCTTACATTTCCTGTCATGTCACTCGGTTGGGTTACCTCCCTGATACAAAGGGCTGCTGCCTCACAAAAAAGGATCAATGAATTTTTAAAAACAAAGCCGGAGATTATTTCTGTCTCAGGAGAAAAGACAGAACTAAAAGGAAATATTACTTTCAAAAATGTAAACTTCAGGTATCCCGATACGGGTATACAGGCGCTAAAAAACATTTCATTTGAGGTAAAAACTGGCGAGTTTCTTGCCATTATCGGAAGAACAGGTTCAGGAAAATCAAGCATTGCGAATCTTTTGATGCGCATGTATGATGCCGATGATGGACAAATATTACTCGATGAAAAATCTATAAGACAGCTTGATTTGCAACACTTCAGACAGCAAATAGGCTTTGTTCCGCAGGAAGTTTTCCTGTTCTCTGAAACTATTTACAATAATATTGCTTTCGGAATGGAGAAAGCTCAACCTGGCAATGTTGAAATGGCTGCTAAAAATGCAGCAGTGTTTAACAACATCATGGAATTTGGCAGGGGCTTCGAAACACTGATTGGGGAACGGGGAATTACCTTGTCCGGTGGGCAGAAACAAAGGCTCTCTATTGCAAGAGCTATCATTAAAGAACCACAGATTCTTATTTTTGATGACTGTCTTTCAGCTGTAGATACCCGGACTGAGGAGGAAATTCTTAATAATCTGAGTAAGATTATGAAGAATAAAACCAGTATTTTAATTGCCCACAGAGTATCCACCATTAAAAATGCAGACAGAATACTGGTTATGGATAGTGGAGAAATCATTGAACAGGGTACACATGATGAATTAATGACCCTTAAAGGGAGTTATTTTGATTTGTTTGAAAAACAACTATTGGAGGAGCAGACGGCTGGGGAATAGTATAAGGAATGGAGAATGGAAAATGGAGAGTGAAGAATTGCTAATGGGATTTTGTTCAAAAAAAATCAATTTGTTACTTTACTAATATCTATTATATTTACCCCAATCAAAATAAATATGAAAATGGGAGATTTCGACAACAAAGAAAGAGAAGAGGTTTTTTCGAAGAAGGTACGAGCAGGGAAGCGCACCTACTTTTTCGATGTTAAAGCTACACGTTCAAACGATTACTATGTTACAGTAACTGAAAGTAAGAAGCGTTTAGAAGACGGTGTTTTTATTAAACACAAAATATTCCTTTACAAAGAGGATTTTGAAAAGTTTGCTGAAGGTCTTAAAGAAACAATAGATTATATCAAAGCTCACCAGGAAGTTGTAGAAAAGCGATATGAATATACAGAAAATCATATTGAGCCTGCAAAGGGAAGCGATGATTTTTCTTTTGAAATATAGTTCTGATATGAATTGACAGAACCATACAATAAATTAAAAAAGTCCCAAACAAGAAATTGTATTGGGACTTTTTTTATCTATGCCTGTTGCTCCAAATCAATGGGAATGACCTTTTCTGTAATGATCCAGTAACAAATCCCCACCAAAATCATTTTTTAAATCACGAACAACTGAATGAACATGATTGGCATTGTTTTGGGTATTATCATACTCAATAACCAGTGTCGGACCCTGAACCCGGTAATAGGATCCTTTGCCAATTATAGGTTTGGTATATCCCGCCCAGGCAAACCAAAGATTCTCCAAACCTTCCTTTTGGATGTCCTGCATCATTTTTTCCGCAAAATCAGGTCGGTATCTAAAAACATAAACCCTGATCAATTGCAACATTAAGGATTGTTGTCCTTTTGATAATTCGGAATATCGGATTCCTTCCGGTTTTCCCAGCAGAGCCTCACGCTTATCAAAGGTCAGTATATCTTTAAAGGCTACTGTATCAATGATGGCTCTTTTTAATTGCCCGGCAGTTAAGGAATGGATCAAAGCAAAGCCACTGTCAGATTCCTGTTTCAAGACTTGTTTACCCGACATCGGACCGTTAAGTACAATAGCAGGGTTACTTCCCATGAAACCCGGAGTGCCTGCTACGAGTGTTTTTCTGTTGAAAGAGAAATTGAATGAAATATGATGTCCCTCAAACCTCCAGCCCCAAATGCTTTTAGTTGAAGGATTCCCGAAAATTGTAAAGTGATAATTACCAGGATCACGATAGTTATCTTCTGGTTTCCTTTTTTCCAATTCTTTCAAAACCACTTCCAATTGCATAATCTCTTTGGTTTTTTGAAAAGTTTCTTCTCCAACACAAGAGCGTAATAAATCCAGGGCCAGTTTATGTTGCTGTGGATTCATTTCATTAAAGGTGATCCCCCTCCTTTTCAACGGCACAAAATGAAAATTATAGCGTTCTTCGACATCAAATGGGAAAACGGTTTCAGTCTTCTGGGCATCACTGAGCAATGCTATAAAACTATTCGCTGTGCTTACAGTTTCCTGACCCCAAACGGAGACCCGGATAAAAAGGAATACACAAAACAATAATGCTTTTTTCATTATTTGGTACATATAACAGATTAGTATTGAATTTCTATTAATTTCAATGAAATGGTCGAATAAATAATTTATTCGTATAAAATATTAGATTTCCGGAATTTAATACCACAGCTAAAACTATTTTTTCGGCACATTACAATTTAATGGTAAAAAATAAATTCTACCCGCAATTTATTAATTCTTCTGAACCTTATTCAATATAAGATTGAAAACAATGGAGAGAATAATTAGCTTTATTTAATAAAATACGATATAACATCTTTAATATTAGAATATTCTATGAGCATAAATACCTATTATTTCAATCGAATAACGTACTCCTTTATGTTCATAGTTCTTTTATTAATAAGTAGTTGTAAAAATAAAGCAGGAACTTCAGGTGTTGATTCAGATAAAGCACTGTCTACATTTGAAGTCCCTCCTGGTTTCAAAATTGAATTAATCGCTGCAGAACCCCTGATCTCAGATCCGGTAGACATGGAAATTGATGAATATGGTAACCTGTATGTGGTCGAGATGCATGGATATCCTCTGGATATAAGCGGAAGTGGTAATATAATTCTGTTGAAGGATACAAACGGGGATGGAAAGATGGATAAGCGAATAGTATTCGCCGATAATTTAATCCTCCCGGCCGGGGTTATGCGATGGAAAAAAGGCATTCTGGTTACTGACGCCCCTAATTTGCTCTATCTCGAGGATACTGACAATGATGGAAAAGCCGATTTCCGTGACACTGTACTTAGCGGCTTTGCGCTATCAAATCCTCAGCACAATACCAATAACCCAATGTACGGACTGGATAACTGGATTTACATAGGGCATCAGGGTGCAACTTCAACGCGTGAATACAAGGAAGAATTTGGTGATGAGGGATCAGAAATCATTTTCCCCGGATCATTGAATACCCAAAAGCTACCAAAAAATGCTAAAGGGCTATCAATCAGGTTTCAACCTGATGAAAAAAAGATTGAGACCCTGTCCTATCAAACCCAATTTGGTCATGCTTTTGATCAATGGGGAAATTGGTTCGGATGTAATAATTCCAACCAGGGTTATCATGAAGTAATAGCAAACCGATATTTTCAGCGGAATAAAGATCTGGTTATTTCAAGTTCCATACAGTCTATGTCAGACCACCTGAATGCTCCTGAAGTTTTTCCAACAACGACTCATCCCGACAGGCAGTTACTTACAGATGTGGGAGTAATGACTTCCGGTTGTGGGATAACCGTATACGATGGTGGTGCCTTTCCTGCACCTTACGATAAGAATATAAGCTTTATGGCCGAACCGGTAAGCAACCTTGTGCATGCCGACATCCTTAAAGATAAGGGATCAAGCTTTGAAGCAAGTGCTCTATTTAAGAATAAGGAGTTTCTAACTTCAACGGATGCATGGTCGCGTCCGGTTAATTTTTATGTGGGTCCGGATGGTGCACTTTATATGCTGGATTATTACCGCAAAATGATCGAGTCACCTGAATGGATGTCGGAACAAGCGGTAAAAGCAGGAGGACTTTATGATGGTGCAGACAAGGGTCGTATTTACAGAATAACAGCAATTGGTCAAAAAGCAGCAGAATGGACAAAAGGTCTTAAACTGGGGGATGAAAGTACTGAAAAACTAGTGGAACATCTTGCCGATAACAACCGTTGGTGGAGAACAAACTCGCAGCGGCTTTTGGTTGACAGAAAGGACAGAAAAGCAGTACCTGCCCTTATTAAAATGGCCGGAAATCCAAATTCCACAATGGGCAGACTCCATGCACTCTGGACACTCGAAGGCATTGCCGAATTAAGTCCTGCGCTGATTGAAGGGGCTTTAAAG
Organism: Daejeonella sp.; assembly: GCF_030695525.1. Lineage (GTDB taxonomy): Bacteria > Bacteroidota > Bacteroidia > Sphingobacteriales > Sphingobacteriaceae > Daejeonella. Next base: position 15,286 of record NZ_JAUYSS010000071.1, on the reverse strand, counting down.
GATAATGAACCAGGGATCCGAAGCAATGCAATAAAACTTGCTGAACTTCATTTGAATGATTCTCCCCAACTGCTTAAATCACTACTGGCACTTCAAAATGATATTGACCCCAAAGTCAGGCTGCAATTATTATTGACATTAGGTTATGATAATTCGAATGAATCAGCGACTGTCAGAAATAAATTATTATTCCGGGACATCAATGATAAATGGGTTCAGATTGCTGCATTAACAGCTTCTTCTTCACAAACAGAATCTATTTTAAAAGAAGTTCTCAATAAGTACCAGTCTGATGTCCCTGCATATTCCACATTAGTTCAGCGGTTAGCTACAATGATTGCAAATGGTGGTGATCAAATAGTGATAAAGAAACTTCTTCAAAGAGCAGCATCCAATAGTTCCGGGAAGCAAAATCAATGGCAGGGAGCGATGCTTGAAGGACTAGCAACGGGAATGGAATCCCTGAAATCAAAATCTCCGGAATCAATTAATGTATTTAAAGAAGATCAGGACTTGTTGGTGAAAACCTTTTTCGGACACTCTTCAGAACTTGTGCGTAAAGGATCCTTAGACATGCTGAGAGTTATTGGATTGAGCGATGGAAGACAAACAAACACTGCTATTGCCGATGCCGTAAAAATTATTGCTAACCGCAATCTTTCAGATACAAAAAGGACTGAATCGATAAATTTCCTGGCTCTGACTGATCCAAGCCCTTATACGTCCTTACTTAAGAATTTGATTGTTCCCCAGGAAAAAACGGCAGTTCAACTGGCCGCTTTAAAAACCTTGAGCAAAATTCCCGGAACAGTAGTCAGTGATTATGTTTTACAGAAATGGGCGGTTTTAACCCCTGAAATAAGGGATGCAGCAATAGGAACATTTCTGGGGAATAATGACAGGATTATTCTTCTTTTAAATGCAATCGAAAAAAATCAGGTTCAGGCCAGCAGTGTTAGTTTTGGCAGAAGTGTACAACTCATGCAAAATAAAGATGACCAATTGCGTAACAGAGCCAGAACGCTGTTTACCAAGAGCGAAGAGGATGGAAAAAAAGTGAATCAAGCCTATCAGGAAGCTCTTGAGTTAAAGGGTGATGCAACAAATGGTCAGAAGGTATATGTACAAAACTGTGCTATTTGTCATCAGGTGAGAGGGAAAATGGGTATTGAACTTGGGCCTGATCTCGGCACAATCCACAACTGGACAGCAGAAATCATCATGGCCAATATCCTTGATCCAAATATCTCAATTTCAAGTGGTTATGACCTATGGAATGTTGAATTAAACAATGGAGAATCCCATCAGGGAATTATTTCAAGTGAAACGGATGTGGCTATAACGCTGAGAAACAATGGCAAACTTGAGAAAACGATCAGTCGTCAGGATATTAAGGAAATAAAGAGTATGGAAATTTCTGCAATGCCTTCCGGACTGGAAAAAAAGATTAATAAACAGGAAATGGCAGACCTTCTGGCATTTTTACGCAAATTTTAATATTAAATCGCTTGAAAACTAAAAACCATAAAACTATGTCATTGAAAGGATTAACACTTCTTCTCTTATGCCTTACAATAATTACCGTTAAGGCATCTTTCGGACAACAAGCTGAAAAAGTATTTAAGGCATCTGTTGTCAAAGTGGATATAACGCCTGAGGAACCGAAAATGTTACTGGGCTATGCGGCGAGAAAATCTACTGGTATTCACGACCGTATTTACCATCGGATTGTCGCGATGGATGATGGTGTTAAGCAGTTCTTTTTGGTTTCAACAGACATTTGCGTCATGTCACCTTCCGAATATGACCATGTAGCTGCACTCCTTCAGCAGGATCTGGGCATTGATCCTGAGAATTTCTGGTGGACATTAACCCATACTCACTCCGCGCCGGAGGTTGGTGTCCCGGGTTTGCCCGAAGTTTTTATGGGTGATCGTTATAAGCACGATGTCGACACGGCTTATACCTCATTGGTGGAACGTTCCCTGATAAAAGGCATCACAGAAGCCCGTAACAAACTGGTCAAAGCCAAAATGGGTGTTGGCTGGGGGTTTTCACAGGCTAATATTAACCGCCGGGCGATTGATGAAAATGGTAAAGCTTCTTTAGGATTAAATCCGGAAGGTGCTGTCGACCGCAAAATTGGATTAATCCGTCTGGATAAAGAAGATGGTAGTCCGCTGGCACTGATTGCTAATTATGCTATCCATGGAACTGTGCTTGGCCCTGCTCATACGGAAATCAGTGGGGATGCACCCGGAATTGTATCTGAATATGTCGAACAAAAATTAGGTGTCCCACTCCTCTTTATCAATGGGGCAGCGGGCAATCTGGCTCCTATCTACAGTGTCTATCCAAATCCCAGAGCAGGACATCTCAGTCAATTCAAAGTACTGTTAGGTGACAGAATTCTCTCTGCCAACAAAGAAATAGTATCCACCCGCTCTGATATTAAGCTATTTACAGGGTCACTTATTGTTGAAACCCCAAGAAAGCCCAATTTAAACTGGCCCAAGGATTTATCCAGATATACTCAGACCACAGAGAATGGGGACCATATGGTGCTCCTGCCGGCAAGGTTCCTGAAGATCAATGAAGATGTGGCTATATGGAGTCTACCGGTTGAATTATTTTGTGAGATCTCAAACGAGATCCGTGATCGCTCACCCTTTCCCTTTACATTTTTCTTCGGTTATACGAATGGCTGGCTTGGATATCTGCCTACGGAAAAAGAATGGAAGCATGGTGGCTATGAAATCGAAACCGTTTCTCCTTACACACCAGCAGTGGAGAAACATTTAAAAGACGCTGTTCTGGGATACCTGGAAGGAGAAATGAAGAGCAGTCCTCCATCCCAGCCACAATCGGTCAATATACCAACAACTATTCAATCACAGGCTGATGGTACGCTAAGGCTGACTGCCCGCAATGGCAAAGGTATTGGGCCAAAAATTAAATATATGCCCGAGTGGTGGGCTTTTGGATGGTTTACAAATTTAGACAGGGTTGAGTGGGATGTTGATGTGATACTTGAAGGGGAATACAATGCAGAACTGGTATGGTCAGTTTCTGATGAGTCAGCTGGTAATGAATTTCTTCTCGAAGCCGGAAAACAAAAACTGACCGGAACTATTGACCGCAGCGGTTCCTGGGAGATTTTCAAGTCAAAAAATATTGGAACAATCAAACTAAAGCCAGGCCGGCAGAAAATCGTTTTCAGATCAAATAAGCCATCCGTAGATGCCGGGATGTTGGACCTGCGGGAAATTAAACTAAGTCTGGTTAAAAAGAAATAATCATTCATCTTCAAAATCAATATAAAATGATAACATTTAAAAATAGTCTCTGGTATTTATGCCTTCTCGCTGTTTCTTTGATTGGATGTGCTGATAATTCCAAAAAAGCACAGGACCAACATGCTGAATGGAATATGGGAGTAGCCTTGTATTCTTTTAACCGTTTTTCATTTGCTGATGCCCTTGATAAAGCAGACAGTGCCGGGGTGAAGTATGTGGAAGGATTTTCTTTCCATAATATGGGGAAGGAATTCAATGATAAAACCATGGCTGCGATGACAAAAGAAGACATCAGCGAGATTAAGGAAATGCTCAGTGCGAAAAATCTTGAAATGCAATCCATGTATGTCAGTGGGGCTAAAACTGAAGCTGACTGGAAGTACTATTTTGAACTTGCCAAGGACATGAATATGCAGCACCTGGTATGTGAACCTGAAAAGGAATCTTGGGATAAGCTCGACAGTCTTGCAGGAATATATAACATCAAAATAGCTATTCATGAGCATGCGAAAGGAAAAAGTCTTTACTGGCATCCTGATTCTGTAATCGCCGCGATGAAAGACCATCCAAATTTTGGTGTATGTGCCGATCTGGGGCACTGGGAAAGAAGCGGTTTAAATCCTGCAGAATGTCTGAAAAAACTGGAGGGAAAAATACTTGGGGTTCATCTGAAAGATATCCATGAATCCAACAACCCTGATGCAAATGATGTTATTATAGGCAAGGGTGTCATTAATTTCCCTGCTGTAATCGATGAATTAAAAGGTCAGCAATATAAGGGTGTGATTCATGTTGAATGTGAACATAAAATGGAGAATAACCTGGCTGAGGTGATTGCGGGAAAGAAATACTTCGAGGGATTATATACTAAAGTCAATTAACAGAAATTATTCTCAACCAAATATGAAAGCACTTTCAATAATCTCAAAACGAAATATTATTTCTTCAAAAAAGAATTTATTTCTATTTATATTATCTATTTTTCTTTCTGCTGAAATGCTTTTGGCGCAAAAAGCTGAAACAACATTTGCCTGGCCTGAGGGAAAGCAAATAGCTATCAGTTTAAGTTTCGATGATGCCCGTGCAAGTCAGGTAGATGCCGGAACCGCACTGCTTGATCAGTATGGCGTTAAAGGTACTTTTTATGTGGTTCCAAATTCTGTTAAACAAAGATTGGAGGGCTGGAAAAAAGCAGTTGCGAGTGGTCATGAAATTGGGAATCATTCTTTCAACCATCCCTGTACAGGTAATTTCCCATGGTCGAGGCAAAAGGCCATTGAGAATTATACACTGAAAAAAATGCGGAATGAGTTAATTCTGGCTAATAAAGATATCAAGGAACTATTGGGAGTAGAGGCTGAGGTATTTGCTTATCCTTGCGGACAAACCTATATCGGCAGAGGGGAAAACACCAAAAGTTACGTTCCTGTTGTTGCAAAACTATTTCTCAGCGGCAGAGGCTGGCTGGATGAAGGACCCAATGCTCCAGAATTCTGTGATCTTGCCCAGTTAACCGGGATGGAAATGGATGGTAAAGATTTTGAGCAAATTTTACCACTGATCGAAAATGCAAAGAAGTCAGGTGCTTGGCTGGTTCTTGCCGGCCATGAAATGGGTGCATCCGGAAGTCAAACCACCCGATTGAGTATGCTGAAAAAGCTGATCGAATACGCACAAAATCCTGCAAACGGGATATGGATTGCGCCGGTTGGGACTGTGGCTAAATATATTAAGGGGCAGAAGGGGTAAATTGAGATTGTGGAGATTCCAGCATTCGCTGACAAGAGCTGATTGGAGTGAAGCATTATAAAACCAAGGCTTGCCTTTCATTTACATATTTTTGAATGATGCATCAAAAATAAAGCCTGCAGACTGATCGAGCGCAAAGAACATGCGTACCTGATCTAAGCCAACAAGCAAAGGATATTAAAATGACGTAATTCAGTATACGGCAAACAAATTCTTTAATTTTAATTGCCATAAAAAATCATTAGAAAGATGATGAAGAAAGAATTGGTTATGGAGTTGCTACAAAAATTTGAACAAGCAGCTTACGAGTATCAGGGAGTTGAATGCTGGAGTGCGAGGGAACTACAAAAGGTATTTAACTATACTGATTGGCGTAATTTTCTAAAGGCCATTGACAAAGCCAAAAAATCTTGTGAGAATGCAGGAGAGACTGTTTCTAATCATTTTGTTGGCTTCAACAAAATGATAGATTTGGCAAAAGGTGCTAAACGGGAAATAGACGATATTGCTCTTACAAGGTATGCCTGCTATCTAATTGCTCAAAATGGAGATGCTACCAAAAACGAAATTGCTTTTGCCCAAACTTACTTTGCCGTGCAAACACGCAAACAGGAAATTATCGAACAGCGACTTTTAGACGTTGCAAGAGTAACAGCAAGAGAAAAACTAAGCAAATCTGAAAAGAAATTATCGGGTATCATTTACGAACGTGGAGTGGACGATAAAGGTTTTGCTATTATCCGCAGTATGGGCGACAAAGCCTTGTTTGGTGGTTTTTCTACCAACGATATGAAACGTAAGCTGCAAATTCCAGACAATAAGCCTTTAGCCGACTTTCTGCCAACACTTACCATTAAAGCGAAAGACTTTGCTGCCGAACTGACCAGCCACAACGTAGTAGAAAAAGACCTGAAAGGGCAACAACAAATTGGTAAAGAACACGTGGACAACAATACGGCTGTCCGTAAAATGCTCAAACAAAGAGGTGTGCAACCTGAAAACCTACCTGCTTTGGAAGATGTAAAGAAAGTGCAACGCAGATTAGAGAGTGAAGAAAAGAAAATAAGTAAAACGACAAACAAGCTGAACAAGAAAAAGTAGAAAAACCTGGAGAGAATGCCGGAATTGAGACACTCCAATTTGTAAAAATAATCCATCTCAATCAATTTAAAAAGACTGAATCGGGCTATATTGACTATTAACAATCTAACCGGAAAGCAGTTACTACAGTCTAACCATCCCTACATAACTACTATTCGCAATACGCTGCCTGTCGTCAGAAATAAAGGAAATCCAGGCAGGATGATCAACAGGCTTCTTATTTTTGCTGATGCTGATAAGCTGTCTTTCTTCTGAACGTCTGGCACCACTCAAAGTACCGCATAAAGAATTAGATTCGTTATCATAAACCAGAATCATAACCTGATCTTCTTCACGCAAATCCCATTCAGCACGGCTGCCTGCATCCTTAGAATTATCCCTCCATCTAAAGACAAGTTGTTCTTCATTCAGTTCAACAGCCGCATCAACTGCCCCGGGTAAATCACCCATGCTGAACCGGAAAGCAGCGTAATTTATCTCTCCCTCATCATTAAATGCATTGAGCATATTCCATGACTTAGCCGAATTATGCGCGGAATTGCCATTGCGCTTTGCTTCCAAATTGAAGCCGACACGAATGAAGGGTAAAAGCGGCTTAAGCATATTCTGCATCTTCGAAAACTTCGAACGGCATATATTCTGATTAATCGAGCCTTTTTTATTTTTTTTGGAGTATTTGGGCAAACCACGGATTACCCATTTGCCGTATTGCTGATAACCGACAACGCTTCCGGCCTTGCCGCTGAAGCCTCCATTTGGACCACCATTTAAAATAGCCATAAGATAGGATAAGTGTCTATATTAAAGATAGTTAAACATTATTAATAATACAAATTTTAGACTTTGCTTAGTCGTAGGTTGTTCGTATGTTGGTCGGGTACAATTGTCATACGTCCGACTAAAGTCCGTCCAAACTTCGACCAAACTCCGTTTAACATGAAGTTGATTTAAGAACAGCATAATGACTTGATATTTACTTGCTGATCTGAATTTGAAAGAATTGAATGATGCGGGTATCTGACAATTTCAGTCTGGTTCAATATAAAATTGAACGATCCGGGTTAATTGCTTTTATAATTTTCAATTTGGATTAGGTAATTGAGGAGAGAATGGGGATATTTAATAAAGCATGATAAATAGCCTCAAGCCAGCGTATTTGGGTGGCTTAGGAGGGTTTTATAGCTTATATATATAAGGGTGAAAGCCTACTAGACCGATACCGACAGAAAATAAATCGACATTATGACAGAACAAGAAATAAAAAATGGTATTAAAGAGGTTTGTGAAATTTCAACAGAAATAGCAACACTTTATGCCGACAACAATGCATTAGTAGCAAAATTAAATTCAGTCCCGCAAGACGAGCTTCAAAAAGCATCTGACTATTACGCTTCTCGTTTTGGTGTAATTGTTGACTTAAGAAAAGACGTTCTAAAATATCTTAAAGAAGGTAATAAACTCGACTTAACAACTCTCGAAGGCTTCATTGTAAAACATAAAACTGGAAAGGAAAATCAGTATCGTGCTTACAAAAATTACTATTCAATATTTTTTCCGATTATCACTTTCTATGGACACAATCCAATAAGAGAATTTATCGAACAATTTATTTCTGAAATTATTAATCGACTTCAACTAAAGGATAAAGTAAAACAAATATATTTTGACTTTCAAGGTGCAAGACAACAAGGCAGCGATAGACTATGGTTTGCACTGTTTAATAAAAATCAAGCGTCACAATCTACCGGCTTACAAATTTTTGCTGACTTTCATCATGGTACAATCAAATACGGAATTTACAGACATTCAGATGCCTCATATATAAAAGGGCCTATTGAGTTATCCCCTGAAAATTTTGATTTTGAGGCAATGTTGAAATTTTATGAAGAAAACAAAAACTTGATTATTGATGACGAGCCTATTAAAGACAAGCTTTTAACAATTCCATTGAACCAAAATCGACTTTATAAAATATCACATGGTTCTTTTAAGACAAAGGCTAACGAAAGTATAAGAGACGTATTTAAAGAAAATCAATGGATAGTTATTCATGAAAACACAAAAAAAGGACAAGCAGAAGCTTTTAAAAATGATTTAACAGAAGGCGACTTTGTTTACATAACAATCGGTGGAAATGAGTTATTTGCAATTGCAAAAGTTAAGGCAGGTTCATGGGGTTACGTACCAGAAGATATAACGGACGAAAATGGTTGGATATATAGAGAAGTTGAATATGTTAAATCGGCAAATAACCCAGACTCTTCGCCTTTAAAGTCATTTAAGGAGTTCATTTATCCTAGTGGCAACAGCACGTTTACTGAAATTGCAATTGACAAAATTGAAGAAGCCAATAAAAATATATTCAAGCCTCATTTTGGAGTAGAGTTTATCTCTGAAGGAGCAACAAAAATTAAGGAACAAGGAGAAATACAAAAACATCCGAACAATATTATTTTATTCGGTCCTCCAGGAACTGGAAAGACTTATAACAGCATAGACAAAGCCGTTGAAATCGTTACTGGTATTAAAAGTAATCATGAAGACAGTAAACAGATTTTTGACAAGCTAAAAAAAGAAGGTCAAATCGAATTTGTTACATTTCATCAAAACTACTCTTATGAAGACTTTATGGTTGGAATCAGACCCGATATTGAGTTCGAACATTTGCGTTTCAAACCATATAGAGGAATATTTTATGAAATAGCAAAAAAAGCAAAAGAGAATTATTTAGCTTCAAGAGAACAAACTGCTTTGGCAAAATCTTTTGGTGAAGTTTTCAACGAAATTATTAAACCTATAGAAGAAAAAAATGAAAGTGTCGAAATCACAATGGTTTCAGGACTAAAATATAAAATCACAGATGTAAGTGATACTACTATTCATTTTACAAAACCATCTGGTGGTACTCAACATACTTTAAGCATTCAAACACTTCAAGACGTAGTTGAAGGAATTAAAGAGGTAACGTCAGGAATTTCTGTTTACTACAATCCTTTAGCTAAACTAATACAAGCAAAAAGAAAACCATCAGGAAGCGGACAAAAGGAAAAACTTAAAAATTTTGTGTTAATCATAGATGAAATTAATCGAGCAAATATTTCAAAGGTGTTTGGTGAATTAATTACTCTTTTGGAGGAGGACAAAAGAATTGATGCTAAAAACGAATTGCGACTTACATTACCAAACGGAGATAAAGAATTTGGCGTGCCGCCAAATCTTTATTTAGTTGGGACAATGAACACCGCTGACAAATCGATTGCTTTGATTGATATTGCTCTTAGGAGGCGTTTTGAATTTATTGGTTACTTTCCTGATTATAGCAAATTGGAAGAAAGTGATGGAGACTTTCTAAAGCACATCAATAAGGAAATATATTCTCGAAAAAAATCTGCCGACTACTTAATCGGACACGCATATTTTATGACAGGTCTCGATACTTTTAAAGTTATCAAGAATAAAATCATTCCACTATTAATGGAGTATTTTTCAGGTAAAACGGAGGTTGTAGAAGAGATTTTTAAGAACAGTTCGTGGGGAGTAAAATATGATCTTGAAAAGTATGATTGGATTATTCAAGCTACAAGCTAATGTTTACTCTTTTTGAATATGGTCAGCAAATTTCAGTAAAAGACAGAATTGGTCTTGAAGGATACTTGCGTTTTCTATGGCAAGATTATAAAAACTTGTGGATTGATGAAAATCAAGAAACGGACAATGTAAATAGCTCAAATTATCAACCCTTTATTGCTTTTGATGGCAATAAAGCTAAAGCAAATAATTTTGTTGGCTTCATAAATTGCAATGATGATTCATTGGAAATTTATCCAAAAGTCTTTCAAAACATGCAATATCCAAATAAGGATTTAATGCATAGGCATCTGTTCTTTTGGTTTAGCTATTGCAAGAAAATAAAATTCCCCTTTAATCAATCTTTCCTTGACAACTTTGAAATTGACCGTTTCCCTGAACTAATTATTTATTTAATCGGAAAGCAAATCAACGAAACTGTAAGTGCAAAACCATTCTCTGCATATGAGAAAGTGGAAGAAGCATTGTTAACACCAAGAGGGAAAATTAACTTTAATAGATATACAACAAGCTTGTCGTATGGCAGACATCAATTTATTGATTGTGATTATGAGCCTTTCGTATACGACAATAAAGTCAATAGAATTATTAAACATTGCGTTCGACTGTTATTAACACAAACGACAACACCTGAAACGCAAAGAATACTTCATGAAATCATTCATATACTTGATGAAGTTGAAGACCAAGCTTGTACGATAGACCAACTGAATCAAATAAGAGTCCCGACTTTATTTGACGAGTATGAAGATGTGATGCAATGTTGCAGGATGATTCTTGAGAATCAAATTTATTCAAACGCTGAATATGAAATGAAAAATTGGAGCTTACTATTTCCTATGGAATATGTTTTTGAAGATTTCATTTCAGGATTTTTAAAAGACCACTTTAGCAAGGACTTTGAAATTGAATCCCAAAAATCAGAACTATATCTTCATCAAAATCCGAAAACATTTAACTTACAACACGACATTTTATTGACAAATAAAAAGACTAAAGAGAAAGTAATTATTGATACAAAGTATAAGCCTAGATGGGATTTGAAATCATCCGACAATAAAAAAGGCGTTTCACAGGCAGACATGTATCAAATGATCAGTTACGCATATCGAAGAGGAACAGACAAAGTAATTCTTATTTATCCGAACACCTCAGAAAAATTAGCAGAAGATTATGTTTTCAAAATTCAGAAATCAAATGAAAATGAAGAAATTAAAATCAAAATCGTTGACGTTCCATTTTGGTCTTCGGTTGACCATTCTGAGGTAGAAACAAATTTATTAATCAAGCTTGACAATGTATTGCGAAATGACTATTAGCCAAACAAGACAAGGAAGGCCAGCACCCAACAGGCGTTTGGCTCAATGGCGGGTGACGAGGTTAATTCAACATTCTACCTCGCATCAACTTTTGTGGTATATTGACAGTTTTGAAGCCAACATTGAAAACAATGTGGACACCACCAATTTGCTGAATGTAGCTTTAGAAAATGTGCTCTTCATGTCCCGAAAAATTTCGGAAGAGGAAATGGTAATTGCCGACCAGTTAAAAGACATGCTTCGCAAAACCCGTGAAGCATTGGGTGGCAACTTCGACCAAAACGACCCGCAATTTGTGAATTTATACAATGAGCTGAAGCGCTTGTTTGACAAGAAAAATCTGGATGAAATAACGCAGGACGATATGCGAAACAATATCGGTTCGCTGCAAAAGATTTACGATCAGGTAACCGAACTCAACCGTATAACAATTTGCTGAAAGCCAAATATGAGAACGATGCCAAGTATGCCCGAATGCACAAACGCATTTTAGAGAAAGGCAACATCTCCAAACGGGAAAGCGAAATTTGCGAAACACTGATGGACATTAAAAATCAGGTTGATGAAAAAGTATTAATTAATACCCAAATGCTGAATAACGAAAGTTATTTCGACAAGGTGATGATACAAATGGTGATTGGCAGTTTTGGTAAAAACAAAATTGAACTCGACCCCGAATCAGCCAAATAAATCAATACCTGTTTGGTAAAGGAATATATGAACGAGTACTCGGGAGCAATTAGGAGTTATTAATGAGTAATTAGCAATGAAAAATGAAATAAAGGTATTCGATGACAAAAAAGTAAGAACCATTTGGGATGCCGGTAAGGAGAAATGGTATTTGGCAATTGTAGATGTAATTGCTGCTTTAACCAATAGCCCCAATCCACAGGTATATTGGCGTGTGATGAAAAAGAGGTTGAAAGACGAGGGTAATGAAACCGTTACAAATTGTAACGGTTTGAAAATGCCAGCGCCCGATGGCAAAATGAGAATGACTGATGTTGCAGATACCGAACAGCTTTTCCGACTTATACAATCCATTCCTTCACCCAAAGCAGAACCATTTAAACTTTGGTTGGCTAAAGTTGCTGCTGAAAGATTAGACGAAATGCAAGACCCGGAATTGAGTATCGACCGTGCATTGGAACAATACATGAATTTAGGGTATACTGAAAATTGGATAAACCAACGCCTGAAAAGTATTGAAATACGAAAGGAACTTACGGATGAATGGAAAAAACGTGGACTGAAAGAGGGCATTCAGTTTGCAACACTGACTGATATAATTACTAAAGCATGGAGTGATAAAACCACCAAAGAATATAAAATCCTGAAAGGTTTAAAGAAAGAAAACCTACGAGATAATATGACCAATACAGAACTTATTTTAAATATGCTTGCCGAAGCTTCTACTAAGGATATTTCAGCAGCTGTTGAGCCAAAAAATTTCCAGGAAAGCAAAAAAGTGGCAAAACAAGGTGGAAACGTTGCCAAGGTTGCCCTAAAAGAACTAGAAGCTAAAACTGGAAAAAAAGTGGTGAGTGCTTTAAATGCGAAAAAGACACTTCCACCAAAAAATTAGCAGTTGATAATTAGTAATTAGCGATGGAGAAAGAAAATATCATAGCAGATGAAAGCAAGAAATTCGCCATACGAATTGTAAAGCTGTATCAGTTTCTTACAACAGAGAAAAAGGAGTTTGTATAAAGCAAACAACTTTTAAGAAGCGGAACAAGCATAGGTGCAAATGTAAGAGAAGGTATTTACGGCCAAACCCGGCCTGATTTCCATAGCAAGCTAACCATCGCATTAAAAGAAGCTGCCGAAACTGAATATTGGCTTGATTTACTGGCAGAAACCGATTATATCACCAAAGAACAACATAACAATATTGCAATCGATTGTACAGAGATATTAAAGATTTTAACAGCAATCACAAAGAAAACAAAAACGACCAAATAATGAGGCCAATACAAATTCAAGAAAATTATCAGGATTTAAATCCCAAGAAAATTCAAGTCCATATCAGGCTAAGTTCTGCCTTTACTCTCAAACCCTTGCTCAAGCCTGTCATCACTCCCTTTTCGAAGCTTGTGATATCGCTAACCCTATGTTGCTCTTTAAATTCATCTGCATCAGAAATATACATTGGGAAGTCTGAGGCAAATATCAGTCCTACCCTTCCGGTGGCTTTAATGGGTCAGTTTAATCTTCGGATTGCGCATACGACGGCCACGCCTCTGACTGCCAATGTAGTGGCCCTCGAATCAAGAGAAGGCACAAAATCCATTGATGCAGCTGTTTTTGTTTCCTGCGACCTGGTTTATATCCCTACGCCATTACTTTCAATGATTCGGATAGAAGTTTCAAAACAGCTACCCGGTTTCGACGGCAGCAAAATAATTCTGAACGCGACACATACCCATACCGCACCGGTACTGGAAGATAATTTAGATGAATCCTCGTTTTTGTATAAGATACCTGGGGGAGTAAGTCCGGTAAGTGCATACAGAGCGCTATTTGTAAAGAATGTAGCCGATGCGATCGTTAAAGCCTGGAATAGCCGTAGCCCCGGTAGTGTAAGCTGGGGACTTAACAGAGCCGCAATCCCTTATAACCGTCGTGCGTCTTATGCCGACAATACAACAACAATGTATGGCAAAACCAATGTCCCTGAGTTTCGTAACCTGGAAGGGTATGAAGATCATGACATTAATTCTCTTTTCTTTTGGGATAAGGAAGGGAAGCTGATTGCAATGAGTATTGACGTTGCCTGTCCGGCACAGGAAGTTGAAGGACGTTCGGAGGTAAATGCAGATTACTGGCATCCGGTTCGAATGGCGCTAAAGGAAAAATTTGGTGATGATTTAACGGTATTGGGTTGGATTGGTGCGGCGGGAGATCAATCTCCCCATATTATGTATCGCAAGGCTGCCGATGAACGGATGCTTAAACTAAGCAATAAAACCCGCATGGAAGATATAGCCGAACGTGTTGTATCAGCTGTCGAGGAAACCTATAAAACAGTAAAAGATGATCAGTATCGAAATCTGCAATTGGTTCATAAGGTAGAAAAGATCAAATTACCAGTGAGGGTAATCACAAAAAAGGAATACGAAGAATCCAAAATTGTGCGGGATGAAGCTGCAGCCCTTATTGCAAAAGACCCGAAAGCTGCAGATCAGCACTATGCAAAAATGACCCGGTTTGGAGATGTTCTCAAACGGTTTGAAAAGCAAATAACAAACCCTGATTATGAAACTGAAATACATGTTTTACGCATTGGGGATGTTGTAGTATGTACCAATCAATTTGAGCTGTTTACCGATTATGGCATCCGCATTCAGGCACGCAGCAAGGCTTTGCAAACTTTTGTTGTTCAGCTTGCAGGTCCGGGTACTTATCTGGCGACAGAAAAGGCCATCAGAGGGGGTGGTTATAGTGCTGTTTGTCAGAGCAATATCGTTGGTTCTGAGGGCGGACAAATTCTGGTCGATCGGACTGTTAAATTAATTGATGAAATGTGGGCCGAGAAAGCCAATTAGTTTCAGGATTCAATGGATTTAGGTTGTGATAATTAGCTAAATTAACCTGAGTTCAATATTAAACTATTTAAAGATTAATATTTAACCACATAGATTGACTTTAATTATGCTTTAAAGGAAACATAGATTGTAAATCACATAGATTGAAGCGAAGCTTCAAGGCTATCTGTGTCTAAAATTTAGGTTAGAGGCTATATAATGCTATGTTTCTATGCGGTTATTAAAAAATTATGTCGAGTTCACGTTATATTAATTTTTAATGGATATTGTCTTCGTCATATTACCGCTCTTACTATTAATGTATGCCGCATACAAGGGTTTTAGTGTTATCCTTTTTGCACCCTTAACGGCATTGCTGGCAGTACTTTTAATAAATCCGGCCTGGGTTCCTGCTTTTTTCTCAGGCATTTTTATGGAAAAAATGGCAGGCTTTGTTAAGCTATATTTTCCGGTTTTTCTATTGGGTGCTATTTTCGGAAAAGTGATTGAACTATCCGGTTTTGCCAAATCTATTGCCCATTTAGTTATCAAAGTAATTGGTGAATGGATATTCCGGACTATGTTGACCCCACCAAGCGGTATCAATTTGCGGCTACCAAAATAGCTTAGTCACGTTGAAACGCATGCCATTCCGGCGGATGCTGACCCCCTTTCAGAGATAGTTGCTCGTATACCGGAGCAAGTT
>NZ_JAUYSS010000007.1 GCF_030695525.1 Daejeonella sp. | reverse complement strand
TGCGGGCAGCATAGTCCAAGCCAAAGCATTAACTTTAATAGCATCAGGTGCAGCGGCGGCATTTTGCTACTTATCTGCTGCAGGAAAAGAAGAGAGAAAATTATGAGATTTGATTTTTAATCTTACGATTTCAATTTCCCCGGACACTAGTGATTCTCAACTCTCAATTAATCAAAACCATTTCTTCAAACAATCTTTCCAGCGTTTCTGCAGCATCTTCACAAAAACCGGGATGAACTTTAGACGTTTGCAATACGGTACTTCGGGTAGCTGTCAGCCATCTGAAACGGGAAGCAGGGTCAAGTTTGGCTATTGGGCCGGCTTCTTTTTTCCCCATACTGATCTCGCAGAATGCATTCAAGTTTTCTTTAATTTCTGCAAGGTCGGTTCCCGGAGAGAAGGCTTTCAAGCGTTCTTCATCAAGCCAGAATTTTGCCTGCAGAAATTTCTGAGCGGAACAATAAAGGATTATTCCCACATTCAGAAATTCTTCACGCTCCACCCTCGGTACAAGGCGGATGACGGCATACTCAAATAAGTATTTCTCTTGCATTCAGGGCTTCGTTTACAAAAATTTCTGATTTATTTATACGCCTTCCAAGAAAGCTGATATAGGCATTACGATGCTCTTCAGTACTCTGAAATGCAGTATCTTCAAGCCATTCATCCGGAATCAGGGAAACAATTTCTTTGATACGCTCTTCACTCAGCAAAGCTCTGAATTGCTTATCAACAGTTTCAAGCTCAGTAGAATGAGGCAATAAAACATGATCTTTAATCAAATTGAATGGTTTCACAGCCTGCTCCTCCCAGTTTTGCCAGGAGTGATGAAAATAAAGCGAAGCTCCATGATCGATCAACCATAACTCTTTATGCCAGATCAGCATATTCGTATTCCGGCAGGTTCGATCCATATTCATCAACAAGGCATCGAGCCAGACAATTTTAGAAGCCAGGGTCTCATCAATATGATTCACCGCGGGATCATAAGTTATCGATCCGGAAAGATAATGTAAACCCAGATTCAGTCCGACACTAAACTTAAGTAAGTCCTGAATCTCCTCATCCCCCTCCGTACGACCGAAAGCCTCATCCAGCGTAGCAAATACTAATTCTGGGACATTTAAACCCAAAGTCCTGGCAATTTCTCCACCAATAAGCTCAGCTATCAATGCTTTAGGTCCCTGACCTGCCCCTCGGAACTTGATCACATACAAAAACCCATCGTCCGCCTCAGCAATTGCAGGCATAGAACCCCCTTCCCTAAGCGGGGTAACATAACGGGTAACGTTTACTGACCTTAAGGCTTTTAACATCCTGCTAAATTCGGCTAATTTTTATAAGGGAACAATTATTGATTTATTTTTTCAAATTACGGGGGATACTCAAAAGTGAATGAGATAAGTCAGACAATGATGACTCAAATATTAATCCGGAAAGAAATTGCAGAAATTGAAATGAATTGTACGGCAAGTGTTTAAGTATTTAACTCATTCTTTGCCTTTAACTCTGCTTCGTAAACAAAAGTGGTTAATTCCCTTGTGTAATTATCCAGCGACTTTGCCGATTCTCTTATTAGTTCGGCCATCTCTGCTGTTTCCTCCGGCGAATTCTTTAAAATTTCGAACAGACTGGTTATTCCCAATATCTGCACAACCGGCTGTCTGAGCTCATGCGAGATCATATACATCATTTCCTGCAGACTTTTAATATTCTCCAACTGCGATTTTTGCGCATCTTTAAGCTCATTATTAGCAAGCGTAAGTTCCGCAGCACGCTTCTCCTTCTCTATATTCTGAAATTCAAGCTCTGTATTTGCGATAAGTAACTCCGATGCACGTTTCTCCTTCTCCTTATTCTGATATGCAAGTTCTTCATTGGCTATCAATAATTCAGAAGCTCGCTTCTCCTTCTCTTTATTCTGAAAGGCAAGTTCTTTGTTAGCAATTAGTAACTCAGATGCACGCTTTGCTTTCTCTTTAATTTGAACTGCCAGTTCCTTATTCGCAATCAGCAATTCAGCAGCACGTTTCTCCTTCTCATTATTCTGAAACGCAAGCTCTTTATTGGCGATTAAAAGTTCAGAAGCACGCTTTTCCTTCTCCTTATTCTCAAAAGCAAGTCTTTTATTAGCGATTAGTAATTCGGAAGCTCGCTTCTCCTTCTCCTTATTTTGAAATGCAAGTTCCTTATTTGCAATCGAGAGTTCAATGGCGCGTTTCTCCTTCTCATTATTCTGAAAAGCAAGTTCAGCAGCACGATTCTCCCGCTCAGAATTTTGGAAGGCAAGTTCATTGTTTGCTGTAATAAGCTTATTGGTAAGCTTCTCTTTTGCCTTGTATTGAGCAAGCAGCTTTTTATTGGCTAAAATTAACTCTGCAGAAGTTTTATCCATAAACAGAATGCTAATGTTCGATCTTCTATTCAGGAATATTGACCTTATATTTTAAATATATAAATAATTTAAGCAAGTGTAAAATATATTTCAGAAAGGCTATAAAAATTTCAACTTTCTGACATCCAGCTAGTTATTCATATCTTACTGTCAACTAATTCTCAAAGTCATCACTATTCAGGCATTGACAGTTATCAATTCTCAATTGTCAACCCGATAGCTATCGGGTTGTTTGTTATCTGTTATCTGTGATCAGTTGTCTGTGATGTAGTGGTTCATTGTAAAATTCGTCTCAAAATCTTATCTGTCATCTCAGCCACAGGCAGGCAAAGCTGACGCAGGAGGGACTTCTCCACTCTCAATTCTCCACTCTCCACTCTCAATTCTCCATTCTCCATTCTCAATTCTCAACTACCTAACCTGTCCATTCCCTCTTACAATCCATTTCTCCGTCACCAGTTTCTCTAAAGCAAAAGGTCCGCGGGCATGCAGCTTTTGTGTCGAGATACCAATCTCTGCTCCAAGTCCAAACACACCACCATCCGTAAAACGGGTAGAAGCATTAGTATACACAGCAGCAGCATCCACTTCATTCAGGAAACGCTCACAATATTCCATATTGCTGGAAACAATGGCTTCCGAATGTTTGGAAGAAAATTTCCGGATATGTTTCATGGCCTCGTCAAAATTTTCAACAGTTTTTATAGAGCATTTAAAATCAAGAAACTCACGCCCGAAATCTTCTTCAACAGCTTCCTTAAGGTACGGATATTCTAATCCTTTTAAAATAAGGTATGATTGAGGATCAGCAAAAATTTCAACCTGATAAGTTTCCAATTTTGACGCCAATAAATTCAGTAAAGGCTCAAGAATTTCTTTATCGGCAATAAGAGTATCCAGTGAATTGCATACCGAGGGACGTGTAACCTTGGCATTGGTTACAATATTTGCTGCACTCTCCAGATTGGCAGATGACTCCACATAGGTATGACAAACACCTGCTCCGGTTTCAATTACCGGTACCGAAGCATGCTCACGTACATATTCGATCAGTTGTTGTGATCCCCTTGGGATTAAAATATCTACATATTTGGTTGCGGTGAGCAGTTCAGGCATGAATTTCCGGTCGGCCGGAAGCAATTGTACAATGCTCACGTCCAGATCAAAACTGGCCAGAACCTCTTGTATCAGGGCTACCAGATAGGTATTGGTATAAAAAGCATCAGTACCACCCCGTAAAAGACAAACATTTCCGGATTGTATACATAATGCCGCCACATCAACGGTTACATTTGGTCTCGACTCATAAATAACACCTACAACACCCAACGGGACAGTAATTTTCTGTACTAAGAGGCCATTATCCAGAATTTTTTCGGAAAGTAAACGATTACTCGGATCAGGAAGCGCTGCAATATCTTCCACGCTTTTCGCGAGATCTTCTATCCTGGCAGCTGTAAGTAATAGCCTGTCCTTTTTAGGATCAGCATCCGGCATCCGGTCGAGATCCAGTTGGTTTTCGGTAAGGATGGTCACTATATTGGCCCTGAGCTTTGCAGCCAGCGCTCTGAGTATATCTTCCTTTTTGTCATCACTTAAGAGTTTTACCGCTATTGTTGCCTCTGAAGCTTGTTCAAGAAGAGGTTGAATTGATTCCATGATTAAAAATTACAATAAAACAATATTATCGGCATGCGCCACTTCCAGGTTCTTAACTTTAGTATCACTGCTCAGCATAGCCGAATCTATTTTTGATTTAGCCACTGCTACCACATTATTTTCTTCATCAAGAATTTCAATGATCTCGCCGTTTTCAAAATCATTCAGCACCAATTTAATTCCCACTGCGAGCAGACTATGCCGTTTTTGCAATGCCTTACAGGCACCTGAATCGATCTGAATACGCCCCCGCACCAGACTTCCGCTGGCTAACCATTTTTTACGGGCAGGCAGAGTGCTTTTCTGCGGGAGACATAATGTACCGGTCTTTCCATCCAATGCCTTGAGTATTCCATTTTCAGTTCTGATTCCAAA
The DNA here is from genome assembly GCF_030695525.1 of Daejeonella sp. Taxonomy (GTDB): domain Bacteria; phylum Bacteroidota; class Bacteroidia; order Sphingobacteriales; family Sphingobacteriaceae; genus Daejeonella. Next base: position 13,995 of record NZ_JAUYSS010000007.1, on the reverse strand, counting down.
GATCACGACCCGTATTCCCATTTGATTGGCCAGTCTGGCAAAATTCAGCTTGGAAGTCATCCCACCCAAACCCGAGGCCGACTTCTCTTTATTCGCAAGTAAAAGAACCTTCTTATCCGAAGTATCCAGCTCAGGAATAACCAACCCTGAGCTATCGAGCACTCCAGGCACTGAAGTACTAAACAGGATCTGCGAAGCGCCAAAGCCTGCAGCAATCAGGGTTGCCAGTTCATCATTATCAGAGAATTTAAGCTCCAGATTACTGACCACATCATTCTCATTCGCAATCGGAATTATATCACTATTCCATAACTCTTCGTATGTCCGTTTGAGCTGCAAAAACTGATCGCGATTGGAAAAATGATGCCTTTCGCATAAACTTTGGGCGATGGCAATACCATGTGGCGAAAAATATTTAGCGTAGGTATTCAATAATAGCGGATTCCCAATCGATGCTGCCGCTTTCTTTTCATTCAAAGTGCCGCCATAATTCTTCAGGAATTTTTTACCGGCAGCAACAGCTCCCGATGAAACAATCACCAGATTATAGTCTTTATGGATCAATGCCACCTGACGGGCAATTTCTCCAATCACGATCTCATCCAGTTCACCTTTATTAGTGGTGATCGATGCCGTGCCGAATTTAAGTACGAGTATAGGTTTTGCCAATGTAAATGTTGTATGGAGCGAATTTAAGAAAATTGTAGATTTTAACTTGTAAGTATTGTGATATAGGATGCCGGGCGGGAAACATATCCTTGCGAGCAGGACTTGTCATGGTGAGGAGGACCTGTCATTGCGAGCGCAGCGAAGCAATCTCATCACTATTGCCACTAATCATCATAAGATTGCTTCGTCGTACCTCCTCGCAATGACATATAATAATAGATTGTCCCGGCTACTTGTCATTGCGAGCGCAGTCTCTTGTCATTGCGAGCATAGCGAAGCAATCTCCGCATTATTACTACTAATCGCCATAAGATTGCTTCTACAGCAATGACAAGCAACCATAAAATGTTGTATCACTTACCGTTCCCTAAATGGAATCTGATATTTAATACAAATGATAGAAATAGACTTTAATTTAACTTTTATTGTGATTAGTCATTGCGATCCGCCCAGGGCGTAGAAGCAATCTCCTCAATATTAATACTAAACAACATCATAGAATTGCTTCGTAGTACCTCCTCGCAATGACAATAATGGTGACTTGTCATTGCGAGCGCAGCCTTTTATCATTGCGAGTGTACCGCTTTGTCATTGCGAGTGTACCGCTTTGTCATTGCGAGCGTAGCGCTTTGTCATTGCGAGCGTAGCGAAGCAATCTCATTCAAAACCATAGAATTGATTAATAGCAATATCATAATTTATGAAAGATCATAATTACTTCGTTTACATGATAAGTAATACACATAATACCGTGATTTATACAGGAGTAACCAACAACCTTGAGAGGAGAATGTTAGAACATAAATCAAAACATAATTCCGGTTTTTCCACAAAATATAATTGTAATAAATTGGTCTATTTTGAAGAATTTCAGTGGATTGAAGAAGCAATTGCGAGGAAAAAGCAAATTAAAGGTGGATCACGTTTTAAAAAAATGAATCTCATAAATTCTATAAATCCCGGTTGGGTTGACCTGAGTATTGATTGGTTTACTGATGATGATATTTCTTCGTACAATAATTGAGGTTATAGATTATCAAGTATGCAATTAATCGATCATTTACAGTGCTTTGTGAACGAAGCATTGCGAGTGTACTGCTTTGTCATTGCAAGCGCAGCGCTTTGTCATTGCGAGCGCAGCGAAGCAATCTCCTCACTATTACTACGAATCGTCATAGATTGCTTCGTCGTGCCTCCTCGCAATGACAGTAATAGTGGCTTTTGCTCGAAATCTGTAAATAAACAGAATACTAAAAGCTTAATGATTGACAACCGTCCCTTTAAATTTCCTGCTTTAAGTGCTCAATACTTTCATATATAAATGGAGGATTTGCCCCTTTTTGGGATGCTACCCAGGCCCCTAAGAGGCAAGCAAATTCAAGAGCATCCTTCAATGGTTTATCATCTATGTAATAATGGATAAATCCGGAAAGAAATGCATCGCCTGCTCCAACTGTATCTATGGTTTTCACTTTAAATCCACTCTGATATAGTTCTTCATCTGCTGTTTTCAAATATGCCCCTTCAGACCCCCGGGTTATACACAGCATTTTGAGTGAATATTTATTAAAAACAAGATCTGCTGCCAATTCTAAATCATTAGATTCCAATCCATTCCATGCTGAAATTTGGAAAAGCTCCTCATGATTCATTTTAACCAAATCTGATTTAATGAGCAATTGTTCAATAACGGACTTTTCAATAAAAGGAGCCCGGAAATTAACATCAAAGACTTTAGTTGCTCCCCTATCTAGTAAAGACATCAGCGTTTCGAAGGATGTTTTATTACGGCAGGAAAGACTTCCATAAACCAGAATATCAAAATCGGGAAGTGATTCAGGTTTTTGAATATAGTCCCATGCCGAAGGAAAGACGATTTCATAAAGGCCGTCTTTCGTTTCAGAGAGATGCACATTCACTACTCCTGTCTGATAATTGCTCTGCTGGACATATTTAGTTGAGAGACCATTTTCATGCAGGTATTCAAGCAGCTGTTCTCCCCTTTTATCCTTTCCGCAACTGCTTAAGATGAAAACATCAGATCCCAGTTTCTTTAATCCCAAAGTCACATTCATTGGAGCTCCACCAGGCACTGCTCCATCAGGAAAAACATCCCATAACATCTCGCCATAACAAAGGATCCTGCTTTTCATTTTATTCTACTATCCGCATCTTAATCAATCTGTTAAGTTAAAATTACAAATGCATTTTTAAATATAGGCTGCAGATTAATTTTTATTCGAAGCAATTTTTGATGTATCTCCAAATAATCCTTGAGAATAGACTTTGATCATAAGAAAGTAATCTCCACAATAATAATATTACTAAATGTCACAAGATTGCTTCGTCGTACCTCATCACAATGACAGTAATAATAGTAATGTTCGCAATTGATTATAAACAAGGTGCGGCTTGTCATTGCGAGTGTTTCGCTTTGTCATTGCGAGCGCAGCGAAGCAATCTCCTCACTAGTATTGCTAATTGTCACAAGATTGCTTCGTCGTGCCTCCTCGCAATGACATTAATAAATAATACTAACCACCCCCGAAACCACCTGCTTCCCCGATCTGACTGAAATCTTATAATAATACGTCCCCTGCGGGAGTTTTGTCCCCTGATGATGCCCATCCCATGGTGTGGTGTATCCGCTGCTCCCGAAGACCATTCGCCCATAACGGTTATATACCTGGACAGTTGCCGTTTTATCAGATTCCAGTCCCCTAAGAATCCACTGATCGTTTATCCCATCCCCATTGGGTGTAAAGGAATTTGAACTAACACTGAAAATATCCGGATAGACTGTAAATTCCCTGATTACACTTATGGGATTATAATTCGAATCTCCCATCTGTATAGCTTCAATCCTGACTGTTCCCGCCTTGTTTATCTTCACCTGATTGGTATTTATTATCTCTGCAATCAGATTATCAGTACTGGTAAATCTGATCGATAATCCCGAATTCACTCTTGCATTCAAAGCAAATGCAGGATCCGACTCCGTTTTATTAGGAATCGCGTCAAATGTCAGAATCTGATCGGCCTTGTTAACCAGCATGACTCCAGGCTGATAGCTGATTGTATAATTTGCAGCTGAAGCATCACTTGCCACAATAGGATATGTTCCGGGAGAGGAGCTTAAAGAAGCCGTGGTAGTCACAACAGGTTTATTCTGCAAAACCGCATCAGTCTCCCCATTAGCAAAACCAATGTAATCCAGGGTCAGATCAGGATTTTCAGCACCATATGCCCGGCTTTGATCCTTCGCCTTTATGGTCAAAGCTTTGGGCTTCACAGTTAATAACTTAGTTGCAAAGACACTACTACTTGATGCTTTAGACGCAGTTATCAGACTTGTACCGGCACCTGTAATTTTAATCTGACCACTTGCACTTACCGTGGCTACCTTTGGATCGGAACTGCTAAAGAGAATCACAGCTCCCGCATCAGCACTAAAAACAGTGGGTGTAAAATCATCATCGCCATACGTTTTTTCGGGCAGATCCGGGAAAGTAAGGGTCAACTGTGAGGATTCTGAAACGACCAACATTTTAAAATCTGCCGAATTGGTGCAACCCAGTTCATTGCTCAGCGTATAGGTAATAATCGCAGAACCTTCTGCAATACCAGTCACCTGTCCGTTTACCGCATTCACCCTTGCAATTGCAGGAGCATTACTGCTCCATACACCCAGAGAAGTTGCTGTTGATGTTGAAAGCGTGATATTTGATCCGACTAAAACAGTGCCTGAGCCCGTGATCGGCGATATTTTGGGTGGTTCAGGGATAACCAGGGTAAAAATGGTTCCGGTACTGCTTTCTCCGGTACTGTTGTTCCGCACTATTAAGGCGCCATTGTAGACACCATCAGCAAGAGTAGCAGGCATATTTATCTCAAATGAGCCCGGAGGAAGTGCCTGATCAATCACATTCGTCAAACCAGCAGCAAGACCCTTTTGGTCCCATATAATACTATATAAATTGGGATCACCTTCGGTTTTATCGTACGAAAAAATAGTCTTAACTACCCCTTTACAAAATTCTGAACTATAGTTTTTCAGAGAAATTGAGATTTTTGGACCGGGTGCAAAAATCCAGGAGGCACCCATCCGATCATTATCCTGATTCCCACCAATTATTGCAGTTGAGCCATCGGCACTTAATGCGAGCGACTGGCCCTGATTTGCGACACCAACATTTCCAATACCGGTTAATTTAGGCCCTATTTGTGTCCATGAACTACCCGACCAGGTGAATACCCAGGCGGCCCCATTGGTATAGTTATCTGCTTTTGCACCAACCAGTACCGTATTCCCATCGGCACTCATAGCCACCGACCAACCCTGTTCAGCATTATTTGAACTAACAGTGCCTACCAGTTTATTCCCTTTCAGGATCCATTCAGCACCATTTTTGACAAAAACCCAGGCAGCACCTCTGGTTTTGTCCGCAACCGAAGCTCCCAAAATGGCATTGCTTCCATCGGCATTCAGTGCGACCGATATTCCCAGCCATTTCGTATCTATAGTGCCAACATCAAACAGTTTTTTACCCTGCCTGTCCCATTCTGTACCATTTCTAATGTATAAAAAGGCTGCACCCTGCTGGCTTTTGTCAAGGGGCGCCCCAACAATTGCCGTATTCCCATCGGCACTTAATCCTACAGAAATACCCTGTCCACCCGTAGGACTACTTTCCTCAAACAACTTCTCACCCTGCTGCGACCAAATATTACCCTTGCGGCTAAAAATCCATGCAGCACCCCGGGGGTAAGTATCATAAGGTCCACCAAGTATTACAGTATTCCCATCGGCACTCATGCCGACAGAATAACCCATATTTACAGGCAAAATGAAGTCATCATATCCTGTTCCGACCAGTTTTTCACCCTGTTGAGTCCATACATTGTCTTTTCGGGTAAAAATCCAGGCGGCACCTGTTCCTCCATTATCCAGATAGCCGCCAACAATAACGGTATTTCCATCGGCGCTGATTGCTACAGCCCTGCCCTGCTGCGCCGGACCAACATTGCCCTTGCCTACCAGTTTGGGGCCCTGCTGGGTCCATACTTTTCCGTTCCTGACATAAATCCATGCTGCACCCTGCTGGGTATTATCATTTGGAGCCCCTGCAATGGCCGTATTCCCGTCGGCACTGATTGCTACTGACCTGCCTGATTCGGCAACGCCGGCATTATCTGTTCCAAGCAGTTTTTCCCCTTGCTGGGTATTGGGAAATGGGGTCGTATTAATCGTAAAATTTTCTGAACTACTGCTTGTACCCGAATCTGAAATTACCGAAACCGGGCCATTAGCAGATTCAGGCATAACATAAGCTGTAATAGAACTGGCCGAAAGCGAAATGATCAGTGCTGGTTTTCCTCCTATGGTAATGGAATTTACTTTATCCAATGCAGAACCCTGAATAGTTACCAGGGTTCCCGCTGAACCGGATTTTGGAGAAAAGGAGCTGATGACTGGAGCCTGTGCTTTTGCATCAGTAAAATACAATAAGGCCAGAAGGAAGGCCAGACTTGTGATTTTATACCTCATTTTCCAAAAATAAACGTTTCGGTATATACGTGTCGCAGATACCTGAAGGTTTGCAAAGGGCTCAGGTTTATTTTAAATATGTGGATTTTTTACCGGAAAAACAAGGAAACATCAAGGTCTGAGCCAATTTGCCAATCAATTTGTCTGCAAAAATTCTGTTTCGTACCTTTAATTTTAATCAAAATAAAAAATTATGAAACAAATTCTTTTTTTGGGAGCACTCTTCCTTGCAGCCTGCGGAGGTTCAAGCGATAAAAAAACGACAGAACAAGCAGATTCTGCAAAAGTCCCTGAACTGGTTCTTAAATGGGAAAGCGACAGCACGCTGAAGGTTCCCGAATCGGTATTGTTTGATAAAGCCAATCAGGTTTTATACGTGAGTAATATTGATGGCACCAAGCCATGGGAAGCTGATGGAAAAGGTTCAATAGGCAAAGTAGGTTTGGATGGCAAAGTTATCGCAGCCGAATGGGTTAGCGGATTACAAGGTCCAAAAGGAATGGGTAAGTTCAATGGCAAATTATATGTCGCTGATCTTGGGAATATCGTTGTGATTGATATTGCAGCCGGCAAGATTGAGAAATCTATTCCAATTGAAGGAGCTACCGGATTAAATGATATCAGCATCGACCCGAACGGAGTGGTTTATGTCACCGAAATGCTGAGCAAAAAATTATATAAAGTTGAGAATGAGAAGGCGGAAATCGTCCTGGAAAATCTAAAAAGACCCAACGGAGTACTTGTCCATGAGAATGAAATTTATCTCTTAGATGATGGCGGTTTATATAAAATGAATGCAGATAAAACATTAACCCTGATTGTGGATGGCATGGAAGGCGGAACAGATGGTATTGAACATGTTCAGAATAATGAATTTATTGTTTCCTGCTGGGAAGGAGCCCTATGGTATATCAAAGCGGACGGTACCAAACATTTGCTGATGGACACCCGTGAGGAGAAAAGAAATACTGCCGATATCGGTTTTGATCCTGAAACGAAAACCGTTTATGTGCCGACGTTCTGGAGAAATACAGTTGTTGCTTATGAGTTACAATAATTTCCCAAAGCGAAACAATTTCTGCTAACTCATAAGCAACAAAATTGACAGTTGACAATGGACAACGATGAAAAATTGTTGTTCATTGTCATTTTTTTTACCCTCAAGAATTGAATTGGTTTAGAAAGATCCCTCTCAGCCAGATGCTGATCGGTACGAATTCCCATCTGAACCTGTAAATCACAGACAACAGACAACTAAAAAACATGATTCAGGTTTCCTGCGCAATAATCATAAATCCCTTTGATCAGGTGCTCGTTACCCAGCGCAGTGCCCTCATGCCCCTTCCTCTAAAATGGGAATTCCCCGGCGGCAAGATTGAAGAAAATGAAACAGCGGAAGCCTGTCTGATTCGAGAGATAAAGGAAGAACTGAACATTGACATTCAAATTACCGGTAGTTTGCCTCCAAATGATCATCAATACCCCGATAAACTGATTAGGCTGATTCCATTTATCTGTCAGCAGACGGGCGGAGAAACCGTTCTAAAAGAGCATGCCGATTATAAATGGCTGGATGCTAAGGATTTGTTAGATTTGGATTGGGCGGAGGCGGATGTTCCAATTGTTAAACGATATTTAAATAGATAAAATGGCATTTGAATTAGGGCTCTATGAACAACTAATTACTAAGTTAATTGCCAATAAACTCAATTCTATTGATTCAAATGCCTTTTTTGTAAAAAGTTCAAAACTAGATAAAGCCGAAGCATCACGTTATCTGAGTCAATATCTAGCAGAAACAATTCAATTCGCACTAAGTAGTTTTACAGATGACGATGATTGCTCAATGAAGCAAATTAATCTCTCCAATAAGATTATTCAGTCGCTTATAGAAGAATTACCCTCATTAAACTTTTCTGAAAATCTAATTGATAATGAGGGAAAACTTCTCCAAGCTATCTTCTCTAAGTTTGATTCTCCATTTTCAGACTTAAACGAGCGAGTAAAACATATAACACCTTATACCCGATTAAGCCAAAGTGAATTATTTACAGGCAGTAATGTTGGTATCTCATTAGAAAGTGAATTAAAAAAAGAAATACTCTCATCGGATGAAATCTGCTGGCTTGTATCATTTATCAAGTATTCCGGAATTCGCATATTCAAAGAAGTACTGGAAGAATTTACTAATTCAGGGAAAAAATTAAGAATAATTACAACGTCGTATATGGGTGCCACAGACGTTAAGGCAGTAGAATTTCTAGCATCATTAAAAAATACAGAGATAAAAGTGTCCTACAATGCGGACCATGAACGTCTACATGCAAAAGCATATCTTTTTTTAAGGAAAACTAGTTTTCATACAGGATATATTGGCTCTTCAAACCTTTCTAGATCTGCTCTAACTAATGGGCTCGAATGGAACTTGAAGGTAACTACTCAAGAAATAAGTCATATCATTGATAAGTTCAAAAAGACTTTTGAGACCTACTGGGAAGATAGGGAATTTGAATATTATAATTTAGGCAAAGATCGAGAGAAATTGCATAACGCTTTAAAACAGCAAAGTAGTTTCGATAGAAAAGGAATTACTACGTTCTTTGACCTGAATCCATTCCCATTTCAAGATGAGATTTTAAGTAAGCTTGAATCAGAAAGAATTATACATAATAGATTTAAAAACTTAGTTGTAGCTGCCACCGGGACGGGTAAAACCGTAGTCTCCGCCTTTGATTATAAAAGGTTTAAGGAAAATAACCCACGAGCCAGACTACTTTTTGTTGCTCACAGAAAAGAAATTTTAGAGCAGGCGCAAGAGACCTTTCAACACATATTAAGGGATTCTAATTTTGGTGAGTTATGGGTAGATGGGCAAGAACCTTTAAACTATGAATATCTATTTGCTTCTGTTTATACCCTCAAGAACAGAATTAAACAAATTGACATTTCTAAGGATTTCTTTGATTTTATTATAATAGATGAGGTCCATCACATTGTTGCGAATAGTTATCGACCAATTATTGAAAAGTTCAATCCAAAAATTCTATTAGGTTTAACAGCTACTCCAGAACGTATGGATGGTGAAGATATCCAATTAGATTTTTGTAATACAATTGCTGCCGAAATTCGTTTACCTGAAGCTCTGAATAGAAAACTCTTATCTCCATTTCAATATTTTGCAGTTTCAGATAGCGTTGACCTTTCTAAAATAAACTGGAATGGTGGTAAGTATGAAATCAATGAACTTACTAAACTATATACTGAAGATGATCGTCGTGTTGGTGAGATTCTAAACAATTGTGAAAAATATTTAACAGATGTAAATGATGTTCGAGCCTTAGGGTTTTGCGTAAGCCAGGAGCATGCTCGTTATATGGCGGAAAAATTTACAATTGCAGGCCTAAAGGCAGATTATTTAACAAGCGATAATTCCGCACATAGAAGTGAGGTCAGAGAGAAACTTCTGAAAAAAGAAATAAACTATCTATTTATAAGAGATATCTATAATGAGGGAGTTGATATACCAGAAATAGATACAGTTTTATTTTTACGACCTACAGAAAGCTTAACCATTTTCCTCCAACAATTAGGGCGAGGATTGAGACTTGCAAAGGACAAAGACTGTTTAACAGTTTTGGATTTTGTTGGAAATGCAAGACCTGAGTATGATTTTGAACATAAATTTCGAGCATTAGTAGGTAAAACTCATACTTCAATAGTTAAAGAGATTGAAGATGAATTTCCACACTTACCACTAGGTTGTTCAATAATATTAGAGAAAAAGGCTAAAGAAATAATTCTAAAGAATATTCGAGAAGCAATCAATTTTAGTCGCAATCAATTGATTGGTAAAATTCGAAATTTTAAGCACCTTTTTTCAGTACCATTAACTTTGAACAACTTTCTAAATGTTCACCAAATAGACATCCAACTCATTTATAAAAAAGGATCTTGGAAACGACTTTGTGCTGACGCCGGCGTTATTCCCGACTTTAAGGAACCTCATGAAATAGAGCTTACACGTTGCATCAAAAAATTACTCCAATGTAATTCTTTAAGCTACCTTCAATATATACAACAAATAATTTCTGGAAACTACCAAGATGCTCTTGTTGAAAATGAATTAATGTCTTTGATGTTTCATTATGATATTTGGCAAAACTCTAGATTAAAAACCAGTTTCAATTCATTACTTGACAGCTTTAACTCTCTTATTGATAATCCAAATTTAATTCTAGAATTGCAGGAGGTCACTGAATACTTAATAGACAAAATTGATTTTATTGAAAAAGATATAAATTTGGGCTATAGTTTCCCTCTCAAAATTCACAGTCGCTATAATCGTGATGAGATATTGGTTGCAATGCAATTACATAAATTTGAAAAAGCATTTTCAAACCGAGAAGGTGTAGCTTTAAATAAAGAGCTAAATACTGAAGCATTTTTCATTACCCTAAAAAAATCTGAGAAGGAATACTCACCTACAACATTATATGATGATTATGCATTGAGTGAAAATCTATTTCATTGGCAATCTCAAAACGCAACATCTCCAGAATCTCCAAAAGGCCAATCCTATATCAATCATTTGGAAATGGAAAAGAGGATATTACTTTTTGTTAGAGAACAGAACAAAAATGAACATGGAAATACGATATCATATGTGTTTTTAGGCTTAGCAGATTTTCAACAATCTTCTGGTGCAAAACCAATGAACATTGAATGGAAATTAAAAGAACCAATGCCTGCTTACATCTGGAAAGAAAGCGGAAAATTGGCTGTTGGATAATAAATGTGAGAATAAATTATTTCACTAATGAGTAACCATATTCTGAATTCCTTTCTCTTAAAACTCTCTAAACTAAACAGAGCTAATACCCCTTACGGAAAGGCCCCACATAAACCAATTCTACTAATTTCTATCATCGAGCTTATTGAGAAAGGACTAGTTTGGAATAACCGAGTTTATGTAAATACTGATCTCGTGGGTGCATTTCAAGAAAACTGGCGTTTATTGGTTAATACTTTACATCAGCCTGATTTTACACAACCATTCTATTACCTACAAAGTGAAAAAATCAATAAAAAACAGCTCTGGTTCCTACAACCTAAATTAGGCTGTCAGATTAATGCTCACATTAAAAGTGTCGGCAGATTAGCTGAAGTTTTGGATTTTGGTTATTTCGACTCTGAATTCTTTCAACTATTAACTGATCCTATTTCTAAAAATGTAATAAAGACATTATTGCTTGATACTTATTTTTCAGAAACTAAAAATGATTTTCTTTTGAGCAAACAAAAGGGCCTCGGGTATATTCATGACCTTCAGGATTATATACTAAATGAACCTGAAGCAAAATATCGGAATATCAAAATCGAAACTGAGGAAGATGTATTCGTTAGAGGCGGACTATTTAAAAAGCTGGTGCCTAAAGTTTACGATTCTACGTGTTGTTTTTCAGGAATGCGACTTGAATCAATCTACGGGCATAATTTTATTGATGCCTGCCACATAGTACCTTTTAGTCTAACTCATGACGATAAAATAAATAATGGGATAGCCTTATGTCCTAATCTGCATCGAGCATTTGATAGAGGTTTGGTAAGTATTGACAGCGATTACAATATTCTAATTAGCAGTCAAATAACCGAAAATGAGGAACACCCCTATGGCTTAAGCAAGCTAAAGGGATCTAAGATAAGATTACCATTTGGGAGCAAACATTACCCATCACAGCAAAACCTTGACTTTCATAGAAAAGAAATTTTTAAACCCTGATAAATCCGTATAATTTTACTCTTCCCAAACTAAAAATAACCCCAAACAAAAACCACTCTATGAAACGCCGCCAACTCCTCAAATCCCTTACCCTTCTCCCCCTCGCAGGTGGAATATCAAATCTTTCCCTACAAGCAGAACCTGCTCCGGAAGAAGATCTGTACAAGGAACTGGGGATCCGCACCTTTATTAATGCGGCGGGTACTTTAACCTATATGACCGGCAGCATTATGCAGGACAAGGTTCTGAAGGCGATCAATAGTTCGGTTGGCAAGTTTTGCATGCTGGATGAATTGCAGGATAAGGTGGGTGAGCAAATTGCAAAAATGACTCATGCTGAGGCTGCTACGGTAACCAGTGGTGCGTATTCGGCAATGACTCTGGGTTTGGCCGGTGTACTCACCGGATTGGATATGAAAAAGGTGGGGCAATTGCCAAATCTGGATGGAATGAAATCGGAAGTGATTTGTCAGAAAGCACATAAAGATGCCTATACCCAGGCTTTTTTACTGACCGGTTGTAAAATCATCACCGTAGAAACCCGGGAAGAACTGGAGCAGGCCATTAATGAAAAAACAGCCATGATGCACTTCCTGAACATCGCAGTGAATGGAGGAAATATTAAACATGAGGAATGGATTGAAGTAGGTAAAAAACACAATATCCCCACCTCAATTGATATTGCAGCAGATGTACCGCCAATAGAAAATCTATGGAAATTCAATGATATGGGCTTTGATCTGGTCTTTCTTTCGGGAGGTAAGGCAGTCCGTGCACCACAGAGCACCGGTTATTTAATGGGCAGAAAACATCTGGTTGAAGCTGCACGTTTGAGTGCCCCACCAAGAGCAGTAACGATCGGCCGCGGACATAAAGTAAACAAAGAAGAGATCCTTGGAGCCTATGTGGCAATTAAAAACATGATTGCCATGGATCATGATAAAGAATGGAAGAAATGGGAAGCAGGTATTGCATTGATTGAAAATGCAGTAAAATCTATCGATGGAATCACCACAAAAATAACGGTCAATCCGCTCGGAAATCATACTCCATCCCTCCGCATCAGCTGGGATGATACAAAGATCAAACTAACAGGCCATGAACTGCGTGAAAACCTGCGCAACGGAAACCCATCCATTGAAGCGGGCTTTTCTGGCTTACCTATATTCAAGGGCCAGGCAACACCACCCAAACCCGGAGCAAAAGGAGGCAATTCGGTTTCCATAACCGTCTGGATGATGCAGCCGGGAGAGGACAAGGTTGTGGCGAGGAGGTTGAGGGAAGAGTTCTTTAAGCAGAAAGCTAAAAGCTGAAAGCAGAAAGCTAAAAAAGATCAACCAGTCTTATCAGGGAAAAATCTGTGTCACTTCCTAACTATACCTTTTGGTACCTTCTTTGTACCATCTTCGTACCAACATCGTACCATCTTCGTACCTTGTTCGTAAAACATAGCCATAGCGGCACCAAAAAGGGCCTTTATGCGAACAATGTACGAAGAAGGTACGAACAAAACCTAATGTTTGTACCCTCCCGGGTCTGATTTCATGAACCAAATCGCTTATATGTTTTAAACTGGAAACCCTATGAAACAGATCTTTCCTCGCGCAATTTGCTAATTATCTAAACCATATAGCTATCGGGTTGCTCAATCTCCTTCCCCATCAACATATAGACAAATCATCTCATCGACAACTCTTCGCAGAATCTTTAAACCCTCTCTTTTGGACAGGGCCGCACTAGATTAAAACCAGTAGTTCCGTACGCAGGGTGAGGCCTTAAGCAATTCCTGCTGCAGCAAAAATAATGCTCATAGCAATGAGATCCTTCGTCGCCGCAAAATTTCAGTTACCCGATAGCATGGAGATTCCGGAGATGCTGACCCCGTACCGGGGATACTGACCCCCTTTAATATGACTTTGGCCTTATGATCTGAAGGCCTGACAATTTTACCTTTTTTTTCTTAGACTTTCACCCATAAGTTCTATTCTGTGTGCGGTAT
>NZ_JAUYSS010000070.1 GCF_030695525.1 Daejeonella sp. | reverse complement strand
GGAACAGCGGATGAAAGCTGGAAATTTAAGAAGAGCTTTTCCTGATATTTTTTCTTGCCTTGCATGAACTAATTTCCACAAAATCAACTTTCTTTAAAAATTATAGTTATCAACCATTGTGAGTTGTGCAACAGCCACCTGCAGGAAAAGGACTAGGCCCCGCGGCCATGAGCGGGTAATATATCCCATAATTTGGATTTGTTTGTCAAAATCAAAAAAGTAAAAAATTAATTCGCGACAAACTTGTATGTATTTAATATGAAATCAACTCTTAACTTAATAACATTGAGCTTTCGCTGAATGACAATTCGTTGGGGGGGAGAATATGGAGATTCTGGCCTTCGCCGGAATCTGAATCACATCAATTTCCATTTTTAATAAAATGCCCCGCCTACGGGCTTTCCAGATCAATCTTCATATCAGACATCAGACTTCATTTATCAGTTATCAGTTATCAGTCATCATACCTCATACCTCTTTCACAATAATCAATCCTAAATAAATTCTCCCACAACCCATTGAAAATCAAAATAAACTTCCTACTTTTGCAGTCCCTAAATGAAAGCTGTAACAAGCTGAGATGCAGGGATTAAATAATATAAACACTAAAAGGAAAAAATGCCTACTATCCAACAATTAGTTAGAAAAGGTAGAGTAGCTCTGGTCGACAAGAGTAAGTCGCCAGCGTTGGACAGCTGTCCACAGCGAAGAGGAGTGTGCACACGTGTGTATACCACTACCCCTAAAAAACCAAACTCAGCAATGCGTAAAGTTGCCCGTGTGCGCTTAACCAATGGAAAAGAAGTGAATGCTTACATTCCTGGAGAAGGTCACAACTTACAGGAACACTCTATTGTATTAATCCGTGGAGGTCGTGTGAAAGATTTACCAGGAGTTCGTTACCACATTATTCGTGGTGCTTTGGATACTTCAGGTGTAGCCGGACGTAACCAACGTCGTTCTAAATACGGAACTAAGAAACCAAAACCAGGTCAGGTAGCAGCTGCTCCAACTAAGGGTAAAAAGAAATAATTAAACGGAGGAAAGCAACATGAGAAAGTCAAAACCAAAAAAGAGAATCTTACTGCCTGATCCAAAGTTTAACGACGTAATGGTAACCAGGTTTGTAAATAATATGATGTATGACGGTAAAAAATCTATCGCATACTCTATTTTCTACGATGCAGTTGAATTAGTAGAGAAAAAAACAAGCGAAAACGGATTAGAATCCTGGAAAAAAGCTTTGAACAATGTAATGCCAGCAGTAGAGGTTAAATCCCGTCGTGTTGGTGGTGCAAACTTCCAGGTCCCTACAGAGGTTCGTCCTGAGCGTAAAATTGCTTTAGGAATGAAATGGCTCATTAATTATTCACGTAAGCGTGGTGAGAAGACCATGACCGAGAAATTGGCCGGAGAAATCATTTCAGCTTCTAAGGGTGAAGGTGCCGCAGTTAAGAAGAAAGAAGATACCCACAAAATGGCAGAAGCTAACAAAGCGTTCTCTCATTTTAGATTCTAATCAGGAAATAATACAATGTCAAGAGACTTAAAATATACAAGAAATATTGGTATCGCTGCCCACATTGATGCGGGAAAAACAACTACTACAGAGCGTATCCTTTACTATTCAGGTGTAAGCCATAAAATTGGTGAGGTGCATGATGGTGCCGCAACGATGGACTGGATGGCACAGGAGCAGGAGCGTGGTATTACCATTACTTCGGCAGCTACAACTGTTAACTGGAAATACAGGGGTGATACTTATCATATCAACGTTATTGATACTCCCGGACACGTGGATTTTACTGTAGAGGTAAACCGTTCATTACGAGTTTTGGATGGGTTGGTATTTCTTTTTTCTGCAGTTGATGGTGTTGAGCCACAATCAGAAACTAACTGGCGTTTAGCAAATAATTATAGCGTTCCACGTATTGGGTTCGTTAATAAGATGGACCGTTCAGGTGCTGATTTCTTAAAAGTTGTTAAGCAGGTTAAGGATATGCTTGGAAGCAATGCAGTTCCTTTGCAATTACCAATTGGTTCTGAAGATAGCTTTAAAGGAGTGGTTGATCTGATCAACTTCCGTGGAATCGTTTGGAATGAGCATGATAAAGGCATGACCTTTACTGAAGTTCCTATTCCTGATGATCTGGTTGCTGAAGCAACAGAATGGAGAGAGAAATTATTAGAGTCTGTTGCTGAATACGACGAGTCTTTAATGGAAAAATTCTTTGATGCTCCTGAAACAATCACTGAACGTGAAGTTTTGGATGCATTGCGTAAAGCAGTTCTTGATGCTAAGATTGTACCGATGGTATGTGGTTCTTCATTCAAGAATAAGGGTGTTCAAACCATGCTAGATTATGTGATGGAATTATTGCCATCTCCATTGGATGTTGAAGGTATTGTAGGTACTAACCCGGAAACTGGTGAAGAAGTAAGTCGCCAGCCAAGTGAAAAAGAACCATTTGCGGCATTGGCCTTTAAGATTGCAACCGATCCTTTCGTAGGTCGTTTGTGTTTTATTCGTGTATACTCAGGTAATCTGGAAGCAGGTTCCTATGTCCACAATATGCGATCTGATAATAAGGAGCGTATCTCTCGTATTTTCCAGATGCATGCTAACAAGCAAAATCCTATTCCTAATGTTGGAGCCGGAGATATTGCTGCAGTAGTTGGATTTAAGGATATCAAAACAGGAGATACACTTTGCGATGAGAAACATCCTATTGTTTTAGAATCGATGAATTTCCCTGAGCCGGTAATTGGTTTGGCAATCGAGCCTAAAACTCAGGCAGACGTTGATAAATTGGGTATAGGTTTAGGTAAATTAGCTGAAGAAGATCCTACATTCCGTGTAAAAACAGATGAAGAAACCGGTCAGACCATTATTTCAGGTATGGGTGAACTTCACCTGGATATCCTGATCGACCGTCTTAAACGTGAGTTTAAGGTAGAGGTGAACCAGGGTGCTCCGCAGGTTTCTTATAAGGAAGCTATTACAGGAACTACACAACACCGTGAAACTTATAAGAAACAAACTGGTGGTCGTGGTAAATTTGCTGATATTCAGGTTATTATATCGCCTAATGACGAGGGTAAAACCGGTTTGCAGTTTGTGAATGAGATCTCAGGTGGTTCTATTCCGCGTGAATTTATTCCTTCTGTAGAAAAAGGTTTTGCTGCAGCCATGGTAAATGGTGTTCTTGCAGGATATCCACTACAGGATATGAAAGTTCGTTTGATTGATGGTTCATTCCACGCAGTCGATTCAGATGCACTGTCTTTCGAGATCTGTGCTAAATCTGCTTTCCGTGAAGCATTGCCAAAATGTAAGCCTGTATTGATGGAGCCTATCATGAAGATCGAAATCCTTACCCCTGAAGAGAATATGGGTGATGTGATTGGTGATATGAATCGTCGTCGTGGTCAACTTTTAGGTATGGATACACGTGCCGGTGCACAGGTTATCAAAGCTACTGTTCCACTATCAGAAATGTTTGGTTATGTTACTCAGTTACGTACCATCACTTCGGGTCGTGCAACGTCAACCATGGAGTTTGATCACTATGCTGAAGCTCCTAGGAATGTTCAGGAAGAGGTTGTAGCGAAGGTGAAGGGTAAGAAAGCAAACTCCTAACAAGAATCAAGTATCAAGATCCAAGAATCAAGATCAAGGATTTATCGTCTTGAATCTTGGTTCCTGGTTCTTGTGTCAAATATTTTAACCGGTTATCGTTACTAATAGCTCTAACGTTAACTCTAAACAAATCAAAATGAGCCAAAGAATCAGAATTAAATTAAAATCATACGATTATAATCTCGTAGACAAATCTGCTGAGAAGATCGTTAAAACCGTTAAGCCTACGGGTGCGGTGGTAAGCGGACCGATTCCCTTGCCTACAGAAAAGAGAATATTTACAGTTTTGCGTTCACCGCACGTAAATAAGAAAGGAAGAGAGCAGTTTCAGTTATGCGCTTATAAGCGTTTACTTGATATTTACAGCTCCAATTCCAAGACTGTTGATGCTTTGATGAAGCTTGAATTACCCAGTGGGGTTGAAGTGGAAATCAAGGTTTAATCTTCCTGAATTTATTAAAAAAAGCTATCCTTCCGGATGGCTTTTTTTGTTTCTGGCAGCCCCTTTGCTCTTAGTTTCGAAATCATAAAATACTACTTTCAGGAGTGCAAACCGATATCCTAAGTATTTGAATTTTTAGTTCAAATAGTCTTGCTTTTTGCTCTAAATTTCAGTGATGAGCTTTTCCCTGCGCAAATTTTATGAACTTGGACTCAAGAAGTAAATTTCATCTGTAAATATAAAAATTTCTTATTTGTAGAAAAAAATACACAAAATGTGTATTAAACTCTACGATTTTTCTTCTCAATCCTTGTAAATTATAAAATAATTATCGTTTAAATTAAATATATATCGTTTTTGCGAGTTTAAAGCGCGATATTAGTGATGAATAGTCTTCTAATGGACTTTAGAGCCTGAAATATCACTGGTGGTATGATTATGGCTTTATATAACCGATAGGTTAAATTTTAATCCATTTGAAGTAATTATTTGTAGCGTAGTGCATTTTAAAGGAACATATAAGTTAAATATTTTAATTGCCATTTATATTCTGTTTCCCTCCGTTATGAGGGCTCAGGAGATTGTGCAAATGACTGTGCACTCGGGCGAATCTTTTTATGTTCATCCGGAGGCTAATGTATCGGTTTTTTCTGATTTAAATAATTCGGGTTCTCTTGGATCTTATAACAATTCTTCAATTAATTTTCTTGGTCAGCGCTGGAATAACATGAGCGGAAGTCGAATAGTAGATGAGAGTACAGGCGGTCAAACCGGATTAGGTGGAACTATTCGGTTTTCAGGATCAACTTCTCAATCGATCAATACTTTAACTTCTGCACAGGCTAATACAGGGTTTCCAAATATTACGCTTGCTAACCCACAGAATCTGATTCTTCAGGGCAACGATCTGTTAGTCAGAAGAAGTTTTAATTTCCAAAGTGGAAAGGTGATTCTGAATAGCAGAAATGCTATAATGCAAGCTGGGGCAAACATTGCCGGATTTGACAATAATAAGTATTTCGTAACCGGAACCTCAACTACGGGAGGTGCATTAGTGAGAAAAACGACAGGCTCACAAACTACTCAAATCATATTTCCAATTGGATCAACTGTTGGCAGTTATACACCTGCTTCGATTATTTATAATGGAATTGCGCAGGATTTGAAGCTAAGGGTATTCGATAATGTCTATGACAAGGCAACATTTGGAAACCCAGATAATATAAATTTCGTAACTAAAACCTGGAATTTATCACTAAATAATCTTGATCCTAATGCTAGTCTTGTTCTAAATGCTCAGCATAATTCATCTGAAGAAGGTTCGCAATTTACTGCCGATAGAACAAAGAGTTTTATCAGCAGGTACCAGTCAAATATTGAGAAATGGGATTTTGCAGATGGTAACGGAATTACTCCGGGAGTAATTTCATCAGGTGGTCCAATTCCAAACTCTTTTCTCAGTACCCGGACGATAAATAGGGGAATGGGTTTAAACGAATATTTTTCAAAATCTGTATTGAAGGAAAATGTGCTTGCCAATTATAGGGTCCCCGTCGGTATTTCCCCTAATAATGATGGTTTGAACGACAAATTCGTAATTGAGAACCTCCAGGCTACTGATAAGGTCAGAATTGAAATTTACAACAGATGGCAAAGTCTTGTATTCAGGGATACAGATTATAAAAACACTTTTGAAGGTATAGGAAATCAGAAGGGGATGCTTAATAATAATCTTCCAGATGGTACATATTATTACATTTTACATTTTAATGATTCAAAGCCGGTAACGGGTTATATCATTATTAACAGGTAGTAAAAAAGGATGTTTAAAAGAACAATTAGAATAATATTTTGTTTTATTATATCTCTGACAGGATCTCAAAATCTGTTTGCTCAGCAATTGCCTCTTTTTTCCGAATACATGTTTAATACACTGGAAATTAATCCTGCTTATGCGGGTTTCAGGGATGCTCTAAGCATCACTACCATGTTTCGGAAACAGTATACAGGATTTAAAACAGCCCCTCAAAGTACTTTTTTTGCAGCCGACATGCCCATTTCAGGAAAACGGGTTGGCATAGGTTTGAAACTGCTGGATGACAGGGATGAAATCACTAAAACATTAGGTGCTCAGGGAGTTTACTCCTTTAAGATCCCAACAGGACAGTATTCCAATATTTCACTTGGTTTACAAGGCGGAGTCTATAATTTCAGAACAGATTATACCAAGGTTGATGTAATTGACCCGAATGATCCTTCATTCAGTCAGAATATTAATTCCCTGAAACTGAATTTTGGTACCGGCGTATTTTTCAATACAGAAACTTTCTTTGCAGGACTTTCATCCCCTAATTTAATACGCAATAATTTCAATAAAGAAAATAATACAGGTGCTTTCAGTGAGATGAAGCAGCAAATGCACATTTATTTTAATACGGGCTATGTTTTTGCACTTAGTGATGATCTTCACATTAAGCCATCTGTCTTAGTCAGGGGAGTAGCCGGAAGTCCGCTTTCCTATGATATCAATACTAATTTCTGGATATCGGATATGCTCGGTCTTGGCGTTTCCTACCGGAACAAAACCGCAATGGTAGGAATAATTGATCTTAAAGTTGTCCCTGAACTTCATTTGGGTTACGCATATGATCATTCTATATCAAAATTCAATATAATTTCAAAAGGTTCACATGAAGTAATCCTGAGATATGAATTCTCATTTGATCGAATGACCCTCTCACCACGATATTTTTAAATTATGAAAAGTAAGTTTCAGCAAATATTTATTCAGACCAGGAGCTTTAGTCTTGTTCTTTTTATCATGTTATGTCTTTTTTGCGCAAATCTAAGCCAGGCTCAGGTAAAAATTGGTACTAATCCAGATCAGATTCAGCGTTCTTCCATACTTGAATTGGAGAGTGATACTAAGGGTTTATTATTACCCCGTTTAAGCGACACCATTGCAATTAATGCTTTAAATCCATTGGACGGTATGCTTATTTATTTGTCAAAAGAACCAAAACAGGGACTTTATGTCCGTAAGGGTGGGGTTTGGAGTTTCCTGAGCGGGGTATCCAACACCAATATCAATAACAATGTAAACGTAGATGAGACCAAGCTAAATCTTGGAAATATGGGAGGAAAAATAAACCCGGGTACTCAGATTGCTGCTTCCCCAGGAACTGTTTCAGGTCAGGTACTCACCTGGAACGGAACTGCCTGGGAGCCGAAGTCGATCCTGCAGGTTTCAACTACCATTGTTGAAAAGGCAAAAGAGTTTAATACCACTTCTGGGGGCAATGTGATTATTGAACCAAATAGTACCAATGTGGTAGTGGTTAATGTAGCAGGAGCAGTTCCCGGAGATATTGTCTTTGTCGCCTTAATCGGGGATACTCCTGATTTTGCTGTATACAATGCATGGGTTAGTGGCACAGATCAGGTAAGTATCCGATTCGCAAATTATCAGGCAGATCCGGTAACCATCATCGGAACACAGTACAAGGTTTTATTAATGAAATAAATTAGTTTGAAGCAGGAAATCTGCTCAATAAGATATTATTAGATATTTTTTTTTCGGATTATATGAAATACTCAATGAAACGACTTATCCGTTTAGCCTGTCTGACAGGCGTTTTGCTTGGTGCAATTGGTACGGTGCAGGGACAAACGAGACAGATCAGGCTTGGTGATAATATGGGCGACCATAGGGCAGCACAGGACCTGGATATGAACAGTAAGCAAATACTGAATGCGGAAGGAATAGCGATAGGATCGGCTACCATAACCAATCAGAATGTTGCCTTTCAGATTGATGGTACCAACAAAGCTATCCTGATGCCTCGCATTACTGCGCTTTCTGCAATTGCATCTCCTGTCAATGGTATGTTGGTTTATAATTCGACAGACAATAAGTTCTATGTGAGGGAGAACGGGGTCTGGGCTTCCTTTGCAACTGTTACCGATTTGAACAATAATACATCGGCTGTTACGGTTGATAATATTTCAATTATCAAAGATAATACCGGTGCGCTCGCGGCAAATATAAATTCGGCTATTTGGAATGCAAACCGGCTTCAGGGTAATGCTGTATCAACCACTGCACCACTTACCGGCCAGGTTTTGAGCTGGAACGGAACTGCCTGGGTTCCAGCTAATGCAACAGCCCAAACTGCTCAAACGGTTACTGCAGCAGCCCAACCAGCCATTACTTCTGTTGGTACATTAAGCGGTCTGACTGTAACTAATCCGATTGCAGGAAGTGTTACCGGCAATGCCGCCACAGCGACTAAGCTTTCAACGCCAAGAAATATCAACGGAGTTCCATTTGATGGTTCTGCAGATATTACCCTTACGGCTGCGGCTGATGCAAACACCTTAACGGGTACAACACTGAATCCGAATGTATTAAATTCTTCCCTGACTTCTGTTGGTACATTAAGTAGCCTTACTGTGACTAATCCGATTGCAGGAAGTGTGACAGGGAATGCGGCTACAGCGACAGCTTTGGCTACACCAAGAATGATTAATGGGGTAGCTTTTGATGGTACAGCAGATATTACTCTAGAAGTTGAAGAAGCAAAAAAGCTCAAAACTCCAAAAAATATTAATGGAGTTCCATTTGATGGATCTGAAGATATTACCATTACCGCTGCCGCGGATGCAAACCAACTGACCGGTACAACTTTAAAATCGACAGTAGTCAATTCTTCACTGACTTCCGTAGGAACCTTAACAGACCTGACGGTCACCAACCCGATTGCAGGAAGCATCACGGGTAATGCGGCAACCGCAACCAGTGCAACTACAGCAACCAGTGCGACTACAGCAGGCACGGTTACCACGGCCGCTCAGCCGAACATCACTTCGGTAGGCACCTTAACGGGCTTAACCGTTACCGCTCCGATTGCAGGATCGGTGACCGGCAATGCCGCTACAGCAACTGCTTTGGCTACTCCAAGAACGATCAACGGGGTATCCTTTGATGGTACGGCCAATATTGATATTACTGCTGCCGCGGATGCAAACCAACTGACCGGTACAACTTTAAAATCGACAGTAGTCAACTCTTCACTGACTTCAGTAGGCACCTTAACTGACTTAACGGTAACCAACCCGATTGCCGGAAGCATCACCGGAAACGCAGCTACCGCAACCAGTGCAACTACAGCAACCAGTGCGACTACAGCAGGCACGGTTACCACAGCTGCTCAGCCAAACATTACTTCGGTAGGCACCTTAACAGGCTTAACCGTTACCGCTCCGATTGCAGGATCGGTGACCGGCAATGCCGCTACAGCAACTGCTTTGGCTACACCAAGAACGATCAACGGGGTATCCTTTGACGGCACGGCCAATATTGATATTACCGCAGCCGCGGATGCAAACCAATTGACGGGTACAACTTTAAAATCGACAGTAGTCAACTCTTCGCTGACTTCCGTAGGAACC
>NZ_JAUYSS010000068.1 GCF_030695525.1 Daejeonella sp. | reverse complement strand
AAAAGCATGAACACCTTTAAAAACATCAAAAACTGGTGAATAACGAATTCGCCCCCCGGCAATGGAGGGAGGAAAGGTTGAGAGGGGGCCTCTTATTTTGAAATTAGCTAGAATGTGAGTCTGTTAAACCTTTATCGAGATATTATGCCCGGTACAGAATTTAACCGGACAGCAATGATTCTCCACTCTCAATTCTCAACTAATTAAGAATTACTTACTCCTTATCGCCTCAACCGGATCAAGCCTTGAAGCATTGTATGCTGGTATAAACCCGGAGATTAACCCAATAGCTGTCGAAAGGCCGATCGTAAGAATAATCTTACCGATATCTACAACAATCTTCAGGTCAAAGAAAGTTTTAGATACGAATGCAAGAATAAAAACGATGATTAGGCCTATAAAGCCCCCCATCAGACATAAAAGGACTGATTCAATCAGGAACTGAAGCATAATAAAATAATTCTTAGCTCCCAGTGATTTCTGAATTCCGATTATATTGGTACGCTCCTTTACAGAAACAAACATGATATTGGCTATTCCAAATCCACCAACCAGAATTGAGAATCCTCCGATAAATGCTCCTGCAAAATCTATAATTCCGAAAAGCTGATCAAGCTGAGCGGTTAAAATGGTTGTTTTATTGAGTGAGAAATCGTCATCATCAGCAGGAGAAAGCCGGTGTATGGACCGCATGGTACCTTTCAATTCACTTTCAAGTTCATTAACAGAAATATTTTCCCTGCCTTTTACAGTAATTTGGGGACCATAGCGTTCATCTTCAACTTTTATTACACCCTTTGCAAAATTCAAAGGGATTAAAACGGTTTTATCAGCTGAGATTCCAAGCATATCTTCACCCTCTTCTGTAAAAACCCCTATGATGGTCACTTTTCTTCCAAATACCGTTATGACCTTTCCTATTGGATCCTGATTTGGGAATAGGCCATCAGCAATGGAATAGCCGATTATTGCTATAGGTCTTCCACTTTTTGATTCGGCATCCGTAAAATATCTTCCTGATTCAAAATCAAATTTCCATACTTTATAGTAATCATGAGATGCGGCAGCAATTTCAGCACCCTCAATACTATTATTTTTATACTTGATAGTACGATTTCCAACACTTATTTGAAAAGCAATTCCCTCGGCATTCATCAAACGTTCATTCAGCTTATCAAAATCACGTAGGCTGGGCTGAGGTCTGCTGATGTATTTCCACCATGGAAAATCGGGTCCACCAACCCAGGGCCATTTTTGAATATAGATAGTATTACTTCCCAACTTTTCGACACTGCTCTGAATATTGTTGCGAAGGGTATCAACTGCCGAAAAAACGCCTATAATAGTCATGATACCAATCGTTATTCCTAACAATGACAAGATTGTTCTAAGCTTATTCTGACGAAGTGCTTCATAAGCAAACAAGAAGCTCTCCTTTAAAAGTTTGAGAAATATCATATTCCAGTTTAGACCAAATTTAATTAAAAACGTTACAGCTCTGCTATGATTTTGTCAGATAATAAAATTTCATGGGGAAAACTACAAACTAAGCATTAAGATTTGTAGTTTTATTTTGCTAAATTTGCGCCCTTAAATCCATTATACATCATTATGAAATTATCGCAGTTCAAATTTGATTTACCTGATTCTTTAATCGCCCATAACCCTGTAGAAAATCGTGATGAAGCCCGTCTGATGGTCTTAGACAGGAAAACCGGAGCAATCGAACATAAAATATTTAAAGATGTTTTAGGGTATTTTGACGAGAAGGATGTGATGATCATAAATAATACTAAGGTATTTCCGGCTCGTTTATATGGAAATAAAGAAAAAACAGGTGCTACAATTGAAGTTTTTTTGCTTCGTGAATTAAACCGCGAATTACGCCTTTGGGATGTTTTAGTGGATCCAGCCCGTAAAATCAGAGTAGGTAATAAATTATATTTTGGCGATGATGATTTACTTGTTGCAGAAGTAGTAGATAATACCACCTCCCGGGGTAGAACAATCCGATTCTTATTCGATGGCACTGATGAAGAGTTTCGAAAAAATATCGAAATCCTTGGTGAAACACCTCTTCCAAAATACATCAAACGAAAGGCAACTCCCGAAGATAAAGAACGCTACCAGACAATTTTTGCGAAAAATGAAGGTGCTGTGGCGGCTCCAACTGCAGGTTTGCATTTCAGTCGCGAATTGATGAAACGTTTGGAACTGAAAGGAATAGATTTCGCAGAAGTTACATTGCATGTCGGGCTTGGAACCTTCAGGTCTGTGGAGGTCGAAGATTTGACCAAACACAAAATGGATTCTGAGCAATTCATCATCACACAAAAAGATGCTGACCTTGTTAATAAAGCGATATTCGAAAAACGTAAAGTATGTGCTGTTGGTACTACTTCAATGCGTGCTATAGAATCTGCAGTTTCTGCTGGAAGAGAATTAAAAGCGGCAAACGACTGGACAAGTAAGTTCATTTTCCCACCTTATGAGTTTAGTATTGCCAATTGCATGATCACAAACTTTCACACCCCTGAATCAACTTTATTGATGATGGTTGCAGCATTTGGAGGTTACGAACATGTAATGAAGGCCTATGAAGTGGCTGTAAAAGAGAAATATCGTTTCTATAGCTACGGCGATGCCATGCTGATCATCTAAGATTTTTTAAAACAGACCCCAAAGTAGAAAATTATTTAAATACTCAATTTGATTTTGAAAGGCTTTTCATATATTGAGTTGTGAAATACTTTGCAATCATAGTTGGTGGGGGTTCCGGTTCCAGGATGCTTTCGGAAATACCTAAACAGTTTATGCTGCTGAGAGGTCGTCCTGTTTTAATGCATACGATAGAAGCCTTCCACAAGTCTGATTATAATCCTGAAATTATTGTTGTGCTAAATGTAGATTTCCATCAATATTGGGAAAATCTTTGTGTACTGCATAATTTTTCTTTCCCACACCAACTCGTAAAGGGAGGTACTCATCGCTTTGATTCTGTTAAAAATGGGATAAAAGCTATAAAATCAAAAGCAATCATTGCAATCCATGATGCAGTAAGACCACTCTTAAGCAGCCAGCTCATTGATCGTTCCTTTCAGGAAGCCAGTTTATCAGGAAATGCTGTTACCGCAATAAAAAGCAGGGATTCTGTTAGGCAGCAAATCGGGAAGCATACCATTCCCCTTAATAGGGAAGAAATATATCTTATACAAACCCCTCAAACCTTTAGCTCCGATATTATTAAAAAGGCCTATAGACAGGAATTCCGAAATGAATTTACGGATGATGCTTCCGTAGCAGAACATTCAGGAATAAAGATTAATCTGATAGAAGGGGAATACAGAAATTTTAAAATCACCTTCCCTGAAGATATCAGGTTAGCTGAAATTTATTTGAACCCGGGTTTTTAAGTTGCGCCCATTCTTATCAGAACGGGCACAAACTTAAATACTGATTATATAGAGCCTCCCCTGATTACACGAAGTAATATCGCAACAATTGCGATTACCAAAAGCACATGAATAAGGTTACCTCCTATTGGAGAGACAAAAGCGCCGAAAATCCAAAGGATAATCAAAATAACCGCAATCAGATAAAGTAAATTTCCCATAGTTTTTATTTTTTAGTTAATAATTCGCAATTACTAACACCAAAACTGTACCATTTCTACAAACTCATAGTAATCCCGGTAAACTATACCAAAAATAAGTACAAAAAAAAGCCCTGAATTACAGGGCTACTTTACTTAATATTCATCTTCATTAAAGAAGAAATCATCTTTTGTGGGATAATCCGGCCAAATCTCTTCAATATTTTCATAGGGCTCACCATCGTCTTCCAGAGCCTGAAGATTTTCAATAACCTCGACTGGAGCTCCTGAACGAATTGCGTAATCAATAAGTTCATCTTTAGTGGCCGGCCATGGTGCGTCTTCCAAATGAGACGCTAATTCTAATGTCCAATACATATTTCTTAGAATTTGATTTATACTAATTTTTGCAAAAATATAATAATTTAAATAAGAATATCAATTATTTTCCAGTATGTAAATTATACACGAGGAATCCATTGATTTTCAGGCACATTGTTGTCGAAACACAATTTTCTTGAAAGCACAAAAAGATAATCACTCAGCCTGTTCAAATATATCACAACCTTATCATCAACAAAACTCTCAGACTTTAGTTGTACTATTATCCGCTCTGCCCTTCTGCATACACATCTCGAAATGTGGCAAAATGAAACGGCCTGACTTCCTCCGGGTAAAATAAAATGCTTAAGCTCAGGAAGTATCAAATTCATAGCATCAATCTCTTCCTCCAGCAAGCTAATATCTGATAAATGCAGATCAGGGATCTTCATCTTCGATTTCTCCGGGTCAGAAGCAAGGGAAGCACCGATTGTAAACAACCTGTCCTGAATTTCCTTCAATATGTCCTTATGAGCAGAATTAATTTCATGATCCCTGATCATACCTATGTATGAATTGAGCTCATCAACTGTGCCATAGCTCTCAATCCTCAGATCATACTTAGGAACACGGGTGCCACCAATCAGTGATGTAAGTCCCGCATCGCCTGTTTTTGTATAAATTTTCATTTGAATTCAATTGATAATTGACAGGCCTAATATAATGCACTAAATAGTCACAAGAAAGCTATATTAACATTATCCGGGCAAGAATTTATCAGGCAATAAAAGGCTTTAAATCAATACGGGTATGACTTATAACTTACAACTTACAAACCTATTGTATATTCTCAAAATCAGATCCTTTGCTTTCCATATCAGCCAATCGAGGAGATACCGATTTAACATTCGGATTTAAATAATCATTCTCAATTAATCCATCACGCATACGAACAATTCTGTGAGCGTGTTGCGCAATATCCTCTTCATGAGTTACAAGTATAATTGTATTCCCTTTGGAATGAATTTCTTCCAATAAGCCCATGATTTCGACCGAGGTTTTTGTATCCAGATTACCTGTGGGCTCATCAGCCAGAATGATAGAAGGGTTATTCACCAGTGCCCGGGCAACTGCCACCCGCTGTCGCTGACCACCGGAAAGTTCATTAGGTTTATGATGTACCCTGTTACCCAAACCTACGCTTTCCAAAGTTTTTTGAGCGCGATCTTCACGCTGTGCACGACCTACTCCTGCGTAAACCAATGGCAGGGCAACATTCTCGAGGGAAGATGAGCGGGGCAATAAATTAAAGGTTTGGAACACAAAGCCAATCTCCTTATTTCTTATCTCAGCAAGTTCACTATCACTCATCTCACTAACCTGATTGCCGTTTAATATATACGTGCCCTTGGTTGGGGTATCAAGACATCCCAGAATATTCATTAAAGTTGATTTACCTGAACCTGAAGGACCCATCAGGGCAACGAATTCACCTTTTTCAATGGTCAGACTCACTGATTTCAGGGCATGTATAGTTTCTGCACCGATAACATATTTTCTGCCGATATCTAATAGGGTAATAAGTGGATCTTTGGCCATGCTTTTCTTTTTAGACTATCGGTATAAACCATTTGTTACAGCTAGGCTTAAATTAGGGTTTATTAATTACTTTTGCCACCCTAAAGAATTTTCCATCCTGTTTTGGGGCATTTTTCAAGGCTTCCTCCCTGCTTATCTCATGTTTTACGAGGTCTTCACGAAGAACATTCACCTCATCACTCATATAAACCAGAGGGTCAACCCCTTCGGTATCAACCTCATTTAACTTATCCATGAATGTCAGAATTTTATTCATATCATCCAACAAGCCCTGCTTTTCATCCTCCTGCACTTCAAGTCTTGCAAGATGGGCAACTTTATCAATCATTTCCAGGTCTACTTTCATTCTTCTTTTTAATATTATTAAGATTGATCAAATAAATCTCTAAATAGATGTATTACACTGTTATGAATTTTTCAGAGAATCATGAATGATGTTATAAACTCTGTCCTTCAAATCTTCCACATCTGCCGCCCCCATTCCTTTTGTATCGATCGGGGCATGAACACAAATATCGCAAATACCTGGGGTACTTCCATGCTGTTTACCATCATCCCACATCAAACTCCAGTTATTTCGGATAGTCACAGGCAGAATAGACACCCCATTCTCAATAGCCAGTTTAAAGGGCCCGTTTTTGAAGGGTTGTAAGACGGGAGGATAGGATTCACTGATCATTCCTTCCGGAAAAATTACAAGATGTTTCCCTTCCTTTAAATTTTCATCTGCCTTTTTAAATGCTCTGAATGCTGACATTTTACTGTCCCGCTTTAGTGGTATATCAATCGTCCGGAAATATATCCCTGTAATAAAGTTCTTTAGGAGCTCTTCTTTTCCCATAAACACATAATTCCGTCGGGCAAGAAGAATAATAGCTGTAATATCAAGATTTGATGTATGATTAGCACAGATAATATAATTTTTTGTCCAGTCAATTTTTTCTTTATAGGTAAAACGAAAGATAAAACCTGAAAATACTGAGCTGATATAACTGAAATACCATCTCAATCTGTTCATTGCATGAAACTTTACCGGAGTGCGGGAAAAAAAATATATAGCCGGATAAAGAGTTGAAAAGACCAGTGCAAGCGAGATCTGAAAATAGTACAGATGAATACTTTTTAACAGCCTTTTCATTCGCTCAAAAATAGAAAATTCCATTGATGTTTTCAGGCTGGTTCTACTTATGAATCTGCACAGCCTTTTTCAGAAAATTTCCTTAATTTCGCGGCTTATGGAAACTGTTGTTAGTGGTATCCGCAGTACCGGTAAACTGCATTTGGGAAATTTCTATGGTGCTGTAAAAAACTTTGTTCAGATGCAGAATGAATATAATTGCTATTTTTTTATAGCTGATTATCATTCACTGACGACCCATCCTACCCCAGAAGACTTGCACGGTAATGTAAGACAGGTGCTGGTAGAGTACCTTGCTGCAGGAATTGATCCTGAGAAAGCAACCATTTATGTTCAATCGGATGTTCCGGAGATTGCAGAATTATACCTATATCTGAATATGAATGCCTATCTGGGCGAACTCGAGAGGAGCGCCTCATTTAAAGATAAAATTCGCGCACATCCAGACAACGTTAATGCAGGATTACTAACCTACCCTGTACTTATGGCTGCAGATATTCTTATCCATAAGGCAAGTAAAGTTCCTGTTGGAAAAGACCAGGAACAGCACCTCGAAATGTCAAGGACTTTCGGAAATCGTTTTAACCGGTTATATAAAACAGAATATTTTCCTGAACCTTTTGCATTTAATTTTGCTGAAAAGCTTGTTAAAGTTCCGGGCCTTGATGGGAAAGGAAAAATGGGCAAATCTGAAGGCGAGGGAAATGCTGTTTATTTATCCGATGAGCCTGAGGTGATCCGTAAAAAAGTGATGCGGAGCTTGAGTGACGCCGGGCCTACCGAAGAAAATCAACAGAAGCCGGAAGCAATTCAAAATCTGTTTGACCTGATGAAAATTGTTTCATCTGCCGATACCTATGATCATTTTGATTCCCTGTATAATCAGTGTTCGATACGATATGGTGATTTCAAAAAGCAGCTTGCAGAAGACATGATCCTTTCTACAGCACCAATTCGTGAGAGAATAAATGAAATTGCGAGGGACGAGACTTATTTAAGGGAAGTTGCCCGGTTTGGAGCAATAAAGGCTCGAGAAAGCGCCTCAAAAACAATTAGAGAGGTACGCCAGATCATAGGATTTAAAAGTTTTTAATTTAGCTTGATTAAAAAAACAATTTGTATTTTAAGACACGCTTTGCGGCCATCGCTTTGCACTTACCATATTTATCATGCACATAGCTATCGTTGGAAATATCGGAGCAGGTAAAACTACTCTGACAGAATTACTTGCCAAACATTTGAGTTATGAAGCGCAGTTCGAAGCGGTTGATAATAACCCTTATCTGGAAGATTTTTACAGTGATATGAAACGCTGGAGTTTTAATCTGCAGATCTATTTTTTAAATAGTCGTTTTCAGCAAATTCTCGAACTTCAAACTGAGAACCGCAACATCATTCAGGATCGTACAATTTATGAGGATGCCTATATTTTTGCAGAAAACCTGCACGATATGGGTTTAATGACCTCCCGGGATTATGAAAATTACCGGGCAATCTTCGATAATATTACCTCATTCATAAAACCACCCGATCTGCTGATTTACCTCAAAGCGTCTGTACCTACCCTGGTCAATAATATTCAGCGAAGAGGCCGGGAGTATGAAGCAGGGATCAGGCTTGATTACCTCTCAAAGTTAAATGAGAAATACAAAAAATGGATCGACTCCTACACTCAGGGCAAATTACTGATTCTGGACAAGGACAAACTGGATTTTGCAAATAAACCAGAGGATCTTGGCTTTGTTATTAATAGCATTGAGCGCGAAATAAACGGATTGTTTTAATCTGCTGAAAATAATATTTTGACCAATGAGGATACTCGGAGTCATCCCTGCCCGTTATGAATCCAGCCGCTTTCCCGGAAAGCCATTAATCGACATTGCAGGAAAAAGCATGATTCAGCGGGTCTATGAGCAATGTTTAAAATCATCCTCACTTAACAAAGTAATTGTTGCTACTGATGATCAAAGAATCGCGGATCACGTAAAATTATTTGGAGGAAATGTTGCCCTGACCTCCAATAAGCACCAAAGCGGCACTGACCGCTGTGCGGAAGTGGCAATTAACTACCCTGAGTTTGATGTTCTTGTTAATATTCAGGGGGATGAACCTATGATCGATCCACATCAAATTGATTTATTGTGTAAATGTTTTGAGAATCCGGAAACCCTGATCGCAACTTTAGTCAAGAAAATTAGCTCGAATGAAGAACTATTTAATGAGAATACACCAAAAGTAATCCTCAATAAAAATAAGGAGGCTGTACTTTTTAGCCGGACTACTATTCCCTTTCTGAGAGGCAGAGCTAAAGAGACCTGGATTGAACATTATACCTTTTATAAACACATTGGGATATACGCATTCCTCACTGAGACTTTAAAGGCTCTTACCAAACTACCCGTTTCAGTCCTGGAATCAGCAGAGGCACTCGAACAATTACGCTGGATAGAAAACGGATACCGAATTCAGGCAGCTATAACCGATAAAGAAATTCAGGCAATTGATACCCCTGAAGACCTGGAAAAATTACTCAAATTGATACAGCCCTGAATATTTATTTAAATTGCCGGGAGTTATAATTTAGCTTAATATGAAATACCTGGCAGCCATCTGTTTCCTTATGATCAGTCATTTTGCATTTGCACAACTGGAAAAACGTCTGGATTCGGTAATCAATAACAGTATTCAGCCAGGGGAACCTGGAATTGCATTGTATATTGAAACCAATGGGAAGCCTATATATAATAAAGGTTTTGGACTAACAGATACTGAAAGAAAAAAAAGCATAAGTTCAAAAACCAATTTTAGACTTGCTTCAGTTTCGAAACAATTTACTGCAATGTGTATTCTGTTACTTGAAAAGGACCAGAAACTTTCATTTGATGACCCTATTTCCAGATTTTTTCCCGAATTACCCACCGAACTTAGCAATAAAATCCTTTTGCGACATCTGATAACACACACTTCAGGAATACTTGATTATGAGGAAATTATGGATAATAAAAGCAGCAAACAACTATTAGACACCGATGTATTGGACATTTTAAAAACGCAAGATAAGACCTATTTCAATCCGGGTACTGAATTCAGGTATAGCAATTCTGCTTATGCACTGCTGGCATTAATCATAGAACGGATTTCCGGCAAATCCTTTCCTGAATTCATGAAAGAAAGTATTTTCAGGCCCCTTAAAATGAAAAATTCAATAGTTTATGAGTCTAATGTAAAGATACCATACCGGTCGATGGGTTTTGCAAGGGATAGTGACAAAAGACTCTATGCCAATGATCAAAGCTCCACCAGTGCAATTAAAGGCGATGGAGGGGTTTATTGCTCCATAAACGATTATAAAAAATGGACTCATGGGATTTGGAACAACAGCCTGGTCAATATGCCTTCTGTATTGCCACGACTTAATATTTCTATAAAAGAAGTAACAGGCAGCTATTATGGCCCAGGCTGGTTTTACTTTGATAAAGGCATTCCAGCCCTATTCCATTCGGGAAGTACCTGCGGTTTTAGTACCTATTCTATTAATATCCCCAACCAGAAAACGTCTATCGTTTATTTTTCGAATATTGCCGGCAATTCTGAGCCATTTAAAAAAATACTTGAGGTATTAAATGCAGAAGGAATCGGCAGTCCGGCAGAAATCTTTAGTTTACACCAGTTGACACGTTAAAGGAAAGAGGAAAGCATATAAAATGAAATTTACTGAAGTTGAATTCATCAGTTGCAATTTAAGTTTGGTCAAACTGGAAAGAACAGCATTTCGGAATGTAATATTTAAAGAATGTAAAATGTTAGGCCTTCATTTTGAAAACTGCAATGAGTTTGGGCTGGCATTTGCATTTGAAAATTGTCAGCTCAACCACTCTTCATTTTACAAGACAAAGATCAATAAAACGATTTTTAAAAACTCATCCCTGAAAGAAACAGATTTTACTGAATGTGATCTGACGAGTTCCGTTTTCGAAAATTGCGATTTGGCCGGAGCTACATTTGAGAACACGGTTCTTGCAAAAGCAGATTTTCGGTCTTCAATAAATTATTCCATTGATCCGGAAAACAACAGGATCAGAAAAGCAAAATTTTCAATATTGGGAATTTCAGGACTTTTAGATAAATATGATATTGATATAGAAACCGATACTTAAAAATCAATACCAAACATTCCAACCCTTCATTTATAATTTGAGTGTGCTATGTTTTTTACAAATCGACAACAATCTTTTAGTTAAACTTGCATTATAAACCATCTAAGAATACTGACTTTAAAACAGAGATGAACGAGGATTTTTTCAAACATATATTCAAAAAACAACAAGATGCGGATGCCGTTCCTTCGAATAAGGAGATTTCAAGATGGGCTCTGGAACTTATCAGACTGCTCTATCCTGAACAATCCAAACGATCGATTAATTCAGTTGATGAATTAAAGCAAGAGTTTCAAAGGCTGGAGACTGAACTATGCCATATGATGGAAGCCACAAAGGCTTGTATTAATTGTGATAATTCCAGACTGGCTAAAGACTTTTTTGCCCAGGTACCCGAATTATTCCGTGTATTGAACACCGATATTAAAGCCATTTTTGAAGGGGATCCGGCAGCCAAAAGCGAGTTTGAGGTAATCAGGGCATACCCTGGTTTTTATGCGATCTCCTTTTACAGACTGGCACATGCATTGTACAATCTTGGTGTTCCTTTATTACCAAGAATTTTCACTGAATATGCCCATTCAAAAACAGGAATTGATATTCATCCTGCCGCACAGATTGGTGAGTACTTTCATATTGATCATGGAACAGGTATTGTCATCGGAGAGACCTGTAAGATTGGAAAACACGTTAAAATTTATCAGGGAGTCACTCTTGGCGCACTTAGCGTTCATAAAAGCATGGCTAATACGAAAAGACACCCGACAATTGAAGACAGAGTGGTAGTCTATTCCGGCGCAACAATATTAGGAGGCGATACCGTTATAGGACATGATAGTATAATAGGAGGTAATGTTTGGTTAACCAAAAGTATACCTCCTGGTTCATCAGTTTATAACACCTCTGAGGTGGTGATATCCAACGAAAAAAGTATAAAAAAGCAATAAAATGGCGGGCATAATTGATCTGGTCGGAAATACTCCTCTGGTTGAAATTAAAAAACTGAATCCAAATCCAAAAGTTCAGATGTATGCGAAGCTTGAGGGCAATAATCCGGGAGGCAGTGTAAAAGACCGTGCAGCACTCAATATGATCAGAAGTGCACTTGAGCGCGGGGATATCAAAAAAGGATCCCGCCTAATTGAAGCCACAAGTGGTAATACAGGTATAGCACTGGCGATGATTGCCCGCTTATACGATCTGGAAATTGAGCTTGTAATGCCATCCAACTCAACCCGCGAGCGCACCTTAACGATGGAAGCTTTTGGAGCCCGGGTAACTTTACTCGAAGGAATAGAATTATGCCGCGACTATGCCGAAGAAAAAGCAGCAAAAGGTGAAAGCTATTTATTAAACCAATTTGCAAATCCCGATAATTCGCTTGCTCATTATAAAAGTACAGGGCCAGAACTATGGAATGATACGGGAAATGGAATTACACATTTTGTGAGTTCTATGGGTACAACCGGAACAATCATGGGTTGCTCGAGGTATCTCAAAGAAAAAAATCCTGAAATTCAGATCATAGGTTGTCAGCCTACTGAGGATTCATCCATTCCCGGAATACGCCGCTGGCCTGTTGAATACTTACCTAAAATTTTTGAGCCTGAACGTGTTGATCGCATCATGGATATTTCAGAAGCAGAGGCAACAGATATGGCCAGAAAACTTGCAAAAGTAGAAGGAATATTTGCCGGAATGAGTAGTGGCGGAGCAGCGTCCGCAGCTATAAGGCTGGCCTCAGAACTCGATGAAGGCCTGATCGTCTTTATAGCTTGCGATCGTGGTGACAGATATCTCAGCAGTACACTTTTCGGTTAAAATAAACAATAATTTTATGGCAAAGAACAAAACAGGTAAGATTATGTGGCATGATCTTACAGTAGAATCCTAAATCGGTATCAACCGGATTTACGGAAATCCCTGATCACTGCAATACTACAATGTTTTTCAATGATCTGATCAATGATTTCCTGAGTCTTATCCGGGTAGTCGACATCAATAATTCTATTTGATTCAATCCAGTTATTGATTACCATATCAAACCGGTCGTTTAAATTTCTGATGACCGGTACTCCCATTTGACTTAAAGCCGCTGCATTCAATTGCTGCTCATATTGATTTTTCATCGGAACAACCAGAAGCTTCTTCTTCATATATAATGCTTCTGCGGGTGTTTCAAAACCGGCACCACAAAGTATACCTTCAGAACTTGCCATACTCCTTATAAAACGCTCATTATGAATAGGCTGAACAGAAACATTCTTAGTCTTGTAGGGTTTATGGTTATGCTTGGAGAACACATCCCAATTAACGCTTTTAAACTTAGTAAGAGTAGCAATTAAACGAGAGTCATCATAAGCCGGCAAATAGACTGCATAATGTCCATGATTGTGAATTACCTCATCCCTCACCTGTTTTCTGATTACAGGGGTAAAAATATTTTCACCATAAGCTTTAAAATGAAAGCCATAATGAGCAGTATTGGGCGCATAATTTTTGAGGATCAGCCTTCCTACAACATCATTATTATCTGTTTTCGGCGCTTCATCAGCGAGTACTGCCGACTGATGACTTAAACCAATGCAGGGGACATTCCTGGCATAGCATGCCCAGGCAGAAATAGGCTCAAAATCATTGATCACAAGATCATAATCTTCAACAGGAAGTGAGTTAATCTCCTTTACAAGCTTTCCGATATTTGACTTTACGCATGTTTTCCAGATATCAACACCTCCAGACTTGCCAAAAATAAAACTCAGTCCTCTCATTTTATAGCTTAATTGATAAGGCAGAACAAGATCACCCTGAATACCACTAACCAGAATATCGACCTCTGCATGCTTCATGAGACATGGAATTACATCCATCGCCCTGCTCAAATGTCCATTTCCTGTGCCCTGAATAGCATACAGTATCCTCATTAATCCTGGTATTTTAAGTCTCTAAATTGCGAAAAAACTATGAGAAAGCCGTTGAGTGCTTTGACATTAGGAAGTATGATATTTTGTTTGAACATATCTTAAACTTAAAACATTGGTTTGTAGTCGATTTGATTTAAGAAAGGTAAGAGACAATATATTTTTTTAAATTCGCAGGCAAACAATAAAATTTATGATAACAGTAAGCGAGTATTTTGAAGGTGCCGTTAAATCTCTTGGGTATCAGTCTCACGAAGGAAAATCAACCATTGGTGTCATAGAAAGTGGCGAATATGAATTCGGAACATCCCTTCATGAAACCATGTTAATTATAGAAGGTGAACTGAAAGCTAAATTACCGGGTAATAAAAACTGGGAAATATTCAGAAAAGGGCAGGAATTCGAAATCGATGCTAACCAGTCATTTAAGGTGCGTACTGCATCTCAAACTTCCTATTTGTGTAAATACAAATAGATTGTAATCAATCTAAGAAAAAAGCTGCCAATAATTATTGGCAGCTTTTTCATTTTTCATAGATTAATAGAATCAGTAATAATAGCAGATTATAAAATTAGTATCAATACTAAAAGGATAATGATAATAGCTCCAACAGAAAGATAAACGCCGCCGCTAGTAGCTTTCATTTCTTTTTTCATCTCAAGTAGCTCATTACGTAATGACTTACGCTCTACACGACTCAAATCAGATTTGTCCATGTTTTTGATTTCTTCAACTCTGCGGGTGATTTCACCAACACGGGCAATCTGAGTTTCTGTTAATGCAGGCTTTGACTTTACGTCATTTGCCATAACTGAACTTGATGCTAAAAGGATAGCAGTTAGTAAAAGGTAGATTTGCTTTTTCATTGTGTTTTGATTTAATGTTTTATAATTTAATGAAATTATATTAAAATGCTATCATTTCAATACATTAACCTTAAGGCAATAATTGTTCCATAAACTTCATTTACATTTTTAAGCAGAAATCGTGAGCGTATGAAACAAAACTGTCCATAAATCAGGAATCACTGTAGTTTAATTCACAATAATATCTCTTACTTTATGTGGAAAACGGAGTGCCGCATTGAAAATCA
This sequence comes from Daejeonella sp., assembly GCF_030695525.1. Taxonomy (GTDB): domain Bacteria; phylum Bacteroidota; class Bacteroidia; order Sphingobacteriales; family Sphingobacteriaceae; genus Daejeonella. The sequence continues at coordinate 81,921 of NZ_JAUYSS010000068.1, read as the reverse complement.
TATTTCTGATATAATCATTTTCAGGGTAAGGGGTCAAAAACTTCCTGACTAAATCAATATCAGCCTGAATCAAATCTGAAGCAATATACCCCATCCCAAAAAACTGTCCATTTTCTATCAATAAACAACTTCTTTCTTCAAATGTGCGGCCTTCATCAATCAGCAAAAAACAAGGAAGCACTGAACTGAGACTGTTTAATGCCATAATTACCCGTTCATTATAAAATTCAACCGGTTCAAGCTGTTCACAAGCTCCTTTGCAGGGATCCTCACCTATAATTATGCAGGGATCCGTATTACGCTGTATAAAACAAAGCTTCGGGCATAGGTTAAATCCGGCAATCAGGCTTTTGATCAGATTATACCCTTCAGCTATACCATTGAATGTATAGTATGGTTTTGAGAACTTTTTCTTTCTATCGATGACCAGACGCATATAACCATTCTGATCCTCAAATGCATACAATCCATAGGCATATTCGAACCTTTTTAAGGACCGGTTATAAGCAGGCCACAAACGTTTGATCTCAACTGCTTCAAGAATTAATGACATCAATTCGGTACCACATTCCTGAAAGGTGATATGATGAATTTCCCTCAAAAAGTCCTGCTTTTGCCTTCCGGGTTTATTATTTGCAAAGTGGCTTACAACCCGTTTACGGATATCCTTGGCCTTCCCCACATAAATCACTTTCGACTTTGAATTATGAAAATAATATATTCCGGGAACGGAAGGGAGTTGGTCCATATCATCTTTTGGCAGATGTGGAGGCAGCGACTGTTCCCTTGATCGTTGATTCAGGGTTTTACTGATATGACCCTGATTATCCTGTTCAATCAGCAGTGAAAAAAGTTTTGCAGTAGCCTGAGCATCACCGAATGCACGATGCCTGTCCAGAATTTCAATTCCTACCTCTTTACACAATCGCCCGAGGCTATAAGAAGCAAGTCCAGGAATTATTTTCCGGCTTAAGCGTACTGTACAAAGTTTTTTCGTCTGCAAGTTAAAACCGGCGGCCGCCAGATGAAAATGAATAAAGGAAAAATCGAAATTGACATTATGCGCTACGAACACTTTATCATGCAGGAGTTCATAAATCCGAAGTGCAACTTCCTGAAATTTCGGAGCTGAACTGACCATTTCATTATCAATACCTGTTAGTGCCTGAATATAGATTGGAATAGGTCTTAAAGGATTGATTAATGTCCTGAATTGATCAATAACTTGCTGGCCATCGTGTATCAATATTGCAACTTCAGTAATCCCGTTGGCACTTGCATGGCCTCCGGTTGTTTCAATATCGACTATAGCATACATTCTTCAAGAGCTCTCAATCCTCAAATATAAGAAGAATTTAGAAATACTAACAATATTAGTATTTCAATTTAAATAAAAAAGTATTTTCAATTATTTCCTGATTGGCCTTAACAGATATTCTAGTCCGTTAAGTTTTATTTCATACATCGTTGCCAAAAGAATTCCAATCTTCCCTGCCGGAAAACCATTATTCTCATACCATACCAGATAATATTCTGGCAGGTCGCAAATAAGCCTGCCTTTATATTTACCATAAGGCATGACAATACTAACGAGATCTTTAAGTATTTGAGGATCCATCCGGTGGTTTTAACTGAGCTCTTCTTTTATAAATAACCTGTAAGTACAGAAACGCAAAAAAGGACATGATAGCAGCAATATAGAAGATTGGGGGTATCATAATGATATCAGTGATATATAAACTACCCGCAAAAAATGCACCAAGTCCAATACCTGCTTCAAGTGCAATATACATCGTTGCAACGGCTTTACCACGATGATCAGGATGGCTAAGATCAATGATCCAGGCGGTAAGAGCAGGTGATAACATTCCGGTTGCTACTCCATAGACTGCAGAGCCTACCATCAGGCTGAGCGGAGCAACAGCGCTGCCAATCAACACCAGCGATATCACAAGAATGATCAATGATAACTTAATAATACGTACTCTACCAATCCTATCTGACATCTTTCCGGACACAAAACGTATTAACAAGGAAGAAACAGTAAAAACCATGAAGAAAAGGCCCTTATTCGAAACACCAAGATGTCCCCCCCAATCTGAAATAACAGTAAGAATAATCCCGTAACTCAGGTAGGAAAGAAAGGTAATGAGCGCTGCAGCCAAAACCCTGACTTCAATGACTTCTGTACGGTTTATCTGCATCATAGAAAACCGGAACGGTTCTTTTTTTTCCAGGGTTTCCTGCAGATTCATCAGAATTACAATAGATAGTAATGCAAAAACAGATGAACAATAAAACATGGCATTGATCGAGAACATTTCTGAAAGCTCGCTGCCAATTGCCGGACCAATAGCAAGTCCGGTACTAAAACATACTCCGTGTATTCCCATAGCCTCTCCCCAACGATTCCCCGGAACAATATCTGCGACATAGGCTGCAGTTGCAGTCGGTTTAAACCCTGTAGAGAATCCATGAAACAATCTAAGCCATAAAAATCCGGCGACACTGGTCAATAAAGGATACAATAAACCACACACAACACAAACAAGCGAACCTACAGCCATTACTGGAACCCGGCCGATCTTATCTGTTAATTTTCCGCTAAATGGCCTTGAAATGCCTGCAGACAGTGTAAAGAGTCCAATGATATACCCTTTATATTCTGCTCCTCCCAGTCCTGTAAGATAGGCTGGCATTTCTGGAATCAACATATTGAAGCTAGCCGAAAACAAAAAGGAACTCAGGCATAAAAGTGCAAACTGAACATTATAGATCGGATGTTTTTTAACAGACATAGTTTGAAAACTGCGTCGCAAAAGTAATAAGAATTTAAGCTAATACTATTGAAACTTAATTTTTGGGAATAGAACAATAAATGATAAATATTCTGTATTCCCGGCTATTGTTAATAGTTTTGCCGCTTAAATTTTATCTATGCGATTACTTAAATCGATTGCCATTTTAGCTTTAATGATCTCCCTGAATTATTCTGCCTTTGGTCAAAGCAGTTCAGTGCTTAAAAAACGAAAGGAAGCAATTACCAGAGAAATCGAAGAATTAAAAATAAGTCGGAATAAAATTGACAAAAACAAGAAATTGTCACTTAACCAGATCAATCTGTTAAATACAGAGATCAGATTAAGAGAAGATAAAATCAGGACAATAAATACTGAAATTAAAATACTGGATACAAAAATTATCAGTAACAACAGCAAAGTGATTTCACTTCAAACAAACCTGAACAAACTGAAGTCACAGTATTCAAAAATGATAGTTTTTGCGTTCAGAAATCAGGGGGCCTACAATAAGTTAATGTTCATTTTTGCTTCGAATAACTTTAACCAGGCTTATATGCGCCTCCGATATATTCAACAGGTTGGGACCTTCCGCAAAAGGCAGGCTAAAGAGATTACCTCAACTCAACTTAATCTAAAAAAGCAGATTATTGAACTCGATCAGTACAAAATTGAAAAAACCAATCTGCTTATGGATCAGATAGTAGAGAAGCAAACATTAGGTAAAGATAAAGAACAGCAGTCGAAAATTTTAACAGGCTTAACTAAAAAACAAAAAGAGCTTCAGCAACAGCTTTCCAGAAAACAAAAGGAGGCAAATACATTAAACAAGGCAATACAGGAGACCATTCGAAAAGAGATACTGACAGCACAACGTAAAGAAGCAGAGCGTCGCAGACTGGCCGCTGCAGCCGAAGCAGCCTCAAGAGCAAAAAATAATACCGGTAAGTCCAAATCTGCTAAGCCAATAGCGAGCGGATCATCCATATTAGCTTCAAGTCCGGAGGATGCAAAACTCTCCTCATCATTCCTTGGCAGCCGAGGTCGTATGCAAAAGCCCGCTCAGGGAATTATTACTCAGGGTTTCGGACAGCAAAAATTCAATAATGTAACTATTTTCAATCCGGGAATTAATATTAAAACGACAGTTGGCACTATTGTTTATGCTGTTTATGGCGGAAAGGTAAGTAAAGTGATTTACCTGGTCAATTCTTATACAATCATCATTCGGCACGGAGAATATTTTTCTATTTACTCTAAACTTAAAAATTCAAGTGTTGCTGCCGGCCAGGAAGTTACAGCCCGACAGAGCATTGGTGTAGTGGCAACAGATCCTAATGAGGACTTAACAGAAATGCAATTCCAGATATGGAAAGGGGGTACACCGGTAAATCCATCCGGTTGGATATCACAATAATATTTCCGGCAATTCAATTATCAAATAATGATCTGCTGAAACCCATTTAAATAAAAATTGGTCTAAAAAAATTATTATTTTGAGAACAATTTTTGTTGGCCATTACTTATACCCTAATGTTTTAATCAATTAATTTGCAAGCTTTAAAAATTTATAAAATACATGTCTGAAAACAGAGCTGTCTTAAGTGTATGGAGAGACAACTGGCAATCATCTGATTACAGAAAGAAATGCATTGGCGGATTGATACTGGTCTCATTTATTCTGCTTTCTTTGCCTTTCTTTTACCAGACAATTGAGCAAAGAAAGGGGATTAATCTGAATGATTATTTACTTGCCCTGCTTCCTGCGTATGACCTTTCTTTATTTATTTTCATCACAATATGGTCAATGACCATATTGACATTCAGCCGTTTCAAGCAAGATCCTAACTTTTTCCTAACTTTTTTATGGGGGTTTATTCTGATCAATTTGTCCCGGTTTGTCTCAATCGGTTTGATTCCTCTTGATGCTCCAAAAGATCTTATTCCAATTCAGGACCCAATCAGTAATCAATTTTACGGACCAAACTTTATTACTAAAGATTTATTTTTCTCCGGGCATACCGCGGCTATGTTTTTGATGTTCTTATGTTTTAAGAAGCGAACAGATAAAATTATTGCATTGACGGCAACCATTTTTATTGGGATAGCAGTACTCCTGCAACATGTTCATTATACACTGGATGTGGTAATGGCACCTGCGATTACGTATTTTATTTGGCTTGGATCAAAAAAAATTGTTGAATCATAATCATTCCCTAATTCGTCATTCGTAATTCCCCACCTCTCAATCCGGAAAATTCTTATCAATCAATAATTGAATTAACCCATCCACTAAACCTACCCTTGGAACAAATATTTGCTTCACTCCACCCCATTTCATAACCGTAAGGTAAATCTCGGAGGCTGGAATAATGACATCGGCACGATCCTGATTCAACCCAAGAACATTAATCCGGTCTTTCAGGGAAAAAGAATTAAGGTAAGTATACAATTCCCTAAGCTTTGTGTAAGTTAATGGAGACCCATCTTTACCTTCAGACATCTTAAAGAGTTTATTAATATTCCCACCGGTACCAATACCCGAAAGATTTTTATGGGATTGGGCCACATTCTTGACCCAGTCCTTCATTTCTGCCCAGGTTTCATCTTTATCCTGATTATCAAGTATCCTGATACCACCCAGGTTGAATGAACGGGAAGAAATCAACTCTCCATTGCTGAAAACTGAAAGTTCGGTGCTTCCTCCACCAACATCGATATACAGGTAGTTCTTTTTACGGTCAAGACTTTGCTCAATATGGCTGGCATAAATTATATTTGCCTCCCTTTGCCCTTCTACAATCTCCAGGTCTAATCCTGCTGCTGCTTTAATTTTTTCTACAATTGAATTGCCATTTCTTGCCTCCCTCATTGCTGATGTTGCACAGGCCATATAATCACTGACTTTATAAACATCAATCAGATTTCTAAATGCAACCATGGTTTTGATGAGATCTTCTGTTTTATTTGGAGATATTAGTTTATCAAGAAACGCATCATCTCCAAGCCTCAATGGAACTCTGATGAGCGTATTCTTTTTAAAGGAAACAGTCTTGTTGTTTTGTATTACATCAGCAATTAACAGTCTGACGGCATTCGAACCGATATCTATGGCAGCGTATCTCAATGTATTATTTTTTATATTTTAAATAGGTATATATGTCAGTCTGGGCACGGCTAAGAGTCTTCGTTCCGGTCTTCCGATAACGATTATTGTTTAACTCATTAATTTCCCTTGCCTTTGTATTATCCTTCAATTGAATATTAATAATATCCAGAATTTCAGATCTGATCTCCGCATCCAGTATTGGGAAGCCTACTTCTACCCGATGATCCAGATTTCTTGCCATCATATCGGCGGAAGAAAGATAAACCTTTTCTTTCCCGACATCTCCGAAAACCCATACACGGGCATGCTCAAGATAACGATCAATAATACTTATCACTTCAATATTTTCACTAAATCCTGCTAGCCCTGGTACCAGACAACACATACCACGAATGATTAGTTTAATTTTAACCCCTGCATTGCTGGCTTCATATAATTTTTCAATTATAGCCACATCAGTTAAGCTATTCATTTTAAGTATTATACGTGCATTCTTACCTGTGCTTGCAATTTTTATTTCTTTATTAAATAGGGCATATAATTTTTGCCTGCTTTCAAGTGGGGAAACGATCAATTGCTTATAACCACTATGAAAGACCTGCTTTTGCAGTCCATCAAAAAATGTCACTAATTCGGAGGTAATCAAAGGGTTCGAAGTAAATATACTATGATCACAATAGAGCTTTGCAGACTTCTCATTATAATTCCCGGTTGCAAGATTTGCATAATATCTATCTTTCCCCTTTTCAGTGCGCCTAACCAAACATATTTTTGAATGAACTTTATAATCAGGCATTCCGTAATTAACATGTACGCCCTCTTCTTCCAACCTTTTTGTCCAGTAAATATTGGCTTGTTCATCAAACCTTGCTTTAAGTTCCAGCATGCAGTTTACTTTTTTACCATTTTTAGCAGCATTAATCAAGGCATGAATAATTCTGGAATTTTCAGCCAGACGATACAGGGTAATTTTGATTTCGCGCACCTTAGGATCGATAGCTGCTTCCCTAAGGAAATGAATAATATAGTCGAAAGACTGATAGGGTAAATTGATAAGGTAATCTTTTCTGGATATCTGAGTAAAGATACTACTTACACTGGATAGCTCTTTTACTGGTAATGGCACCAATTTAGGGTATTCCAACTCAGGCTTTCCTACGTTCGGAAAACTGATAAAATCTTTGAAATTATGATATCGGTTTCCTGGAATAAGTCCATCGGCTGTCAAATCTAATTCAGCTACCAGATAAGTAAGCATATCCAGAGGCATATCAGTATCATATAATAAGCGCATTGGCTTACCCTTCCCTCTTTTTTGGAGGCTTTTAGAAAGCGCATCAATAAATTTTTCACTGACCTGAATATCAAGATCCAGTTCGGCATCTCTGGTTAACTGAACAGAATAAGCCTCAATACTGTCATACTCAAAAATGAAGAAAATGTCATCCAGGCAATATCTGACAATATCATCAACCAATGTGATGAACTTAAGATTATTTGTTTCCGGAAGCACGACAAATCGGCTTGAAACATCAGTTGGAATCTCAATCAGGGCATGTCTGCTCTTCTCCTTATTACCAGCCTGAACCATCCTTACAAAAAGATATATTGCCCGGTCCTTTAGCTCAGGAAAAGGCTCATTCTTATTGATCATAACCGGAACAAGTGTAGAAAGTATCTTATCCCTGAAATATTCTCTTACAAATAAACCACGGGTAACATTCAACTGAGTTTCATTAATTAAAAAGATTTTTTCACGTTCCAGCTCTTTAACTATGACATCTTCATATAGATGATTGAATTTTCGCTCCTGCCTAACCACGATGTTTTTGATCTGGTTTAATATTTTCCGGGGACTAAAACCAAGAATGGCTTTTGATCTGGTATTTAAGTTCGAAAGCCTGTTGAGGGTTGCGACCCTCACCCGATAAAACTCATCAAGATTTGAAGAAAAAATAGCAAGAAAACGGATCCGCTCAACCAATGGGACTGACTTGTCTGCAGCTTCCTGCAACACCCGGTCATTAAAGTATAACCAACTGACCTCACGATTTATAAGCGGAATATTCTTAGGCATTGGCATAAATAAACAATCCCGGATCAAGTCCGGGACTGTAAAATTCAAAAAATAATATTAATAAAACATTAAATTCACGTTAAGTATGGTACGTGAATTTCTATCATCTATAATTTCTCAATCGAAGTTGGAGTTGCCGATCCTTCGGGTTTAGCTGAGGCAGTTGATGATGGAGCAACTTTCGATGCAGGTTTTCTACTTCGGGACACTGTCACTTTTGCTTTTGTAGTAGCTTCAACACTTGCTGCCGGTTTATGAGCAACTACCTTTCCTGCTACCGTTTGTGTTCTTACCCTTGGTTTGCTTGAAGCTGACCTGGATGATCCTGTACCCGCAGTTACCAATCTCGGCACTTTTGTTTTTACTGCAGCCTTACTAACCCGAGCCACTACTTTTTCGGCTTTCTTTACAGCAGAAACTACAGATTTCCCTGCTGAAACACCCGCTCTGCTAATACTTTTTGGTTTTATACTTTTGGACTTACCTTCAAATTTATCCTCAACCGCATTTTTTACATCTTTGTAAGTCCCTGCAAGTTTTTTGGCTAATGCCTTACTGGTTTTTTTAATCTCTTTTGAAAATTTCTCTGCATCATGTCCAAGGCTCTTCATTGCTTCAAAGAATTTCTCAGAGATTGTTAACTCCAATTCCTTTTTTATAATACGCTTTGTTTGCTTTTTTACAACCTTTCCGGATGTTTTTACTTTATTTGCTTTCATATTTATTCTTTTAGAGAAATGCAATCTTTAAATGCAGTTATTAAAGATATTAACAAAAATTGATTTACCATAGTATAATAATTATGCCAACATTTGACATCGTAAGTAAGATCGACGGACAGACCCTCGATAATGCAATCAATACAGCAAAAAAAGAAATCCTGAATCGATATGATTTTAACGATTCAAAAAGCAGCATCGAACTCGATAAAAAGACGAATGAAATCACGATCATTACTGAAAATGATATGCGTCTGAAAGCTATCCAGGATGCTATCATATCACGGATGGTAAAACATAACCTTGATCCTGGAAGCATGGACCTTGGAAAAGAACAATATGCATCAGGAAACATGCTCCGGAAAGAAATTAAAATAAAGGAGGGTATTGATAAAGAAGCTGCCAAAAAAATCGTTAAAAAAATAAAAGACAGCGGGCTTAAAGTTCAGGTATCCATTATGGATGATCAGGTTAGGGTACAAGCCAAAAAAATAGATGATTTGCAAGCTGTAATTGCATTATGCCGCAGCGATGATTTCGGGCAACCGCTGCAGTATATTAATATGAGAAACTAATTTATAATTGAGAGTGGAGAGTTGAGAGTGGAGAGTTATTTCACATTCTCAATTCTCCCTTCTCCACTCTCAATTATTTAAACCGTCTTCACATCTTTCTCATCATAATCATCAATATCCATGATGTAGCCATTCTGTATCAGAAATTCAAATAAATGTTTTGATTCATTTGATACAGGCATATTACGTGTGGTAATAATCTGTTTGTTTTTCTTATCAAGGTACGGATAGGCATAGAGTTTTACATTTTTACTGAAGAGATCACTGATATAAACCAAAAGCTCATCTGTGTAATTTTCCCCGTAATTTCCGGAGTTAAATATATTTTTCAGGTTTGCAATATTGGTTGATATCCCAACACTATTAGGACTGCAGCGCGAAAGGTATTGTGCCAGTTTATGATTTCGTGCAAAGTCAGATACAATCACATAATTACCTGTAGCACAAAGCTCTTCAGCACGTTTTGCAAACTTTTCAAGATCCTCATTACTCAGTTCTGATTTATCATCCAGAAAATTAGTCATCAGGATCTCGATCATTACAATAATATTCCCGTCGTTTACCTTCTGGGTTTGCTTAAATTGCTCAACAGCTTTATTGAATAAATCGAAGTTTGGTGTAGATTTCTGGCCAAATTTTGTTCGAAGAATCATCACATCCTTTTTATAAAGAACATCTTTAGATTGCCGGGCATGGCCATTCTTATCAAAAATAGATGCACCCGAAAAGCCTTTGGCAATCAGATATAGGTTAACCAAGCGGTCGTTGGCATTCTTAAATTCAGGACCACTTAAACTGATGAGATCAATTTCTACAGAGCCAATTGCCAAATTATCAACCAGGGATTCAATCATCGATTGGACATCATCATGGTAATAATATGCAGCATAAACCAAATTAACCCCTAAAATCCCCAATACATTCTGTTGAAGGGTCGAGTCACTGTCAAGCAGTCTTACGTGAAAAACAATATCATTAGGCTCACCTCCCGGACTCAGCTGAAACCTGATACCCAGCCATCCATGTGGATCATTGGTTTTATTGAAATTGAGTGTTGTTACTGTATCCGCAAAAGCGAAAAAGGTTTTTTTGGCATATTTAGGCCCGCAAAGACGTTCAGACAGAAGTCTAAATTCATGCTGGATCATTTTATCAAGCCTTGATTCAGAAACATAGCGGCCTGACTCTTCAGCCCCATAAATGGAATCACTGAAAACCATATCATAGGCTGACATTGTCTTTGCAATCGTGCCTGAAGCGGCACCAGCGGTGAAAAAATTTCTCGCTACTTCCTGTCCTGCTCCTATCTCGGCAAAAGTTCCGTAAATGGATTCATCTAAATTGATATTTAAGGCTTTTCGCTTATTCTCTAAAATTTCTCTCCCCATGGTGTAAAATTACGGTTTTACAGTTTAAGGAGCAATTTAAATAGAAAAGGCAGACGGTATTCCGCCTGCCCATTATTACTCCACCTACATCAGATTTAGCTGATTGTTATCTCTCTTGCCATAATCTTTGCTTCCTCTTTCTTGGCTACCTTGATATACAAAATTCCATCCTTATACTCTGCGCTAATCTTAGCATGATCTGCTGTTTCAGGTAAGGTAAATGTTCTCATGAAAGATGAATAGTTGTACTCAAGTCTGTTGTATTTTTTTGCATCATCCAGTTCTGTCTTCTCTTCTTTTCTCTCAGCCGATACACTCAAGAGATCATTTTCCAGATTAATTTTAAAATCTTCCTTTTTAAGTCCGGGAGCCGCTAGTTCAATATGAAATTCATTTTCATTCTCGGCAATATTAACTGCCGGATTACGGAGTAATGTACTTTTAGACAAAAATGGATCAGCATTGAAAAACGATTCAAAAACATCGTTATAAGCTGGTTTGAATACTTTGTTTGTGTTTCCGTTTGCAAATTTTACTAGTGCCATTTTGATATCCTCCTATATTTTTTAATTAGTTGTTTCAAACTACCCGACAATGTGTATACCATTTTGCATATTGCACTAAAACAAGCCTATGTCAAAGACAAACTGACAGTCAGGATTTATTTTTACCGACATAATGACAATACTTGTATGAAAGGATATCATTTCAAAATTCAGATTCCGATTCGATTTGCTGATATAGATGCTCTTGGCCATGTCAATAACGCCATTTATCTAACTTATTTTGAAATAGCACGATCGGCTTATTGGGCAGAAATTATTGAATGGGATTGGAAATCACTCGGAATAATAATCAGGAAATCAGTTATTGATTACATAAAGCCAATAATACTTTCCGATCTTGTATATGCCTATGTCAGAACCTCAAAAATTGGCAATAGCAGTTTCGAACTGGAATACATTCTTGTAAAAAACAGTAATGGGACTGAAGAAATATGTACAACAGGTCAGACGCTCTGTGTCTCATTTGATTATGCGATGCAGAAACCTATCCAAATCCCCGAAAACCAGCGCCTAAAGATGGAAGAAAGCATGAAATCTAACCTTGGGTAATAAGCGGCGTCTAATATCAGTTTAGAATATTTTACCGGGATTCATTATCCCTACCGGATCAAAAACCGACTTAATACCACGCATCAGGTTAAGATGGGCTTCCGGGTATTTAATGTCCATATACTCCCGTTGTACTGAGCCAATACCATGCTCACCCGATATGGTACCTCCAAGGGAAACCGTTAACTCAAATATCTGTCGAATACCCTCCTTTAATTTCGTATTCCAGTCCTCATCAGACATATCACCTTTAATAATATTGACATGCACATTCCCATCCCCGGCATGGCCATAGCAAATAGACTGAAAACCAAACCTTGATCCTATTTCTTTTATTCCCTTAATTAATTTTGGCAGTTCGGCCCTGGGAACTACAGTATCTTCCTCTTTATAAACAGAGTTAGATTTTACAGACAATGGCATAATCCGTCTCAATCTCCAGATAGCTTCCTTTTGAGCTGCAGTATCTGCAAAAAGTACATCTGAACAGGAATTATTTTCAAGCACTTCATTGATCCTTTCACATTCAGCCAAAAGCACATCCAAATCATTTCCATCAACCTCTATCATTAAAAATGCCTGTGCATCATCTTTAAGATCGAATTGAAAATGATCGTATTCTATTACCCATTCAACCGCCCTTCTCTCCATAAACTCAAGTGTTGAGGGTGTTATTCCGGCGCGAAAAATCGCAGAAACTGCCTCACAAGCCTGCTCATTTCCCGGAAAAGATGCAAGCATAACCAGATTATGTATAGGACGGGAAATAAGTTTTAGTACTATTTTAGTAATGATTCCAAGTGTACCTTCAGAACCGATCATCAATTGTGTGAGATTATAGCCCGAGGCATATTTGAGAGTATTAGCTCCCGTCCAAATTATTTCACCGTCAGGAAGAACTACTTCCAGGTTTAGAACATATTCCCTAATGGTGCCATATTTCACCACTCTGGGTCCGCCACTTCCATGGGCAATATTTCCACCTATAAAGCAAGAGCCTTTACTGGAAGGGTCAACGGGGTACAACAAGCCCCTTTCAGCTGCAGCATTCATGAAAACTTCAGTAATTACCCCAGGTTCAAGAGTAGCCTGAAGATTGCGTTCATCGATCTCAATAATCTTATCAAACCTCTCCATCGAGATTAAAAGTCCGCCTTTTACCGCTAATGCCCCGCCACTTAGTCCGGTACCCGCACCTCTGGGTGTGACTGGAATCAGGTGCTTATTACATAATTTAAGAAGTTGTGAGATTTGCTCTTTGGTATTTGGCCTGACGACTACTTCCGGAAAAAAGATCAGATCTTCAGTCTCATCATGAGCATAATTTTTCAGTTTATCATGATCAGTGATTGCGTTCCCTGAGCCAACAATTTCAGAGATTTCGGTTAATATGGAATTATTGATCCGGTTAAATGGCATATTATCTGCTGAACGAAAGTTCAATGCTTGAATTATTGATTTCTAAGCCCATTGGAGGATGCATTTTTCGAATGTTAATACGAATGATCTGAACAGCCAGAAATTCATGTCTAATCCTCCCGAGCATACCATGTGCTACTGTTTCTATTAATTTACGTGGAATACTCATCTCTTCTGAAGCGATTTGTGCCAATCGCTCATAATTGACTGTATTTGATATGTCATCATTGCCCGAACCATAGACCTCTAGCTCTGTTTCAATATCAACAATAAATTCTGTTCCAAGGATCTGTTCTTCAGGATAAAATCCATGAAATGAAAAAAAACGAACCCCGTTCAAACTTACCTTTTGTTTGATAATTCCCATTACACAAAAATAGCTTAATTAAAATATACTCTAAGACAGTACTTACTAATAATATTACTCTGTATTGAATAATTAGTTCAAAGAAAAAAATATTAACTAATTTCATAATTCTCAATTTCATATCTTGTTAATATTTAATAAAATGAATCCGTTCCATCCCGCACATGCGGGATAAACAATAAAAGAAACCAATGAAAAGAATCACTTTACTTGCTGCTATTGTAACTGTTCTGATCAACAGTAGTTTCGCTCAGCAAAAGCCAAATCCAAAAGACACAGAAGCCTGGTCACCTGTACCCAAAATAGTAAGTCCGGCAAAAACCATGTTAACTGCCCCTGAAGATGCAATTATACTTTTTGGAGGAAAGGATCTTAATCAGTGGCTAACGGCTAAAGATCAATCTGATGCAAAATGGACGGTAGCTAATGGTCAGTTCACAGTCAAAAAAGGGACAGGAAACATTCAGACCAAAAGAGCATTTCTGAATTATCAAATGCATATTGAGTGGCTTATCCCCGAAAACATTACAGGTTCGGGGCAAGCAAGAGGTAATAGTGGAATATTTCTCGCATCAACCGGCAAGGGAGATGAGGGTTATGAATTACAGGTACTCGATTCGTATAATAACGTGACTTACAGCAATGGTCAGGCAGGTAGTATTTATAAACAATTTATTCCTTTGGTAAACGCCTCTAAAAAGCCCGGAGAATGGCAGTCATATGATATAATTTGGACAGCTCCTGTTTTTAACGAAAATGGCACCTTGAAATCTGCGGCCCGAATAAGTGTATTGCACAATGGAATATTGATTCAACATAATATCGAACTCCAGGGCGAAACTGTATATGTCGGTCCGCCATTCTATAAAAAACACGGACCATTGCCAATCAAATTGCAGGACCACGGTGATCCGAGTGAACCAATAAGCTTTCGAAACATTTGGATAAGGGAATTGTAAATTTTTGGCTTGAATATTGAATAATTGGTTTCATAAATAATTAAGAAATGAAAAATCAATTACTCCTGATCTGTTTAAGTGCATCACTTTTGGCTAGTTCGTGTGCTGTTAATCCGGTGACAGGAAAAAAACAAGTCGTACTGATGTCAGAGAGTCAGGAAATTGCGATGGGTGCAAGTGCAGATCCACAAATTGTTGCACAGTACGGGCTATATGAGAATAAAATATTGCAGGATTTCATCACTCAAAAAGGAAATGAAATGGCTGCGATATCCCATAGGCCTGATCTCAAGTATGAATTTAAGATTGTCGACTCAGAAGTATTAAACGCATTTGCAGTACCAGGTGGTTATGTTTATTTCACTAGAGGCATTATGGCACACTTCAACAATGAGGCTGAGTTTGCAGGTGTTTTAGGACATGAAATAGGACACATTACCGCAAGACATTCCGTTTCTCAACAAAGCAAAGCAATTCTTGGTCAGGTTGGATTAATTGGCAGTATGATTCTAGTACCTCAGGTTGCCGAATTTGCCGAACCATTATCTCAGGGTTTAGGTTTGTTATTCTTGAAATTCGGACGGGATGCAGAACGTCAATCGGATGAACTTGGGGTGGAATATTCCTCAAAGATAGGCTATGATGCAAAAGAAATGGCAGGCTTTTTCAATACCCTTGAAAGACAGCGAACAGGTACCGAAAGTGCAGAACTTCCGGATTTTCTGTCTACACACCCAAACCCAGGAGACAGGAATGTTGCTGTTACTAGATTATCACAAGAATGGAAAAAGAAGTTAAGTCTGACAAATCCGAAGGTCAGCAGAGAGAGCTACCTAAATAAGATTGAGGGTTTAATTTACGGGGAAGATCCCAAACAAGGATATTTGGAAAATAGCATATTTTATCATCCTGAATTAAAATTTCAGTTCCAAACTCCTCAGGGCTGGAATTACCAGAACACACCCCAAAAAGTACAGTTTGCACCCAAAGATGGGAAAGCTTTACTGATGATGACACTCGCTCCCGGTAACTCACTTCAGGAAGCTGCCAGCAACCTGGTGCAGAAAAACAATCTTCAGGTGCTTGAGTCTAACCAAACTACTGTGAATGGTTTGAATGCTGTTTCGATGGTTGCGGATGTCAAAGCAGACCAGCAACAACAGCAGCAACAACAACAGGCATCAGTCAGAACTTTATCTTATCTCATTGAGTACAATAAAAATATATACCTCATACTCGGTGTCAGTTCAGTGAATGATTTTAACAATTATTCCCAATATTTTCTTCAATCAATGAAGAATTTTAAAGAATTAAAAGATGCTTCCAAACTTAATAAACAGCCTGAAAGGATAAGAATCAAGCCTGTAAAACAGAGCGGAACTCTTAAGCAGGCTTTGAGCAGTTACAATATGCCAGAAAACAAGCAGGAAGAAATCTCACTGCTAAATGGAATGTTACTAACAGACAGGGTTTTAGCAGGTTCCCTCATTAAAATATTGGGGAAATAAAACAAGTCGGAAAAATGTCCTGCCAACAAAAAACACTCTTTATCTGATTATTTATCTTATTTATACCTAATATTTTTAAATTCGTATTGCTATGAATATGGTCAATTACATTATTATTTAATGTAATTGACCTATAATCATCACATATGACTAAATACTGGTACTATCTAACAGGGTTAAATCAAGAATTCTCCCTGGAATCAAGGATATTTCACTCATTTTGTATAGTAGCCTTCTTTATTCTTACACTTTGTGTTCCACTTAATCTGGCCTTAGGCCTACCGACTTCTGCATTACTTGCTGTGGTATCATTAATCATGCAAGCAGTGTTTTATTACCTATCAAGGTTTCGGCATAAAACACGGATAAGCCTATGGTTATCCATATTCATTATCCATCTGGTCATTATCATCAACTTTTTTTTTAATTCAGGGATTCAGGGCCCCAGTTTATTATTACTTGTTGCGATTTTTTTTCTGGTCATATCTCTTTCCAAACCAAAGGAATATTGGTTTTTTATTAGCTTGAATTTAGTTGTAGCCACTGGTTTAACCTTATTTGAGTATTTAAATCCAGAATTAGTAAAAAAATCTTATCAGGGACCTGAGTTTCATTTCGGGGATATCATCACTTCATATTATATAAGCGTTTTGACCATATTGATTGGTTTGCGCTACATAAAAAAGAATTACTACATAAGTCAAAGTTTGCTGGAAACAAAAGCAGCTGATCTGGAACGTATTAATAGCACCAAAAATAAGCTTTTTACGATAGTCTCCCACGATCTGAGAGCACCACTGGCCACAGTCAGAAGCTATTTGGAAATCCTCTCACATTTAGACCCCGGAAAGGAGAACTGGCAGGAAATACAAAGCGATCTGATTGAAATGACTCAAAACACTGATAATATGTTATCTAATATTCTCATGTGGTCCACATCGCAATTGGAAGGAATTAGCATCAATAAAAAACTGATCCATCTTGCCGACACTCTAATTCCTGTAATTAGGGTGTTTCAATCGATTGCAAATGCCAAACAAATTACATTAAGTTTTGACATTGACCCAGGTTTGAAGGTAAGGGCGGATGAGAATATGTTGCAGCTCGTTATCAGAAATATATTAAGCAATGCAATTAAGTTTACCCATAACGGAGGAATGATACAATTGAAAGTTGACTCTGATTACCCGAACTATGTTATTAAAATAAGCGACAATGGGGTTGGAATGTCTGATCAAATAAAAGAATCCATATTCAGCTTCAAAGCAGAATCTTCTTTTGGTACGAAAAATGAAAAGGGTGTTGGTTTGGGACTAAATTTGAGCAAAGAATTTACCGATATGCAGGGAGGTCGTATCTGGTTTGAAAGTGTTCTCGGAAAGGGCAGTACCTTTTACATATCGATACCAATAGCTTAATTATCACTATTTTATAGTAAGTAAATCTGCTTGATATTGTTAATGAAAAAATAAGTCTCGTCCTCGATATACTCCAAACTTGATATAATACTTAGCTTTTCAGCTTTTTTATCGTATCTTTGTAAAAAAGCACAAGCTATTCTATTACATGGCTGCTGGTCAATTCGACTGATCTTGGTTTCTTTCCTGTCATAAAACAGAATAATCCTGATCCATTCCTTTGTTGGATTTTCAATGCATCTCTGCTTGCATACATTTGAAGAGGATAGTATTAACTTAATAATTTATAAAAATGGCAAAATCGCAGGCAACCTTCATGAAGAAGCAGCTCGAAAAGAACAGAGCAAAGAAAAAAGAAGAAAAAGAACATCGTAAGCAGGAACGCAAACAGAATTCTAATGGTGGAAAGCTCGAGGATATGCTTGCTTATGTAGATGAAAATGGAGAACTTTCATCAAGTCCTCCGGAAATGAAACAACAACTAAGACCGACAAGCCGATAGAGCTTTGTCCCGGCAATAAATACCCAGTTAAGGCAACATAAATAATCAGGTTTCAGGAAATTCGGGCAGGTTCATCCAATGGGTAAAATCCCCTATCGAAACCTTGTCTTCGGCGACAATAAACTTATTATAAATCTCACTGTAATAACCAAAGTAAATCTGTCCGCCATCAAATAGCAATACATCTACTGCCTGTTCAGGCAACTCATCTTTAACCAAAATCCATATCATTCCCTAAAGATATAAACTATTGTTGAGATGGTTTTATAAAATTCAAACTGAAAGGATCATGGCAAAAAATACATATAGCTGAAAAACAGCATATTAGGGATGTTTTAATGAAATAAAATTTTGGAGAATTCAAACTTTAAAAGTAAATTTCTTTATAAAACCTTAAACCAAGCCACATCATGAACTCAAAAACATTTTTAATCGGTATTGCAGGAGGAATTATGGTATTCCTGACAGGATTTCTGATCTATGGAATACTTTTGATGGATTATTTTGGTGCCAGCATAAATTCCTACCCTGGGCTTATAAAAGAACCCATGGAGATTTGGGCTGTTGGACTGGGTAATATTATTTGGGGAATTCTACTGGCTTATTTTCTGAGTATCGGGAAAATTGAATCGGGAACCCAGGGTGCAGTTCATGGCGCATCCTTATTCTTTCTGTTTGCACTTGGATCAAACTTTGTTTTCTTTGGCCAATACAATTTAATACCCTTTTCATTGTCTTTTGTAGATGCATTATGTATGGCACTTTTGGGTGGTGTATCTGGAGCAGTTATTGGGTGGCTACTTGGACGAAAAACAGTTAAAGAATAACCTAAAAACTAATTTGACAGGCTTCTTAGAAATAAATAATGGAGAATATCCTACAGATATTCTCCATTAAAACAGAGGAAATAATAATTATATTCTATTCTTAAGCATTCAGATTTCGGGTGCTGCTTCTTCAGGATTTCCCAAAACGAACGGTGCAACTGGCACATTCGAATTCTCAGCTTTAATATTTTTCAATGATGCAGGAGCGCTTTGATCTGGATTTCCCCATACAAATGGTGCCACAGGAACATTCAGATTCTTTAATCCTTCAATTGATTTTACAGAATCAATGATATCAACCGGAGTTCCCAAAATAAATGGTGCCAGAGGAACTTTTGCAAACCTTGCTTTAACATATCTCAAGCCTTCAGGAGCCTGATCCTCGGGGCTACCCCATACAAAAGGAGCAACAGAAACCATCGATTTAGGTACGTCATTTGAAAAATCTGAACTTTTAAAGCCTGCATTACTGTTCAGAGAAATAGTTATTAAAATTACTGTGCTAAGTGCGAATATTGTTTTCATGTTTTTATTTTTTGTTTGATTGTTGACCAAATGTACCGCGCCAATCAAAGCCGGCATATACCTTTCTGGCAGGATACAGCAACAATTCGGTAAGCGCAGGAAAACTGTCGGTAAAAAAACCTTCTTCTTAGATTTCTGATTTAATACAAATAAGAATCGATTTATGTAGTTTTGAAAAAACCAATATTATGCAAAACCAGGATCAAGAAGCGAGAGAAATTCAAAGATCAACTAAAAAAGATCTTTATGAAGCACCAGATTATTTTCTGGTTGATGATCTTTTGACTGAGGAACATAAACTCATACGTGATGCTGTAAGGACCTGGGTTAAAAAAGAAGTAAGTCCGATAATTGAAGATTTTGCACAAAGAGCTGAATTTCCGCGACATCTGATTCCCGGACTTGCCTCACTGGGCGCTTTTGGACCTACTATACCGGTAAATTATGGTGGAGCCGGATTAGATTATATTTCTTACGGCCTCATTATGCAGGAAATTGAGCGTGGCGATTCGGGTATCCGATCAACTGCATCAGTTCAGGGATCCTTGGTTATGTACCCGATTTATGCTTACGGTTCGGAAGAGCAAAAAACAAAATTTCTGCCTAAACTGGCATCCGGCGAATTTCTGGGATGTTTTGGATTAACAGAGCCGGATCACGGTTCAGATCCGGGAAGTATGATCACCAATATTAAAGATATGGGTGATCATTACCTTTTAAACGGGTCAAAAATGTGGATCTCAAATTCACCCTATTCCGACATAGCAGTCGTTTGGGCTAAAGATGAACAAGGTATAATCAGGGGATTGATCGTTGAAAAAGGTATGGAAGGCTTTTCTGCCCCGGAGATCCATGGTAAATGGAGCCTGAGAGCTTCAGCTACCGGAGAACTGGTATTCAATAATGTTAAAATACCCAAAGAAAATATATTCCCGAACATTAGCGGAATTAAAGGTCCGCTGGGTTGTTTGAACCAAGCACGCTATGGAATAGCCTGGGGCGCTTTAGGTGCAGCTATGGACTGTTACGATACTGCCCTGCGTTATTCCAAAGAGCGGATGCAATTCGGCCGGCCAATAGGAGGATTTCAGCTTCAACAAAAGAAACTTGCTGAAATGATCACAGAGATTACTAAAGGGCAATTATTGGTCTGGCGACTTGGGGTACTCAAAAATGAAGGACGTGCTACACCTGCACAGATATCTATGGCCAAAAGAAATAGTGTTGAAACAGCAATAAATATTGCCCGTGAAGCCAGGCAAATCCTCGGGGGAATGGGAATTACCGGAGAATACCCGGTGATGCGCCACATGATGAATCTGGAATCGGTTGTAACCTATGAAGGCACTCATGACATTCATTTACTGATAACAGGTATGGATATTACCGGGTTGAATGCATTTCAATAGGACTTAAAGCTTACGGTATATCCAATCAAGACTAAGTCTTCTGATATAGGAGTTTTGCAGGCCCAAACCAACCCCGTACCCAAGCAATACATGTGATTTGGTGAAATGAATTGCTGTATAACAAAACATCCCATCGGGATCTTCCTCTATATGTTTAATTTTTTGCCAGGATTTCCCCTCATTTTTCGAAATAGCAATAGTTAAGGGACTTCGTTTACTCTTAAAATATCCCGGGCCGGATGCACCGTTATTATTCTAGACGAGCAGGAGGTCACCGGTACCTGGTATCCTCTTTATCGATGCAGGTGATATCGGCGAAGGGATTGCTGCAGGTTCTGCCATTGTCCATGTCAATCCTTCATCCTCTGAAAAACTCTGGTATTGCGTGCCACCACTCGCTCTCATATACACCATTAGTTTCCCTCTTTTCAACTCAAGCAAACCTGGTTCCTGAGTAATAATACTGTCAGGTGTCAAAACGGAATCTCCAGCATGCCAGCTCAATCCATTATCATCAGAGTAATAACATTGAATGGTTCCCTTATTCCTCCATGGTGTTTCAGGAGTTTTATGTAATGATACAGGAACGAGGATACGACCTGATTTTAACTGCACAATCCGATCATTATTTACTACAAAATATCCTTTTCTATCCTGAATAATAGCTTTTGG
Organism: Daejeonella sp.; assembly: GCF_030695525.1. Classification (GTDB taxonomy): domain Bacteria; phylum Bacteroidota; class Bacteroidia; order Sphingobacteriales; family Sphingobacteriaceae; genus Daejeonella. Next base: position 60,534 of record NZ_JAUYSS010000068.1, on the reverse strand, counting down.
ATCAGTCCATGTTTTACCCTCATCTTCCGAGAGTCTTAGTTGAGGTATACAATCACTTAAAGAATTCTTTCGGGCGTAAACGAGTGCAATCTTTCCATTTTTAAGACGAAGCAATGAAACAGACATCACATTCATATCCCCTTCCTTGTCAACAATAACCTGATCATCTTTAGTCCAGCTGATTCCCTCATCAGCAGAATAACGTCCAAGCAATTGTGCTGGTGCATGATCGCTGCCCGAAGCTCCAATGAAGCGGCTATAAACAAAAAGTATCCTGCCGTCTTTCAATCCAATAAAATCTCCCTCGCTGTTGCGGGGATTATCCTTAGATGCATTAATCTGATGAACCATCATATTTCCTGAATTATCATTTGACTGCGCCATCAAAAACCCGCTACTGGTAAATCCCATAAGAACAAATAGAAAATATGATCTCAATGAGGCGATACTTGTATAAAATGATTTGTTCATTTTTTGATGTATTGGATAAAAATTAAAATATCAGAAATTAATATCAGGCCTGGCTACAAATTAAAAAGCCCATTTCTATAAAGATATGGGCTTTCTGTTCAAAAAATAAATTATACCCTACTATAATGAATAAACTGATTTAACACGCTCTCTCAGGTTATATCCTGAAGCCATCACTTCACCGTAAGCACCAGCTGTCCTAATTGCAATGATATCCCCTCGCTTTGATTCCGGCAATTCAACTTCTTTACCGAAGCAGTCAGTACTTTCACAAATAGGACCAACAACATCATACGAAACAATGGGATTTGCAGAATCTGCACTGACATTTTCAATCTTATGATAGGCCTGATATAAAGCGGGGCGCATCAATTCAGTCATCCCGGCATCCAAAACCAGAAAATTCTTCTTTAAACCATTTTTTACATAGAGAATCCGACTAATCAGGCTTCCGCACTGCGCCACAAGAGCCCTTCCAAGTTCAAAATGAACTTCCTGACCAGGCCTGCGTTCAAGGAATTTATCATAGATTTCAAAAAAACTTATAAAATCATTGATTGCATTCTCATCAGGATGATGATAATCCACTCCGAGTCCTCCGCCAACATTCAATACCTTAAGATCGAAACCACGTTCCAGAAACCAGGTATTAAGCTCATTCACTTTCAGACAAAGGCTTTTAAACACATCCAGGTTCGTAATCTGAGATCCAACATGAAAATGAATTCCTATCAGTTCAAGATTTGAACATCTTTTAAGTTCTTCAACGCAGGCAGGCAATTCCCATTGATTCACACCAAACTTATTCTCTTCCAGTCCGGTAGTAATATACTGATGAGTATGGGCATCCACATTAGGATTGATTCGAATGGCCACTCTGGCCTGTTTACGCAGTTTTACAGCAAGTTCATTAATTACTCCAAGTTCCTGAACTGATTCAACATTGAAACAGAAAATATTATTGATTAAAGCTTCATTGATCTCCCTGTCTGACTTACCTACTCCTGCAAAAACAACTTTTCCGGGATTAAAGCCTATTTCAATTGCTTTTTTAACCTCATTTCCACTAACACAGTCGGCCCCAAAACCCGATTTTTCAATTGCTTTCAAGACCTGATCATTGAAATTGGCCTTAAGTGCATAATGTACATGAAATCCAAACTTCTCAGAGGCAGCTTTGCAGGACGTTAAAGTCTGATCTAATACATTCAGATCATAATAATAAAATGGTGTTTCAAAATTTTGGAAACGGGCAACTATATCCTTACTAAACATATAAATTCTCTAATCTACCCGGGGGCAAATGCTGATTCTATTCAAATAAACGATTATGTAATGACCTGAGAGCTTCAACCTTATCTCCATCTTTGATTAAAAGGGAAATATTAAAATGGCTTCCACCATATGAAATCATACGGATTGGAATATGCTTAAGGGCCTCTAAAACCCTGGCCGCAAAGCCATGTTTATCAGCACCAAAATCACCTACAACACAAACAATTGTTTGATTATAATCGATTTCCACCGTTCCGAAATTGTTAAGCTCTTTAATAATTTCTGCAAGATTACTGATATCATCAATAGTAACTGAAACGGCCACTTCTGAAGTAGTAATCATGTCAATTGGTGTTTTATAACGCTCAAATATTTCAAAAACCCGTCTCAAAAATCCATATGCCAGAAGCATTCTGCTGGATTGAATTTTTATCGCCGTAATCCCATCTTTGGCTGCTATAGATTTAATTTTACCGCGCTCACTGTCATTGGTTATCAAAGTTCCGGAGGCTTTAGGTTCCATTGTGTTCAATAATCGAACCGGAACTTTAAATTTCTGTGCTGGAAAAACACTTTGCGGATGCAGTATCTTCGCTCCGAAATAAGCTAGCTCAGCGGCCTCATCAAAAGATAATCTTGCAATAGGTTTGGTACCCTTTACTATGCGTGGATCATTATTATGCATTCCATCGATATCTGTCCATATCTGTACTTCCTCTGCACGGATAGCAGCACCAATCAAAGAAGCTGTATAATCACTTCCTCCCCTGCGCAGATTATCTATCTCACCAAATGAATTTCGGCAAATATAACCCTGAGTTATAAAGAGGTTAGTTTCTGGGTCGAGTAAAGGCTGAATATGTTCTGTGATAAAATCAATGACAGGTTCATTATCCTCATCAATCTTCATAAAAACTAGTGCAGATAGCAATTTTGATTTAACTCCTATTTCGGTCAAATAGAAATGATACAGGGTTGTTGATATCAGTTCGCCCTGAGCCAGAATAATCTTTTCTTCGATAGTTGTAAAATGCGCATTGGCAAAGGAGGAAATAAGATTGAAATGATAATCAATTAGATTTTTTCCATTTTCCAGGCCATCATCCGAAGAAAAAAGTTCTTTAATGAACAAATCATATTTTGCCTTTAGTATGGCTGTAAGTTCTGCAGCTTTCGATTTATCACCTGCCAGATACGCCTGTGATATCTCCAGCAAACTGTTTGTAGTACCTGAAACTGCCGACAGAACCACAATCTGTCTTTCTTCAGGGTTTATAATGTCTAATAATTTTTTGATCCGATCTGGACTTCCAACTGATGTTCCTCCGAACTTTAATACCTTCATTTAAGCTTGAATTTTAAATTGCAGCAAATGATTTTTATACTTGTGCAATGAGAGGCTAAAATTAGGAAAAAGCATCTTATATTTCACATTGAATATAATTGTTTTTATACCCGCAGGTGCGGGATTGCACGAGCTTATAAACGAATAGTTTGGAGAATGGTAAGCTCATGCTATTTTATATCGAACAGAATTTAATTTGGCATCAATAATTCCTTATAAAAAGAAGAATTAATGCCTTACCTTAAAATAAAAAATCCATGAATGAGTTAGAACCCTCTGTCTTAAATAAGATAAACAATTGGCTCTCGGGAAGCTATGATGAAGCGACAAAGAAGGAAATCACTGAACTACTGAATTCAGGATCGTATACTGAGCTAAGCGATTCTTTCTATAAGGATCTCGAATTTGGAACCGGAGGGCTTCGAGGTACTATGGGGCCTGGTTCTAACCGCATCAATAAGTACACCATAGGGACTGCAACCCAGGGATTATGCAATTACCTGCTCAAGAAATATCCCGGCGAAAAGATCAGTGTTACCATTGCCCACGACAGCAGGAACAAATCCGATTTTTTCGCAAAAATCACAGCTGAGGTATTCTCAGCTAATGGAATACATGTTTATTTCTTCAGGGAACTTAGACCAACACCGGAACTTTCATTTGCTATCCGACACCTTGGATGCCGAAGCGGGGTAATGATCACTGCATCACATAACCCAAAAGAATATAATGGATATAAGGCCTATGGCTCAGACGGAGGACAATTCAAATCCCCTGATGATCAAATGGTTATGGATGAAGTTTCAGCTATAAGCGATATAAATGAAGTTAAGTTCGGCAGGATTGACAAAAATATTGAGTACATCTCTGAGGAGATCGACGAATTGTATTTAAAAAAGATTACCGAACTTTCTGTTTCTCCGGAGGCTATTCAAAGGCAACATGACCTCAAAATCGTCTTTTCCCCAATTCATGGTACCGGTATAACCCTGGTTCCGGCTGCATTAAAACGCTTCGGATTTACAACTGTGACTATTGTTGAAGAGCAGGCAGTACCGGATGGAAACTTCCCTACCGTAATTTATCCAAATCCGGAAGAGAAGGAAGCCTTATCTCTGGCAATTTCCAAAGCTGTAGAAATTGATGCTGATCTGGTACTTGCAACCGACCCGGATGCCGACCGTGTAGGAATTGCAGTAAAGAATGATGATGGTGAGTTTATTTTATTAAATGGCAATCAAACCGGAAGTCTGCTAATCAATTATTTATTGAATGCATGGGAGCAAAAGGGTAAACTCACAGGGAACGAGTACATTGTATCCACCATAGTAACCACCAAACTGATCGGAGATATTGCAGAATCGAAAAACGTAAATTTCTATGAAACTCTCACCGGTTTCAAATGGATCGGAGCTTTGATTACAGAACTCCAGGGAAAGAAAACCTTCATTGCTGGTGGTGAGGAAAGTTATGGTTATCTGGTTGGTGAACTTGTCAGGGATAAAGACGCAGTTATTTCCTGTGCCTTTATCGCAGAAATGGCTGCTTATTACAAGGATCAGGGCAGCAGCCTTTACCAGGCAATGCTTAAAATGTACCAAACCTATGGCTTTTATAAAGAAAAACTGGTTTCAATCACTAAAAAGGGTAAAACAGGTGCCGAAGAAATTAAATCCATGATGGAACGATTCCGGTTCAACACTCCTTTGAGCCTTGGTGGATCAAAAGTAGTTTGCCTCAAAGATTATGAGCTTGGAAAAGAAACAGATCTGATCAGCGGAAGCACTAAAAAACTGGATTTACCAAAATCTGATGTACTACAATTCATCACAGCCGATGGATGCATTGTGTCAGCAAGACCGTCCGGCACAGAACCAAAGATCAAATTTTATTGCAGTGTAAAAACCCCCCTTCCTGACATTAAGGAATTTGGTATTAAGGACAAACAGCTTGATGAAAAAATAGAACAAATTATGCATGATCTGGCAGTCTAAAATCAGATAAAAATTCAAAAGAAAAATGAATCATACTCTTAAATTTTATTAGATTACCTCAGGACTAATTTTCCTTTTTTGGGCTTTCTACCCGCTAAACAAAGTATATTTGCAATATGAAAAAGCTCTTGTATATTGCCCTTAGCATCCTGGTAATTCAATCCTGTACAAATCAGTCGGACACTAAACTTCCCATTTTAGGAAACCGTGAGCCGGTAGAGAGAACTGTTGATGGCAAAACCGTAGTTGATACAATTTACCAAACGATTTCACCTTTCAGTTATTTTAATCAGGATAGTGTAATTATAACTGATAAGGATTTTGATGGGAAGATTTATGTTGCTGACTTCTTTTTCACATCCTGCAACACAATATGCCCGATCATGCACCGGAATATGCTTGATGTCTATAAAAAATTCAAAGACAATCCAAAAGTTAAACTACTTTCCCATACCATTGATATCAAATACGATTTACCCTCCCGATTAAAAACTTATGCTACCAAACTTGGTGTAGAAGGGAATCAATGGGAATTCGTTCACGGAAGCCGGGACTCAATCTTCAATATCGCAGCCAAAAACTATTTAGTTTCCGCATTTGAAGATAGTTCTGACCCCCAGGGTTTGGTACATCAGGGATGGTTTATTCTGGTTGATACTAAAAAACAGTTACGTGGTGCATACGACGGAACAAAAGCAGATCAGGTAAAACAATTGATAGCAGACATGGATAAACTTCTCAGGGAAGAAGCTGCTGATGAGAAATAGGTTTATATATATCTTTCTTTTTCTGTTCATCCCAGTCATAACGATCCAGTCATGTCAGAATGAAGACAGCATTACCTACAAGCGCTATTTTGTTAACGGCAAAGGACTATATGAAAAGAATTGTCAGAACTGTCATGGTGCTGACGGGAAAGGATTAGGCACACTATACCCTCCGCTTACTGACAGCACTTACCTGATCGCTAATAAGCAAAAGCTTGCCTGTATCATCAGGAATGGCCAAACTGAACAGATAACTATCAACAATGTAGTATATCAGGGTAAAATGCCCGGAAACAACAATCTGGCTGATATTGATATTGCCCAACTGATCGTCTACATCACTAATTCATTCGGAAACAAACAGGGGCAATATGATCAGGCCGAAGTTGCAAGAGACCTTGCTGCCTGTAAATAATCAACCTTCCTTATTCACATCCTAGATTGACTTGTGGTTAACAGAACGATTTGTATTTTTGCAGTTCATTGAAAAAACATGGCTAAGCGGATAAAAATTAAAGATTTACTAAACAGTACTGATTTCGGGCAAGAGGCAACTGTAATGGGCTGGGTTAAAACATTCAGAAACAAACAGTTCATTGCCATTAATGACGGCTCAACCATCAAGAATATACAGGCAGTAGTAGATTTTAATTCTTTCGATGATAGTCTGTTAAAAAGACTTACTACCGGAGCTGCGGTTTCACTGACCGGTGAAATTGTGGAGTCATTAGGTAAAGGACAACGCATTGAAATTAAGGTAAATACCCTCGAAATATTAGGTGATAGTGACGCTGAGAAGTTTCCTTTACAACCTAAAAAACATAGTCTTGAATTTTTAAGGGAAATTGCCCACTTGCGTTTCCGGACCAATACTTTCAATGCAGTATTCAAAGTTCGGCATGCACTGGCTTACGCTGTACATAAATTTTTCAATGATAAGGGGTTTTTGTACCTGCACACACCAATCATTACCGCTTCGGATGCCGAAGGTGCGGGTGAAATGTTCAGGGTTTCAACGATTGATCCTGATCATATTCCGCGAAATGAAGACGGAACAGTAAATTATAAGGAAGATTTCTTCGGAAAAGCTACCAATCTAACCGTTTCCGGACAGTTGGAAGGTGAACTTGCAGCTATGGCCTTTGGAGATATCTATACTTTTGGACCTACTTTCCGGGCCGAAAATTCAAATACTACACGTCATTTGGCAGAATTCTGGATGATAGAACCTGAGATGGCTTTCTATGATCTGAACGATAACATGGACCTGGCTGAGGAATTGCTCAAATATCTGATTTCATATGCATTAGAACACTGTGCTGATGAACTGGAGTTCCTTAACAGCAGGTTACTGGAAGAGGAAAAACAAAAGCCACAAGCTGACCGTTCAGAACTCGACCTGCTTTCCAAGCTGAAATTCTGCCTTGAAAATAATTTTGAACGAATCACTTATACCGAAGCCATTCAAATCTTAAGAAATTCCAAGCCTAATCAAAAAAAGCAATTTAAATACCTGATTGATAGCTGGGGTGCAGACCTGCAGTCGGAACATGAACGTTTTCTGGTGGAAAAACACTTCAAAAAGCCGGTAATTCTTATTGATTATCCTGCAGATATCAAGTCGTTTTATATGAGGCTGAATGAACCAGATACAGAAGGAAGAAAAACTGTAAGAGCTATGGATATCTTGTTCCCGGGTATTGGAGAGATTATAGGTGGTTCACAGCGTGAGGAACGTCTTGACAAGCTTGAAAAGAGAATGGAAGAAATGCATATTCCAGCAGAGGAAATGTCATGGTACCTTGACACCCGCCGCTTTGGCACAGCTCCTCATGCCGGATTCGGCTTAGGTTTTGAGCGATTGGTACTTTTCGTTACCGGAATGACGAATATCAGGGATGTTATCCCTTTCCCAAGAACACCAAAAAATGCAGAGTTTTAGGCTGATATTACTGAGTACACATTATTCGGGTGTTTATGTGTAAAAATCCGTATTTTTAGACATGTTGATCAAGATCTACCCTGAAAATCCAAATGAAAAAGTGATCCAGCAGGTAGTCGACGTCCTTAAAAAAGGTGGAATAATAATTTATCCCACCGATACCGTTTACGGTATGGGCTGTGATATCAGCAATTCGAAAGCCATTGAAAAAATTTGTAAAATAAGGGGTATTAAACCTGAAAAAGCAAATTTCTCATTCATATGCTATGACCTAAGGCATATCTCAGATTTTACGAGGCAAATTGATAACGAGACCTACCGGGTTATTAAAAAAGCGCTCCCGGGACCGTTTACTTTTATTTTCAATGCAAACAAAAATGTACCCAAATTATTGAGCTCAAATAAAAAGACTGTTGGGATTAGAATCCCTGACAATACGATAGCCAGAGCCATTGTAAAACTGCTTGGAAATCCAATCATATCTACTTCCATACATGATGATGATGAAATTATCGAATATTCAACAGATCCTGAACTGATCCATGAAAAGTATGAAGATATTGTTGATCTGGTAATTGATGGAGGATATGGCGATAATGTGCCTTCTACGATTGTAGATTGCAGTGAAGGTGTATTTGAAATTATAAGGCAGGGAAAGGGTGATCTGGATCAATTTTTGTAATTGAATTTTATGGAATAAAATTTCCATAAAATAGCCTGGAATACACTATATTGGCCTTTTCTTACCTTAAATAGACAAACACCCTGAAAATTTTTACTATTTTTGCCGCCATGGCTCAAGCAATAAACTTAAAACCATTCCGTGACTTTTTTCGTTCTGAACAAATTGGTGGTATAATCCTTATCTTTTCTGTCCTTGTATCTTTAACTATTGCGAATTCAGCACTTGGCGAAGGTTTTGAAAATCTACTTTCTACAAAACTTGGATATAGCAGTTCCAACCTTCAGTTAGAGTATTCTTTATCTCAATGGATAAATGATGGCCTGATGGCTATATTCTTTTTATTAATTGGACTTGAAATTAAGCGTGAAATCATTGAAGGGGAATTATCTTCTCCCCGAAAGGCTGCAATGCCAATATTTGCTGCATTAGGTGGAATGTTTATTCCTGCCGGAATCTATTTTATTTTCAATTATAACCTCGAAACCATATCAGGCTGGGGTATACCCATGGCAACTGATATTGCTTTTGCTCTTGGTGTATTATCACTGCTTGGTAAACGGGTACCGGCCTCATTAAAAGTATTTCTGGCTGCTTTAGCTATCGTCGACGACCTTGGAGCTATACTTGTAATAGCTATTTTCTATACCAACGAATTGCATTTGATGCAGTTATTATATTCTGCAGGTATTATGTCTTTACTGATAACCATGAATTATCTGGGTGTAAAAAGATTGTTTTTTTACATAATCCCCGGCCTATTTCTTTGGTACTTTATACACCATTCAGGCATTCATGCTACCATTGCAGGAGTTTTACTGGCATTAACTATTCCAAGCAATCCGGTAAAAAGGACTTCCCCGCTTGAACATTTAGAACACTTGATCGTTAGACCGGTAAATTTTCTGATCATGCCTATTTTTGCACTAGCAAACACGAATATCCAATTCGAAAATAAAATGTTAGATGGACTTACCAGTCCGCTTGGTTTAGGCATCATATTCGGTTTAACCATAGGTAAACCACTCGGGGTAACCCTGTTTTCCTGGTTGGCCGTTAAATCAGGTATCGCCTCTTTACCATCAAGAGCAAGCTGGAAACATGTTTTCGGTTTAGGATTACTTGCGGGTATTGGATTTACCATGTCAATTTTCATTGCCCTGCTTTCCTTCAGCAATCCAATCTATAATGTTGAAGCTAAATTTTCAGTATTAGTGGCATCTATTCTTGCTGGTGTATCCGGATTCGTTTTCCTCTATTCACTAAACAAAAAGAGAGCGAAACGATTGAGAAAAGCAAGATTAACAAATAAAAGACATAGAATACATGCAGAAATAAAAAATCTGGACCAAAATGCTATCAGCCTACCTTAGTGAGAAAGCTATTGACCAGCAATATATTGTTCCATGTTTTCAATAATGAATTTTTGTTCTTCAATGATATGTTTTACCACATCCCCAATTGAAATAATACCGATTAACTTCTCGTTTGAGACAACTGGTAAATGCCGTATGAATTTATTGGTCATTAATTGCATACAATGATCAATAGAGTTTTCGGGCGCTACGACAGTAAGTTCCTGAGACATAATCTCCCTGATTTTTGTATGTTTTGATGCTTTACCTTTTAGAATTACTTTACGAGCGTAATCCTTCTCAGAAAATATACCCATCAGTTTATCGGCTTCGGTTACCAGAAGGGCACTTACATTTTTCTCGACCATAATTTCAAGTGCTCGAAATACACTTGTATCCGGCGTAATAGAAAAGATTAATGTTCCTTTCCGTTCTAAAATTTTGCTGACTGCTCCCATATAAATTGTTTTTTTGAATGAAATATCCTGTAAAAAGGTAATATTCTAAACTCAATTTAATCGCTCTTTTGGGTTAGCTCTTAAGATTATTCGGGACTCGTGATGTCAGTTAGGGCGATTTTATAAATAATTATAACTATGCTATTTGCACTTGATTAAAAATAGCAATAATTTTTTGTAATAATATTTTTAGGACACAGAAATTTTTTAATTATTAAATATAATGTATATTGCAAAATGACTAAAAATTGACAGATCCCCAATTTTTTTTATACGATTCGGTAAGCTCAGCATCATATCAGGAGTCCACTAAGATTCATTTCCAAAATTGCTTGAATTAAATTTTACTGTATGTCGGGATGTATTAAAATTAAAAACGGCTTAAATATCCAGCTTACCGGAGAAGCTAATAAATTACTTTCTGATCTACCCTTACCAGAAGTATTTGCAATAAAACCCTCAGATTTTCCCGGAATAAACCCTAAAATTTTAGTTAAAGCCGGAGATGAAGTTTTAGCTGGAAGCATTCTATTTTTTGACAAAAACAATGAATCCATAAAATTTTGTTCACCTGTTAGTGGAGAGATCATCGAAGTAATACGGGCTGAAAAACGTAAAATACTGGAGATAAAAATACTGGCCGACAAAAAAATCAACTATCTTGAATTGGATAAGACTAATCCTGATGAATTAGGCAGGGATGAGATTATTCAATCATTATTAGTTAATGGCTTATGGCCACTGATACGCCAACGTCCGTTTGGAATTATAGCAAAACCTTCAGAAACACCAAAATCGATTTTTATTTCGGCATTTGACACTAATCCGCTGGCACCTGACATTGATTTTATCATGCAGGGAAAAAATAATGAAAACTTTCAAACAGGATTGAACGCCCTCATCAAATTAACAAATGGGAAGGTTCATTTAAATATTGATGGATCAAAATCTTCAGTATCCACTTTCAGTAATGCGAAAGGTGTGGTTATCAATAAATTTTCAGGGCCACACCCTGCCGGAAATGTAGGTGTCCAGATACATCATATTGATCCTGTCAATAAGGGCGAAGTGGTATGGTATGTAAACCCGCAGGATGTTCTGATCATTGGAAAATTGTTTTCAGAAGGAAAATACGATGCTACAAGGATTATTGCCTTAACCGGCTCACAGGTTTCAAATCCTAAATACTATAAAACTGTTATTGGGTGTTCAGTAAAAAGCATGCTAAATGATGGCGGACTAAAAGCAGGTGAAAACAGGGTCATCAGTGGAAATGTTTTATCAGGCAGCCAAATCAAGGAAGATGGATTCCTGGGTTATTATGATTCCCAAATCACTGTTATCCCTGAGGGTCACGAATCTGAGTTTATGGGCTGGTTAGCACCGGGTCTTGATAAGTTCAGTATGTCGCGCACCTTTTTTTCATGGCTTAATTCAAACAAGAAATACACCTTAAATACGAACCTGCACGGCGAAGAACGCCCTTTCGTAGTCACCGGTCAATATGAAAAGGTATTCCCTATGGATATTTACCCTGTTCAACTCTTAAAATCAATCTTAATTGAAGATATTGAAATGATGGAGCAGCTTGGCATTTATGAGGTAGTGGAAGAAGATTTTGCGCTTTGTGAGTTTGTTTGTACTTCAAAAATTAAATCTCAGGAAATAATCAAACGTGGAATTGACATTATCCAAAAAGAAATGAACTAATCATTAAGAATTCTAAAAGAGAAAGAACCCTAATAGAAAAACCAGATCAAAAATATACGTTCCGAAGCTTAATTATAAGATACCTAATAGTACATAAGAAATAAGTTTGAATCCGATAATTCAGGCAGGAAGCCAAAGATTATCCTAAAACATTTTAACTTGATGCTACTTAGAAAATTATTGGATAAGCTAAAGCCCGATTTCGAAAAAGGCGGAAAACTTGAAAAATTCTACCCGGCTTTCAACGCATTTGAGACCTTCCTTTTTGTTCCGGATCATACAACTGCTCCAAAAGGAGCACATGTTCGCGATGCAATTGATCTGAAGCGGACCATGGTGCTTGTGATTCTTTCCTTGATACCCTGCCTCCTCTTCGGCATGTGGAATGTAGGATACCAACACCACCTGGCATTTGGTATTTCAGACACCCCGATATTCGATAATTTCATATTTGGAGCAATCAAAGTACTACCCATAGTAGTTGTTTCCTATATCTCAGGCCTGGCGGTAGAGTTTATTTTTGCAATTATCCGTAAGCATACCATTAACGAAGGCTTTTTGGTTTCCGGAATGCTTATCCCCCTGGTTATGCCTGTTGATGTCCCTTTGTGGATGGTTGCAGTTTCGACAGTTTTTGCAGTAATTATCGGAAAGGAAGTCTTTGGAGGTACGGGCATGAATATCTTAAACCCGGCTTTAACCGCCCGTGCATTCCTGTTTTTTGCCTACCCAACTAAAATTTCCGGGAATGAAGTCTGGATAAATATCAGCTCAGAAGAAGGGAAACAGGTAGTTGATGCTTATAGCGGTGCTACCCCACTGGGCGATGCCGCTGCCGGATTAGCAGACAAAATTCCCGGGGTTTGGGAATCTTTCATCGGAATCATACCGGGCTCTATTGGCGAAACATCTGCTCTGGCATGCCTGATTGGTGCAGCCATTCTATTATATACAGGTATAGGGAGCTGGAGAATCATGTTGTCTGTATTTGCAGGTGGATATATAATGGCACTGATTTTTAATTTATTCGGGCTTAACACGCTCATGCAGATTAGTCCGGTTCATCACCTGGTTCTCGGAGGCTTCGCGTTTGGGGCTATTTTTATGGCTACTGATCCGGTTAGCGGAGCTCAAACTAATACTGGTAAATACATTTATGGTTTCCTGATTGGATTATTTGCTATCCTGTTCAGGGTATTTAATCCTGCATACCCCGAAGGGATGATGTTAGCTATACTATTTATGAATGTTATGGCACCACTTATCGATCACTATGTGGTAGCTGCAAATATTAAGAGAAGGTTAAAAAGATCCAATTTAAAGCAAAATGCATAAGGACAGCAATAAAGCCACATTTCTATTTTCATCTGCTATGGTGGTAGTCGTTGCTATCATGTTGTCTGTAGCAGCCATTGCTCTTGGACCCTATCAGGCACGGAATGCCAGGATTGAAAAAATGGAGAACATTTTAAGCAGCGTCGGAATAAATGGTTCTTCTGAGGAGGCTGAGAAAAATTTCTCAAAATATATCACCAAACAGGTTGTTTTGGATAGCAAGGGTGAACCTGTAGACGGAGGGATACCCGCCTTTGATATTGATCTGAAAAAAGAATTGGATAAAGAAAAAACCGGCAATAAGGACAAAGAACTCTTCCCATTGTTTGTTTGTGAGAAAGAAAATAATACTTACTATATCATTCCGGTTAGAGGCAAAGGATTATGGGGACCAATATGGGGATTTATCGCCCTTGAAGAGGATATGAATACTGTTTATGGCGTAAGTTTCGGTCATAAAAGTGAAACCCCGGGCCTTGGTGCTGAAATTGATACTGAAAAGTTCCAGGAGAAATTCAAAGGAAAAAAAATCCTGGACGATGAAGGAAAGTTTGTTTCTGTCAAAGTAGTTAAGGGAAGTTCGGGTTCAACAAACCCACATGGAGTTGATGCTGTTTCAGGAGCAACTATAACCAGCGATGGGGTGTCTGAAATGCTACAAAGAACCCTGAATAATTATATTCCTTATTTCAAAAAGATAAGTATGAAGCCATTAGATTAAAGACCTAATAAGATACCCATGAGCAATGAAATTAGTACAGCGCCCGAAAAAGAGAAAGGCAAGAAAGAGCCCTTATTTTCACCCAAAAATAAAAGGCTTCTTTATGACCCCTTGAATGACAGCAATCCTATAACCGTACAGGTATTAGGAATATGTTCAGCTCTGGCAGTTACGGTAAAAATGCAGCCATCCATTGTCATGGCTCTTGCTGTAGTTGTTGTAACCGCATTTTCAAGTCTGATCATTTCGATTATAAGAAATATTATTCCTAACAGAATTAGAATCATTGTTCAATTAACCGTGGTTGCGGCAATGGTAATTTTGGTTGATCAGTTTTTGAAAGCCTTTGTTTATGATGTCAGCAAGCAATTGTCGGTATTTGTCGGACTAATCATAACCAATTGCATAGTCATGGGCAGACTGGAAGCCTTTGCCATGGCAAATAAACCCTGGCCATCATTTATTGATGGTATTGGCAATGGGATTGGTTATGGGGTAATTCTCGTAATTGTATCTATGATTCGGGAATTATTTGGCTCAGGTGAACTTATGGGTTTTAGAATAATTCCCGAATCAGCTTATGAAATGGGCTATTTTAACAACGGACTCGTCATCATGCCCCCAATGGCAATGATTGTCGTTGGAATTATTATCTGGATTCAGAGAAGTAGAAATAAAAAATTAATTGAGGCTAAATAAATGATCTCATGGAGCATGTAAACCTGTTTATTAAAGCTGTTTTTATAGAGAACATGATTTTTGCCTATTTTCTGGGCATGTGTTCCTATCTTGCGATTTCAAAAACAGTAAAAAGCGCTGTAGGTCTCGGAATGGCCGTTATATTCGTTCTATCTGTTGCTGTTCCAATTTGTTACTTATTGGAGAAATATATTCTAAAAGCTGGTGCTTTAACATGGTTATCCACAGACTTTGGCAGCATTGACCTAAGTTTTCTTAGTTTTATTATGTTCATAGCCACAATCGCTTCCATTGTTCAGTTAGTTGAGATGGTGGTAGAAAAATTTGCACCGGCACTGTATGCCTCACTGGGAATATTTCTTCCGCTTATTGCCGTAAACTGTTCAATTTTAGGTGGAGCTTTGTTCATGCAGGAAAGAGAATATGCCACTTTGGGCGAAGCGACTGTATTCGCATTTGGTTCCGGGGTGGGATGGTTCCTCGCAATTGTTGCCTTATCGGCGATCAGGGAAAAAGTTCGTTACTCAAATATTCCCGACCCTTTGAGAGGTTTAGGCATCACTTTCATCATCACGGGACTTATGGCCATTGCATTTATGAGTTTTATGGGAATTAAATTGTAATTACGATGAACCTGATGATTATTAGTCCCGAAACCACAACGATCATTTCCAGTATCGTTATCTTCTTACTCTTCAATATATTACTGGTTTATATCATCCTGCTAGCCAAAGCAAAGCTAATGCCTTCAGGACTTGTTAAAATCACCATAAACGGAGAAGAAGACATGGAAACAGAAGCCGGATCCAGCCTGCTTACAACCTTAGCCAATAAGAAGATTTTCCTGCCTTCAGCCTGTGGAGGTGGTGGAACCTGCGCAATGTGCAAGTGTCAGGTATTATCGGGCGGTGGAACCATATTAAGCACCGAAACTCCCTATTTCACAAGAAAGCAGCAACAGGACAACTGGCGATTAGGCTGTCAGGTAAAAGTGAAACAGGATATGGAAATTAAAATTCCAGATGAAGTCTTTGGTATTAAAAAATGGGAATGCGAAGTAGTATCAAATGATAATGTCGCAACCTACATTAAAGAATTAGTAGTCAAATTACCCGAAGGTGAATTTCTAAACTTCCAGTCAGGATGTTATATACAAATTGATGTACCTGCCTGTGAAATTGATTTTAAAAGTGATCTCTATAAAATTGACAAACGTTTTCAGGACGATTACGATAAATTCAAGATCTGGGATCTGCAAATGAAAAACCCGGAACCCATATTTCGTGCTTATTCGATGGCTAATCATCCTGCCGAAGGAAATATTATCATGCTTAATATCAGGCTCGCCACCCCTCCTTTCGACAGGCAAGCCGGAAAGTTCATGGATGTAAACCCTGGAATATGCTCATCCTATGTATTTTCACGTAAACCCGGTGATAAAATAACCATTGCAGGTCCTTTTGGAGATTTCCATATTAAGCCTACAAAAAAAGAAATGATATATATCGGTGGAGGTGCTGGTATGGCTCCTCTTCGTTCTCATTTGTTTCACATCTTCCATACCATGAAAGAAAGGGACAGGAAAGTAAGTTTCTGGTATGGAGGTCGATCGTCCAGAGAAGTCTTTTATACTGAACATTTCAGGGCGATAGAAAAAGAATTTTCTAATTTTCAATACAACATTGCCTTATCAGAACCTCTGGCAGAAGACAATTGGACAGGTTATACCGGATTTATTCATAATGTGCTCTATGAAAATTATCTCAAAAACCATCCTGAGCCCGAAGAACTTGAATATTATATCTGCGGCCCGCCAATGATGAATGCCGCCGTATTTAAGATGCTGGATGACTTGGGTGTACCCCCAGAAAACATTGCCTTTGATGATTTTGGAGGTTAAAATTGATGATAAGATTTTTCTTACCCATTTTTATCGGCGTTCTGCTTCTTTCAGCTTGCCAATCAAAAGAAAATAAGCTAATTACAATTGATGGAGAAGCTCAGGGTACTACATGGCATATCTCCTATTTATCTGAAGACGGGCTTAATCATAAACAGGCAATAGATTCCATTTTAAAGGATATTGACTTCTCGCTCTCTACCTATATTCCGGTTTCAATAATTTCCAGGATCAATAATAATGAACCTGACATTCGGGTTGATCCCTATTTTATTGATGTATTTAATAAATCAATGGAAATATCAGAAAGAACCGGAGGACTTTTTGATGTTACTGTCGGGCCTCTGTTAAAAGCCTGGGGATTTGGTTTTAGTAAAAAAGCATTAATAGACAGCAACCAGATTGATAGCATACTTCAATATGTGGATTATAAAAAACTTAGGCTTGAAGGGAATAAACTTGTAAAAGAACAGAATGAGGTGCAACTCGATTTCAATGCAATTGCACAGGGCTATTCGGTAGATGTACTAGCTTCATTCCTTGAAAAGAAAGGCATCGAAAATTACCTGGTAGAGTTGGGAGGTGAACTTATTGCGAAAGGCAAAAAAAATACTGAATACTGGAAAGTGGGAATAGAACAACCGCTTCAAAATACATCCTCCGAACGAAAACTTGAAGCGATCATTGAACTGGATAACAGAGCTTTATGCACTTCAGGTAATTACAGAAAGTTTTATGAAGAAGATGGAAAAAAATACGCTCACATTCTTGATCCGCGTACAGGATTTCCCGCGAGGCAAAATATTTTGAGTGCAAGCGTACTGGCAGATGATGCTATGACTGCAGATGCCTATGCAACTGCTTTTATGGTGATGGGTTTAGAGCAGTCAAAACAATTTCTGGAAGAAAATAAAGACCTGAACCTGGAAGTATTTTTCATTTACGATGAGAATAATTCCTGGAAAACCTATACCTCCGAAAGTCTGAAAAACAGGATAAAACTGGTTCATTAAGATTTACACTTTTCTTCCCGGCTTGCACCACAAATACTGCATGACCCATCCTCAGTTTGTAATAAGGGGTTATTACTGCTGCAGGTACCAGAGAATTTACCATTCTTTTTCACTAAAATTTTTATAGCGATGCCTGCAAATGCCAGGGCTAATAGAACAATGGATAGCAAAATGACCTTCATGCTTAAATCTATTAATTATTCAAAGCCGAACTTAAAAGTTTAAAAGATAATGCTGCAGCATAAATATACCCGCTCCGGCTAGATAACCTATTAAAGCCAGCCAGGAAACATTCTTAAAATACCAAAGAAAATCTATTCTTTCCATACCCATTGCTGCCACACCTGCAGCAGAACCAATGATCAGACAGCTACCCCCTACTCCTGCACAATAGGCTAGAAAAGACCAGAAATAATGATTGGTTGGATAAGTCACCATATCATACATTCCCATACCGGCAGCAACTAATGGAACGTTATCTACAATAGATGACAAGAGACCGATAGAAATCACAATTACATCCAGGTTACCTATCTTTGCATCCATCCACTGAGCCAGGTCACGCAACTGATGAGTGGACTCCAGGGCAGAAATAGCTACTAAAATTCCAAGAAAAAAAAGAACACTGGGCATATCCGCTTTTCTGAGGGCCTGAATGACTGAGTAAGCATCCTTATCCGCATCATTTTTATTCTTATGAATAAATTCAGTCACGATCCAGAGTATTGCCAGACCGAATAACATTCCCATAAATGGTGGAAGGTGGGTAATGGTTTTAAAGAATGGAACAAATATCAATGCTCCGATTCCTAATGCCAAAACAAATTTTCTTTCAAAGGCTGTGGTCTTCTCAGTATGGTTACTTTCAACAATATCCGGCTTACTTACATTTCCCTTCATTGAAAAAGAAAGTACTAACAGAGGAACGAATAAACAAACCAGACTTGGTATGATTAAGTGGAGTATGATATTACCGGAGGTAATTTGCCCTCCAATCCACAACATGGTAGTGGTAACATCCCCAATAGGCGACCATGCCCCACCTGCATTGGCTGCAAGCACAACCATACTTACAAAGAACATTCTGGTCTTTTTTTCGCTGATCAACTTTCTTAGTAATGAAACCATCACGATGGTTGTGGTCAGGTTATCCAAAACCGCTGACAGGAAAAAAGTAATGATGCTTATGATCCATAATAGCTTGAGCTGATCAGAAGTTTTAATTTTTGAGGTTATTACATCAAATCCGTCATGGGCATCGATTAATTCGACAATGGCCATGGCCCCGAGCAAAAAGAACAATATCCCCGAAATTTGCCCCAAATGCTCATAAAGTTCAGCCGAAACGAGCCCGGTATCTGTTCCGCTCATGATATAAACAACCCAGCAAAGTACCCCGGTAAGTAAAGCGCTTGCTGTTTTGTTAGTCCCGAGAGGGTGCTCAAATGCGATCGCAGCGTACCCAATAATGAATATTGTGGTTATCAGTAATTCCATGACATGAATTTTAATTATAAATGTCTATATGCCGAAAATTTTGACAATACAATGTACAGAACTGAACATTCAAATCAAACAAGAAAATGTTGATTTTGCTATAGCCTTGAATTTTAAAATATAGCTATTAAAACTCTGATAATCAGCTAATGAATTGGATGAATCAACATATTTGAAACATTGTTTTACGATATTAAAAAAAACAGAAACACCCTATCCTGGGGAAGCAAAAAAACCAGCCTAAGGCCGGATCGATCTGATAAATTCAGGAATTCTTTCCAGCGCATTTTCTGTATCCAGAAATTTCACAAAAGCGCTTCCGACAATTGCACCACGGGTATATTCTGCAGCTTTATTAAAACTCTTAATGTCAGAAATACCAAATCCTATCATTGTGGGATTTTTAAGCTGCATACCCCGGATACGGGAAAAGTATGCATCTGCTTCATTTGAAACAGTCAGGTTTTTACCGGTAGTTGAAGATGAAGACAGCAGGTAAATGAATCCATTACTGAGTTCATCGATCTTCCGGATGCGCTCTTCTGAAGTCTGGGGAGTAACCAGAAATATATTGCTCAGATTGTTTTGAATAAAATTATCCTTGTACAGGTTTTCATATTCATACATCGGAAGATCTGGTACAATAACTCCATCCACCCCTACCGCGGCACATGAATCACAAAAATTCTTGACACCATATTGCAGCAACGGATTAACATAACCCATTAATAAAACCGGAATGGATATACGCTTACGCAAATCTTTAAGCTGCTGAAAAAGAACTTTTAGATTCATTCCATTCTGAAGGGCCATATGGGAGCTGTTCTGAATGACAGGGCCATCAGCCAATGGATCTGAATAAGGAAATCCAATTTCAATAAAATCAGCACCTGCTTTTTCTACCGCTTCGGCAATATCCAGGGTACTATCCAAATGGGGATATCCGGCAGTAAAGTAAATTGATAAAAGCGGTTCCTTTTTATTTTGAAATAATCTATTAAGTCTGTTCATGAGCAAAATTGTATAGTAATTCCGGACTTATCATCCGGCAAGCCATCAGGTAATTTCTAATTATAAATTAAAGTATTTCATGTAAGTATCCAGATCCTTATCTCCGCGGCCTGAAAGGCAGATTACAACAGATTCTTTTCCGGTAAAAACCATCTTTTCTAAATGTGCCAGTGCATGTGCACTCTCAATCGCCGGAATGATTCCTTCAAGCTCAGCACATAGTCTGCCTGCAATCATCGCCTCTTCATCGGTTACGCTAACATATTCCCCACGGTTTTCTTTAAATAAATGGGCATGCTGCGGACCAATACCCGGATAGTCAAGCCCGGCCGAAATTGAATAAGGTTCAACAACCTGCCCGTCTTCTGTCTGCATCAATAGCGAACGGCTACCATGTAATACTCCCTCTTTGCCTAATGCAGTTGTTGCAGCAGATTCACCACTATTTACTCCCAGGCCCGCCGCTTCCACGGCAATCAGTCTGACGTCCTCATCATCCAGAAAATGATAGAACATCCCCATCGCATTGCTGCCACCACCTACACAAGCCATTACAATATCCGGATTTTCAGATCCTGTTCGCTCCTTAAGCTGAATTTTAGTCTCTTCAGAGATAATGGATTGAAAACGGGAAACCATGTCGGGATAAGGGTGCGGACCAACAACTGATCCGATGATATAGTGAGTATCTACCGGGTTATTAATCCAGTCGCGCATGGCTTCATTCGTTGCATCCTTCAGGGTTTTACTGCCAGAAGTTGCAGGTACAACCTTTGCACCCATCATCTTCATTCGGGCTACATTAGGTGCTTGACGGGCGATATCAACTTCCCCCATATAAACCACACATTCCAGACCCTTCAAAGCGCATACTGTAGCGGTCGCAACACCGTGCTGACCGGCTCCGGTTTCGGCAATGATTCTCTTTTTGCCGAGTCTTTCAGCCAATAGAATTTGTCCGATCGTATTATTGATCTTATGTGCCCCGGTATGATTTAAATCCTCCCTTTTCAAATAGAGGGTAGTTCCATACTTTGCAGATAATCGTTCAGCATGGAATAATGGCGAAGGCCTGCCAACGTAATCCCTCAGAAGCATCTGGAATTCATCCTGAAAGCCAGGCTCATAGATGATGTCAAGATAACGCTTACGAAGCTCTTCTACATTCGGGTAAAGCATTTCGGGGATATATGCTCCACCAAAGTCACCAAAGTAACCTTCATTATTTACACCCCATTTTACCGAACTCTTAATAAATTCTCTGTTCATATGCTATAATTATTCCTTTTCAGGATATTTTGTTTGCCCTGATCAATTGAAAGGCTGATCTTAAGCTTTCTATATTCTTTAAACCCGGCACTATTTCAAACCTGCTATTCAAATCGAGGGCATAGATTTTGTTTATTGCTATATTTAATAAGCCATGGATATTTTCAGGACTTAAGCCACCACTTAAAAAAAACAGCTTTTCTCCCTGATAATGATCCAGAATAGTCCAATCAAATGCAATACCTGATCCGCCATGCTCTGAAGTTTTGGTGTCAAATAAAAAGTAATCCACTACATCATTATAATTTTCAAGAGCCTTAAAATCGAATCCGGGATAAATTCCAAAAGCCTTGATTAACTCAATATGCTTATCAGGATTGCTTTTATTTAGCTTTGTTCTCAAACTCCGGCAATATTCTGGCGACTCTTCTCCATGAAGCTGCACTGCGCCTAAACCAAAATTCATCGCCTTCTCAACAATCTCATTCTCCAGTTCATTCACAAAAACCCCGGTTAAATTAATTGAAGCGGGTAATGAAGCAAGGATAGCTTTATCCGGATTTGGGATATAACGCTTTGATTTGGGATAAAAAATCAAACCCATATAATCAGGCTTCATTTCAGCAAGACTGAGTATATTTTGTGGATCCCTCATTCCGCAAACCTTAATTTTCATGACAATAATCGATTAAAACTCCTCAAAGCCATTCCACTATTCAGGGACTCTTCAGCCTCATAATAACAATCGGAAAAGGATTTATCAGGCTTTATTGTCCGGATAGCTACCGCTGCATTGCAGAGAACAACACTGTTTTGCTCAATACTTCCTTCTCTATCAAGCACAGCTTTAAAAATTTCAGCTGATTCCTGAACAGTACTTCCCCCTCCTATTTTCGAGGGATCAATTTTCTCAAAGCCCAAATCGGATATCGAATGAATATGTTCGCCTGAGGGAGAAAAAGTCTTGAAATCACAGGTCAATGAAATTTCATCATAACCTTCCAAAGCATGAACGATAGTATAGCCAATTTTGGATTTCTGATAGAGATAGGCATATAAACGGGCAAGTTCAAGGCTAAATACTCCAACCATCTGATATTTTGGCCGCGAAGGATTTACTAATGGTCCAAGCATATTAAAGAAGGTCTTCACACCCAGTTCTTTACGGATTGGCGCAACCGTTTTCATGGCAGCATGAAATAGCGGAGCATGTAAAAAGCAAATTCCGGCTTCATCCAGACTCTTTTTCAGGTGATCAATATCATTTCTGAATTTATAGCCCAGGTATTCCATCACATTGGAAGAGCCACAGCCGGAAGATACCCCATAATTTCCATGCTTTGATACCTTATAACCAGCTCCCGCAACCACAAATGAAGCCAGGGTAGAAATATTGAACGTATCCTTTCCATCACCACCTGTACCACAAAGATCAATAAGCTCATACTCGCTCAGATCCGTTTTAAGGCATAGTTCAAGCATCCCATCCCTAAAGCCTTCAAGTTCTTCAACTGTAATGCTACGCATACAATAGGCAGCCATAAATGCAGCCATTTGAGAGGCATTATACTTCCCGAGTGTAATATTCGTGAGTATTTCCTTCGACTCTTCACGACTGAATGTTTTGTGTTCAAAAAGGTGGTTAAGTATCTTCTTCATAAATGTATTAAGTAATCCGAATCGTTTTAAGCATTCAATTTTAATATTCTTATTTCAAATTTTCATAAATCCAACCGAATTTCATAAAAAAAGGGTTGCCTTATGGCAACCCTTAATAAATAATTCCTTATATCGAAAATTACATACCTCTGCTGATTGCCAAATGTTCTTCCATTTGCCACCACCAGATTGTATATATTGTATTCTTGCTCATCTTCATAACAAAGATGAATAAAATTTCCATAGCACCAAAACTTTGAAGTATTTTTAACGACATGAAAGCAACCAGAAGATCGAGAAGATTATTGCAGTTTAAAATCTATCTCGGTAGAGCTGTTCTAATTTTATTGGGAGTCGGGCTTGCATCATTCGGCTTAAAAGGTTTTCTGCTTCCTAATCACTTTATTGATGGTGGAATTACCGGCATTTCCCTTTTAACTTATCAACTGACCGGAATTCCTGTTTCTGTTTGGATCATCGTATTTAATGCCCCATTTATTTTGATGGGTGCAAAACAAATCAGCAAAAGTTTTGCAATCAAAACAAGTATTGCCATTTTATCTCTATCTGCAGTTATTTTTTTTATTGATTTTCCAACAATTACTGATGATAAATTATTGATATCCATATTCGGTGGCTTCTTTCTGGGATCAGGGATTGGTCTTGCAATCAGAGGCGGATGTGTTATTGATGGAACTGAGATCCTTGCTGTTTATATAAACAGAAGAAGTTTTTTGAGTATGGGGGATATCATTTTGTTAATCAATGTTGTAATATTCATTGCAGCCGCTTTTATTTTAGACGTAGAAACAGCTTTATATTCCATTCTGACTTATCTCTCGGCTTCCAAGACGGTTGATTTTATTATTCAGGGAATTGAAGAGTACACTGGGGTAACTATAATTTCATCCAAAAGTGCCCAGATACGTGAAGCAATAACCCAAAAACTAGGGCGTGGTGTAACGATTTACAAAGGAGAAAGAGGACTTGAACATTCTCAATTTAAAAACAAAAGTATTGATATCATCTTTACTGTTGTCACCCGACTGGAAGTCTCCAAATTAAAAGAAGAAATTGAACTGATTGATCACAAGGCTTTTATTGTTATGAGTGCGATCACTGAAACTAAAGGGGGGATCATCAAACAAAGGCCATTGCATTAAATTAACCTGGTTTTCAATTGCATTAAAATTTCTTTCAGTTTTCGTGCTTCAGGTTTCTAGCTGTCTGAATTCGTAATAAATTGAGTTTTCAGCTTTAAATTATGGAATAAATCAACAGAATACCAATTAGAAGAGAAATTGGCGAAATCAATTGAAAGTATAAGGGCTTTAAAATATCAGCCGCTTTCAAAGAAAAATTATGGTGCAGATGTCTTGGCACGAAATATAAAACTAAAGATGTACAAAGCATAAACCAACCTGCTATTTTAAATATATCCGGGAATTTAGAGTACTCAGCCGACAAAATCAGGCCGATGGCCGGTATCAGTCTAATGGTAATTTCGGCATAATTAATAAAATTTGTGCTTCCTGCTTTTCTTAAAATAACTCTGGCTTTTTGAGGTTTAAAAAGCATCAAAAGGCCGGCACTAATAAAAAATAATCCAAAAAGTATTGTTGTCCATCTGGCAATTATTTCAATCATTCAGTTTGTTGTTTTTATGACAGCTTGCAGTATTGCTTAAAACGCTCGAAACCAGGCAAACTGGGGTATTATTTGGCACTCAGACCCTAAAATATCAATGGTTTGGGTTTTCGAATTCAGACTGTAATAATCCTTAAGAAAAATTCAAAATGAAAAGGACATACTTGCTAATTATTGAACCCGGGGTGCTTTATATTTCGTGTTTTGCACTGTGCCTATTCATAAAAAATTTTTACTTCCTCACTTTTTAACCGTTGACTAAACCAATTCTTAATTTTTATTTTATCAGAAGCACGGATGTTTGATTTAACTGATAAAATAATAACTGATGATTTTAAGGGAACTGAAGATGAATCATGAAAAACCAGAGACTCAGAATAGCTGCAACCCTGGATCTGTGGATAAATAGTTTTTATTTCATTTAAAAGAATTTGACCAAACTTTTGTTGATTTAAGAAACTCTCTATCTCTACATTTTTTTTATTTATGGTAGTATTTAAATTTACAATTTGCTCTTTAAGTTTATATAATTCAAGATTACTATCATCCAAATTGCTAAAAGTTAATCCCTGTTCTATTTGAATTACAGCATCTTTAAAATTAAAATCATTTGATTTTTGAATTATCGCCTTTTTCTGTTTTTCTGAAAGTGCAGAACCTCCATACACTAAAGTAATCTTACTTTTTTTGATGTCTATATTATGTTTTAAGAGGTAGTTCCCTTCGAAAAGCGAAACATTGGAAACATATTTCTGGGCTTTTTGTGAAAACTCTTCCTGTTTTACAAGCTTGTATCCGAAAAATATACTGGGTAAAAGAACAATGGTAATTACCAGAGTTATTGTTCTGTTGATTTTCTTCTTTTTACCTTCCTCAACAATACTTCTAATCGGAAATTTTAATAATTGTGAAATCCAAACCGATGCAATGGCAATAAATATGGTATTAATTGTAAATAAATAAAGCGCCCCAAAGAAAAAATTAAACTGCCCTGTTGCAAGTCCGTAACCTGCAGTACACAAAGGAGGCATAAGCGCTGTTGCAATGGCAACACCAGGAATTACATTCCCCTTTTGTTTACTGCTTATTGCTACGATACCGGCTAAACCGCCAAATAATGCAATCAAAACATCATATATCGTCGGACTTGTTCTGGCCAATAACTCAGAATGTGCTGTTGAGACGGGGCTTAATGCAAAATAGGCAGTGGAGGCGATAAGACTGACTAATATTGCGAATGAAAAGTTTTTAATCGATTTTCTAAACAGGTCAAAATCATAGGTTGCAATACTATAACCCATTCCATTAATAGGACCCATTAAGGGTGATATGAGCATAGCTCCAATTATTACTGCTGTGGAGTTCATATTGAGACCAACAGAAGCTACAATAATTGCAAAAATCAATATCCAAAGATTTGTACCCTTGAAAATTATTCCTTTTTTTATTTCTTCATATACAGAATCCTGATTTTCCAGTTCAGATTCTAAACTAAAAAAATGGAAAATCTTTCTAATAAAGTAAAGTTTTTTCATAATCTCAATTTAATGTAAAGCACACAAATAAATTAGGCAACACGTCACTTATTAATCCAATTTACACGAATATATCCGTTATTTATTCAGCTATGGTCAATTCACCTAAGACCCCAGTTAAATTTTAGATAATCAAACCACTGCCAATTGTATAAAAGCGATTTGCCGGCATAAGAAAGCAAGCTTTTTCAGGTTTGTAATTTATCTTTGAGAAAGATATTATCAGTAATTTATTCCTTCTTTTTTATGGATTTAAATGCATTTATAAGCTTCCCTGTAATTCAGGGATTAACACTCCTATTTACTTTTACTAGTATAATTCTACATTTTATCGTTTGTATAAAATGTAGTCCGTCCGCAAAGGTTCAAGCCCATGCTTTTTAAATTCTGTTGCAATTTGTCCCCTGTGATAGCTTGAATGATTTATAATGTGAAACAAGGTATCCCGGATGCTATTCTGAAATGTTTGTCTCTTTGTGTTTGTATAGCTGATGCTATTTCTCGGGTCAAATCTTTCGAGAATCAATAAAGTTGCTTCAAAGTTTCTCTTATCAATCACTTTTAAGTCTTCAAGAGGATGCATTTCCCAAACTCCAAATGGTGTTTCTTTTGCTATAATTCTGTTATTCCAAATTTGATGTGCGTTTAAAATATGATTATAGAGTTTCAGTGCTTTTTCAGAAATCTGATCAGGATTCCCCTCATATACATCCCCCAATTTCTGATTGAAATGATGACTATATTCAAATAGTTCTTTAAAAAACTGCTTCATTTTCTAAATCTTTAACCGTTTTTGGAACCCTTCAGGCTAACTATTAATGATATTTCAGGCATAAATTGATACGGGCAAATTGCAATCCGCTTTCGCATCGTACTAAGCTAATAAAATTAGAACCAGCCATGTTAATGTTTAACAAATCCTGGCCTATAAGCGGAAAATTTATTGCCGCACTATTTTTTTAACGATAAAATATAACTAACCATAATTTTTGCTTCTTCCAATGAAAGTTTAGGATGCGGGGTCATAACCGGATAGCCCCAGCTTCTGCTTCCACCCATAATTACTTTTTGAGCAAGCATTTCAATATAAACTTTTTTTACAGGGTACCTTTTTGCAATATCATTAAAAGCCGGACCTACAGATCTTTCATTAATTTTATGACAAGTATAACAATCTGAATAAGCAATCAGTACTTTACCCTTTTCAGCAAGTTCGGTCGGTATGCTATCGTTGACACCTGGAATTGGTCTTATATAATCAATCGGTTTTCTTATAATTTTTTGTTCCGGTTTATTGTTACAGCAAAGAAGAAAGTAGCTTGCAAAGGTTATACAACTGACAAAAAGTACGGTTATCCTTCTAATCATATAGTGTGTCAGTCTGGTTTTGTCATATTAATTTTGCGCCTCAAGCCCATAGTATTGCCGCTTCAGGTATGTCACTATTTATATCTTTCCCGCTCCGCCTTTTTGTCAAAGGCCTGTTAGCATCAGCTATTTGTAAAATTCTGAAATTAAAAAAGTGTTATATAATATATTCTTACTGTTATGCTCATTGAAATGAAGACAGTACAGAGTCACTCTATTTCCCTTTTTGACTTCTTTTTTTAGTACTTCCAGAATTTGTGGCTGAACTGGCATCCATGTTTCTTCCTACCCTATTTTAAATAATACTTCGCTTTCAATCATCCCAATATTCCTGATCGCTTTGACCAAAAACTGTGCTTGTTATGAACAAAACAGAATGAAGAATGATTTGTTAATACTGATGTCATTTAAGGATTTTTCATAACGTTTTACATATTAAAGATGGTGGGCATTTGAAAAACAACAGTTCATCATTTGTACAAATGCGCAATAGAATTATAAATGTTGGGCTCATAACTGTCAGCCCACTATTGCCAATACCATGTTAAGGGTAGTACATATTGTTTTTATACCTTATTGTTCGTCTTTTGTCAAATTTGGTTCTTCGCTAATTTTAATAATACTTCCATATTGTGTTTAGATAATTTGTCAGAAATAAACATACACCTATTATTGTTAAGTTCATTAAAGCTCTGAAAATCCACTTCTTATTCGATAGGTCATAGTTTAAAAATTTCGAAACCGTAACCGCTGTTCCCATTAAAAGAAACCAGACAGAAAAAAATAACGAAAGTTTTCCTCTTATTAAAGTCGTAACTAAATCGTGAACTAATCCGCAAAAAACGAATGTCAAAACAACGGCAAACCCAGCAGGAAGTTCCCTTTTCAAAGGTTTAAATATTTTTGTACCTAAATAATAACCGAAAATCGGGTTCCAGAAATTCCAAAATGCCGAAAAGTTTTTGGCTCCAAGCGACCTTTGCAAATTATTTTGAAGTGAACTTGAATGTCCAATTGGAACTCCATTTCTTTTTTTTACATACTCGGATAATTTCATTTAGTATATTTCACTACGGGTTTTAATTAATGTTTTTCACTTTCGTTACTTCGATAATTTTTCGTCGTATTATCTTTATGAGTTCAAATCATCAATCATTTATTTATGATTTTTTGATTACCTGAGTTTGGGTCGCGTTACCGCCAACGGTTTGCGGCTTGGTGCAGTGGGGGGCATTTCACCACAAAAGTTTCTCCGAAGCACACAGTTCAAATTTAGCACAAATTTTCATACGAAGAACCTCCGCCCCCATTACGCCAAACCGCTGTGCTGTGCATTTTGTCCGCTTATTCCTGTATTTTACAACCGTGTTTGGCTTTTTTAAGTTGGTTTTCAATTGAGTTGCCGTCTAGCAAAGACCAATGTTCTACAATTTTCCCGTCAGCAAGTTTGTAATACCTATAACCAACCGTTGATATTTCAAAATGAGTCGGTTCAATATCTCTCCAAACGCCAATGTGTTTAAGTTGCATTCTTATTTTCAGCATAACCTTATCTTCTTCGCAAACAATGTCGTCAATAATGGTTTTATGCTCAAAAGATTTGCCTGTTCCGATAATCCAAAGTTTCATACCGTCTTTGTCTGCTGGCAGAGTAGGCGGTAACGAATGGTCAATAAAGTCGGCAGAAATGTAATTATCAATTTTTTCAAATTCGTTTTGATTCCAAATTTCTTCAATGAAATTTGTTACGATTGATTTGTTTTTTGAATTCATCTTTTTCGCTTTTAAAATGAATTGCAAAGGTTATTCGTTGTAATCGCTTTTACCTGTGATAATCGTCACAAAAACTTTCTATACTTTTATTTTTTTCTAATTCTGCTTAATGTTTCCCTTGCAATACCCAAATAAGATGAAAGTTGTGAAAGACTTATTCGTTGCAATATCTCAGGTTTGCTCGTCTGTAAATATTGATAGCGTTCTGTTGGGGAATAAATTTTAAACAAGTTGGTGTGTTCTTCTTGGGCTATTAAAAGTTGCTCTAAAAGTTTTCTGCCAAATGATTCTATTTCTGCCGATACATTGTAAAGTTCTAAAAGTTTGTCTTTGTCAAATTCGTAAAGGGTTGTAATTTCTCCTGCTTGTATTGAATTGTCAGCCGAAGAAGCAGAACGTAAACTTTTTAAGTTGGTCGTAAAATTGCCTTCAAAGGTAAAGTCCGTATTTATTTCTGTACCGTCTTTGTCAATAAAAGTTCTTACATATCCTTTTTCAACGAACATGATATTTTTACAAATTTGTCCTTCCTTTAAAATAGTTTCTCCTTTTGTTAATTGTCGTTTATTAGCAATTTCAAATAGCTTGTCAAGGCTTGAAGCTGAAATTTCAGTCAAGTCGGTTATTGTTTTGTATAATAATGTTTTTGAATTGTTTGTCATATTTTAGGGTATTCCACTGCATAGCACATAACGTTTGGCGGGTTAAAGTTGTGCCGGGTTAACAGCATAATCTTTCGTATAGCATTAAAGTAATAAATAGCAGAACAGTTTGGTTAGCACTGGAGGAGGCATGACTTTAACCCGTTGTTATAGGCGGTGCCAGAGATTATAGATCTACGCTTAGTTTCAAATGTCCGCCTAAGCCTTCGCGAATTATTCTCATTAAGGTTGAGAGCCGGATATCGCTGGCATCATTCTCGATCCTGGAAATGTAGGTCTTTGTAGTGCCACATTTTTCGGCAAGTTGTTCCTGAGTTAACCCTTTTTCTTTTCTAAGTTCCTGAATCATTACTCCGAGTTTAAAGGTCTCAAAGCCTTCTTCGTATTTTTCCCTGTTTTGGGTTCCTTGTTTTCCATATTGCAGATCAAGATGCTCAGCAAAAGAGGTGAGATTTTTATTTATCTTTTTCATCGAAGTATTGTTTTTTAAGTTTTTCTGCAAGTTCAAGTTCAGTCGTTGGAGTTTTCTGAGATTTCTTTTGGAAGCCGTTTAAAAGTATGATTAGTTGGCCCTTGTCAAAAAAGCTAAAAACCCTGTAAATATCTGAACCCACTTCCACTCTGATCTCAAAGATCCCAGTAGAGCCTGTCATATATTTGAAATATTTCTCCGGAACTCTATCAATTGTTGCAATGAGCTGTAAAGTCCAGTTAAATTTCTTCTTAACTTCCGGCTTTAGTTTCTCAAAGAATTCCAGATAATAATTCTGATAATAGAATATGTCTCTAATGAATTTTTCTTGCACAATCAAAGTTAGCTATTTAGGTAACTTTATGCAAATGGTGGAAAGATTTAATTAAGAGAAAGATTTCGTTAGCATCGCCTATAACTCAGTTATTGTGGTAATGACCCACCCCTATCCGCTTTTAAACGAATATACCCGTTTACAAAAACAAAGAGCAAAATAATTTTAAATACAAAATAACAGATACCAAAATCCAGGGAGGACTTGAGTTAGTGTTTTTAAGCAAGAATTAAGACCAGGAAATCCCTATTTCCCCTGCCTCCCCCCACTCAAAAACAAGGTCCCAACAAACGCAAGCAGGAACAACATCCCCACAAACTGATGCAGAATCGCATAGATCAAAGGTATTTCCCCTCTGGTATTAATGACTGTCAGTATCCCTAAAAGAATCTGAACCAATAATAATACTAAGGGAAGTAAGCGGAATTTGCGGAGCAGGCTGTTTACAGGAAGATTCTTAGTCTTTATCGTCCAGATAATAACCGGTATACAGATGAGATAAGCGAGTGCACGGTGGATAAAATGTACAGTTATAAGGTTATGTGTAATATCATCCCAAAAGCCTCCCTGCATCAGCATCCCATCCGGAATCCATTGCCCGTTCATATCAGGCCAGGTAACCGCAGCAAAAGCAGCATGTAAGCCTGCCATGAATGCCCCGTAAATCAACTGAAGCGTAATTAGTACCAGCAGCCAGATATTCAGCTTTTTCAGATTAGGAACATGTAAAATCTGATCTGAGGAAATACTGACTTTCATTGCGAACCAAAGCGTATAGGCTAATAAGGCCAGGGCCGAAATAAAATGAACAGCAAGACGAATATGGCTTACATACAGATTCTCGGCATTTAGGCCGCTTTGAACCATAATCCAGCCTATAGCCCCCTGCAATCCACCCAAAAGGAATAAAATAATCATCGGATTAACCATACTACGGTCAATCTTTTTCTTAATCAGAAAATATATGAAAGGAAAAAAGAAAACCAGGCCCATCAGCCTTGCCCAATCGCGGTGAAACCATTCCCAGAAATAAATCAGCTTAAAATCACTGAGACTGAAATGACTGTTCAGATGTTTAAACTGTGCAATCTGCTTGTATCTATCAAAGGCTTCCTGCCAGGCCTGCTCATTCATTGGAGGGAATGCGCCTAAGATCGGCTGCCATTCTGTTATGGATAATCCTGAACCGGTTAGTCGGGTTAGCCCGCCAATCAAAACCTGTATCATGATCATGCCAACACCAATATATAACCAGATGGCTACCGGGCGATGGTTCTTAAATAAGCTCTTCTCCATTTAAATCGTGAATAAATTTATAGCCGGATCAGAAGGCCCACATTTAATCCTCCTGCGAATAACAACACATTGAACAAGGTCAGCTGAATCATAAGATTTGCGAATCTTGCTTTGAAAACCACTTCTTATCAGCATAGAATGTCCCAAATGGGATTAAAGATGCAATAAAACCACGGGTCAGCATCCAAAACGACCATTTGTAAATGTAAGTCACCTGAAGCAGCAATAAAACATAAAGAATAAAAAGCAGGCCATGCACCATTCCCACGACATAATTAGGTTCGGGCATATCATAGCGGTACTTTAGGATCATCGTAAGCCCAATGAGCAGAAAAGAACAACCTTCTACAAAAGCAATGAATCGGAAACGACCTATGGGAGTATTTAACATGTTTCTTAGAATTTACATTAGACAATGCGCTAAAATTAGAAATTATCCGGCTCAGAAAAATCACTGCAAAGTAAAGCCTGAAATAATATTTCAAATTCCATGACTTATGATTCTTAACAAAAACCAGGGCACTATAAACGGAATCTTAAGCTCTTCTTTACCCATTAGCACTCAGGTTATCAAGGCTTTATGTAACATTTTCAGTCAGGTGCGTTTATTTTCTGTCATATATTATTTTACTCCCGAAGCTCAATATTAAATAGTGCTCCAATTTAAATTTGCAAAATATTGATAATCAAGATATTAATATTTAAATTCTAAAATAATCCCAATTTTGTCTGAACACCTTCAATCAGAAATTCCAAGACCAGGAAATATGTGATATATATCATCTATCAAAACCGGTTTCCATGCTTAAATTTGTATAACCAATTATTTAAAAACAATTTTTCAAACATTTGCCATGAAAAACCCGGGACACCTAAACATTAAAGGATTACTGACAGGCTCAACACTTTTATTGATCATTGCCATATTTTCCCTGAATATTTTTACTTCAACAACAGCATTCGGTCAAAGTGATACCAGCAGTTTTACCCAATTTAAGGGAATCATTTTGGATAGTAAAAGTAAAAAAGAACTTGCTTTTGCCACATTATCAGTCCTTGGAACAAACATTGCCGGGGTAAGCAATAGTGAAGGTGAGTTTTCTTTAAAAGTACCCAGGGAAAACGCCAATGCCGATCTAATGATTTCCTTTCTGGGATATAAAAATAAGGTGATTAGTATTAAAGATTTAAAGCCGGAAAATAACGAGATCCTTCTTGAAGCCTTCAACATTGCCTTAAGCGAGATTATTATTTCTACAAACGATGCTGAAAAACTTTTTAATCAGGCAATAAGCAGAATAGAGCAGAATTACAGTAGTGACCAGAATCTGATGACTGGATTTTACCGCGAGACGATCAGAAAGCGAAGAACATATTTATCACTTTCAGAATCAGTAGTAGAGATCCAAAAGCAGCCTTACATGAGTAATGTTGATGATTTTATTGAACTTTTCAAAGGGCGTAAAAATACAGACTATACCAGACTTGACACCCTGACCTTCAAATTACAGGGTGGACCCTATACCACAATGTTCCTCGATATTATGAAATATCCGGGCTTGATTTTTACTGATGACGCATTGAAAGTTTATGATTTCTCTATGGAGAATAATACCCAGATTGATGAAAGAAAGGTATATGTGCTGGCCTTCAAGCAAAAGCCCGCGATTACTGCACCACTTTATTATGGCAAGTTATTTATAGATACTGAAAGTATGGCTATTATAAGCGCTACATTCAACCTCAATGTTGAAGACAGAAAAGCCGCAGCCTTGATGTTTACCCAAAAGAAACCCGCGGGAGCCGAAGTATACCCTATTGAAGCCAGCTACCAGATCAATTATCGCGAGCAAAACGGAAAATGGCTGTTTAGTTATTCACGCGGTGATATCACTTTCAGGGTTAACTGGGACAAAAGACTGTTTAATACAACCTATGAAACATCAGTCGAGATGGCTGTAACCGATTGGAGAAAGAAAACAAACGAACCACAAAAAGCAACTCAGAAATTAAGGCAAAACGTGATCATGATGGACAAGGTATCCAACTTCGCTGATCCTGAATTCTGGGGAGAATATAATATTATTGAACCTGAAAAATCAATTGAATCAGCGATCAGAAAAATACAGAGGAAGATTTAGTAATCTATTGGCTACTGTTGCCCACTGAAATTTTTAAGCTTTAGCCATAAATTCCAGAATTAGATCATACATCTGATTTTTCCGGGAAATCATTTGAATGATCATTCCCTTGTGCCTTTTTCTTTCTATGTATTTCATCTCAATGGTCTTATTGGCTTTGAGAAGTTCGTCATAAAGGCGCTTAGATTGTAGTTTTATTGCCGGATAGGTCCGCTCTCCGACAAAAACCAGAAATGGCTTCATTACATTTTGGAGATAATACATCGGTGAAGCTGTTTTCCATGTTTCCTGATCCCTGGAAAATGCATTCAGGAAATCCTCTGTATGTTCATCCGGCTCGGCAACTGTCAAATATTCATACATATCTAAACCGAAACTATCATTCAGAATTACTCCTTTTATTGGATTAGGAATCCCTGTACTTTCAAAAAACCTTGGGTCATTATTGATCAATGCTGCCAGATGCCCACCGGCCGAATGCCCCATAACAAAGATCCGGTCTGATCGCCCCCCAAATCGGGCAATACTATCCTTAACCCATTTTATTGCCAAAGCACAATCTAAAGCCATGTTTTCATATTGAGATTCCGGACTCAGGCTATAATTAATAATCACTGATACGACATTTTTCCTGGCCATATTTTTACCCAACCACCAATAGATCTCTTTTTTTCCACTGTTCCAGGAGCCTCCATGGATAAAAACCAACACGTCTTTTGACTTCTGGGTATTTTCAGGATAATAAACATCCAGACGATTTCGGATATCCGTTGAATTTTCACGGTAAGGAATATCCTTGCTAATCAAAACTTTCGCAGAAAGCTCCAAAACAGACGCCAGGATTAAAATTAACAGAAAATACTTCAGCTTCATCTAATAAGGGGATCCTTTTCTTTCGTAAAATGATTGTATACGAGTCCGTCTAACCAGGCCGGTAGGATTTTATTCAATAATACAGTAAGTTTCCCCTGGGCCGTCATGATCAATGAGCGTTTTCGCTGTTCTATTCCTCTGACTATGATTTGGGCTACCTCTCCCGAACTCATCATTTTATCTTCATCCATACTGGTTTCGCCCTGAGCGGTACCATCTTTAACCAAAGCAACCTTGCGGATATTTGAAGAGGTGAATCCCGGAGAGGCGATCATCACATGCAATCCGGTTTTAAGATTTTCTACCCGTAATGCCTCCAGAAAGCCATTCAATGCAAATTTAGAAGCAGAATATCCAGTTCTGCCGGGTAAGCCGCGATAACCTGCTATTGAAGAAACCCCTACAACGGAACCCTGATGTTTTAGCAATTCAGGAATCGCATATTTTGTGCAATACACCGCACCCCAAAAATTGACATCCATCAGGTTACGCAATACCTGCAGATCAAGGTCTGTAAACAAGGCACGCATTGAGATTCCGGCATTGTTAACCAGAACATCAATACGATTAAATGTCGCCATTGCCTGGTTAATCAAATCCTGACAATCTGCTTCTTTTGATACATCACAGCGAACAGCAACTGCTTTAATTCCATACTTTGCCTCCAGATCCTGCGCTATTTCACATAGAGCAACATACTGACGTGCCCCTAACACAAGGTTTGAACCTTTTTTTGCAAACTCCTCGGCACATGACCTGCCTATTCCGGACGAAGCACCTGTAATAATTACCGTTTTATTTTTAAGGTTCATTTTTTTATATTATTAATCAGATTCATCTGGCTAATGAGTTCTCGTAGGGTACCCGGGTGGCTATGGACCTTCCCAGAGTAATTTCATCCACATACTCAAGCTCACCTCCAAATGCGATTCCTCGTGCTATCGTACTGATTGAAACACCCAAATCTTTAAGTTTCTTATACAGGTAAAAAATTGTTGTATCACCTTCCATTGTTGCGCTTAGAGCCAGAATCACCTCTTTAATTCCTCCGGCCTGAACCCGTTTTACAAGGCTTTCGATATTCAAATCCGAAGGCCCGATACCATCCATCGGAGATATTAAGCCGCCCATCACATGATATCCACCCTGGTACTGACCGGTATTTTCGATTGCCATCACATCACGGGTATCTTCTACCACGCAAATCAGCGACTTATCACGTTTTACAGCATTGCAGATCTGACAAAGCTCATGATCAGAAATATTATGACATTCAATACAATACCGGATGTCACGCTTTAAAATCAAAAGTGAATTACCGAACTTCTCAACCTCCGACTGAGGCTGGTTCAGCAGGTGCAAAACTAAACGCAGGGCCGTTTTCTGACCTATGCCCGGTAAACTTGAAAATTCATTGACTGCATTTTCGAGCAGCTTTGAAGAAAAATTCATTCTGCAAATTTATAGTTAAACTTAGTCTTTTTTGCATGGGTTTATTAGAAAATACTGGCTTACTCTGACTGCCATTGCGAGGAGGTACGACGAAGCAATCTCATGACATTCAGTAATAGTAGTAAGGAAATTGCTTCGCTACACTCGCAATGACAAAAGACGACCGGGCGGACAAGCACGATGAAACAATCCAACTGTCTTTGGAGGCCCGCCTGACCGGAAGGGCAGCACGACAAAGCAATCCCATAACGTTTAGTAATACCAGTAAAGAGAATATTCAGAACTTAATTATTAATTTGCGCAGATTATCAATTTTAAAAACCATATGACTCCGGGAATTTTACTTAGTTTTCTGATTGGATATTTTTTGATGTTAATAGGCATCTCCTACTTCACATCCAAAAAGTCTTCCGACAATTCAACCTTTTTTACCGCAAACCGGAATTCAAAATGGTATCTGGTAGCTTTTGGTATGATTGGGACTGCTTTATCAGGGGTAACCTTTATCTCAGTCCCGGGCGAAGTTGGTAATCCCGCAGGAAATGAGTTTAAATATTTTCAATTCGTTTTAGGTAATGCCATAGGATTCATCATCATCGCTACTGTACTGCTTCCACTATACTACCGTATGAACCTGACTTCGATTTACACCTATATTGAAGAGCGTTTAGGTATATACAGCTATAAAACTGCTGCCAGTATCTTTCTTTTGAGCCGTACAGTTGGTTCTTCCTTCCGTTTATACCTCGTGGTTATCGTATTACAACGCTTTATTTTCGATTCTTATGGTCTGCCATTCTGGGCCACAGTGCTTATAGCACTCACCTTAATCTGGTCCTACACTTTTAAAGGTGGCTTAAAAACCATAATCATAACCGACATCCTTCAAACCTTGTTTTTGGTTTCATCGGTCATACTCACCATATTTTTTATCTGCGACAGCCTCGATCTGAATTTAATTGAGGCCTTCGAAACCATCAAACATAGTGGTTATTCGAAAGTGTTCTTTTATGAAGATTTTATGACCAGTAAGTTCCATGTCAGCAAACAATTGCTGGGAGGTATTTTTGTAACGATAGCGATGGTAGGCCTGGATCAGGATATGATGCAGAAGAATTTGAGCTGCAATAATATCAGAGAAGCCCAGAAAAACATGTTCACTTTCACCACTGTTTTTGTGATTGTTAATATATTCTTCCTTAGTGTAGGTGCATTACTCTATGTTTATGCAAGCAAAAATGGAATTGAACTTCCGCTCGACCATGTTACAGGTAAACCAAGAACCGATTTTCTTTTCCCTGAAATTGCTTTCAACCATTTATCAATGGTTCCGGCTGTGGTTTTCATGCTCGGGTTAACCGCGGCTACTTTTGCTACTACCGATTCGGCATTAACTGCTCTAACCACTTCCTTTTGTGTAGATTTCCTGGGATTCTCAAAAAGGGAAGATTTAAACTCTCCTGCAGCAATCCGAACCAGACATATGGTTCATATTGGTCTTTCCCTGCTGATGTTCACAGTTATCATATTGTTCAATATTGTAAATAATGCGGCTGTTGTAAGTGCGATATTCACAGTAGCGTCATATACCTATGGTCCATTACTGGGACTTTATGGTTTCGGTTTATTTATGAAAAACAGGGGTGTTAAGGACAAACTTGTGCCTTTCATTTGTTTGTTATCCCCTGCAATTTGCTTATTTCTGAATGCAAATTCAAAAACGCTAATGGGTGGCTATATTTTTGATAATGAACTCATCGTGGTAAATGGCTTGATCACCTTTATTGGTTTATTACTAATCAGTAAACCCGCTACCAGCAAAACTCAATTTTAACCCCATTCTGAATCCAATATGAGTAATGACGATAAAATAAGACATGCATTTGAAAATAAAAACTGGCAGGAAATTAAAGTCACAGATTCCTGGCAGATCTTTAAAATTATGGCCGAATTTGTGGATGGTTTTGAAAAACTGGCCAAAATCGGACCCTGTGTTTCTATTTTTGGTTCTGCGAGAACATCACACGAAAATAAATATTTTAAACTGGCCGAAGACTGTGCCAGGATGCTGACGGAACGGGGATACGGAGTAATATCAGGTGGCGGCCCCGGTATTATGGAAGCTGCCAATAAAGGTGCCTTTGAGGCCGGAGGTAAATCGGTCGGGTTAAATATTGACCTCCCTTTCGAACAATTCCATAATAAATACATCGACCGTGATAAAACCCTCGACTTTGATTATTTCTTCGTGCGTAAAGTGATGTTTATGAAATACTCACAGGGATTCATTATTCTTCCGGGTGGATTTGGAACTATGGACGAGATGTTCGAAGCACTAACCCTCATACAAACCGGAAAAGTTGCGCGCTTTCCAATCGTATTGGTCGGTGTTGATTACTGGTCAGGATTGATGGATTGGGTAAAAACCCATATGCTGGAGCAGGAGCATAATATCAACGAAGATGACCTGAATCTATACCGTTTGGTGGATACTGCCGAAGAAGCTACAGAACATATTTTCAGGTTCTATGAGAAATATGTTTTGAAACCGAATTTCTAAAAAATAGTTGTCTGATGTCTGAGGTCTGAGGATGACAGCTTCATTTGAAATTAATTCTTAATCTTTCTGCTGACCACGTTTTTCTGGCTTGTTGCAGGCGCTGAATTAATTGTATTTCGACCGCAAGCTAGCACTAAATGCAATAGAAAGAACTGAATTTTCATAAACCACTTTAGCAGCAATTGAAACAAGCCTCTGTTAATGGCTGTTATTATTAAATTGTTGTTCGACTTTCCAACGTGTGGAAAATATAACTATGTAATTCAGTAAAATCAGGAATACAAATATTCCTAGGAAAAAAGGGTAGGCCGAGATTAGTTGTTCAATGCTATTATCCAAAAAATAAACAACTAGCGAAATCATTCCACAATAAATTAACCAATTTAAAAATAACACTTTTAGAAAACCTATAGTTCTGATTTTTAAATTCTGTCCATCAGTATCAAACTCATAAATTAATTTAGGTACAAAGAGTCCTAAATAGTTGGGTGTCCATGCTATAAAACTCCGTTCATCCAATTTATGGATGGTTAAATAGCTAGTCGATCTAAGATTATTAACTTTCATGAATGGTTATTGCCCCTAGCTTTAAGCTTTTTGCTTTCGGCTTTAAGCTTTCAGCTTAAAAATATTTCTCCCTTCAAATAAGTAACCGCTTTCCCCGACATCAATACCCTATCCCCTTTATGCTCGCACCATAACTCACCTCGTCGAGCGGATACCTGGTAGGCATGAAGTTTAAATTTTCCTAATCGATCTGCCCAGTATGGGATCAGGTTACAGTGCGAAGATCCGGTAACGGGGTCTTCATCAATACCTGCAGAAGGGGCGAAAAACCGGGAAACAAAATCAGAGTTTTCTCCGGGAGCGGTTACCACAAAACCTAAGGATTCTATGCGGCTTAAAGCAGCAAAATTTGGTTCTAAGGCCAAAACATCGGCTTCAGTTTCATAAACGATGAAATAATCCCTTGAACGTAAAACCTCCACAGGCTTTCTGCCTCCCAGGGCCTCAATCAAGCCCGCAGGGACATCACAGTTCTTTGGAGCACGCGAAGGGAAGTCGAGGGTATAAAGATCATCCTTACGGCTAACCGTAAGGGTACCGGCCTTCAGGGTATGGAAATGAACCGTATCACCCTCATAATTCAATAAGGTGAACAAAACATGGGCCGTGGCAAGTGTTGCATGACCACAGAGATCCACTTCCGACTCGGGTGTAAACCATCGTAACTCAAAATCCTTTCCCTGAGGAATGAAGAATGCGGTTTCTGCCAAATTATTTTCTGCTGCAATTTTCTGCATCTGAGGTGCAGGCAGCCATTCCTTAAGCGGACAGATAGCTGCCGGATTTCCTCCAAACAACTTATCACTGAACGCATCAACCTGGTAAATTGGAATAGTAAGCATTGTATTAATGTTTATTTATAATTATTAGAGTTGGAATACATTCCAACTCTCTATTTTCAATTGTCAACTAATTAGCTAAGTTCCCTCCTGCGTCGGGATGACATCCTTCTCCGTAAACACCTCATTCTCAACTCTCCATTCTCAACTCTCAATTAATAATACGTCAACCTAATCACCCCCGCCAGCGATTTTGCCAATCTCACCACCTGCCTGGTATAGCCATATTCATTATCATACCATACATAGATTACTGCTGATCTGCCATCTTTTGATAAGATAGTTGCCGGCCCATCTACAATAGAAGCATGACTATTTCCTATCACATCACTCGATACCAGTTCATTGGAGATCGAATATTCAATCTGTTCAACCATATCACCAAAAAGGGAAGCCTCTTTCAAAACCTTTTCAATATCAGATTTCGTAACCTCAGTATTCAGGGTTAGGTTAAGAATTGCCAGTGATACATCGGGAGTTGGAACCCGTACCGCATTTCCTGTTAACTTACCTTCCAAAGCCGGGAAGACTTTCGATACTGCTTTGTCTGCCCCTGTCTCAGTTATCACCATATTCAAAGCTGCTGAACGTCCCCTTCGGTATTTCTTATGATAATTATCCAGCAGGTTCTGGTCATTGGTATAACTGTGAACCGTTTCAATATGCCCCTTTTCAATCCCAAAGGCATCCTGAATAATCTTCAATACCGGCACTATTGCATTGGTAGTACATGAAGCGGCAGAAAAAATAGTCTCCTCTTTTTTAAAATCGTTTTGATTTACTCCGAAAACAATATTCGGAACATCTCCTTTGCCGGGAGCTGTTAAAAGTACC
This sequence comes from Daejeonella sp., assembly GCF_030695525.1. Lineage (GTDB taxonomy): Bacteria > Bacteroidota > Bacteroidia > Sphingobacteriales > Sphingobacteriaceae > Daejeonella. The sequence goes on along the minus strand of NZ_JAUYSS010000068.1, from coordinate 19,078 downwards.
CGTTCTATCCCTTTTGATGCAAGATGTTGTCCGAGTCCTTCCCTGTCTCGTAATACCCCGGTATTATCAATCAAAAGCGCATTACTGATGCCATATCTTGTATAATCTACCTCAGCAGGATCTTTAGCCGCAATCATAAAAATAAGCTGACCATTAATCACCAAAGCCTTTTTTTCAAAATCCTCTGTGATAGTCCCCAAAAAAGGACCGTGAACCGAATCATTTCTCAATAAATCAGCCCGTTTGATCAGGTCTTCATCACTGTAAGAACGGGTAACGATGGCCCTGAGTCGCAACTGTTCTCCTTTACCGGCCTGCATTACTAATTCCCTTGCAGCTATTCTGCCTATACGGCCAAAACCATAAAGAACCACATCCCTCGACTGCATTTTTATTTTGTCTTTCCCGATATGGTGTACCAGTTTTTTAATTACAAAATCTTCAATATTAGAATATTTACCATCTGCATCAATCCATTCGGCAGCTAATCGACCAATATCAATACGGGAAGGCGCCAGATTGGAATTAGCAATGGCCTGAGCAATTGCAAGGCTTTCATAAATTGAAATATTCTTATTGACAATTTTACGTGCATACTGGTGATGTGCAAGAATTTCACTGCTCCCAATGTCAAACAGAGGTTTCCGGAAAAGCAGGAGTTCTATTGAACGGTCAAACCAAAGCTTGCCTACCACATTAATCAATTCTATCGCTTTTTTCTCTTTGTCAATCCAATTGTTGAACTCGTTCTCGTAGATATTTAACATTTTAATAAAATAATTTGCTTCAAAAATAAAAAAGATCGGATCATAGACCCAATCTTTTCATTTACATTTTCAAGGAATTTTTATCCCAGATATGATTTTAATATTTTACTTCTGGAGGTATGACGCAGACGCTGTAAAGCTTTGTCTTTAATCTGTCTCACACGTTCGCGGGTCAGATTGAATTTCTCGCCAATTTCTTCCAGTGATAAGGGATGGTTCGTGCTGAGTCCGAAGAAAAGCACAATAATTTCACGCTCACGTTCAGTTAAGGTTGATAATGAACGTTTGATCTCTTCAGATAAAGATTCATTGATCAGATTACTGTCTGTATTCGGATCACTGTTCTCAAGTACATCCAATAAGGTGTTTTCTTCTCCCTGAACAAATGGTGCGTCCATAGAAACATGGCGACCTGAATTACTCAAAGTATCAGAGATCTTTTCAACGGTTGTTTCCAGGTTATCTGCTAATTCTTCAGGTGATGGCTCACGCTCAAATTCCTGCTCTAATCTCGAGAATGCTTTACTGATTTTACTCAAAGACCCTACCTGGTTTAAAGGTAAACGAACGATTCTGGATTGCTCGGCAATTGCCTGTAAGATGGATTGACGAATCCACCATACCGCATAGGAAATGAATTTAAATCCTTTGGTTTCATCAAAACGTTTGGCAGCTTTGATCAAACCAAGATTTCCTTCATTGATCAAATCCCCCAAAGTCAGGCCTTGGTTCTGATATTGTTTGGCTACAGAAACAACGAAACGTAAATTGGTTTTTGTCAAACGTTCAAGAGCAGCCTGATCGCCCTCTCTGATCTTTTGTGCTAATATTACCTCTTCTTCTGCGGTTATTAAGTCTACTTTACCTATTTCGTGTAAATACTTGTCCAGGGACTGTGATTCACGGTTGGTAATGGATTGGGTTATCTTGAGTTGTCTCATTTATGAATAAATACTCCTTTTAAAAGTGTGCAAATTTAATTAAAATCTGCCAGCAAATCATTAATTATAATCAAAATTTAGCTGATTTTTAAGGAATTAACGAAAATAATTTGATGATTTTATTACTACAAAAATCATTCCATTTCTTCGCCTTTCCTGTAATATAAACTCGAAAAAATACAGGAAAGTATAGCTCAGGTTAAATTTCTGTCCCTGAACCAAACATCATCAGGTTGTGTATCAAAATCTTCCATGCGTTTGATCAGGGATTTTGGATCATGATCTGAAAGCACCAGCTCACGATTTAAAGGCTTGAGGAATTTTTTCTCCACCATGAGGTCAATTTGCAGCAATAAGGGGTTATAAAACCCATCCACATTGAGCAAACCGATCGGATTTCCATGGATTCCAAGCTGCAACCAGGTCAAAACTTCGAAAAACTCTTCCATGGTTCCAAAACCACCGGGAAGTGTAATCACTCCATCAGAAAGGTCTGCCATTTTTTGCTTACGCTGATGCATATTTTCAGTGATGATCAATTCAGTTAGCCCGTTATGGCCCACTTCCTTATTCATCAAAAACCGAGGAATCACCCCAATTGCTATTCCTCCACGCTTTAGAACCGCATCAGCAATCAGACCCATCACGCCTACCCGGCCGCCACCAAAGACCAGGGAAATTTCTTTTTCAACCATCACATCGGCCAGATCATTTATGGCTTTTAATAAGACAGGATTACCATCAAAATTGGAACCACAGAAGACGGAAATAGCTTTCATTTAGTATTGAGTATGAGTAGTGAGTAGTGAGTACAGGGGAATTTGTACTCAATACTCTATTTTGATTTCAGATTAAAATTACCAGGGTATAATAATAAAAAATTGTCCAACTTGGCTAAGTTCCCTCCTGCGTCGGAATGACATCCTGCATTGACATCACCTCCACTCTCAATTCTCCACTCTCAATTCTCAATTTCTATCGGCTATAATTCGGCGCCTCCTTCGTAATCGTAATATCATGCGGATGGCTTTCCCGCATTCCTGCTGCAGTAATTTTCACGAAACGGGCGTTTTGCAGATCATCGATTGTTGCTGCACCACAATAACCCATACTGGCTCTTAGTCCGCCGATGAGCTGGTACATGACCTCAGAAAGGGAACCCTTAAACGCAACCCTCCCGACAATACCTTCCGGGACCAGCTTTTTAATATCATCCTCCACATCCTGGAAATAGCGGTCTTTCGAACCTTTCTCCATCGCTTCAATAGAGCCCATACCACGGTATGACTTGAACTTTCTGCCCTCATAAATGATCGTTTCACCCGGTGATTCTTCAACTCCGGCAAATAATGATCCGGCCATAATCGAACTTGCTCCGGCCGCAATGGCTTTTGCAATATCTCCGGTCTGTTTGATCCCGCCATCGGCAATCACCGGAATGCCCCGGCCTTTCAAGGCTTTGGCACATTCATAAACGGCATATAACTGAGGAACACCGACACCTGCAATAATACGGGTTGTACAAATTGAACCCGGACCAATACCCACCTTAACCGCATCAGCACCTGCATCGGCAAGGGCTTTGGCAGCCTCGCCGGTAGCAATATTGCCTACTACAACCTGAAGATCAGGATATTTTGCTTTAACTTGTTTCAACATTTCTATAACACCGCGGGAATGGCCATGTGCGGTATCTATTGTAATTACATCTACACCAGCCTTTACCAGAGCGTCCACACGGGCAATGGTATCATGAGTTACTCCTACAGCAGCTCCAACTCTCAAACGGCCATGCTCATCTTTACAGGCATTGGGGAAATTTTTGAATTTCTGAATATCCTTGAAGGTGATCAAACCGCTTAAACGACCGTCTTTATCAACCACCGGAAGCTTTTCTATTTTATAATCCTGAAGAATTTCTTCTGCCTGTGTAAGGGTAGTCCCTTCGGGTGCAGTGATCAGGTTTGAACTGGTCATCACCTCCCTCACCGGCTTCTTCATATCCTTTTGGAAACGAAGATCACGGTTTGTAATAATCCCAACCAGTTTTCTGTCGGCATTGATTACCGGAATCCCCCCGATCTTATAATCTTTCATGATCAGAAAGGCATCGGCAATCAAAGCCCCCTCATCAAGCGTAACCGGATCCTGAATAATACCACTTTCTGAACGTTTAACCTTCCTTACCTCATCAGCCTGCTGAGCAATAGTCATGTTCTTATGAAGCATACCAATACCACCGGCCTGTGCAATCGCGATAGCCAGAACTGATTCGGTCACCGTGTCCATAGCCGCCGAAACGATCGGAACATTGAGTTTGATTTTCCGGGTGAAATAAGAACTGGTATCTACATCACGCGGTAAAACTTCTGAATAAGCAGGGATTAAAAGTACATCGTCGTAGGTAAGACCTTCTGAAACGAATTTTTCTGGATCGAGTTGCATGGCAAATAATTGAGGGGTTATTACTTGCAGGGCAAAGGTAGGAAATTAATTGACAATTGACAATTGATAGTTGACAATGGTGCGTTTTACAGAGCAGGATGTCATCCCGACGCAGGAGGGAAATAGTGATAGTTAATAAGGAACTTAATATTGAAAATCGATACAATAGCAATGAGCTTCCACATATGCTCTTGAATTAGAAAATCAATTTGGGTAATTGATATAGAATTTATTCAAACAATTTGGGCAAAAAATTCCCCACATAAACATTTATGGGAATAAAAACCCTCACATAAAAATAAACAAACGCGATTCCTTATCATCTAATCCCGTTTTGGCCATTGGCATCCAAATTGAACCTATCGTCCAAAGAAAATAAATTAACTAATTATGACACTTAAAATGAATCTAAAATTTACCTCATTACTGGCCTTCGCTGCCATCATCACATTATCAACATCTTGCTCGAAAGACGAGCTTAGCTCTGCTGAGACGTTTAGTTCAAAGGACGTACAATTGGCAACAACAGACCCACTGACAACCACTAATCAAGGAACTGCTTATACCAATGTATTTGAAGGAAAAATCGCTAACGGAAATGGTACATGGACTTATACCTGGTCAATGCAAAACAATACAGGTTCACAGAATCTTAGTCATTGGGCAATGGATTTGGGTTCTTGCATAACAATTGATGATGTTGTTAGCGCTTCAGAAGGAGCAGATTTAAATAATATGTCAACTGTTGCGGTGAAATGGGCTGCTGATCCATCTTTATCAAACGAAAACCTCGGTGGATGTAATATTACAGTCCCGGTTTTCAAATTTGAACAAGGAACACCAGATGCGACATCTAAAGTTTACTATTCAATCACCATATCTAAAAATGTGGGAACTGCTGACGTAACAGGCTATTACAAATCAGGTAAAATTACAGGTTGTGGTGCTTTTACGTTCACCGGACTTGGATGCGAAATCGTTGAACTGGAAGAAGGATATTCTTATTCACAGGGATTCTGGTTTGCTAAGCCACAAACCATTTGGCCTGGAAATGGTACTATCACTTTGGGAAATAAGGTTTATACTCAACTGGAAGGAAAAGCAATTTGGAATGCTTCAAACAAAAAAGGTTTAGCTGATTCCAAAGCTGCATTTACCCAGGCTGCTGCTATAAAATTAAGTGCTGGATTAGGCCTTGTAAAACCTTCTGCCACTGTATGGGCTGATGTTGCGATTGTTGATAGCTACCTTGCATCACTGACTAAATTATCAGCAACTAATTTACCTACTGGCAATGCTGCGGCTAAAGCTGCTGCTGGCAGGATTTCAACCTGGATTAACGCTCACCACGTTGACACAACATTTGGCAACTAGGCCAAAATAAAAGGAATAAAAAAGGCTGCCCCGCAAAAGGCAGCCTTTTTTTATGCAATTAATTTCAATTTCCAATCTGTAGAGTTAAGCGCAGCGTCTCTACGGATTGTTAAATGAATAAGAGTCTTCAGACTCGTTTATCCAAATGCACTTATTTTTTCCCCACAATAACCCGTTGCAAACCATCAAAATTAAGGTATTTATTCCCTCTGGTCGGTGTTGTCACCGACCAGATGAACTTATTTTTTCCCAACAATCACCTTCTGGAAATTGTCAAAATTCAAATATTTGTTCGCAAGATTAAGTACTTCCTCCGGACTGATATTCCTCACCGTTTGAATATATTTCTGATAATAATCATAATCAAGACCTGAAAAATAGATGTTTTTAAACTTATCGGCATGGGAAAGTGCGTTTTCAAGACTACCCAGCATGGAACCCAGCATGTAATTCCTGACCAGTGATAATTCTGCTTCAGTTACGGGCTCCTTCTTTAAAATAGCCATTTCCTTTTCAATTTCAGTCATCGCCGCTGAGCATACATCTGCCCCCACTTCTGACGCAATAAAGAAATAACCGGTGTTTTTTAAGGAAACCAGGGCCGAGCCAATGCCATAGGTAAAGCCTTTATCTTCACGGATATTAGCCATCAACCTCGAACCGAAATAGCCACCCAAAATCGTATTGACAACCTGCAAACCCGGGAAATCAGCATGGGTACGGTTAATGGAGATCTGTCCGATACGAATCGCAGATTGCAAAGCATCGGCTTTCTCAACATAATGCTCCTTCCCGGAAGTGGCCTGAAATTCAAAATTATTTTCCTTTACATCAAATGAACTATTCCAGTCCTTTCCAAACAGCTCGTCCAGCAGTTTGATACTGTCATCCTTCACTTTGCCTGAAACAATCACTGTACAATTCTTTGGCTGGTAAGCAGCTTTAAAATAGGAAACTAACTGCTCCCGGTCTAATTGATCATAATCAGAGGCTTTAATATCATAGCCGTATAAGGTATCTCCGAAAAGAACATGATTAAAGGTCTTGCGACTCACAAAGTCATTCTTTTCCAGATTTACACTCAATTTCTGCTTCTGGTTTCTAACCAAAGTATCCAGCTCCACCTGCGGAAAAACTGAATCTGAAATGATCGCCTTCACAATAGGCAAAGTATTCGCTAAATGCTTGTTTAAAGTGTAAAGGGTAACGGTTGAATGGTCATTGTTGTATTCAGTCTGAAGGAATGAACCATAATAATCTACCCTGTCGGCAATTTCAGTGGAACTCAGCTCGCTGGTCCCATCATTGAGCATGGTATTGCAGGCAAAAGCCTGCAGGGGCTTTTTGGAATCGTAGGCGATATTTGCAAAGATAAACTCAATGCGAACCAGATCCTGTTCCCCGCCATCAATACTGAAGATCTTTAATCCATTGTCTAAAACCAGAGGGTTTGCCCTGATCAGTTCTATATTTTCAACCTGTCCGAATGCCGGCGCTTGTGCTCTGTCGATCATGTTATTTTGCTAAATAGTAGAGAGTAGATGAATTTTCCTTACGGAAGATATGTGCAGCCTGTGTCCTGATCTCTTCAGCACTAATATCCAGATATTTTTGGGTCTCTGAATTAAGCAGATCCGCATCTCCCAGCAATTCGAAATAAGCCAGATTCATCGCTTTATCCAGTAGACTCATTTCCGAGAATACCATAGTCGATTCCATTTTGTTCTTCACCTTGGTCAGTTCGGCTTCAGGGACAAGCTCGGTACTGATTTTTTCCAGTTCCTTCCAGATTGCCGCTTCGGCGGTTTCCATACTGATTCCCGGCAAAGGTTTCCCTTCAACCACAAACAATCCGGCATCCAGACTACCCGTGAGGTAAGCATTAATCTCACTAAATAATTTCTGTTCTTTTAGCAGATTACGGAACAGGCGGGATGAATTGCCTCTGGATAAAATATCCGAAATCAGATCGGCGGCATAATAGCCGGCTTCAGTCCGGGATGGCATGTGAAACACCTTATAAATCGCATTCAGGGGCACATTAGCTTGTACAGTTTCTTTACGTTCTTCGGCCTGGTCATCTTCAATAGGTAATAAACGCGCAAGCTTCTCCCCTGCCGGGATATTTCCGAACCATTTTTCAGACAGGCGTTTGACTTCCTCAAGTTTTACATCCCCTCCAACAACCATAATCGCATTCGAAGGATTATAATGACGGGCAAAAAAGGCCTTTACATCTTCAATATTCGCATTTTCGATATGATCCAGGGATTTGCCGATAGTAGCCCACTGATAAGGGTGTTGCTTATAAGCCATTGGCCGCAGTTTCAGCCAGACATCGCCATAAGGCTGATTAAGATAACGCTGTTTGAACTCCTCGCAAACCACATTCCGCTGCACTTCCAGGCTTTTTTCTGAAAATGCAAGACTCAGCATCCTGTCGCTTTCGAGCCAGAAAGCCGTTTCCAGATTTACAGAGGGCAGGGTGATGTAATAATTCGTAATATCATTACTGGTAAAGGCATTATTCTCACCTCCTACCCGCTGCAGGGGTTCATCATAGGATGGAATATTTACTGAGCCACCAAACATCAGATGCTCAAATAAATGCGCAAAACCGGTTTGGTCCGGATGCTCGTCGCGGGCACCCACATCATACAATATATTAACAACAGCCATTGGGGTTGTAGGGTCTTCATGGACCAATACTTTAAGGCCATTGGCAAGCGTGAAACGTTCGAAAGAAACCATAAGGGAGCGAAAGCTTTAGGGAGGCGAATTTAGGGAAAAATATGGAGAGGAGTTAGCTAATTAGCAAATTGGAAAATGAGCAAATGAGATCGAATTTGTCAATGAATTGATTTGTCTATTTGTCAAATCCGGGAATGAACACATGCCTTTCGCTAGCAACATTTTTTGTCTTGTTGGATTGGCGGACATTTTACACTTCCATAACTGCAATAAACACAACAGTCGCCTGGTTGTGGTCTTAAAACGCTCTTGCATTTTTCACATTCATAAAAATACTGGCAAGCATCTGTCGGCATCATTTCTTCTTTTTTGTGTCCGCAGTTGGGGCATGTGATTATTGATTGTAAAACAACTTCCATTTAAATTATCCTCTATTTCTGTTACTGAATAACCTATCCATACGGTTTGGGGTAGCACTTTACGGATAAAATTCCATATTTTCTTTAAAAAATGAACGTACTTAGATTATGTATTTATTTTTAAGGAGCATGGAGAGACATCAGTCTTCAGACCTCAGACTTCATACCTCATACCTCAGTCTTCAACCCTTCTCCCTACACTAGTGGCTGCAATCAAAACTTTTTACAGTTTTAAATAACTTTATAAAATTCTGCTGGGCCTGGGAAGTATCGGGATACCTGAACGATCTGATGGCATGGTTCCACCAGCCAAAAGCTAATACTTCTATTGTGGCATACGTATATCTCTCAGCTGAAGCATTTTGCTGATCAAACCTTTGTTTTAACCTTCCGGGATTGCCATTTTTCAATCGATTCACTTCGTTGACCTCCCTCCAGGCATTAATTAATTGTTCTCCGCCCGAATTTAAAGCCTGAGCATATTTGAGTAATACCGGATCAGTCTTTGCAATTTCATTCAAAGCCGAAGGATCTGTATAGGCCAGCATGGTAGCTCTCTTCAATTGATAATATTGCTTCATATAATCAATATTACTTACTTTCAGATCCTGCCAAAAGCTTGATTTAATTAGATCCAGCTTATTTAGTTCAGCCAATTTCTGTTCATACTCCCTGTCAAGATCGGCTACACTTTCGCGGTTCAGTTCCTCCAGACTAAAAGGAGGTATGCTACCAGTATTTAATCTAAAATCCTGCGTCATGGCAATACGATAGCTGTCCTGAATCTGAGACGCTGTATAATCCGACAATTTATAGGTGCCTATACTGCTGCATATATCGCCTACCCAGCTAAACTTTGCCGTTTGGGCAATCGCGGAGCTATTGATGAGGAACAGAAGTAAAATCAGGAGATAAGTCCTTCGGTAAATCATACGCGAATGAGATAATTAGAAAATTAGCAAATGAGCAAATTAGAAAATGACCACTCAATGCTGTCAACTGTCAACAAAGAACTGATTCAAGAACCAGGAATAAAGAATCAAGACTAATCCTTTTTCAATGAAAATAATGTTATCCTGGCCTGAATAAAAACTATTACCCGGTCATTTAATAATTAGTACTATTCCATTGTCAACTGTCAACCCGATAGCTATCGGGTGTCAACTATCAATTGATTAAGCGCATGCCTGCTCCTCACCCAAAATATCATGCGCACTGAATTTACCTTTCCGGATGATGCTGCAGAACTTATTAAACTCATTCTGAGATTTTTGTAAGTCGGAAGCACTGAATTCAAGATTATCCCATAATTGTTCATTCAAAAAGCCATCTTCATCGCTTGCCAATTGATTTTGAGCTTTAATCCACAGGTTGTAGGAATCAGCTGTTTTCTGCTTTAGGTACAGATACTGTTCTTTGTAGGTCATTTTTCATAGCTTAGGTCAGTAAATATAATTATTCTTCATTCCCAACAAAAAAATATTTATCAAGGTTTTAAAGGACTTATTAACAGATGGGTTCAGGTTTTAATTGTCTGTGGAAAAAAATGCGACTTTGTTTTTCCGGCAAATTTTTCGAATAAAATGCCAGTTAAGATTCTGATTCAAAAAGAAGCTTAAAAAAGAGCCTCAAAGCTGCCCAAAAATCACTCAAAGGCAAGCCCGTAATTCCTGTGAAACAGGGCTAAGACTGGTTGCATATAAATTAAGACTAAACAGGGACTAAACGCGGACTAAACGCGGACAAAACACAGAAAAATACGCGTTTAGTCCGTGTTTCATTCGTCTTTAATTCATGTTTAATTTATACTTATCCAGAACCAGGTAATAAGTCTTCCCGAAGCAGGTAAGAAGCAGGTAAGAATGTAGCTGAAAACGGGCTGCCGGTAGGGACAATTATAGGTTTTAAATTTCTGTCCGGAAGCAAAATTTTGGCTTAGAAATGGATGTGATAACCGAGGAATCATTTACAAATTGTCAAATTCCCATACCAGATAGCTATCGGGTTGCTCATTTGCTAACCCGATAGCTATCGGGTTGCTAATTACCTCATTTGCTAATTCCCCCCATTAATCATTTACCAATTGTCAAATTCCCCAATTTGCTAATTTGCTAATTAACTAATTTGCTAATTCTCCCTATCTTTGTACATGCAAACCTCCGATCTGCTTACCCGGGCTCTGAATTTTGAATTTCTTTCTGCCGAAGAAGGATTATTCCTGTTCAAACAAGCGGCGACATCCGAACTGATGTACACTGCCAATGAGCTACGAAAAAAGCAGGTCCCTCATAACAAAGTAACCTGGATCATCGACCGCAATGTGAATACCACCAATGTGTGCATTGCCAATTGCAAATTCTGCAATTTCTTCCGCCGGCCGGGACATGATGAAAGCTATATCACTGATATTGAAACCTATAAAGTAAAGATCGAAGAAACCTTCCGTTATGGCGGCGAGCAATTGCTCTTACAGGGCGGGCATCATCCCGATCTGGGTTTGGCTTTCTATGTTGATCTGTTCAAACAATTAAAGGAATTATATCCTACCTTAAAATTACATTCCCTCGGTCCGCCCGAGATTGCCCATATCGCCAAACTTGAAGGCATGAGCCATACCGAAGTATTAAAAGCCTTAATGGCAGCCGGTTTGGATTCATTGCCCGGCGCCGGAGCAGAAATCCTGAACGACCGCGTGCGCCGGCTGATCTCCAAAGGTAAATGCGGGGGACAGGAATGGCTGGACGTGATGCGTGCGGCACATCAATTGGGATTAACCACTTCGGCAACGATGATGTTCGGGCATGTAGAAACCCTTGAAGAGCGTTTTGAGCACCTGGTCTGGCTGCGTGAAGTACAGACCGAAAAGCCGGCAGATGCAAAAGGATTCATCGCCTTTATTCCATGGCCTTTCCAGGATGATGGTACGCTTTTGCGTAAAGTAAGAGGGATTACGAACCAGGTTACCGCAGATGAATACATCCGTACGATCGCTTTAAGCCGCATCATGCTGCCCAATGTTAAAAATATCCAGGCCAGCTGGTTAACCGTAGGAAAACAAGTTGCCCAGATCTGCCTCCATGCCGGAGCGAATGATTTTGGTTCGATTATGATTGAAGAAAATGTGGTTTCTGCCGCCGGTGCCCCCCACCGCTTTACCTCCCAGGGCATACAGGATTCGATACGCGAAGCAGGTTTTGAACCTCAGCTCAGAACACAGCAATACGAGTTCAGGGATTTACCGGAAATGACTGAACAGCAGGTGATTGGGTATTGATACTCATTTATTTATACCGTTTACTCATTTTAGCCATTTCTTTACTGCAAATACCTGTAATTTAGTGTAAAAATTACATATAGCTATTATTATGCAATTAAACGCAATAATTGTAGATGATGAAGAGTATTCCTGCAAATCTCTTTTCTTTATGATTGATGGCTATTGCCCTAAAGTCAAGATTAGAGGAATAGCTAAATCAGTACAAGAAGCCCGTAAAATGTTGAAATCAAATGAAATAGATCTTGTATTTCTTGATATAGCAATGCCAAATGAAGACGGATTCAGTTTATTACCAGATTTAAATAAAATTTCTGGATCTGTAATTTTCACAACAGCGTATAACCAATATGCTTTAAGAGCTTTAAAGGCAAGTGCCGTTGATTATTTATTGAAGCCTATAGACATCGAGGAGTTACGAGAAGCGATTGAAAAAGCGATTGTTTTGAGAGGCCAAAACCATATTGAAAAACATGTTTTGTCTAACCAATCCATACAATTTACTAGCCTGGAAGAGAATCTCAATGAGATCCAGAAAATTACCAAATTAAACCTGCCTCATTTAAATGGATTTCATATCCTGAATGTAAATAGCATTATATATGTTGAGGCGGATAGTAATTACTCTATATTCAATCTTGAAAATCAAGGCCGGGTGGTTGTTTCGAAGCACCTAAAAGAATATGAAGAAATACTTGTTAACAGTGGTTTTAGCAGGATACATAAATCAACAATCATAAATCTTAAACATCTTAAAAATTATTCTAACAAGAATGGACTAATAGTCTGTATGTCTGACTCTTCAGAACATACTGTATCGAGAAGAAGAGTGTCAGCTTTTTTAGAAACCGCTAAGCTTTTTTATAACAATGAATAAATCTTTGAGCAAATCTGGTTCATAAATTAATAGTCACTACCGTTTATTTACAAATTCATACCGCTTATACATTAATCAACAAACACAAACCTAAATTATATACCTTAGAAATTAAGATAAACTATAGTGTTTGATCTTATTTTCTAGGAAAGATAAAAAATTCAAGGTGAATTAGCACACATTAGTTTTATCAAAAGCGGTTGAAACGATTGGGGCGTTTCGCCGCTTTTTATTTGTAAAATTTAAAATAAAATTTTATATTAAATCATCTTTATAATCTAGGCTCTCCTCAATACTATTTAATTTCAATATTAAAATCAGAATTGAAAAAAAAGCTAATCCTGCAAGCCTCTTTTATCATTTTACTTCTAACAGCAATAAATATTTTACCAAAAATGCTGAGAGAAAGTTATCGTACGATTCTGCAAGAGTATTTTTCTTTGGCTTCAAATTTAGAGCCTGATTTAATTGACACTTTGGATATAAACAAAATAAATAACGCTGCATTTAACACTAGACTTACGAATCCCTATAGAACAGTTGTGCTTGCTGACAGTGCACTGTTTTTTGCAAAAAAAATTAATTATTTCTCTGGGATAGCTGAAGCAAATAGAATTAAAGGTGTAGGATTTTATTATTTAAGTGACACCGAACAGGCTGTAAAATGCTATATAGAAGCGCTAAAATATTTCAAAATAAATAATGATCGTAAAAACGAAGCTAGGGTCTATAATAATTTTGGCAATCTCTATAAGGAAATAAATTATAATAAAGCCCTCTTTTATTATAAAAAATCACTTTCAATATCTAAGAAATTAAACATTGATGAATTTACAGCAGGCACTCATCTAAATATTGCAAGCATTTTAAGATCACAGGGAGACTATAACAATTCACTTAAATATCTTAAAATTAGTGAAGAGATTTTCTCAAAATCAAAAGACACCATTAATTACATTACATCCCTCCAAAACTCAGGTGTGATCTTTTACAAATTAAAAGATTTTGAAACCGCGATAAACAGATTATTTGAAGCAATTAGTCAAGCCAGGAAGCATAATTTATATAAAGTAATTGTCGGTTCGAATTTAACCTTGGCTTCCATTTATTTAGAGCAGAATGAATATAAAAAAGCTGAAGTTGCAATAAATGAAGGAATAAATTTTGCCAGAAAAATGGGTGATAATAGTTCTGTCTATTACTATCTGTTTAAAAGATATGAACTTGAAGAAAAAAGAAAAAATTACCCAATCGCTTTAAAATACTTAAAAGAAGTACAACATCATGATAGCATTCAACTTTCTAAAAACCTTTCAGATAATATCGGCAAAACATCTTCACACTACCTCCAATTACAAAAAATACAAAAAAATGAACTCATTATAGCCAAACAAAAATATAAAGAAACGCAATATTGGTGGTTGATCACCACTATCATCACAATTGTTTTATTGGCTACCTTAATTGTGATAATAATTTATATTTTATCTCAAAAAAAGAAACGAAAAAGAGAAATAAAATTTCAGAATACCATAGTCACTCTTGAGCAAAAAGCCCTGCAGGCTATGATGAATCCCCATTTTGTTTTTAACGTAATTAACACCATCCAATATTTTATTGGCATAAATGAATCAAAATCTGCAAATCAGATTCTTACAGGTTTTGCCCGATTAATGAGAAAACATCTTGAAATATGTTTAAAAAGCACCTTGACCCTATTTGAAGAAATTCAATATTTAAGCCTTTACCTTTCTTTAGAGAAAATCAGATTTGCCGAGAAAATGAAATATTCAATTAATATTGACAAGAAAATTGAGACTGAAGAAATAATAATTCCATCTATGTTAATACAGCCATTCATTGAAAATGCAGTTTGGCACGGTTTGTTACCAAAGGAAGAAGGTGGCTTTATCCAAATTGATTTTTCATGCAATGACAATCTTCTTTTTATCAAAATTACTGACAATGGCATAGGAATTTCCAATTCAATTAATAACAGAACACATGGTCAGCATACAAGCCGTGGCCTTGAACTAATCCACGAACGCGTCCATCTCCTCAACAAAATCAACAAAACTTCCATCCACATCACCCAAACCCAAACCGGCGAATCCGGCACCGAAGTCAACATCAGCATTCCCATATAACAAAAAAAGAGAGCCCCCCGACTCTCTTTTCCAACAAACCTAAAACAAACACTAAACGATAAAGGGATCAACAATGGCCAGGATCTGCGCCTTGGTCAATGGTTCATCAAATGCTTCGGTGGCTGCAGCGACAGAAATCATCTGCCCGTTGATACCGGTAATTTTTATTCCGGCCTGGCTTTCCAGTTCTTCGCCGGCATAGGATGCCTGCACGATTGCGCCAATGCCTGTATCCTGTCCGGTAATCCAGGGTTTTACATTCGCCCCGCGTGCCTTGCGCATCTGCCGGATATGTGCTGCATGCCTGGCTTCTACCGAATGGATATTCAATGCGGCGGTCAAAACGCCTCCGCTGCCTATTAATGCCGGAGCTTGTCCTTTATAGGCCCGCACGCCGGTATCCTCAAAGGTCTGCGCTACGGCAAGGAAGGTATCGTAATTTGAAAATACATTTGCAAATGGGCCTGTATTTGATCCGTTTCCTGCCGAGAAATCAAAGGTCGGCTTTGAAACGGGTGTTTTACCCAGAGACATCAGTGCTGTTTTCAGGAAAGCCACATGCTGGTTTTCATGATCACGGATTGTAGTAATGGCTCCCAATGCTGCTCCTGCAGGAACGAGTCCGGTGGCGGCAACTCCTTTGGTATAAAATTCAGCTTCCAGGTATTCCAGGGTCAGGGCAAACTGCAATACGGCTTCAACTTCTGTACTCGCAGTTTGCGCATAGGCCTTTTTAAACATGGTACCGAGTGCCAATGGAATAGATGCCAGGGCTACTTTCTTTCCAAAGCCGTAAAATTGGGCCATGGCTTTTCTTCTCGGACTGATGCGCTCATATACTTCGGCATCTGTTTTTTCAATTTCTTCTAATATGTTCAGGATATTCATAGCTGTTGGGATTAAGATTTAGGTAGATCGTTTGCGTTGATTTTTGTTTTGATGAAAGGTGCGGCAATACCCAGCACTTCCATTGGCAAGCGGGATTTATCGAGTCCGTTGTTGTCAATCACTTCAGCATTGGCAAAAGTTCCATTACTGATCAAATCGCGGATCAATGCCGCATGACGGGCTTCCACAGAAACGATCTTACCGGCTAGGGTCAGGTAGTTTGCGTCTTTGATCAAAACCCCTGCTCCGTTATAGGCTGAAACACCCAGGTCTTCAAAAGCTTTGGCAGTTGCCAGCACACTATCGCGGCTGCTGAAATTGATCATGGAGAAATCTACTTCCAAACCGGGAATCGCATTGGAGCCCAAGGCATTCTTGAAAAATTCGCGGTGAGCGATCTCATGATCCCTGATATCCGAAAGCAAAGATCTTTCGGCTTCGGTAATCCCCGAATAGAATGAGGAGGCCACTTTGATGTAGAATGCGGCTTCCAGTTGTTCCAAAGCATAGGCATAATTCAGAATGCCAACATCGCCGCTTCCCAGGTTTACCCCGGCAGAATCATCGATCATCATTCCGTCTTTTTTACAACCTGCTGCGAGTAAGGCGATCCCGGCAGCTCCGGCACCTGCATAGCGAAGGAAGGACCGGCGCTGTAGCGGTGCCGATAAAATATCCTGCTCCTGCAGAATAATTTGCTCATCTTTTTGTCTTAAATTTTCCATGTGGTAGAGTAAATTAAAATGTTCTGTTGATTGCTTTGACCTACGAGGCCCGGATTGGATCGGTTTTGAATTATTTTTGAGAATTTGAAAAAAGCAGGCTCTCAATAAGAAAAACAACATTTTTTTGAAGATTTTTTTTTCGTTTGGATGGCAATATGTTATGTTTGTCCATGAGTTTTACAGCGCCTGAACCTTTCATCGAAGCCCTGATTTTTGCTTCCGAAAAGAGTATTTCTGCAGAGGAAATACAGCAGGTTTTGGCAGAGTTGAGTGAGGAGCAATTCTCGCTGAAAGCAATTGAGGAATTGATAGAAAAGATCAGGCAGAAATACCTGGATTTGAATCTGGCAATAGAGCTGGTTCAATTGAATGGAGGTTTTCAGTTTCTGACCCGGAAGGAGTTTTATCCGGTGATCAATCAGCTGCAGATTCAGCGTTCGAGGAAGAAACTGAGTCAGGCGGCATTAGAAACGCTCTCGATCATCGCGTATAAACAGCCGGTTACCAAGCTGGAGATCGAGCAGATCAGGGGGGTAAATTGTGATTATACCGTACAAAAATTGCTTGAAAAAGAGCTGATCAGTATCGCAGGGAAGTCGGAAACGGTTGGAAAACCACTGCTTTATGCTACCAGTGGCCTTTTTATGGATTATTTTGGAATTAATTCAACCAAGGATCTGCCTCAGCTTACTGACCTGGTTCCGGAAAGCAATGTAATCGGGGATCAGACTGAGTAAAAATGGCCTCAGAAATAAAAATTAAAAAAGAGGTTTGGAATTTCAAAATCTTGTTAAATTTATAAGAACATAATATTAAAACTTAAAACGTGTAATTTGCACCAATGAAGTCGCCAAAGAAAGTAACCAAAAGCGGGGGACCAAAGAAAAGTCCCGATAAGAAAAAGACCCATCTGTCTGATCCGATTGTACCGGTTCGTCCCATTCTTGATGATGAAGATGAATTTGATCTACCGATAGACGATGATCTTCCGGCATTTGATGTTTTCGACGACGATGATGATGAAGATGATTTTTAAGGAGTTACAGCCCTAATATTCAGGCATTCAGTTCTCTGAATGCTTTTTTTATTTTATCCCCTTTACCCAATGGTTTTAACAGAAGTTAAAGATAAGAATACAGCCCGCGAATTTTTGGATGTGGCGCGCGAAATTTACAGGAATGATCCCTACTGGGTATGCCCGCTCGATAAAGATATTGAAGCTGTTTTTGATCCTGCAAAGAACGACCTGCATAATTATGGTGTTTGTACCCGATGGGTATTGAAATCAGATCAGGGAAAACTGATAGGAAGAATAGCCGCCTTTGTCAATGAGAAGAAGGCTTATCAACCCGAACAGCCTACCGGAGGAATTGGCTTTTTTGAATGTATCAATGATGCAGAAGCAGCCACCCTGCTGTTCAGCACCGCCGAAAAATGGCTGACAAAAAAGGGCATGAAGGCCATGGATGGCCCAATCAATTTTGGCGAAAATGACAGTTTCTGGGGACTCCTGATCGAAGGTTATACCACCCCTTCTTATGGAATGAATTACCATCATCCCTATTATAAAAATCTCTTCGAAGCCTATGGTTTCCAAACCCTTTATGAGCAGATTACCAATCACCTGCAGGTGATGAAACCATTTCCGGAGCGCTTTACAAAGATTGCCGAATGGGTGGCCAATAAACCGGGTTATACCTTCAAACATCTTGAAATAAAGAAACTGGAAGATTTTGCAAAGGATTTTGCTGAAATATACAATGATGCCTGGCAGGATTTTGAAAACTTTGTTCCGCTTCAAACCAAAGGTATTTTGGAAAGTTTCAATAAAATGAAAACGGTGATGGACGAGAAGCTGATCTGGTTTGCCTATATCAATAATGAACCGGCATCAGTTATAGTGATTCTTCCGGATGCCAATCAAATGATCAAAAGCTTTAATGGCAAGCTCGGTTTGATCGAAAAATTAAAATTCGTTTATTATCGCTGGAAAGGGGTAAACCGGATGCGGGCAGTGGTGATGGGTACGAAGAAAGCGTATCAGAAACACGGACTGGAATCGGCCTTATTCATCAAACTGAAAGAATATGTGATTCCGATGAATCAGTATGTGGAACTGGAATTATCCTGGGTGGGTGATTTTAATGATAAAATGCTCTCCCTTCATGAAGCTACCGGTGCTACACTTGGTAAAAAGCATGCCACTATGCGGAAACTCTTTTAAAGAGTTTGATCTGGAATTGCCGGCCTATTTTAGATTGAGTGATTTTCTGATTGTGCTTCTTAAGTCCTGAATGCGGGCGCATGCTTACTGTCCGAGTTAAGCGCAGCGTCCTTACTGTCCGTAGAGTTTCCAGCGATTACCTTACTGTCCGTAGAGTTAAGCGCAGCGTCTCTACGGATTGTTCCTTACTGTCCGTAGAGTTTCCAGCGATTACCAAAATTGATTTTTAAGTACAACAGTAAACCGCTATTGTACAGTGTAAGACACCGCACTCGTACGATCGTTCAATAGGCTCCAGCTTTAGCT